>CAZEAI010000005.1:0-45387 GCA_964510105.1 uncultured bacterium
GCGGACGTGTCTCACGACCCGTCCGATAACCCAACTCTCCGAGGACGCATCCATGGCCCACATGAACGTCATCGCGCATCGCGGCGCATCCCACGCGCGTCCCGAAAATACCATACCCGCGTTCGAGCACGCAATCGAGTTGGGCGTCGACCTGCTCGAATTCGACGTCCGGCTTACCGCGGACGGCCACGCGGTCATCATGCACGACACGTCGGTCAAGCGGACGACCGACGGCGACGCTCCCGTCGGCAAGATGACGCTTGCCGAGGTGCGCGAACTGGACGCCGGCGCGACGTTCAACGATTCATACCGCGGCACCCGCGTACCGACGCTCGACGAGGCGCTGGAATACGCCGGTCCTACGGGCGTCGGCCTGGATGTGCAGATCTACGCCACCGACGACAGCGCCGCGCCGCTCACACGGACCGTAGTGGACGCGCTACAGAGGCACGGCTTCGACGACCGTGCATTCATTGCGGGCGAGGAGAACGTTGTACTGCTCGCTCGCGAGCTGGATCCTGCGCGCCCGATCTGCAACCTCACCGGCCAGCGCGACGAGGAATCCCTCGATTACAACCACCGCATCGGCAGCAAGATCGTCCAGGCGTTCGCGCGATACGTGACACCCGCTTTCGTGAAGCGCGCGCACGAACTCGACATTGTCGTGAACGTGTTCTACGCGGATCACGCCAACGAGATGACGCGGCTCATCGACTGCGGCGTGGACGGCATCCTCACCAACGAACCGGAGACGCTGCTGCGCGTCCTCGGCAGAGGCGCGGCATCCGAGTAGCGCTACGCCTCGACGTCGTTCTCCGGCATCCGGATCCGCGGCGGCTCGAACTGCTCAAGCAGGCCCAGTTCGTCAAGCACGTCGCAGAACGGGAGCAGAAACCGAAACCACAGCAGCGAGTGCGCATCCCGCCGGTAGTACTCGATTCTCTCGTAGAGCGCGCCCTCCGGCGCTTCGTTGAGAAACGCGCCGAACTGCTGGAACGGAATCGTCAGCGGCCCGGCGAGTGAGTACAGCCGCAGCCCATGCTCAAGGTATCGCTTGTCGCCCGTCCAGCGGTATGCGTACGCCATGACCTCCAGGTCGAACAGGCTCATCATGGGATAGTGATTCTCCGGCAACTCCTTGTACCAGAGTAGCCCCGTCGGCGCCATGAGATGTTCCAACTGATCGTCCAGCATCCGGATCGCCAGATCCTTCCACCGATCGTCCCCGCCCACATCGTGCAGCCGCTTGAGGCCCGTGACGGCGAGGTCGGTCATGAATCCGGCGCGATACGGGAATCCATACGACACGGTTTCCGTCAGATGGCCGATTCCGTCCTCGATGCGCGAGGCAATCCCTTTTGCGTGCTCCAGACAGGCGGCGAGATAGCGCTCGTCGTGGGTGAATTCGTAGAGCGCCGTCAAAGCTATCAGCGCCCATCCGGACACCCTCGCCGCCGTCGTATCCCGACCCAGTCGCGCCTGGTACATGTCGGTCCAGCGAATCAGGTGCTCCCCAAGGGCAAGCGCCTTCTCTCTGGGATGCTCCAGTCCGGTGAGTAGGTGATACGTGATCAGCCCCTCCACCCATTCATGGCTCGGGTCTACGCCTCCACCCGGCGGGCCGACGTGATCCGCCGAATGATACACCTGGCCACCGACGTTCACCGGATTGTCCGGGTCGTGGAGCACGCTGTCGACGTCCATCATATGCCAGATCGTCGGTTCGACATCGGACAGCCAGACGTTCCGGTCGCCGGAGCGGAGGAACTGCTGCATCGCCATGTGAGGAAGATCGTACTCGTTGTTCACCCAGATGAGCGACTCTTCTCCCTCGCCGCGCCTCCCACGACCTTGCGCGGTGTAGGCGGGACTGGGCGCGTCGCCGAAATGCAGCATCCCGTACGCGCGGGCGCGCTGGCGAAATGTCTGCGTGAGACGCGTCTCAAGCGCGGGGTACTTGTCGGGCTTCGCTGGGAAGAACACCGGCATCGACCGAGTCGACTCCACCCACTCCGGCGGCACCTCGGGGATGAGCGGGCGCAGCATCGGAGCGATCTCGGGCATCGCGGCGTCGTAGCTCTCGGCCGGAGGAGCGAATCGCATCGTGAACTCGTGCGTTTTCGCCATCCCACGCCGGAGTGTCCACGTACCGGCCCAATCGGGCCAGATGTCGTACCGGAGCGCGCGGCCGTAGTAGTGCGCGGCTTTTGGGTAGAGGAAGTGCGCCCATCGCGGCAGGAACATCACCATTCGCTCGTCGTCGCCGACCACCAGGAACGGCTCCATCTGCACTTCCGCGCGAATGGTGTTGATGTTGCCGGACTGCCGGTGCCCGTCCGTCGCCCGGGTCTCCAGGCGATCCGTCGTCATCGACACCCAGCCCTCGGGCATGGCGTACCGCTCGCGATCGGTTCCCACGTGCGCCCACGACGTGCGCTGGTTCAGGTCGATGGGCTGTATGATCTGTGCGTTCGCCAGCTCCACGTCGCCCTGCTCGCGGTTCTCGATGGTGTAGTACCATCGCAGGACCGGCTGATGCGCGTACACGACGAGCCGGAGCACGTAGTCGAGGCAGGAGCCGTCTTCGTCGCTGTGCTTCCCGCGAATCGCGATGACGCCTCGTTGAGGACCGTTTTCCTCGAGATCGACGTTCGCGCGGCCGTGGCCGCCTTCGAGTATCCGCCCGCCGGGTTGCCGTAGCTGAATCGTGCCGAGCCGTTCGCCGTAGCTCACACCGTGCGCGGTGAGTTGCCGGAGCAGCCCGCCCGAGTCCGCGGCGAGGTCCAGTTGCATCGGACCAGTGTCAATCCGCAGATCCGCCCCGGCCCACTCTATGCGAAGCCCATCGTGCGCGTCCACACCGACCGGCTCGGAAGCGATCTCGATTCCGAATTCCACGGTCTCACGCGGTGCAAGTTCGACGGGGAAGTCGAGGAGGAGCCACTTCACCGACCCGTCATCCCAAGTACCCAGCACCCGACGCTGTGCCGGTATCTGGCCCGAACGCGGGTCCCGGACGATGACCTGCCTCGGGCCGGTCACCGCACCACGCGCGAACGGGACGCTCACCGTTACGGGCCAGTTGCGTCGAACATGGTTCGAGGGTTCCCAGATGCGGATGGTCGTCGCGGACATTCGGCGCTCCTGGTGGGATGGTCGGTGTTGACGCGGACTATCGAAAGATCGGAGGGGGCGTCGTGGAGCGGAAGGGGCGCGCGGAGGATGTCCAACGGCACACGGCGACGCCTGCTAGGGCGTCACTGACCGTTGGCCGAGTGGCTCGGGCCGGGTATTTCGTGGTGCTCCGGCAGTTTGCCGCCGACGCGTGGGAGATCGGGCCGACTCCGTCCTCGTCTGCGCCGTCGAGCGCGCAGGGCCGTATCCCTGCCGAACTGCTCGTCGTCCACGTCCGGATGGTCCGTCGTCCAGTGGAGTCCACGGCTCTCACGCCGCTCCAGGGCACAGCGTACAACCAGCGCGCCGACGCTGACCATATTCCGCAGCTCGATGAGTTCCTCGGTCACGTGCGCTCGCCGGTAGAACTCCTCGATTTCAGTCCATATGAGTTCAAGCCGATGGTTCGCGCGCCGCAAGCGCACGTCGGACCTCACTATCCCGACATAGTCCCACATGAGGTCGCGTATCTCCTCGCAGTCATGGCGCATGAGGACCCATTCCTCGACGTCGAATGTGTCCGAGTCGTCCCACTCCGGTACATCGGGCATCTCGACGCGACGACGTCGATCGCGCAACGCCGCCTCGGCGGCTCTGTTGGCGAACACAACCGCCTCCAACAGGCTGTTGGACGCGAGGCGGTTCGCGCCGTGGACACCCGAGCAGGTGACCTCGCCGCATGCGTAGAGGTTGCGGATGTCGGTTCGCGCGTCCAGATCGGTAAGCACACCACCGCACATGTAGTGCGCCGCCGGGACAACGGGAATCGGCTGCGCCGTTATGTCGATGCCTCGTTCAAGGCACGTGGCGTGGATGGCCGGGAAGCGCTCCACGATCTCCTGGGCCGGCTTGTGAGTGACGTCGAGGTAGACGCACTGATGTCCGGAACGTTTCAGCTCGCGGTCGATGGCGCGGGCCACAATGTCGCGCGGCGCGAGATCCGCCAGTTCGTGCTCGTCCGCCATTATCCGGCGTCCGTCATCGTTGATCAGGATGCCGCCGAAGCCGCGCATTGCCTCGCTGATGAGCCAGGGCGCGCCGTTCGGATCGTGGAGCATCGTCGGATGGAACTGCATGAACTCCAGATTGGCGACTCGAGCGCCGGCGCGATACGCCATCGCCACGCCGTCACCGGTGGCTATCTCGGGATTGGTCGTGTGCCGCCAGATCTGCCCTGCGCCGCCTGTCGCGAGCACCGTCGTTCGGGCCTGGAAGGGCGTCACGCAGCCGTCCGGAACGTTGAGGACGTAAGCTCCCCAGCATGTCACGCGGCGTCCGGGGCGGACTCCCGGGAGGTGGTGCTCCGTTATGAGATCGATCGCAGCGTGGTTCTCAAGCAGTACCACGTCGGGATGCCGTTCGACGGCTTCCAGAAGCGCGCGCTCGATCTCAGCACCGGTGAGGTCGTGCGCGTGCACGATGCGGCTGTGGGAGTGTCCGCCCTCGCGGCCCAGGGCAAGTTCCCCATGCTCGTCATGGGTGAAACGCACTCCCCAGTCCACGAGCTGCCGAACGATCGCCGGGCCTTCGCGCGTCACCAGCTCGACGGCAGCGGGATTGCAGAGCCCGGCTCCGGTCGTAAGTGTATCGCTCAGATGGTTCTCGGGGCCATCGAGGGAGCTGAGGGCAGCCGCGATGCCTCCCTGAGCGCGGTTCGTGTTCGTGTCGTCCTTCCGACGCTTCGTCACCACGGCAACAGAGCCGTGACGCGCGGCTTGTAGCGCGAAGGAAAGCCCGGCTATTCCGGTGCCTATGACGAGAAAGTCCGTCCGCATACCCATGGAGTTGCCACCCGGCGATGAAACAGCGTGGGGAGTCGAGGCGCTACACGCTGTCAAATGCAGCGTACGAATGGTAAGGTAGCGAGAGGGGAAACGATGAACCAAATGCCGAAACGCCACTCCGTCTCGCCAATGAATCTCCCGTCACATCGATGATTTCAGTACCTGAATCGATTGACCCTCCCCCATGGACCGCCTACATTGGGAGAAGAGTGCAGTGTTCGGAAGCGCGTTGCTGCGCCGGGAATCCAATGGCCTCGCAAGGGGGTCTCGGCCAGACGCGTCCCCCCCCCTTACGGGCACGGCAGAGACAGATGGCGGCACGCATACTGATTGTCGATGACGAGCAGCTGATCACCACCATGATAGGTGCGCTGCTCGACGCCGAGGGGTACGAGACGCTTCAGGGCGCGGACGGCACCGATGCCATCCGCCTCATGGAAGTGGCCGTACCCGATGTAGTACTGTGCGACCTCGCCATGCCCACGATGGACGGCTTCGAGCTGCTCCGCTGGGTGCGCGGCAATCCCCGAGTATCCCACGTCCCGTTCGTCGTACTCACAGCCCACGGCGAGGTCGAGAACCGGCTCGAAGCGATGCAGCTCGGGGCGGACGAATTCCTGACGAAGCCATTCGACACGGCAGATCTGATCACAAAGGTCGGACATCTCGCAGCGAAGGTCGACCGCGCGAAGAGCCTCGGGTCCACCACCTCCGCCGATCTCGCCGGAGATCTGTCGGAAGTCAGCTTGGCGGACATCTTCCACATTCTGGAGATGGGTCGCAAGACTGGTCGCATCGAGCTGAGGCGTGGCGACGCCGACGGGTGCGTCTACTTCGAGGAAGGCCGGCCCGTCCACGCCGAGGGCGAGGGATGGTATGGCGACGACGCGATCCTGCGATTCATCTCGTGGCAATCCGGACATTTCGCCCTCACCTCACACGATCGAACCGAGGAGCGTTCGACGACGCGAAGCACTCACGATGTGCTCGTCGAGGCGGCCAAATTGCAGGACGCCCTTGAACAGACGTGGGAGCAACCTGTGGCGCTCGCCGCGCGCGGAGAGCGCCTGGCCGAGCTTACAGAGCGGCATGAGCCTAGTCTGCGGCGCCATGAGTCACTCGTACTCGCCGCCCTGGATGGACAGCGTACTCTCCGGGAGATCGCGGAGGTAACCGGCACGGACCGCTTCGAGGCGCACTCCGCCGTCAGGACGCTCGCGGCGCTCGGAATCGTGCTCGGAACGGGAGACCGGGACGACGCCGACCCACTCAGCACGCTGCTTGACGGCGCTCCGTCGGGGGTCGGATCGCTGCGGATCCTCGTGGTCGACGGGTCGGCGCCTTTCCGGCAAGCCCTCACGGTAGCTGTGAGTGAGACACCAGACGCGCAGGTGATCGGTGCCGTCTCAGGCCGCGAGGAGGCGGTGCGCCTCGTGCGGGAGCGGGACCCGTCCGTGATCACGCTCGATCTCGATCTTCCCGATGAACCCGGACTTCGAGCGCTGAAGCAGATCATGGTACAACAGCCGCGTCCCGTTGTGATTGTGAGCGCCCTGACACAGGAGGGCAGCAACGCGGCGTTTGAGTGTCTTCGTTTCGGCGCTGTCGACGTGATGGCGAAACCCGCCGCGGCCTCGGGCGACGAACAGCGTGAGCAGATGTCGCGCCTGCTGGAGAAGATCACCGTCGCGGCAGGGGTGCAGGTGAGGAACATCCGGCGTGTACGCCCTCCGCGGCACTCGCTCCCAACACACGACCGTGAGGGCCTCGGCGCCGGCTGCCTCGTCGCTGCCGGATCGGGTACCGGCGGAGTGGGGGCCACGATACGCTTCCTCGCGTCGCTACCGAGAGGTATCGATGCGTCGATCCTCGTGATACAGCACGTCGACGGCGATGTCGTCGAGCCGCTCGCGGACTTCCTCGGCAAGTACTCGCCTGTTCCGGTTCGACGCGCAGTGAACGGCGCCCCACTGGAACCCGGGGTATGTCATGTCGCGTGCTCCGACGACTACGTGAACGTCGAGCCGGGGCGCGGAGAGGAACCCGCAAGGCTTCAGGTGGGCGACCGGCCCTCGCTCTTCAAGAGCACGCAGACGATCAACTGGGCCCTGTTCAGCATTGCCGAGACCTACGGCGACCGTGCTCTCGCCGTCGTGTTGGCGGGACACGGGGAGGACGCCGCGAAGGGCGCCGGAGAGATCCATCGGCTCGGGGGCGGGTGCATCGTGCAGGCTCCGGACACGTGCATCGCGCCGGAGATGCCCGAAGCGGCGATCCGACTGGAGATCGCCGACAGCGTCGTCGCGGACGGTCTGGTCGGCGAGGCCGTCACCGAGTGGCTCCTTGCGCACAGCGCGGGCCTCGACGCGCCGGACATGGCCGAGTGATGTCGCCGAAACGCCGCGGATCGGGAACCATGGACGAACAACCGGTCAACGCCACTACCACGTTGGACGCAATGCTCAACGAGCATGTACAGCGAATCCACGAGGCAGCCGTCGCCCTCGTCGAGGCTCCCGACCAGAAGGCCGAAGCCCGTCGCAGGGAGACGCTCGACGGCGCACTGCGCACGGCGGTAGCCGCGGCGGAACTGCATGGCGCGGACGAACTGCTGGAGCGGCTGCGGGACGTCGAGAGCAATCTGACGGCCGGTGAAGCCGCCACCGAGGTCGTCGCACGCGTCGAGGTGCTCCGAACGCCGGGAGAGGGCGATGCCGGCGGGCAGGCGTCCGACGCCCCGATGGAGACTGCTCAACTCCCTTTGCCGCACCCCGATGCGCCACCGGCGGACGACGTAGCGATCGCTCCGACGGAAACTGACGCAACCGCGGCGGTGGTAGCGCTAACGGACGGCGAATACGACATCGTCCACGATGACGAGGATGTCGATCTGCGGGAGTTCTTCCTCGACGCGGTACGCACATGGTCGCGCGTGATGCAGGACAACCTCCCGGCGCTGGATCGCACGGAATGCGCCCATGCGTATGCCGAAGCACTTGAGATGCTGCACACGTCGGCGAACTACGTAGACGTCCCCTGGGTGGTGGATCTGATGCTGGAGCAGCGAGGATCGCTGCAGTGGGCGCAGTCGGCCGGGCCGGAGGATCGAGTCGAGGCGCTGGCCGGCCTTGCACAAGGCGTCGCGAGACTCTCGCTGCTGGGCGTCGACCGCGATACCGCGCTTGAGGGCATGCCCGTTCCAGCCGTGCTTTCAAAGCCCGATGCCGTCGCTGGCGAGCCTGCCGTCGAATTCGTGGACGACACGCCGTATCATGACCTCGTCGCAGCCGCGAGGAGACTCCTCGACACCGCGGAGGAAATGCGCGACCTGTCGGAGCTCATTTCGCCGGACGCGGCAGCCGTTCTCCAAGAGTCGATCGAGCGAGCCGAGCGCGACCTCGACGTCGCTCGGGATGCGATTGCCGAGTGCCGCCAGTCGCTTGACGAAACGCCATGACAACCGCCGCCGAGCGGACATGTCACGCGTTTGCGATCATGAACCCGAAAGGGGGCGTGGGCAAGACGACAACCGCCTGCAACCTTGCCGCGGCGCTGGCGCTCGACGGCCATCGCACGTTGCTCGTCGACGCCGACCCGGACGGAGCCGCAACACTGGCCTTCGGCCTCCAGCCGGAGCAGATCGATGCCGGGCTGCTGAACGTGTTCCAGGGGCAGGTCACGCCACGCGATGCAATCCTCGCGACCGCCGTGGACGGCCTGGAGATCCTACCGAACGGACTCCGGACGGCGGACGAAAGCCGCCTTCTCCTCCAGCTTGCGGCGGACCGCACCGTGCTGAGCAGAATCGTCGCAGCGGCTCGAGCGGAATACGCGTGGGTCGTGCTCGACTGCCCGCCGCTCATCGGCGAGATGACACTTGACGCGCTCTGCGCGGCGGACGGAGTGCTCATCCCGGTGCAATGCGGGAATTTCGCGCTCAAGTCCATGGGCAAGCTCTTCCGGCTCATCCGCGACGTGAACCGGACCGACAACCCGAACCTGACCATCGACGGCGTACTCGTGACGATGTACGACGCCCGCACAGCCAGCTCCCCGCGCGTCTGGCGGGAACTGCGGGAAAGCCTGGGCGGCATGCTCATGGATGCGTACATCCCGCACAACGCGCGCCTGAACGAAGCGACGTTCCTGGGGTCACCGTCCGTTGTCGCCGACCCCGGCGCGTCAGGCTCACGAGCGTACCGCAGGCTCGCGCTGGAGGTCGTACGACGAGTGAGCGATGCGCGGCAGGCGGAGGGATGACGGTCAGAGGTCGAATTCGGCCACGTCGACATCCCCTCCCGGCGCCAGGAACGGATGGGCGAGCGCACACACGAAGACATCCTTCGCCCCAGCGGATCGCAGCGCCGCGGCACACTGTCCCGCAGTAGCCCCGGTCGTCACGACGTCGTCCACGAGAGCGATACGGAGGCCTTCCACACCTGCCCCATCACCGATACGGAACGCACCGCGCACATTCTCGGCGCGCTCCTCTCGGGAACCCAGCCGCGCCTGGGGCAGTGTCCTGCGATGCCGTTCAAGTGAATGGTCGTCCACCCCGGCGCGAAGACGCGCCGCCAGCTCCCGAGCCAGCAACTCCGACTGGTTGAAGCCACGCTCCCGTTGGCGCGTCACGTGGATCGGCACGAACATGACGACATCCGGCGATGCCGCCCGTACACGCTCCCAAACGAGATCAGCGAACGCCCTGGCCAGTACCGGCCCGACGACCACGCGATGCCCGAACTTGTACGCGATCACCCACGGACGAACGCGCTCATACTCGCACGCGATCACACGCGCCGACGTGGCCTCCGGCAGGGCCGCGCAGGGACCGCACGTGTCGCCACTCCCATTGATCCGATCGGAGCACACGCGGCATCGTCGCCCATCAAGAGGGCTCAAGCGAGCGATGCAGGCACGGCACGCGATCTCGACGGAATCGAGATCGCAGCCGCATACCGGGCACACCGGCGGCCAGATCGCGTCGGCGGCACCACGCAGCAATGCGCGGAGTCCGGCGATCAGACGCCGCGCGCGAGGGCCAGGGCGAACCGAGCCGTGATGGTCATGTCCCGGGTGATGTTCCATGCAACCCGAAGCCAGTTAATGCGGTAGAGCGCGCCTCGACGCAGCCTGGACCGGGTAATCTCCCAGAAGTTGGCCAGGTCCTGCCGAGTGTAGGTCCATCGCAATGAGAGCGGATTCAGGCGCCCGGTCAGCAGCCGGAGACGCGAGGGAACCCGCGCATGCGCCGCTCCGAAGGCCTCCTGCCAGTCGACCAGGCGCAGCCGCGCGCGTTTGGACTGCCGAGCAACACGATTCAGGAAGTCGGCGACTAGCAGCTCCGTATCCGTGCGACGGCGCGTCTGGAGCCATACCTCCTGCAGCTCGAGCATGAGATGAAACCGCAGCCGCATGTCGCGAGCAACCTCGCGAATGCGCCCGCGCCAGTATGCGCCGAGGCACTCCACGGACATCTCCGGCCGACGCGAATGCCTGCCCTTCATTCTGAGGAAGCCGGTGACCATGGGATGTGCATCGTCCACGACGACGGAGTGCTTGTACCAGAGGAAGTTGATGAGAGTGTTCCAGTACGTCCGCCGCGGCGATCTGCGCAGCGACGCCTTCATCCTGTCCACGGAGTAGAAGTCCCGCCACGCGTCGCGGTATGCGCCGACCCAATCGCCGGCGCTCATCCGCGCGTGCCGCATCGTCGTGTGAAACGAGTCATAGCTATTGTGGTCGGCATCAAGAGGCACGCCGGTCTCTATCATCCGCTTGTGGTCAACCGAGCCGGGCAACGGTGTGAGCATGAAGAACGACGCCTGATCGACCCGAATCTCCTCCGCCAGCCGACGGACATCCTCGCGCACCGATTCCCTCGTATCGAACGGGAACCCGATGATATAGCCCACGTGAGTGGCAATTCCGGCGTCGCGCCAGGCGGTGGTCATGCGCCCGTAGTCCGATACGTCATTCTGCCCCTTCCCCGCGCCCTGCAGATTCTCGGCATTGATGCTCTCCATACCGATGAAGACCTGGCTACACCCGGCCCGGCGAGCAAGTTCGACGAAATCCGTAGTCTTGTACGAGATCGTATCGACCTGCATCATGAAACCGATGTCGTAGCCGAGAGCGCGCACCGCGATGAGTTCCTCGAAGATCGGTCGCCAGTTCTTGTTCCGCGAGAAGTTGTCATCCGTGAAGAAGTAGTGGGTGATTCCCTCGCCGTGATTCGCCTGGAGCACGCTCCGCAGGTGCGAAGCGTCCCTGCAGCGCATTTTCCGGCCCTGGACGTTGATGATCGTGCAGAACGTGCATGAGAACGGACAACCGCGGCTGGCATCGATCGTGCCCAGGTGACGCATGGCGAAGCGTTTCATGTACGCTTTCGACGTGCGAGGTACCGGCTTCGTGCTGAGATCGGGAGGATCGGCGAGCAGGTTGTACACCGGTCGCAGGCGATCGTTCACGGCGTCCGACAGGATCCTCACCCAGCAATCTTCCACCTCCCCCGCGACAACCGTCGTGCCAGTGGCCACGAGTTCGGCTATGTCCGGCGGGTCGTCAGGAAACATCGCCATGACTCCGCTGACGTGGAAGCCGCCGATCATCACTGTTACGTCGGCCGCGCGCAACTGGACGGCCAGGTCGTGGGCGCGGGAGAACTGATTCGTCTGTACGCCCACAAGCCCGACGATGACTTTCGCATGGCCGCGACGAGCCTCGCGAGCGATGTGCCGCGCCCGGACCTTCTCGACTGTCTCGTCGATGAGCCGCGTCTCGATCCGGACGTGTTCGCCCAGCAAGCGTCGCTGTGCCACGTCCTGCGTCAAGGCATCAAGACACGCGAGAGTGTTGCTCGGCAGCACTCCGCGCCAGTGGCGAACGACGTATCCGTCGTCGTCGTATCGGGACGGCCTAATCAGGTAGACGATGATCCGGCGAACGCCTGCCGGAGCCGGCGAGATATCGCTCTTGTCCACAGCGGCGTGGACGTCTGGGATCGGAGCTGTTGTCGGTAGGGCAAGAACCATCGCGGTGAGACCTCTCGCTGGGTCCGGCGTGCGATGCATGGGTCCCAGTGCGGTGCCAATTCGGACGGCTGTTCGCCGTGAAAGCTATCAGCGACGAAGAAGGCAGTCAATGAACGCCTGATCGACCACGACATCCCGCCTATCCCTGGGTGAACGGGAAGTCCAGCTCGAAAGCGTCGGCGGCGTAGCCGGGCAGGAACTGCCACGATCTGATGACGCGGATCAGGCAGTCCTCGGTAACGCTGCTGTGGAGGGACGTCTTCTCGACGTGAGCCTCGGACACGGTTCCGTCCTGCTCGACCCGGAATCGCACGGTGACTGTGCCGTCGATGTCCGGATCATTGGCGAGGCCGGCCTGGTAGCATGCGCCGTACATGGCTCGCTGCTCGCTCAGAATCGTGCTGAACTCCCGATCGGACCTGGGCGGCAACGACTGCGCTCGCGGGCGTTCAACGGGTGGGGGCGTACGTTCGACGTGGGTCTCGGTGGGCGGAGCAGGGCTCTCAATGGGCTGCTCCACAGGGAGCAATGCCTCGCGAGGAGCTTCCACGGTCGACGCCGGCGCAGGTCCATCAGCTTCAGGCCGAAGGAGCACGACGACGGCGAGTACGACTACGGAGGTAAGCGCGCCTGCCATAGCGGCTTTCCACGGAATGCCGCCCTCAGAGTTCGACATATCGGCGCACACGCCCCTTCTCCGATCGCCGTGGTACAGTCATGGCGGTCAACCCCGCCACCTTCCGCTTGCAATATATGGGGCGCGGCAAGGGATGGGCAACGCATCGCCCATCTGAGCGTGGCGTCAGTATTGCGAATTCACGACAGACTGGGATTCGATTCGACCGCAGGCTGCCCGTAGAACGCGGATACGAGCGCCTCGGCGTGCGCCGTCGGCGTCTTCGCATCGTGCCCGAGCAACCACTGCATCGACACCATCTCCACCGGGCCGAGGATGAGCGCCATAGCCGCGTCAGTCTCCGCGTCGGCGAGCAGCCCTTCGCGCCGGATGTCCTTGACGAGATCGCGCACTATCGTGTGATAGCGATCCCACACGCGACCTGCCGCGTTCCGCAATGCCATGTTGTTCTGACGAAGCTCGACGAAGAACACCTGAGCCAGGTCGCGGTTGTTCTCGAGGTACGACGCGTATTCCATGACGAAGTTGCGGAGCTTGTCTTGCGCCGAGGTACCCGAGTACACCGTCGGCATCACGTTGAGCGAGAATCCGTCGAGGAACGTGTCGAGCGTGGCGACGAGCAGATCGTCCTTGGAGTTGAAGTAGAGATACAGCGTGCCGGCAGCGACTCCTGCGTGGGCACTGACCTCTGCCGTGGTGGTGTAGAAGAAGCCCTTTTCGGCGAATAGTTCCACCGCGGCAGCGATGAGCCGTTCGCGCTTGTTTCCAGTCCGAGGACGTGACATTCTCGCGCTCCCTGCATCGGGTCAATGGATTCGAGCCGACCCCGCCGATCTTCCTGGACGGGAATCGGCGGGGACATTTTGGCACGGGCCTTTGCCATTGTGCAACGCGGCGTGCTCACGGACTGATGAACCAGTCTGGCGCAGCCGCGGGCTATCTGCTCGGCCCCGAATCGCGATGCATTCCGGCTTTCGGGCGTTCGGCCCTTCTCGTAACCGGATCGCGGAGCACACCTCACCAATCGGTGAAACGTGACTCACTTCTCAGTAATTGCAATTTCCGTGCCGGATGTTCAAACCACCGGGGCGCTGCGCTCCCTCCAACGCCGCTCACGGTTTCACCGCGCCACGTCTGTACGCATATTCGGACTCCCTACGCGTACCGGAGTGGACCACACACAGCGGCGAGCGAGGTACCAGCACCATGAGCGATGGTTCGAAGATCTACATCATGGTCGATTTCGAGGGTGGGGCGTGCATCGTCGGGAAGGGCTCCAGCACGCTCAGCGACAACAAGGAGCACTACGAACTCTCCCGCAGAGTTATGACGCGAGAGGCGAATGCGGCCGCCGAAGGAGCGTTCGCGGCAGGCGCGACTGAGGTCATCGTCAACGACGCCCACGGTTCGGGCGTGAATCTCCTCTACGAACAGCTCCATCCGGACGTCCGCATCCTGCTTGGCTCGCCCCGGCCGGAACGGTTCCCCGCCATGGACGAATCCTTCGCCGGGCTCTGCCTGGTCGGATATCACGCCATGGCCGGCACCGCCGGAGGCGTCATCGCGCACACGTATTCCTCAACCGACGTGCATCGCGTCATCATCAACGGCCGAGAGTATGGAGAGGTCGGCATGGACAGCGCGTACGCCGGAACGCTCCTCCGTGTTCCGACGATATTCGTCTCCGGCGACGATCACGTCGTGGAAGAGGCGCGTGATGTGTTGGGCGATGTGGAAACGGTGGCAACAAAGGTCGGCTACGGCCGCAATTGCACCCTCAGCCTGAGCATCGACCGATCCTGTGAACTCATCCGTACCGGTGTCGAGGCGGCGGTTCGTCGCGCGGCGGAGTTCAAGCCGCTCGTGTGGGAGGGGCCTCTCGAGGTCGAACGCCGGTTCAAGCATGAGAACATCGCCGATACAGCGGCGACACAACCGAACTCCAGACGGATCGACGGCTTCACTGTGCTGCAACACGTTGACGGGATACGAGATCTCCTGCGGTAGTGGGCAGTGAATGAACGAAAGGCCTATCACGATGGATACGAACGTGGAACTCGTTCTGGACTCACGGTCCGAGCTTGGTGAGGGAGCGGTCTGGCACGCTCCGTCGCAAGTCCTGTACTGGGTGGATATCGTCGGCGAGATGGTGCATGTGTACGATCCGGCCACGGGCTCGAACCGTACGATCGACATCGGGCAATCCACGGGCACGGTCGTACCGCGCGCCGGCGGGGGCGTCGCCGTTGCGCTGCACCACGGATTCTACAACCTCGACCTGGGCACCGGCGAGCTGACGCCGATCGTCGATCCCGAAGATGGCTCTCCGAATCGTTTCAACGATGGCAAGTGCGACCCGGCGGGGCGTTTCTGGGCCGGCACGATGCCCTATGACTCGGGGGCTCCGACAGATGGCGGAGCGCTGTGGTGCCTCCACGCTGACGGATCAGTCGAGAAGATGGTATCTGGGGTCCAGTGCTCGAACGGCATTGCGTGGAGCCTCGATGCACGCACGATGTACTACATCGACACGCCCACCATGCACGTGCGCGCGTACGACTTCGACATGGAGACAGGCGCAATCTCCGCGGAGCGCGTCGTGGTGGCCGTGCCTGAATCCGACGGGGTGCCCGACGGCATGACGATTGACTCCGAGGGAATGCTATGGGTGGCGCACTGGGGCGGCTGGCAGGTCGTCCGCTGGAACCCGGCGACGGGCGAGAAGCTTGACGCGATTCGCGTCCCGTCCGAGAAGGTCACCTCGTGCGCATTCGGCGGCGAGGATCTCGGCGATCTGTACATCACAACCGCGCGGGCGGGCGTGAGCGATGACGAAGCGGCGGAACAGCCGAATGCCGGGGGCCTGTTCAGAGCCCGACCCGGCGTGACCGGCATCGAAGCGTACGAGTTCGCCGGATGACGCGGACCAGCCGCCATCTCCTCGCCCTTGCCGCAACGGTACGACGTGGCCGCCGTTGAACCGTCCGCAAACGCCACGTGGTATGGCACGGCTCGACTGACGCCTGACGTCCCGGTCATCGCCGGTGAGTACGGCACATGGGAGTTCACGTACACTGCGGGGCGCTACGGTATCGACAACACCGGGTCGATCCTCGTCTGCTGGCGATTCGCGTCTGACTGGGCGCGGCCTCAAACCTCCGATCCCGTCGCGGAGAACTACCTCACCGCCCGGACGACTGCCGCCGCGCGCCTGGACGTGCAGTATCGGTTCAAGGCGTTCCAGCGGCCGTGGTACCACGTCGTGTGGGTGGATGTGCTCGACGGCGATATCGCGCCGGGCGACGAGATCGTACTGACGTACGGCGATACGTCCGGCGGCTCGCCGGGCCATCGCGCCCAGACAGCCGTGGAGACCGCATCGATCTGGCAGGTATTCGTCGATCCGTTGAATACGCGCCGCTTCATCGCGCTCGACGACTGCCCATCGGTCGGCGTCGTATGCGGACCGGCGGAGCGGATCGTTGCGACGATTCCCTCTCAGGCCACGAGCGGAGGCACGGTATCGACCGTGATTCGCGCGCAGGACATGTGGGGAAACGTCGCGGAAGGATTCACCGGCGCGGTAGAGATCACGCTCGAAGGCGACGTTGAGGCGGTAGGTCCTGTCCCATGCGCTTTCGACGACGACGACCGAGGCGTGAAGCGCGTAGATGTGGCGGCGCCTCCGGAGCCCGGCGTGTTGCGTCTCCGGGCTAGGCACGTCGACACGGGCCTCGAGGCGATCTCGAATCCCTGCATCTGCTCCACGATCCCGCCCGATCGGAATCGGTACTGGGGCGACAACCACGGCCAGTCGAGCGAGGCACTCGGGCTGGGAACGGTACGCGACTACTTCGGGTATGCCCGCGACATGGCAGCGATCGATTTCGCAACGAATCAGGGCAACGATCTCGACATCTCGGACGAGGGCTGGGCGGCAATCCAGTCGGCGGCAAAGGAGTTCAACGAGCCGGGCAGGTTCGTCGCTTTCCCCGGCTACGAGTGGTCCGGCAATTCCTCGTGCGGCGGCGACCGGAACGTCATTTTCCTCGGAGACGACGAGACCATCTATCGGTCGAGCCACCTCAACGTCGACGACGGCGAGTCGGACCCATCCACCGACCGATATCCCGTCAGCGAGCTGTTCGGCGAGTTCGACGGCCGTACCGATGTGCTGTCGATACCCCATGTCGGCGGACGGTACGCGAATCTCGCGTTCCACGACTCGGCGCTGGAGCCGGTCATCGAAGTGTACAGCGGCTGGGGTCTCTTCGAGTGGTTCATCGACGACGCGCTACGGAGGGGAATGACCGTCGGATTCTGCGCCGGAAGCGACGACCACAAGGGACGCCCGGGCGCGGCCCAACCCGGCACGAAGATATTCGGCGTCTACGGCGGGCTGACGTGCGTCCCGGCGGCGGAGCTTTCGCGTGAATCGATATTCCGAGGCCTGAAGGAGCGACGCTGCTACGCCACCTCCGGCGCCCGGATCATCGTCGACGCGACGTGCGACGAGCAGCCCATCGGCGCCGAGTTTCACGCCACCAGCGCGCCGACGATACGTGGACGAGTCGTCGGCTGCGACGGCATCGAATCAGTAGAGATATTCCGTTTCGATGGTGGCGACGACGCGGCGAAAAGCGCGCACTCCGTTCCGATCAACGACGACGCGCCGCTCTCGTATCGCGTCCGCGTCGCGTGGACCGGTATGAGGCAGATCCCGCGGTACTTCCAGACGGTCTGGGACGGTTCTCTCACACTCAGCGCGGGGAGTATCCTCCACGCGAAGCCCTACGCCTTCGATACGCCGCTTGAGCGCATCGTGGAGCAGTCGGAGCGTCACGTCGCATGGAAGAGTCAGACTACGGGCGACGAAGACGGCGTCATTGTTGAGATCGACGCACCGTCGGATGCGCGGCTGCACTTTACGAGCGAACCGTGCGAGTTCGATATCCCTGTGGGCGATATCGGCGCGGAGCCAACGGTCTACTCCGCCGGTGGGGTCGGGCAGCGGGTCACCGTGCAACGGCTCCGCGATACGGAGGCGCCGTCGGACGTTTCGTTCGAATGGCAGGACGACGCGAATCCATCCGCGGCGCGCACGGCGTACTATCTAAAGGTCAGACAGATGGACGGTCACGTGGCGTTCACGAGCCCGTGGTACATACGGGGCGAGTGAATGTCCGATCACAGTTGCGAGGGAAACACGATGCAATCGATTGAACTCCGATACGGCATGAATCCGAACCAGAAGCCGGCGAGCGCGACCGCGACCGGACCGAAGCTTCCGTTCACCGTACTCAACGGCGCGCCGGGCTACATCAACCTGCTCGACGCGCTGAACGCGTGGCAGCTTGTCCGGGAGCTGAAGGACGCGATCGGGCTGCCCGCAGCGGCCTCATTCAAACACGTCAGCCCGGCGGGGGCGGCGGTGGCCGTCGAGATGAACGACCCCACGCGCGCCGCGAACTTCGTCGCCGACATGGAGCTGTCACCAATCGCGTCCGCATATGCACGGGCTCGCGGCGCCGACCGGGTGTCCTCGTTCGGAGACTTTGTCGCCGTCAGCGATACAGTGGACGTGGCAACCGCCCGGCTGATCCGCCGCGAAGTGTCGGACGGCATCGCCGCGCCCGGATTCGAGCCCGAGGCGCTCGAAATCCTGAAGGAGAAGCAGAACGGACGCTATCTCGTTCTGGAGATGGACCCGTCGTACGAGCCGCGTGACGTCGAGGAGCGGGAGGTGTTCGGCGTGACGCTCGCCCAGAGCCACAACGCCCTGCGTATCACGCGCGCGGACCTGGGCAAGGTCGTCGCCGGGAATACCTCCATCCCGAACGATGCGACCCGCGACCTTCTCGTCGCGCTGATCGCGCTGAAGTTCACACAGTCGAACTCCATCTGCCTTGCCGTCGACGGGCAGGTGGTCGGTGTCGGAGCGGGGCAGCAGTCGCGCGTTCACTGCGCCCGTCTAGCCTCCGCAAAGGCCGACACGTGGTATCTCCGGCAGCACCCGTCCACCCTCGGTCTAGACTTCGCAGACGGCCTGCGCCGCCCGGAGCGTGACAATGCCATCGACGGCTACCTGCGCGACGACCTCGCCCCGGCTGAGCAGCGATTCTGGGAGCAGGCGTTTTCGGAGACCCCCACGCGACTCTCGAAAAACGAACGACGCACCTGGCTTGACGGGCTGTCCGGCGTGGCACTGGCCTCCGACGGGTTCATCCCGTTCCGCGACACCGTCGACCGCGTGTCACAGAGCGGAGTCGGCTACATCGCGCAGCCCGGCGGCTCGCTCCGGGACGATCTTGTCAACGCCGCGTGCGACGAATACGGCATCGCTATGGCGCACACCGGCATCAGACTGTTCCATCACTGAGATCGACCACGCACATGGAGATCAGCATGGCGAAGTACGACAAACTGCGGTTCGGCGTCATCGGCGTCGGCGGGATGGGGTTCGGCCACGCCAAAACGTGCTTGTCGTCACCTGCCGCGGAACTTGTAGCGATTTGCGACATCGACCGGGCCGTAGCCGAGGACCGGCGTGCCGAGGCCGAAGCGGACGTGCCGATCTACACCGACTACCGCGAGATGATCGAGAAGGAGGAGCTCGACGCTGTCGCGCTGGGGACGCCGCACTACCTCCACGCACCGATGGCGATCCACGCGGCGGAGAGCGGTCTGCACGTGCTGACCGAGAAGCCGTTGGCAATCAGCGTCGCCGAGTGCGACGCTATGATCGAAGCGTGCGACAAGGCGGGCGTCGTACTTGGCGTCGGGCACCAGCGGCGCTGGAGCGGCGCCATGCGCGGCATGGGGAAGGTGCTGCGCGACGGCGGCCTTGGCCGTCCGATGCGATTCTTCTGGAGCACTGCCGGCGTCCGCAACGAGAAGTACTACGCCAGCGGCGAGTGGCGCGGCACGTGGGCGCAGGAAGGCGGCGGCGCGCTCATCAACCAGTACGTCCATGACATGGACGCGATCTGCTATCTGCTCGGCGCACCGGTGGAAGTGTCCGCGATGGCGGCGAACTGGGGGCACCGGAACGAGGTGGACGACCTCAGCATGGCCATCGCACGTTTCGAGAGCGGCTGGGTCGGGACGATCAGCCTGTCGCTCTGCTCCGCCGGCGGTAACGGCGGCGCTCCGAACATCTTCGAAGGCGACGAGGCTGTCATGCGCGGTGGGCAGATCGCCCGGCGCAGCCTCGCGGCGTCGAAATTCATCGCCGAGTCTCCCGAGGACAAGCCGGAGCTTGGCGAATGGGAAGACATCGCGCCCGTCGCGCTCGAGAAGGAGGGCCGCGACCTCTACTACGAGAACTTCCTGAACACCGTGAATGGCGAGGAGTTGTTCGAGGGATCGGGAACCGAGTGCAGAGCCGCGGTGGAACTCGTGAACGCGATATTCCTCTCGCACGTCACCGGCAGGCGCGTTACCGCGCCGCTCGACCGCGCTGAGGTAGCTGGTATGTTCGATGACCTCGCCGCGAAGAGGGTCGGCATCGCCCGCATGCGGTAGCGTTCGACGCGTCCACCACGCGCTCAGGCGTCGTCGTGCAGCTCGGCGGCGCCCTTGCTGTGCCGGTAGGCGAGCACGCGCACCCGCTCGAGCGTCACGAGCCCCTCGTCGATCATGCCGTCGAGATCCGGCAGAAAGTCGGCGATACGTTCCAGGGTGTCGACGATCTCGATAACGATGGGCAGGTCTTCGGAGAGGCGCAGGATCTTCGCCGTGTGAATCCGGCTGTGCGCGCCGAACCCCAGCGTACCCCGCAGGACGGTCGCTCCGGCCATGCCTCGCGCTCTGGCTTCGTGGACGATCGCCTCATACAGCGGGCGCCCATCCCAGCGATCGCTCTCTCCGATGAATACGCGCAGCAACTCGGCTTCGGACGGCAATTTCATCTATCGCCCCCTCAGATGAGTCTCCCAACGGCGAGCCCGGCGAATACCGCGACAAGTCCAACAACCGACTGTCCCGCCACGTTTCCAAGGGCGAGCAGCCATTCGGCGTCGCGCATGAGCTGCCCCGACTCGAACATGAACGTCGAGAAGGTCGTGAACGCCCCCATGAACCCGGTGAGTACAACGATCCGAACGTCGTTTCCGATCAGGAACCGCTCCGCCGCCAACGTCCAGACCAGCCCGAAGAGGAAGCAGCCGCAGATGTTCACGACGAACGTACCCCACGGGAATCCGACCGGCGCGAACCTCTGCACGAGTCCTGACAGGCCGTAACGTGCCAGAGTGCCGACAGCGCCGGCAAGAGCGATGGCGATGAGTTTGTGGGTCACTGAGCCGGTATCCCTCGTGTCCGAACGTGGCGCGAAACGGCGCGTGGTTTCCGCTACGGATGTGTACCGACACCGGCGGGAGCGGTCAACCTGCTCCCTTGGGTCCGCGCCGCCGGACGGCTATTCTGTCGGTTCGCCTGATGATACCGATCCGATCACGAATCCGGAGTGCAGCCGATGTCCAGACGTAGTCCGTGGGGTTCTCCGTTACCGCCTTTTTCGATGCGAATCGACGGCGCCGATTCCGCAGCCCGCATCAGCCGCTGGCACGGCGACCTCGACGCCGAGTCGAGAGAGCGAATCATGACGGCTCGCGATGCCGCATCGGGCTTGGAGGTGACGACCACCATGCGTCGTCTGCCCGGGCGAGACGCCGCGGAATGGCTGCTCGAACTCGAGAACACCGGGGAAGAAGACGCGCCGCTCGTAGAGGACATCCTACCCCTCGACTGGACCATGCCAATGGGCGGTGAGCCGGCTATCACCATACACCACGCCAACGGCAGCCTGTGCCGTGTTGACGACTTCCTGCCGCAGGACGCCAAGCTGCGCGTCGACGACGAACTGGTCATCGAACCGACAGCCGGCCGCTCATCCGACGGTGCGTTTCCGTTTGTGAATATCGACTGGGGCACTGGAGGCCTGGCGCTTGCCATCGGCTGGTCGGGCGGATGGCGTATGACGTTCCAGCGCAGCGAGAACGCCCTGCGCGTTACCGCCGGAATGGCACGGGCGAGCCTCTCGCTCAAGCCCGGTGAACGAGTGCGCACCCCGCGCATACTCGCGGTGCGCTGGAACGGCGACGATCCCGACATCGGCACGAACCTCCTGCGCCGGACGATCCTCGACAACTACACTCCACGCGACGGCGACGGCCCCGCGCTTCCGCCGATCAGCCACCCCCGGCAACTCGTCTTCTACCTCACCGGCCACGCCGGAGAGGAAGACAGCATTCGCGCGATCGGTCGTGCGCGCGAGCTTGGCCTGGAGGCGTTCTGGGTCGATGCGTGCTGGTACGGCGAAGGCGGCGACTGGGCATCCGAAGTCGGAACGTGGGACGTCCGGCGCGACCGTTTTCCGCGCGGCCTGAAACCTGTCGCCGACGCATCGCACGAAAACGACATGAAGTTCATCCTCTGGTTCGAACCGGAACGAGTGCAGGCGGGAACACGCATCCATCGCGAGCACCCGGAGTTCCTGCTCAGCGCGCCCGGCAACGACAGCACCTTCCTGCTGGACCTGGGCAACTCGGACGCTCGCCGGTACATCACGGACATGATTTCGGATACGATCGCCGAGGTCGGCATCGACATCTACCGGCAGGATTTCAACATGGACCCGGCGCCCCACTGGAAAGCGGCTGACACGTCCGACCGAATCGGGATGGCGGAGATCCGCCACATCGAGGGGTTGTACGCCATGTGGGATGAGCTGAAGGAGCGCCATCCAGGCCTGCTCATCGACAACTGCGCCAGCGGCGGCAGACGACTCGACCTCGAGACGACTCGCCGATCCTACCCCCTGTGGAGGAGCGACTACACCGACGTCGGCGCCATGGACGAAGGCAACAACCTGCAGATCGGAGCGCAATCGCAAACCGCTGGACTCTCGCGGTGGATCCCGCTGCACAGTGCATCCGTCTGGACGTTCGAGCCGTACGACGTTCGGAGCTCGTTCTCCACCGGCCTCACCCTCTACACTGACATCCTCGCGGAGGACTATCCGGTCGAACAGGTGAAGGCGGCGGTGGAGGAAGTGAAGCGCCTGCGCCCATATCTTCTGGGCGATATGCACCTCCTTGTGCCGCTCACCGTCGAACGCCACGACTGGTGCGCGTACCAGTTCCATCGCCCGGACCTCGGCGCCGGATGCGCGGTGTTCCTGCGCCGCGACGAAAGCCCGTTCCTCACTATGGCCGCGGGCCTGCGCGAGATCGAAGACGACGCTCGGTACGAGATATCCCTGAGCCGGACATTCGACCAGGAGCCGTTCCACGAGATCGGTACCTGGGACTTGAAGCAGCTCACTGTCTCGATTCCCTCGGCACCGGGCAGCGTCCTGCTTGAGTACCGTCGCGTCTGAGTCACGATCCGGAGAGGAACCGAATGGAGATCGCCCAGTACGATCCGTCGATGGTCGACGACGTCACCGCGCTGTACAACGATGTCGTGCGCGGAGTGCCGCACTGCTGGCCTGTGGCCTCTGACGACATGGCAAAGGCGCTTGCGAGCGACCCGGCCACGTCGCCGGAATCCACGCTCGACGACGAGACGGTAGTCGTTGCCATCGACGGCGGCGAGGTTCACGCGTTCGCGCACGCGGGCATGCAGTTGCCGGAGGACCCGTATCGCCAGAGCATCGGCGTCGTCAGGTTCCTCGCGTTCCGTCGCAACGATCACCGGGCCGGGCAGGCCGTTCTGGCGGAGGCGGAATCCCATATCGGCGCGCGGTCGATTGCCCCTTCTCTCGCGTTCGACCAGGCGTACCGCTACCCGTTCTTCTGCTTCGGCGCGGCGTACCTCTCCGATGAGCTGGACCACATCGGTTCGGCGCTCGGCCTTGCGGGATACTCGCGCGTATGCGGCGAAGTCTTTCTCGACTGGCCGGACTTCGCCCCTGCGCCAACAGCGTCGACGCTGCCGGTAGCAGGCGCGGAGCTTCGCGTGATGGAGGTCCCGGGCGGCGGCGCGCTGCCCGGATTGCAGGTGCAGTGCATGATGGGCGAGGTCGAGGCCGCGCGCTGCTGGCACGTCTCCGCCGGCGATTTCTCTCGCGCGGACGAAGCCCAGGAGTGGGCGTTCTGCACGTCGCTTCATGTCAGGCGCGAGTTCCAGAGGAATGGCATCGGCAAGTGGCTCCTGCGCACTGCGCTCGGATACGTGAAGGAGCGTGGCTACCGACACGCATCAATCAGTACGGCATCGGAGAACTGGCGCGCTCAGTCGCTCTACGGCAACATGGGCTACCGGTCGGTGGACTGGACGTATGGCTGGCAACGCCCCGGTCACAAGTTCTGAGCACGCTCGGACGCGCGGTCGACGGACCGTGGAGAGAGAGGCGACATGGTACGCATCGATTGGACGGACGGGCGCTGGTTCCCGCAGTACGCCAAGGGCGGCGCAATGGGCGTCGTCGGCGGCGTCCCCGTCCATGCCGCCGGGATGACGCAGCCCTGGCGGGAGTCCGAACTCGCGTGGTGGTACGATGTGGAGCGCGGCGACTGGTTCCCGCTCGATCCGATGCCTGTGGGTAGGTGCTACACGTCCGGCTGCACCGTGGGCGAAGCATTCGTCGTCGTCGGCGGCAGGAGAGCCGGGCGCGGCGGCCCGCTCGCCCTGGCCGACGCGTGGCTCCTGAGCCGCGACGGCGATAGGTGGCGCTGGGATCGGCTGCCGGACCTCCATCAGGGCCGCGCGAAGGGAACAGTCGCCGCAACCGACGATACAGTCGTCGCCGTCGGCGGCGGCGAGTGGGAGACGAAGAAGGGCGGCACGTTTACCGCCGGAAACGTGACAACGGTCGAGGTGCTGCGGCTCTCCGACCTCGATTCCGGCTGGGTAACCGCCGCCGATCCGCCGTTCACCCAGCGTTCCGGGTGCGTCGCAACGGCTGTTGCCGGCGACGTATGGGTGTTCGGCGGCTATGACTGCGTCGTCGCGCCGGATGGCGAACGCGAGTTCTTCTACTACGACGACGTGTATCGCTACGACATCGACGCCGACTCGTGGCATGCCGAGCCGTCGCTGCCGGTCGAACTGTACGGCGGCGCCGCGGTGACGGTCGATGACCGCCACGTGGCGCTCATGGGCGGCGTGGTGCGACACCGGATCGGCGGCGACATGGTGATGTACCATCGCGTAACGAGCGAGGAGAGGGTGGGCATCGTCGGCGAATACAGCGATCTCGTCTGGCTGTACGACACGGCCACCGGCGCGACAGAACTCGCCGCGGATCGTATGCCGCACGGCTTGAACGACAACGCCGCCTGCATCGTCGGCGACACGATCTACTCCGTGGGTGGCGAGAACGTAGATCGCTCTACGAGCAATACGAGCGACGCGGTGATGATCGGCAACGTCCGTGTCGAAGCGTAGCGACATCGTCGCCCTTACGCTACGCCGCCTCGTGACGCGTCCTGTCGTGATCGCCACGGTCGCGCTGGGAGCGCTGCTCCGCCTGTTTGTGAAGGTTCGGTACGCGTCACCGCTCGAGCCGAATCTGTGGGAGTTCGGCGTCATTGCCGAGAACCTGTTGAACCGCGGCACGTTCGCGTTCTTCAGCCCAACTGCGCCGACGGCGTACATGCCCCCCGGCTACCCGATCCTGATCTACCTGGTCTACACCACGCTCGGCGTGGGACCATCGGCGCACGCCGTTCTGGGCGGCATCCTGTTGGCGGCGTCGCTGGCACTCGCGCTGCTCATCGGATGGATCGCTCGGCGCATCTGGGGCGATCTCACGGGATTCATCGCGCTGGCACTGGCGCTGTTCTGGCCCCACCTGGTGCTCATGTCCGGTCGGTACCACAGCCTACCGATCTCCACGGCCCTGCTTGTCGGAGCGATCGCGATCATGATGCGAGACGATCTGCCCGCGATGCGACGGGCGTGGCTCTCCGGGCTCTTGCTCGGACTCCACATGACGATGCGGTTCGAGGGCGCGCTGATGCTGCTGCCCCTCGGCTACCTCCTCCTCCGGACGATGGACGGGCCGTGGTCTCGGCGCGCCGTGCTCGGCGCGATTCTGGTCGCCACGTCGATTCTCCCCATCGCGCCGTGGGTAATGCGCAACGCGGTCGTGTTCAACGCGCCGGTGCTGAGCACGTCGGCGGGGTTCAACCTGGCGCGCGGCCACAATCGTGCGACCCTGGGAACCGGACGCAACGAGGCCGGAAACTGGGCGGAGCTGCCGTTCGACCCTCCGGTCGCACTCGACGAGATCGATGAGCCCGCGGATGAGATCGCTCGCGATCGCTATTTCCGCGACGCCGTAGCGGAGTACGCGCTCGAACATCCGGCCCGAGAGATCGAACTGGCGTTGCGCAAGGCGTACTACTTCGTCGTCGCCGATTTCACTCACCCGGTGGACAAGCGCTGGCTGGTCTGGATACCTACGTTCCTGGCGCTCGCCATCGGGCTCGTATTCTGGCTCAAGCGTCAACGCGGATCGCCTCGGAAAGCCGCGCTCTGGATGGTGTATGCCCTTCAGCTCGCGACGTGCATTGTGGTGTTCGTCCAGCCGCGTTACCGGATGGCGGTTGCATTCGTCCCGATCCTGTTCTTCGCCGCGTGGATCGGCACTGTCGCGACCCCGTGGTTGGCAGACGGACTGCGGCGCCGAGCCGAGTAGGCTGGCCGCGCGTCGCCGGTCCCGCGATATTCGCAGACGGAAGTCGTCATCGGATGCGATAGCACACTACACCCGCAAGGAGGTTCGCCGTGTTCCGTCAGGGCATACCGGATGACTGGTTCGACAGCAGCGCTCATCGGACGATCGTCTGGCTGACGGCAATCGCGGGCATCGCGATCCGGCTGTATCTGATGGTGGCGTACGCGAAGCCGACGGATCCCTACCTGTGGGAATTCGGAATCGTCGCCCGGAACCTGTTCGAGCACGGCACGTTCGCATTCTTCGAACCGACTATTCCCTCGGCGTACATGCCGCCGGGGTACCCGTTCCTTATCTACTTGTTATATCTCGCCTTCGGGATCACTCCCACAGCTCATGTCGTGCTCGCCGCGATTCTATTCGCGGCCTGCATGTCGATTCCGTTCATGGTCCGCGCGATCGCGGGCAAACTGTGGGGACGGACGGCCGGGTTCGTGGCGTTCGTGCTGTCGATGTTCTGGCCGCACCTGCTCATCATGAGCGGGAGACTCAACAACATCCCGCTCTACACGGCGCTACTCGTCGCTGTCTGCGCCGTGCTCATCGCAGCAGACTGGCGCCTGCCCGTGCGCGCCGTCGTCGCGGGCCTGCTACTCGGGCTCTACGCCACGATGCGTTGGGAGGGAGGCGTCTACGCGATCCCGATTGGCCTGTGGCTCTTGCGCCAGGCAGGCATTTCCATACGCCACCGGATCATCGCGGTCATAGCGTTCGGCGCGGCATTCACCGTGCCGATGGCGCCCTGGCTGGTGCGGAATTATGTCGTCTACGACCGGATCGTCCTTTCCTCCCAGGGCTGGCTCAATATCCTGCGTGGTCACTGGGATGGCGCAACGGGCACGGCCAGGCCACCGTGGCCGGCAGCGATGAAGGAGGACCTGACCCAGGGAGGAGCCGCCGCAACCGGCATGTTCCCGGGTACAGAGCTGCTCTGGAGCAAACAATACACGACGAAGTACGATGAGTTCGAGGTCAACACGGTGTTCCGCAGGCATGCCCTGGACTTCATCACGAACAATCCGGGCCGAGAGGCGCTGCTGGCGGCGAAGAAGCTGTTCTATTTCAACGTCGCCGATTTCACCCATCCAGTGGACCGGCTCTGGCCGATCTGGCTACCATCGCTGACGGCTCTGCTGATAGGACTGGTGTTCTGGCTGCGTAGTGGGCTGCGCGATCCATCGCAGCAATTGCTCTGGGCGCTCTATCTGTTCCAACTCGGGCTCGCGACGGCGTTCCACGTGGTGCCACGCTACCGGATGATCGTGGTGTTCGTACCGATTCTGTTCCTCTCGGCGTGGGTGAGCCAATGGCTCATGCCGCGGCTCCTGCGACGGTTCAGTGTGGGCCAACCCGCATCAGAGGACGAGACGCCATCGACGGAGAGTTCGCATGGATAGGAAGCGCCCGAACGTCGTGCTCTGGACCACCGACCAGCACCGCGGCGACCACCTGAGCATCGCGGGCCACCCGCTCGTCGAGACGCCGAACGCCGACTCGTTCATCCAGCGCGGTGCGTATTTCCCGAACGCGTACTCGGAGATCCCCTCGACTACCGGAGCGCGCCGGGTGATGCTCGGCGGACAGGGGAGCCACACATGCGGGCTCGTGGGCTACAGCAGCGAGGAGTGGCATGAGCGAAACACACTCGCGCAGGTGCTCGCCGACGCGGACTACCACTGCATCAACGTCGGCTGGCGGAACCTGCACCCGCGCAGGAAGCTCTACGGCTTCCACACGGTGATTCCGCACGACTTGCGCCCGGGTGTGGACGACTACGACGAGTGGCTCAAGCGCGAAGTCGGACCGGACGCGTCGGAGTTCGGCCACGGCGTCGATCCGAACGGCTGGACGGCCCTCCCGTGGCACCTCGACGAGCGATGTCACCCCTCGACGTGGACAACAGCGGTCACGCTCGATCAGCTCGACCGTCGCGACCCGACGAGGCCGTTCTTCATGTGGTGCTCCCACCTGCGACCCCATTCGCCCTACGATCCGCCGCAGGCGTTCTGGGACATGTACGACGGCCGCGATCTGCCGGAGGTGCCGGTCGGCGATTGGGCGGGCAGGTATGACGTTCCGAATCCCGGTCTCGACATACGCGCGTGGCATGGCCGACTCACGCCGGAGCAGTTGCGCCGGATGCGCGTGGGCTACATGGGCAACGTGAGTCATCTCGACTACGAACTCGGCAGCCTGATGCGCGGACTCCACGAGCGGGACCTGGTGGGGAACACGCTCTTCGTCTTCGTCGCGGATCACGGCGACATGCAGGGCGACCACAATCTGCTACGCAAGACCTACGCGTACGAGGGCTCGGCGCGCGTGCCGTTCCTGATGCAGTATCCGGCTGGGCTGGAGCTGCCAAGCGGCACGTTCCCGCAGGTCGTCGGACTGCAGGACGTCATGCCGACCGTTCTGGACGCGTGCGGCGTCGACCTGCCGGACACGGTGACCGGCGCGAGTGTGCTGGACGCGATACGCGGCGAACCATGGCGCGACTACATCCACGGCGAGCACTCACCGTGCTACTCCACCGACGAGGCGATGCACTACCTCACGGACGGACGCGAGAAGTACGTCTGGCTGCCCGCGAGTGGCGAGGAACGCTTCTTCGACATCGCCGCCGACCGGCGCGAACTCCACAACGCCGCGAACGATCCGGGAGCGCTGGACCGCGTCGCCATGTGGCGGGACCGGCTCATCGAGATACTCGCAGCCCGCGACGACTGCTTCCTGCAAAACGGGAAGCTCGTTCAGCGAACCGACTGGTGGCCGCCTGAGGTGGGCGGCTGACACGATACACCCTCCGCAACCGCGAACAGCGAGGCGCCAGCATGTCTTACGATCTACGCAACGCACAGCTCTTTCTTGACGACGCGATCATCGAGCAGTCCGTCCGCCTGCAGCGGATCGTCCACCAGCCGCACAAGTACTACGACAACCCGGTCTACACGGTAGAAGCGCCATGGGAAGGCGCTGGCGTGATCTATCTCGCCGGAGTGTACGTCGATCCCGCGGACGGGCTCTGGAAGGCGTGGTATGTCACGCTTCACCCGGAGGCGTGCCCCGAGATTGTCTTCGCGATCTGCATGGTCGTCTCGGAAGACGGCATCCGTTGGCACAGGCCGGAGTTCGATGTCTACCGCGGGCCGAACGGCGAACGCACCAACATCGTGCTCGACCTCGGTCCGGCGGGACGCACAGCGTCACCGACGATCCTCCACGAACCGGACCAGGAAGAGCCGTGGACTATGTTCATCAGCCTGTGCTGGCCCGCGGAGAGCACCCACTACCTCGGATACTTCCTGAAGTCGCGGGACGGCGTCCACTGGCGGTGGGCGCAGGAGCGTCCGAACGGATTCGAGCACGGGTTCCACGACCGAACTACCGCCACACTCGGGCCGGACCCTGAGTTCCCGTATGTCCTGATCGGGCGCGGCAAGGAGGACATCTACCGCTGGACGCTGCCACGAGTCGCGCACCGGGTCGCGGCGAACATGGAGCGCGCGCAACTCGCCGGACCGGGTGAGCCGGACGAGCCGACACGTGTCGTCGTGCCTGATCTCGAAGACGATCCGGCCGGACAGATTTACCACGCGCACGCGTTCCCCTACGAGGGTGTCTGGGTCGGGCTGTTTCAGTGGTACTGGGAAACGAACGACCCGTGGGGCGAGATGGAGCTGCTCTTCAGCCGGGATACCGTCGAGTGGAGCCGCGTCCGGCCGCGGACGTCGTTCCTGCCCCCGTCTCCGGGAGGCGGCGCGGTGGGCGCTTTCGACTGTCAGATCACGGACACGGCGCTCAGCCCTCCGATTCGCACGCGCGGCGGCGCGATGCCCAATCCGTGGGGCGGAATCGACACGCTCTGGTTCTACTACTGGGGCGGCCCGGCGATGCACGGGAATCGACATCTGACATTCGGACGTGGAATGGGTATGGCGCAGCTTCGCGCGGACGGCTTCTGCTCGCTGCGAGCGAATCGTTTCGACGGAACGTTGACGACGAAGCCCGTCGTCTGGCCGGGCGGGCACCTGTCGAGCAATGCCGAGACGCTAGGCGGAACCGGCAGCGGCAGCCTCCGCGTGGAGGTGCTGGATGAGAGCCTGACTCCCGTGGCGGGGCTGACCCGCGAGGAGGCCGACCCCATCAGCTCAGACAGCACCGCGCATCGCCACTCGTGGAACGGGAGCCCGGAGGCCATCGCATCGATGACCGGCAAGACGATTCGGCTGCGTTTCCACCTGCGGGACATGGACCTGTACAGCTTCAAGGCCGTTGAGGAACAGCGATGATTCACATCGAAGCCCCGGCGAGAGAGATCAGCGCGATCGGCCGGGAGCCGAGGCGCGAAGCCATCGTCGCGCTACGACCTGACTGGTTGTCGGAGGGCGACGGCGCAATCACGCTGCGCGCGCCGGAGATCATCTACAGCCGCGCGATGGGAGAGACATACTACATCGATCACATCGCGGGCGGCGGCTTCGTCGAGCTGAGGAAGCGGTACGTCCACATCGTGCCGGAGTGGGAAACGGTCGAGCCGGGGCGGCATCTGCGGTACGATGTTGCGGTGCCCGGGAAGTGCTCGTTCTGGTCGGAGGTCCGAGCCGACGAGGACTGTGCCTGGATCACGTGGGGCTTCCACAACGAGGGCCAGGAGACGATCCCGGATCTCATGGTACAGTTCTGCCCGTGCATGGACCGGTGCGAGCCCTTTCGCGACGCGACGGGCGAGCGTGTCTTCGCGCGGCGCGGTGGGACGTTCGTCCGATCCGCGGACATTCAGCGCGAACAGGGGACGCCCATTCTGCACGAACGTCAGAGCGATCCGGCGGACGACATCATCTGCCTGGAGTCCGTTGACGGACTACACACCATCGGCGTCGCATGGGACGTCCGGCCACAGCATTTTCTGAACAACACGGCACTTGGGTGTATCCATACCGAGCCGCACATGGACTCCCTCGCGCCGCGGGAATCGCGGGAGGTACACGGTACGTTCTACTGCATCGCCGGCGACCGCCACAGCCTGCTGGAAAGATTCCGCGCGGACTGGCGCTCCTGACCGAACCATCCGCGCCGGGTACGGCTCTCTATTGATGAGCGTCGCGGTTCGGCGCTTCGGAAGGGAGATCGCGTGGAGTCACTAGCATCGCTCGTCGCGAAGGCGCAATCAGGCGACCATGAAGCGTTCGCCTATCTCGTTCGGCGATTCAGCGGTGCGGTGCTCGCGTGGACGCAAGCCCGGCTCGGCAACAAGCACGACGCCGAGGACGCCGCGCAGGAGGCGTTCGTCACCGCGTATCGTTCGCTTGAACAGCTTCGCGAACCGGCCAGCTTTCCGGCATGGCTGAGGCAGATCACGAGGACGGCGTGCGATCGTCGCCTCCGCCGCAGCGAGATCGATACCGAGCCTTTGAGCGAGGCGGAAAGCTGCGATGCGGAGTCTCCCGCACACAGCGCGCAGCACAGCGAACTCGCGGACACCGTGAACGGAGCGATCCGCGCTCTCTCGCCCGGCCTGCGCGATTGCGTTCGCATGCACTATCTCGAGGGATACTCGGTTCGCGAGATCGCCTCGTCGCTCGGTGTCCCGGCCGGAACAGTGAAGCGGCGGCTGTACGACGGCCGGTCCGCGATGCGCGAGGATCTCCGACCATTCGCACCACCGACACGGAGGCCTGTCATGACGAAGGAACTCGAGGGACTGCGTTGGAACAGCGCATGGACGAGCCACATGGGATGCATCAAGGGATGTGTCGACTGGCTGTCGGCGCAGGGCCGGATGCCTGCCGTCACCCGGGCGTGGATATTCGGCGGCACGGGACACGCGTTCATCATCAACTTCTCGCCAGACGCGTGCCCAAGCGGACCGACGGCGTGGCACACGGAGATGCTCTTCAAAAACGGCGCCAATCTCGGCTACGATATCGACGGCGTCATCACCTGGAAGCGCAAACCCGACTTCGCCGCCAAACAGGAGGCCGCCTGGACGTATGTCCGGCGATGCATCGACGAAGACATCCCGGTGTATGGCTGGGAACTCAGAGTGCCGGAATACTACACGGTCCACGGCTACGACGACGTGGGCTACTACTACTCCGGCCCGACGTTGGACGAGGGCGAGGGTCCGAAGCCATGGCGCGAGCTCGGCGACACGGAGATAGGCCTGATCGAGCTGTACTCGACTCGCCCGTCGGAGCCGAGACCGGACGACGAGATCGTTCGCGCGTCGCTGGCGTTCGCCCTCAAGCATGCCGACGATCCGGGCGACTGGAAGTACGGCAACTACGTCACCGGCCCGGCCGCGTTCGACGCGTGGGTGAACGCCCTTGAGAACGGAAGTGCGGGTAGATTCGGGCACAGCTACAACGCCGAGGTGTGGCACGAGTGCCGCGCGGAAGCCGTCAACTTCCTCCGCGAGGCGAAGGAACGCATCGGCGGAGACGGCGCGTTCGACGAAGCCATCGAACGCTACTCCGCTGTACGCGACGCGCTGAGCGAAGTACAGCAGCTCGATCCGTTCCCTCCTCCGGAGGCCAGCGAAGCGACGATGACGAGTCCGGAAGCCGCGGAGCACGTGCGTCAGGCCGGGGCGGGGGAGCGCAAGGCGCTCGATTCGCTTCGGGCGATCGTTGCGGCGCTGGGATAGACGAAACGGGCGGGTTGGGCAGGGGCGACCGGCGGTCGCCCTTCGTCGCGCGAATGAGGGCGTCCGCGCCACTTCTTCCAGCTCACGCGGACACGAATGTCCGCTCTCCGGCGTCGTGGCCTCACGCGGTTCACCTTCGCGGTCTTTGCGTCTTTGCGTGAGACACAGATACGCGCATACCTCACTGCACTTCAACGCCCCTACGTTCGCCACGCTCTGCCCGGTACGTTTCCGTGCGCATCTGGAGCGCGAGGAGACACGATGGCCAAAGGTCGTACATACCAGCATGAGCGCGTCCTACCCGCCGACCCGAGCGCGGATCAGTGGGTCGTGCAGCTCACGAGCTTCCCCACGACCAGCATGAACCTGCCGTACTGGTACCGAAGCCCGAATAACGGCTTCACCCACGACGGTCGATCGATTGTGTTCCGGGCGATGCGCTGCGGCGACCGCAACGCGCCGTGGGACCTGTTCCGCGTGGATACCGACGGCACGAATCTCGTGCAGCTTACCGAGAGAGAACGCCTGGGCGGCGTCGCCCTGTCGGGCACTCGCGGCGTGGCCTATCTCTTCGACCGGGGCACCGCGTGGACGGTCGATCTGGAGACATTCGAGGAACGCGAGTTCGGGCACGTGGAGACCGGCCTGCCCGACTGGGGCGGCACCGTCCTGCCCGGCCACGAGCACCCCAACGGTACCGTCACACCGGACGACCAGTGGTACTTCACGCCGGTGCTCGACACGGACGGGCAACAACGCGTCGCGCGATTCGCCACCGACGGGAGTGTTTCGGACCTGCTCCCGCTCGGGTCGGAGTGGAAGATCCAGTCCGCGGCGCCGGACGGGCGCGGTCTCGTGATGAATCACCACGACGGCGATGACGTTGACCGCATGAAGCTCGTCAGCGTTGGGGGCGAGGAAATCGCGACGTTCGGCAGGAACATCTTCGCGCACAGCTCGCCGCTGGGCAGAACCGGCAGGCATCAGGGCTGCGCGCACCTGCCCGACCGGCGTCTCATCGTCATGGCGGAGGGCCAGGAATTCGGCGAGACACTCGTTGAGGGGCCGTATTTCTGGCACTCGTCCGCGTCGTTGGACGGCGAGTGGATAGTAGCTGATACGAACTGGCCCAACGAGGGCATCCAGCTCGTGAACGTTCGAACACGGCGTTTCGCCACGCTGGTCCATCCGCGGAACAGCGCCGGTTACCCGCAATGGACGCACGCCCATCCGTTCTTCAACCCCGACATGAAGCACGTCGCGTTCAACAGCGATGTCAGCGGCACCGGACAGGTATGGATCACCAACGTGCCGGAGGAACTGACGGACAGCCTCGCCCGTTAGGCGACGGGCTCAACGCTGGATGCTTCCGTAGGCGAACACGAGCGGCGGCGTGTTGCGCCACGCCGGTACCACCGGGTGCCGCAGTCGTACCCACGGCACACCGGGCCGGGGCGGCGCGTCGTGCGTCTCCCAGCAAACTCCGAGCGGAACTCCCGCCGAGGGATCGAATCCGCCGAGCATCGTCCACGGTATCGTGCACTCCCACCGGTAGCCCGCGTCGGTCGTGTCCAGCGACACGGCGCACCCCGCATCCACCTCGCCGTCCAGTTCATCGTAGTTGAGCGAACGCTGGCGCATATCGCGCATGACGGTCATCAGCCGCGGCTCGCCGCTGTCTTCGTCGCGGATAAGGTAGTACGTTGCGTCCCCACGCTCGTCGTGGTTCGTGTCGAGGTTCAGGGCGATCGTGCCACAACGGTAGATGCGCCCGGCGCGAATCGGCATCGGCGGCCAGGCGCCGATCACGTCGATGCGGACGTGCAGGCCCGCCGGCGATGCTACGACGCGAGGGGCGGCCTCGTACGCCACGTCGGCGGGGTCCGGCTCATGCGGCGCCTCGTTGATGTCCATCGACGAATCCGATATGCGCTCGGCGTTCAACACGTGACACGGTTCCGGCCACTCTCCGTCGCGCGGAGGGTCCTCGCGCCACACGATGTCGAATGTTTCGACGGCTTCGATGGGCGGCGGGACGGGCTCTCCGAACTCCCGCAGGTATGAGCGTAGTAGCGGTACCATTCCGGAATCCTGGTACAGATCATGTCTCGCGCGGTACGTGTCGAATGCGGCGAGCGCGGCGCGCGAGTGCTCCACGCACTCCGCCCGGAGTTCTGCGCGCCTCTCCACACTATGCCACGGTTCGTCCAGATAGTGCTTGAGCAAGAGCGCCTGTTGGTAGTGCGTCAGTATGGGAACGAGCGCGTGGAAGTGCTCAAACGACTCCATCACGACGCGCGCCTGTTCGTCGTCGGACATCCTCTCGGTCGCCACGCGAGCGGCTTCGAGCACCCGGCCGCTCAACCTGCGCGTCTCCTCGATCTGTGCCATGTGGAGCGGCACGCGCCCGGCGACGTGGTTGTCACGGAACGCCTCGCCCTGCGGATCGGGTGTGACGCGCCAGTAGTGTCGTCCGTCTGTGAAGGTGTTGCGGTGAGTGATCGCATAGGCATCCCGCTTCGCGCCGTTGTAGCCCGGAACGTAGAACGTCCGGGCGGCAAGCTCCTCGGTCATCATGAGCGCGTCGGCCAGCTCTTCGGCGCCCGCCGGACCGAACGTCATGCGATTCCAGTCACGCGCCCACTCCCAGGGGTCTCCGTCGGGCTCCCAACAGGCACGCTGCCACGCGTACAGATTCCACCACGTCCAGCACACCGGCGAGGTGTACAGATTCCTGCTCCACCAGAGGCGGGCGGCGGCGATCTCCGTGTCGCCGTATCGGGCGCACTGAGTGAATCGTTGGGCTATGCGCGGTCCGACGTACACCGGAATCTCGCCCATGCCCTGGTATTCGCGCTGCACCTGGAACATCACGCCCTTACGAACGTCGCCGACGCCGAAGTTGTCGTTGAGGGGCGAATTCAAATAGAAATCGTGCTCGCATTCGTTGAGCAGCAGGCTCACCGAATCGCTCCCATCGATGCCGCGGAAGATCTCGCGCACGCCCCGCGGCTGATTGAGCGGATACTCCTCCGGCGGATTGCCCCACGCCGAGACGACGAGTTCGCGACCAAGCTCGCCGACGACGACCTCGCGCGCTTTCTCCACGAACCGCCGCATGCCGCCAGTCGCTCCAAGCGATGAACTCTCGGGACCGTGCCCGCGCCAGATCTGATAGCGCTCGTTGAAGTCGCCCATGGACGACCGGATGCCCACGATCTCCGGGAACGCTTGCAGATACTGCCGTTGCATCGCCTGCCAGACTTCCCAGGGCTTCTCCGCGGCCTGGTTCAGCGACACGCCGTCCTCCGTCACGTCGGCGCCGTAAAGCGAGATCATCTGGTCGACCATCCCCGCCATGTCCGCAAAAGGACCGCAGTTCCCGAGCGGATGTGATGAGCTCCAGATGCTCCCGCCCGAGTTCGCGATTCCGTTCCACCGCGCGCCGATGTTGCTCTACGTCCTCCACGAGCCGGGGATCTATCTCGTCAAGGTACACTCGCCCCGCCGCGCCACTGGCGTGACCCATGTGCGTGTGGGTATTGCACGAGTAACGAACGTTCAGCTCCATGAGCGCTTCCGGCGGACCGCCCGGCGGCACTCGGTACGTTGCGCCGTCGAGCAGCATCCTCCGCCTGAAAACCGGCGCGCGCGCGTCGGATCGTCCGAGCGCAACGGCTCCTTCGACGCGAAGCCGGTCGGCAAGCCAGAGCGCGCCGTACTGCGCGCCGCGCGCATCCGACGCCACGATCGTTACGCCACCATCGTCCGGAACTAGCGCGAAGGCTTCGTCACCCTCCGGCACGAACGCGGCCAGCTCGGAGTCCACGGATTCCGGAAGGGCGATGGTGACTCTCGGATCGACCCCGGCCTCGTCCGCCGCGTCGCGAACCATCTCGACGACGTATTCCAGCGCGGGGGCGCCGGCGTCGAGCGGAGGCAGTACCGTCACATCCATAGCGAGGGCTCTCCCGGCGACCGCACAGACGGCGACGGCCGCGACCAATTCTGACAGCATACTCCACCTCGGCGGCGATCACACGGCGGCAAGCCGATTCGCCACGGTTGTGTACTCGTCCAGCAGTGTCATGAAGTTGTCGTATTTCGTCCCGTAGGCGATGGAATGGCTCGGGCCGAGGATGAAACCGGGCCCCTTCGAACCTTCTTCCATCGCCTCCCGCACATTGCGACGGATGTCGTCCGTCGTGCCTTCTACCAGATTCTCCACGGCGATGCCGCCCCAGAACACCATGTCCTGACCGAAGTGCTCGTACAGGTAGTCGAGCGACATCCCGGCGTTCGTCTGCAGCGACTGATAGCATTGGATGCCCGCTTCGATGAACATCGGCATGAGCGGACGATTGTCACCGCAGTTGTGGAGCAACGCCTGCTGGCCGAGCCGTCTGACGTTCGCCACGCGCTCCTTCATGTAGGACAGGCAATGCTCCTCGAACAGCTTCGGCGATAGCAGCGGTCCATTCGTACCCGCCATGTCTTCGTCGAAGAGCACGCCGTCCTGCTCCGGCACCATCACCTGCTCGTCGCGAGCTTCCGCGATCACCATCGCGCGGTCGCTCGCAGCGTGAACGACGTCGGGATTCAGGACGTAGAGCATCAGCCCGCTCTCCATCCCGCCGACGCGCGTCATCGCGACCATTCCGCCTGAATGCCCCGCGATGTACCGGCCGTTCCTGAACGCGGCCAGGAAGTGGTCCCACGCCTCGTGCGTCGACGGGTCCGGCGGCGCAAGCTCCGCCGGCGTGGGCTCGGGGAACATGTCGACGGTGAACTCCTCGACATCCTTCTTCGTTGGGTCCTCGACGCACACCAGCTCGTTGGAAAGATGCGAGGCCTTGTAGATGCGTCCCTGACGGTCCTCCCACATGTCGTCGGAGATCTGCCTGGGGGGATCTGGTTCGTAGTCCTTCGGCGGTAGATTCTGCGCCTCTTTGTAGGTCAGCAGGTCGACGCAGTCCACCTTGCGGTAGAATTCTACCGAGTCCTCCTTCAGGCTCTGGGCGACCTCGTCGCGCCGGCCCTCCCAGAGAGCTGTCTGGATTCCTATCTTGTTGCGGACATACGTCTTCCGACCGATAACCTTCTCAACGGTATCGCAGTCGGCGCAGTAGAATCCGAGCGGGATGTGATCCACCGGCTCACGGTCGATGGCGGCTCGCACGCGTTCCTTCGATGTCATGTATATCCTCTCGATGTCGTCACGACGGCGTTGGAGTTTACGATCACTCGCGGACGGCGCCGGGCGCAACCCGAAGCACGTCGCGGAGAAGCCCAGTGACTGAGAACGGCTTCCACATCTCTGACGCCGACGTGGCCGCGCTGCCACCGGGCGACGTAGTACGCGCCGTCGACGAGGCGTTCCAGACGCTTGGTCGAGGCGAAATCGACAACCCTCCGCGCGAAGAGACCGTCGGGCGCCCGGGCGACCCCGACTTCCTGCGCATCGACATGTGGGCGACATGGTCGCGTCCAGACGGCGCGGGCGAGTGGAAATGCCGGAAGGTAATCGAGGAGTCGAGCGCTCGCGACGAGCCCGGCGAGCGGGCTCTGGGAGCGCGCCGCGCCTGGATCGAGTACTCCGACAGCGCAACCGGGCGCAATGCGACGTTGGACGCCGAGGCCATCACCAACGTGCGCACGGCAGCGGCGGCACTCCTCGCGGCGCGCTACCTGACGGTTGGGGGCGATGTGGGCATCGCCGTCATCGGCACGGGACGCGTCGCTCGCGAGATAGTCCGACTGGCGGAACATGTTCTCGACGTCTCGTGGATTCGTGCGACGAGCCGGAATCCGGAACGGCGGGAGACCTTCGCTCGGAAGCTCAGCGCCGTTGTGGCCTCGCCGCTCTCCGCAGCTCCCGATATCGCATCGTGCTGCCGCGGCGCAGACGTAATCATCGCGGCCGTACCGTCCCGGGAACCGGTTGTGACTGGTGGGATCGCATCCGGAGCATCGCATGTATCGCTGGTGGGCGGCGACCCGAGGTCTGTGCTGGCTGGGCGCGAGGTGTGGTCGAACCGCACGGTTGTGCCGGACGACTTCACCCAGGCGACGCGGACCGGCGATCTCGTGCGGGCTCATGTGGACGGTTGGCTGGACTCCGTCTCGTGGGCTCGGCGCAGCGGAGAGATGGCGACACTCGGCGATGCCGCGCTCGGAGGACTCGCAGGCCTGCGCCGGGTACCCACGACGGCGATACTCACGGGGCTGGCCGCGCTCGATCTGGCGGTGTCTCGACTGGCCGTAAGCCGGCGCCTCGCGCTCAGCTAGGCCACAAGCACGAGAGGCGAGGGGACCGGTAAAATCCCCTCGCCCCGTATGTCGCCTGTTCCGGAGGCGTCAGCCGATACGCACCGGCTTGCCATTGCTCGCGAGCATCGCGTCGATCACCGACAGAACGCGGATCCCGTCGTGAGCGGTGACGGGCGTTTCCTCGCCACCCATGAACGCCTCATACGACCGCGCGATGTTCTCCTGATGGCTGTTCCCATAGCACGCCTTGCCCAGCCCCGCCGCTTCCTGCTCGAATACCGGCGTCTCCGGCGCAACGTTCTGGCTCACCACGCTGGTTCCGTCGACGACCACCTGGGTATCGTCGCCATTGCGCCGGCCGCGAAGGTCGACCTCGATGATGTCCTTCGTGTTGCCACACACTGTCGCGAGGAAGTTCGTCCGCACACCGTTCGCGAAGACATACTCGCCTTCAATCCGGTCGGGAACATCGATGCCGGGATGGATTTCGGCGTCGACCGACGCCTGCGCGGTGACTTCGACAACCGGCGAATCCGCCAGCCACATCGAGAGGTCGAGCGTGTGGTATGCCTGGTTCGACAGCACCCCGCCACGCGCCTCCGAATCGCGTCCGCGCCAGCCGCCGCTATCGGCGTAGTACTCCACGCTTCGGAACCAGTCCACGGCCCAGTCGACCCGGCTCAGCTCCCCGACGGCGCCTTGCCCGATCTGCTCCTTCAGCCACACCTTCTCGGGATTGAGCCGGTTCTGACTGATCAGCGAGAACCGAATGCCGCTCGCCTTCACCGCGTCGAGCATGCGACGGGCTTCGTCGGCGTCGAGGGCCATCGGCTTCTCGCATATCACGTTCACGCCCTTCTCCGCCGCGGCGATAACCGCGGGAGCGTGGAGGTTGTGCGCCAGACAGATATGCGCCACGTCGATGTCGAGTTCCGCAAGCAGCGCCTGATAGTCGGAATAGGTAACGACACCCTCCGGCACGCGTCCTGCCCGCTCGGCGATGGGTTCCGCTACAGCGACGATCTCCACCTCGGGTATGCGGTCCGAACGGTCCTCTTCGTTACCACGGACGCAACCCATATGCACCGGGCCTATTGAACCGTAGCCGAAGATCGCCCCTTTGACCGGTCGGGAGTTGATCGGTGGGTATGCCATTCGATGTTTCTCCGTGGATTGGTGTCCCGTAGATACGTCGTCAATGGTTACTCAGCGGCGGTACGCGCACATCCAGGACAAAGATGACGCGACGGGGCTGCCGGGGTCAACCGAGAGCAACGCGCCTCCATCTGCGGGAGGGCGCTCGCGTCGGATGGCGGCGACAATCAACCCTCAGGATCGGCGCGCACTACGACAACTGTTCGGTCGTCCTCGAACGGAGTATCGCCGACGAACTCCTGCGCGGAAACGCACACATCGTCCACGAGGCCCCGAGCGTCAGTCGACTCGCTGCGCAACATCGCCTCCTGGATTCGGTCGCTACCGAACATTTCGCCGTGAGCATCCCGCGCTTCGGTGATTCCGTCCGTGTAGAACAGCGCGGCGTCGCCCGGCTCCAGCGTGATGGAGCTCTCCGGGTAGTCCTGATCGGGTTGGAGGCCGAGAATCGGCCCGCCCTGCGGCCCCTCGTCGACTCCAGTCGCTCCGCGCGTGAGATGCAGGGGCGAAGGATGACCGGCGCTGGACCACGTGAGCGTTCGGGAGGCAGGATCGACGATGGTCACGACGAGCGTCGTGAACACCTCGCTGACCTTGAGGTCCTCCCAGAGGAGCTTGTTCACGGCGTGAACGATTGCGCCGGGGGAGCCTCCGGCGGCGCTTGTGCCGCGGATAACGCTGCGCGTGTACGCAACGTACGCCACCGAGAAGAACCACGCGCCCCACTTCTTGCCCATCACGTCGCCAACAACGACAACGTACCGCCCGCCGTCGATCGTGATGTAGTCGTAGTAGTCGCCACCGCGCACCTCCAGGGGCGCGCAGAAGTGGGCGATGCTCATACCGGGAATGTTCGGCGCGTCGGGCTCCAGGTGAGTCGACACCTTCTTCGCGGCCAGCTCGACCTCGCCACGATAGTGATCCGCGTTCGAGCGATGGCGATCAATGAGATTGCGGGCCTTCTGGATGAGTACTTCTGGGTCGATCGGCTTCGTGAGATAGTCGTCCACCGACAGGCGAAGCCCCTCCATCATGTCTTCTGTCTCACCGCGCGCGGTCAGAAACAGAAACGGGATGAGGCTGTACTCTCTGCGGTCGAGGAGCGATCGTCGAAGCTCCCTCCCGTCCATTTCCGGCATCATGACGTCGCTGATGATCAGATCGGGAGGCCGACGTTCGACCTCCACCAGCGCTTCGACGCCGTTTCGCGCGGCGCGGACGTCGAACCGGGCCTTCTTCAGCCGGAACTCCACCAACTTGCGCATGGGTTCGTCGTCGTCGACCACGAGCACGCTCGGCGACGATCGTTCCAGGGCCGGCGTGCCCGGCGCAGCACCGACGCCCGGACTCACCGCCTCCGGTGGGCTCGCCGCGCGGTGCCCGTCTAGCTGGCTCCGGTAGATGCGCGCGCGGTTGAGGAGTGTCTTCGCCTTCGCGAGCAGCTCTCGTCGGTCGAAGGGCTTCACGACGTAGTCGTCCGCGCCGACGTCCAGCCCGGCGATTCTGTCGTCCGCCGCACTACGGCCCGAAAGAAAGATGAACGGGATCGCGAGCCACCGCCCGTCGCTTCTCACCTGTTGACAGAACTCGAATCCATCCATCACCGGCATCATGACGTCGGTGACGATCAGGTCGGGCGACTCGGACTCCAGGGCGCGAAGAGCCTCCTCGCCATTCGTCGCCATGGAGGTGCGGAAGCCTGCGCCGGAGAACGTGATCTCAAGCAACTGCAGCAGGATAGCATCGTCGTCGACCAGGAGTACCAGTTCTTGCATCGTTTGTCCACACCGGGATACATGGGGAGGCGCGTCTATCCGATACAGTCGCGCCGGGCGATGGCTGACCCAGGGGTCTCGCCAAGAATGCTATCATGCGCGCCACGGGACAAGGCCGGCACCCACCGGACCGCCGGTCGTTATCCTCGGAGCAGTCTACTCCTCGCCACTCTCGTCGCTCTTTGCGCGCGGCGGCGTAAGGTGCATCCACAGGGCGTTCCAGCCTGCGATGCCATGCAGATATGACACGCTCGTCACCGCTTTCACGATGATCGAGAGTCCCAGTCCGCTGGTAGGCAGGTCTTCCGGCGACGCCAACTCGCGAACCGGCTCATCGGGCTCGAAATGGAACGACAACGCATAGGGGTCGTCGATCGTGCAGTTGAGCACACCGTCGAGCGTCCGCCGCAGCGGGAGCGACCGACCGCACACCTCGCTCGGATACGGTGGGAGCGCGCCGTCAATCTCAAACCCCGGTCCGTTATCGAGAAGGAGGAAGTTGACGGATCCGTCATCAGGTAGCGACGCCGCACCTCTGGCGATCCACATCCCGTTCTCAGCGCCGCCTGCGTGACGAACGATGTTGCCGCGCGCCTCTTCCAAGGCGAACAGCACCAGCCTGTTGTTCGGCGCGTATTCCGGTCGTGCCGCCATCAGCCGCTCCACGGCGGGCATCATGTCGACAACGCCCAGGTCGACCCACTCCCACCTGCCATGCGGAAGCGCGGGATGCCGGTCAACGGCGGCCAGAATGCGGGATAGCTGTTCAGGCGGGAATGCCATCGCTGACGGTCCGGCCGGCTGGTGTCGTCTGAGGCCCGCGATCGCTCCGCCATCGTCGGCTGCCGACGGCAGGGCCACTCCGACACGCTAGCGCACCGAAGGCACACGCATCCACCGCGTATTTCGCGGAGCGGCCTCGACCGACGTTACTCACGCTCCGGGGTGTCTGGAAAGGCCCGAGTGCATGTGGCACCTTAGTCGAACCAATCGGGGAAATCCTCTCGAACCGCGGCCACACATGCCTCGTACACGGATTCGTCGAAGCCCCGATACGGCGGAAGCAGACGCAGCGGCATGTCGACGCCGCTCGCCCGAACGATCATCTTGTCGTACGCCCCGTCGATCACCGCCCGGCCGCTCGTGGGCCGGAGAAAGGTACGTATGACCTCCAGGTATTCGCGCTGCATGGGAAACAGCTCATCCCAGCGCTGATGAACTCCGTGCTCGAAGAACTCCACGGTCTTGCGCGGAAACAGCGGACCGAACGAGCTGAGAAGCGAGCATTCACCATGGACGCACCCCTGCGCGAATCCGGCCTCACCGTAGAAGTGCTGCAACTCCGCGGCGCGCGTCGCGATGTCAGCGATCTGATGGATATCCGAGCGCGTGTTCTTCGTCGCGACGAGGTTCGGGATTGCGTCGGCGAGTCGTCGGTAATCGGTGCCGACCAGGAGCCGGCCGGCCCGCATCAGGTTGTAGTGCAGGAACGAGGCGTCCGGGAACGCGCCGCAGACATCAGCGAAGAACGCCATGCACTCGTCGTCATCGAGCACTCCCCACGGCGGGAGCGATATCTGGAACGCGCGGAAGCCCATGTCGTAACCGATGCCAAGGCGTTCCACGACCTGGCCGGCGGACATGCCGATGACACCCACCATCGGGTGGACGTCATCCCGGTCGGTCTCCTCGCGGAACACGCGCGCCACGTCGCGGAACTGACCGGTGGTGACCGCGTAGCCCTCGCCGGCAGTTCCGAAGATGTACATGTGCCGGAAGCCGGAGGCCAGAATCGCCCTGATTTCCGAGCGGAAACACTCCTCCAGCAGGCGGTCGCGATCATCCCACGGAACTTCGCAACTCACCAGCACGCACTGCGGGTAGCGCATGGACATGGGCTTCCCCTCAGTCGGGCTGCAGCTCAAGCCAGAGCCGGCGGTAGTACTTCATGAGCCGCACCGGATCGCTCGTCTCGGGTATCTCCGCAAGGGTGAAGCCCGAGTAGCCGATCCCGTTCAGCAGCGTGAACTCCTCGCGCCACGGATATTCGTTCGTGAGTTCGGTGATGTGTACCAGCCCGATCTTGTGCTTCAGCAGGTCGAAATTCTCCTTGATGGATCCGTCATCGCCCACGTCGGTCATGTTCGAGTTCCAGCACACCTTCACGTTGTCGTGATCGGCGACGTCGATGATCGTACGGATGTTCGCGGGGAGCTGCGTGATCTGGCCATGCACCTCAAGCCGGACCTCGACGCCGAGATCCGCCGCGGCCTCACCGCACTCGCGCAGCGCGATTCCGATCTGCTCCAGCGTCTTCTCCAACGGCACGCCTTCATCGGTGTGGACCCCGTTGGGCCGGACTTTCACTCCCGGCGAACCGACATCGGCGGCCAGTTGCGCGTATGCCTTCGTGCCCTCGATGTTCGTTCGCACTTCGTCCGGGTCCAGCGAGTGGTAGTCGAATGCGCTACCCAGGCCCGCGATCTCGACCGCCGAGCCCTCGAATTTCGCTCGCACATCGGCCCGCTCGGCCGCGGAGAGTTCGATCTCGACTCCGTGAGGGTGGGTGGTGCGCAGTTCGGCACCCTCGAATTGTGCCTCCGTGCAGTTCGCGATGATCGCGTCGATATCCCACTCACAGGCGATGTTATACGTCACGATGCCGAGTCTCATCTGTTGCTCCTTCACACGTGGATCGCTCGTCCTTCCAACGCGGTCGCGTGGCGCGAGTCAACTCAATTTCCACGCACCGCGCCGATGGGTCAACGCGTGCCGGTCGGCCGTTCCTTCCGCGTCAACGTCGGGCGTTGCCCGCCGGGGCATCCGGCGTTGCCCGCTGGACCGGGCGGAGGTATCGTAGACAGCGACTCAGCGAAAGGACCCATGCATGCACATACTCGTCACCGGCGCAACCGGACGGATCGGCGCGAACGTCGTCCAACGCCTCGTCGACCGTGGGGATCGCGTAAGGTGCCAGGTTCGACCCAACTCCGACCGCGCCGGCAAGCTCGACGGCCTCGACGTGGAGATCGCGACGGTGGACCTCACCGATCGCGAGGCGCTCATCGAGACCGTGCGAGATGTTGAAGCGATCGTCCATCTAGGCGTGAAGCTGCGCGGTCCCAGCAACTGGGAGCAGCTAGACGTGAACGTCGCGCCGACGCTCACGCACCTGCAAGCAGTCCGAGAACTAAAAATTCCACTAAAGCGAGCATTCCA
>CAZEAI010000005.1:45397-74037 GCA_964510105.1 uncultured bacterium
GACGCTCCTGGAAGCAGTCCGCACGATCAATCCAGGGTTGAAGCGGTTCGTGTACGGCTCCTCGGATGCGCTCTACCCACACGCCGGGTGGATGCCGGACCTCATCACCGACGAGGTGAAACTCGCGCGCCCGGCGGACATGTACAAGGTGAGCAAGGTCGCCGGCGAGGCCATCGTGCAATGTTACCACCAACAGTACGGCATCCCCACGGTAACGCTGAACATCCCATGGACGTTCTGTGGCGCTGAACTGCTCGGCATCCGTACGAAAGAGATCAGCCCCGGCATCGACGACCAGATCGAGCACCTTTCCGGCGTTGAGCAGACCGACCGCGTGCTCCGAGCCCTCGACGACCTCCAGCGCGAGCGCGACGCCGGCAGGCGCTGGGTGATTCCGATGAATACGCAAGGCACACCGTGGACGCGGCACATCGGCGACGTCCGCGACGTCGCCCACTCCGTGGAGGCGGCGCTGGATACGTCGCGGGGTACCGGCGGCGCGTACGTGATCATGTCGGACGCGCTCAACTTCGGTGTCGGCGTTCCGTATCTCGCGGAGATGAGCGGTCACGATTACGCCAGCGTTCTGTGGCCGCGTACGATGCACTACTGGTACGACCTGACTCCCGCTCGCGACGGGCTGGGGTTCGTGCCGCTCTACGACAGCCGGAGCATGCTCGAGGACGCGTGGCGACACCTGAACGGCGAGGACATCGGCGTGATCGACGTCGGACCGAACCATCCGCTCGGCGGCGAGCGCACGCTGTGAACCGCGTAGCGTGAGGGAGAACTCCATGCGCGTACTCGCAATGGGTGGTTCCGGCTACGTTGGCACAGGCGTGCTGCCGTACCTGACACCGGACTTTGACATCACCGTCTTCGACATGAAACCGCCGAAGGTTGACGGCGTCGGCTACGTCGAAGGGTCGTTGTTCGATCTGGACGCTGTGAAAGCCGCCGTGGCGAGCTGTGAAGGTCTGCTCTACATGGCGATGGCGCCGGAGATAGATGGCGTCTCGCCGCTATTCGACAAGCTTCTCGACGGCAATGTCATGACGGTCTACAACACGATGCGAGCCGCGGCTGACTGCGGCATCAGGCACGTTGTCCACACGAGCAGCCTGTCCGTTCACAATGAGAGCCGCGGCTGTTTCGCCTCTGAAGAGTTGCCGATGGACGCATGTAGCGACTACGGCCTTTCGAAAGCGATGGGCGAGATGGTGTGCAAAGGGTTCTCCACCGCCCATGGCATATCGGTGATCGCGTTGAGACTCTACGCGCCCTCTCCGCGCGATGTGTGGCTCGCACAATGTGGAGGGGAACGGCCCGCCGGACACACAACATTCCGCGACACCGCTCGCGCGTACAAATCGTCGCTCGAACTGACGGATCATGACGGCTACGATGCCGTATTCATCTCAGGAGACCATTCGGGCACATATGTCGACTGCGCCAAGGCGAAGCAGATGCTCGGATGGGAACCGGTTGACCGTTGCGATTGAGGGTAGTTCGCGCAGAGACACGTGGCGGCACCTGACCATAGACGATATCGGCGTGATCGAAGTCGGACCGAACCACCCGCTCGGCGGCGAGCGAACGCTGTGAGCAAACGGGGGAGCACGGAATGAGGATCACAGGCTTCGAGTTCAGAACCGTCGGCATACCATTCATCGAGCGGATCGAGAAGTACCGGGGATGGGACTACCCGACGACGCTGATATGGGTCCACACCGACGAGGGCATCACGGGGATCGGCGAATCGAACTCGCTTGACTCGAACGTGAGCGATCGGGCCGAAGAGCTCGAGCAGAAGTACGTGGGCAAGGACATCCACCATCTCGACGTGGCCGAGGAACCATTCTACATCCAGTGCGCGCTGTATGACATTCTGGGACAGGCGCACGGCGTCCCGATCCACAAGCTGATCGGCCCCAAAGCGCGCGATCAGGTGGAGCTGGCGTACTGGTCGCCGCCGATGCCACCCGAGGAGATGGCGCGGGAGTCCGAACGTGCGCGGGAGCTTGGCTTCCGTGTGCACAAAGTCAAAGGACACCGCCCCGACGACATATTCGACATCTGCCGTCTCATTGACAGCGCGGTAGGCCACGAGATCGCCATTCGCATGGACCCCAACACCTTCTGGGGGAACTACTCGAATGCCGTGCGCATCGCGAGCCGGCTGGAACCGTACAACGTCGAGGTGTACGAAGACCCGTTCCCGTTCGACGACCCATCGCAGTACCGGCAGTTCCGCGGGAAGGTGACAAAGCCGGTGGCGCGCCATCTGGGCTCCGAGCGCCAGATATTCCTGTTTCTGAAAAACGAAGCGATGGACTGCTTCAACGGCGGCGGGAACGTCGGGGCGATGAAGCGATTCGACGCTATCGCGCGCGGAGCCGGAGTGCCCATGTGGGGGCAGATGTTCGCGTTCGGCTCGTGCGCGGCGAGCATGTTCGCCGTCCACATCGCCGCGACGCTGCCCGCGTGCTCGATGGCGCTGGACGAACTGCCGCACACCCGCGTCGACGACCTGTCGGGCGGCAGCTTCGAGATGAACGACGGCAAGGTGACCGTCCCGGACACTCCGGGCCTGGGTGTCAGCCTGGATATGTCGGCGGTTGAGAGGTACGGCAAGCCCGACGGCTATGTCGGAACCAGAACGTGATCGTAAGGGAGATCCAATGAACCTGCTTGTTATCGGCGGCTCAGGCCGCGTCGGGACCGGCACATTGCCGTTCCTGGCTGAGAATCACGACATCACCGTGTTCGACGTGAACCCGCCGAAGGTGGAAGGCGTGGGGTACATCGAAGGCTCCGTGCTCGACACAGACGGACTGGCGGCGGCAGTTGAGGGCCGCGAAGGGCTCATCTTCATGGCGATGGCCCCCGATCACTCGCCCATCGACCTGTGCATCGAAGTGAACGCTCTCGGTGTGTACAACACGCTCGAAGCCGCGGCGAACGCGGGGCTGAAGCACGTCGTTCACACCAGCACGGTAACCGTCCACCATCAGGGGCACGGCAACTACCTCGACGAGAGCTTGCCGCTTGATAATCGAGGCATCTACGGCCTGACCAAGGGCATGGGTGAGCGCGCGTGCCAGTTCTTCGCCGACTCGCGAAACCTGTCCGTCATCGCACTGCGATTGTACGCACCCTCTCCGCACGACGTGTGGCAGTCCCAATGTGGCGGGGAGAAGAACTCCGGATTCACGACGTTCCGCGACACCGCCCGGGCCTATGACGCAGCGTTGAGCCTCACGTCGCACGAGGGCTTCGACGCTGTGTTCATCTCCGGCGATCACACCGGCGAATACGTCAACTGCGCCAAGGCCCGGGAACTCCTCGGCTGGGAACCGCTCGACCGCTGCGAATGACCTGACCGCGTTCCGAAGCAAACCCTCTGGAGCGCGGTTCGCGTGGGTTCGCCAAGTTTAGCAACCTTTTGCTTGGCAAAGTCATCAAACCGTCGTATATTCCCCTCGAATCGAAGCCACGCTCAGCTCCTTCAGAGACGGAGCATGAACGCGTACCGAACGCGTAGCGTTCGCAGGGGATGGAATGCAATGAAGCTCCCGATATACATGGATTACCACGCTACGACGCCTGTCGACCCGCGAGTGCTCGAAGAGATGCTGCCGTACTTCACCGAGAAGTTCGGCAACGCGGCGAGCCGCAACCACGTCTTCGGACACGTTGCGGAGGCTGCTGTCGACGACGCCCGCGCTCGCATCGCCGCTCTCATCGGCGCGAAGCCCAAAGAGATCATCTTCACGGGCGGCGCCACCGAATCGGACAACATGGCGATCAAGGGCGTCGCCGAGTTCTACCGCGAGCAGGGCAACCACATCATCACCCAGCAGACAGAGCACAAGGCTGTGCTCGACTCCTGCAAAGACCTTGAACGCCGCGGGTACGAGGTGAGCTACCTGCCGGTCGATCGTTACGGCGTCGTCGACATGGACGAACTCCGGAAGGCGATCCGCAAGGAAACGATCCTCATCACGATCATGCTGGCGAACAACGAAGTCGGCACGATCCAGCCTTTGCGGGAGATCGGCGCGATAGCGCGTGAGCACGGCATCGTCTTCCATTCCGACGCGACGCAGGGCATCGGCAAAGTGCCCGTCGACGTGGACGAGATGAACCTCGACCTCGTATCCATGACCGCGCACAAGATATACGGCCCGAAGGGCATTGGCGCACTCTACATTCGTAGCCGTAACCCGCGCGTGCGCATCTCGACTCAGATGCACGGCGGCGGCCATGAGCGAGGCTACCGGTCTGGTACGCTGAACGCGGCCGGCATCGTTGGCTTCGGCAAGGCGATCGAGATCGCGCGGGAGGACATGGTCGAGGAGCAGGCGCGCATCAAGCGTCTGCGCGACAAGCTGGAACGCTGTCTCAAGGAGGCGCTCGACGAGGTGTACACAAACGGGCATCCGTCGGAGCGTCTCGCGGGTAACCTGAACATGAGCTTCGCGTACGTCGAGGGCGAGTCGCTGCTTATGGGGCTGAACGAAATCGCCCTGTCGAGCGGCTCGGCATGCACGTCGGCCACACTTGAGCCGTCGTACGTCCTGAAAGCGCTCGGCGTGGGGGAGGATCTCGCGCACACGAGCCTGCGTTTCGGGCTTGGAAGATTCACGACCGAAGAAGAAGTCGACTACGTCCTTGCACGCGTTGTCGAGGAAGTGACTCGCCTGCGGGAGATGTCGCCGCTCTATGAGATGGCACAGGAAGGCATCGATATCAAATCGATAGAATGGCCGGAAGAGCACTAAGATACCAGGCACGCCGCAACCCGCGGAACGTTCGCGAACCGACCGGGTGAGAAGATAGAGGGAGCACGAAATGGCATACTCGGAAAAGGTGGTCGATCACTACAAGAACCCGCGAAATGTCGGGAGCTTCGCCAAGGACGATGAGGATGTCGGCACGGGCATTGTCGGCGCGCCGGAATGTGGCGATGTGATGAAGCTCCAGCTCAAGATTTCCGACGGCGGGATCATCGAGGATGCGAAATTCAAGACGTTCGGCTGCGGCAGCGCAATAGCTAGCTCCAGCTACGCGACCGAACTCGTGAAGGGCAAGACCGTCAAGGAAGCGTTCGATCTCAAGAACACGCAGATCGTCAGCGACCTGAGCCTGCCGCCGGTGAAGATTCACTGTTCCGTTCTCGCCGAAGAGGCCATCAAAGCCGCTGTCAGCGACTGGCGAAAGCGCAAGGATCACGTGGGCACCGACACGGAGGCTGTTGACGCGAGTGCCGAGGCCGAGCCGATGCAGAAGGCTGTGAACGCTTAAGGGTGGCCATCGAGCCGCGTGGGAGTAGGAATCATGGCAGCGACGGCTGAACAACAGACCGAGCAGGCGGATCAGACGCTGATCGTGGCGGAGAGCGCCGCGGAGAAGATCAGGTCGCTTCAGGCAATCCATCCGGAGGCGGACGGCCTTCGGATCCGCGTCCGTGGCGGCGGCTGCAGCGGGCTCCAATACGAGTTCGTCATGGACTCACAACACGAGCGCGACACGGTGATCGACCTCGACGGCGCACGCGTGCTGGTCGATCCGAAGAGCCTGTTGTTCGTCCGGGGATCAGAGTTCGTCTACTCGAAGACGCTCATGCAGGAAGAGTTCCAGCTCACCAACCCCAACGTGAAGTCGACGTGCGGGTGCGGAACTTCCTTCCAGGTCTGATGAACGATGGGCGAACGCGCAGCGGGCGAAATCGTACACAATGCCGACAGCCGAGACCACTTCGAGGTGCTCGGCTTGCCGCGTCTGCTTACCGTGGATGAGGCTCTGCTCACGGAGCACTACTACAAGCTGAGTCGTCTGTATCATCCCGATTTCCATCAGAACGCCCCGCCATCGGAACGGATGGCGAGTCTGCGCAGAACAGCCGCGGTGAATGACGCGTACAAGGCGCTACGAGACCCATATGAACGCGGCAAATGGTGGCTAGAGTTCGTCGGCGGACGCATGGATCAGAACATGAGCGTCCCGCAGGACCTTGTCGCTATCGTATTCGACGTGCAGGACGACCTGAGCGAATTTGGCGACGAGCATGGTGCCGTTCGCGAAGCCACGGTCCGCAGCCGCCAGCGCGAAGTAAGCGAACTCTTGGCGCGGCGCGTGCGCGAACTCGACGATGAGTTCGCCCGGTGGGACCTGCTGCCGCGGGAAGCGTCGCGAACAGGCTTGGTGGACGACCTGCAGCGAGTTCTCGCGGGAATATCGTATCTGAAAACGCTGCTGCGAGACATCGACACCGCACTGGAGAATGTGAATACCCGATGAGCCGAATAGTCGGAATCGATCTCGGCACGACGAATAGCCTCGTTGCAGTCGTCGACGGCGGCGAAGCGCGCGTGATTGCCGACCCGCAGGCGGGCGGAGCGCTGCTGCCATCCGTCGTCCACTTCGCAGACGACGAGATTCTCGTCGGCGCGGCGGCACGCGAAGCCGAGACAAATGGACGCGGCATCACGGTCTCGTCGGTCAAGCGGCTGATGGGCATCGGACTGGAACACGTCAACAATGACGACCGGCGGCAGTTCCCGCTTGCGGAGGGCGACTCCGGACCGATCGCGCTGAGAATCGGCGATCGTGACGTGACGCCACCGCAGATATCGTCGCTAGTGCTCCTTGAGCTGAAACGGCGCGCAGAGGCTGCACTCGAAGAGGAGATCACGGACGCCGTGGTCACGGTACCGGCGTACTTCAACGACAGCCAGCGTCAGGCGACGCGCGATGCGGGACGACTTGCGGGGCTGAACGTTCAGCGTCTTGTGAATGAGCCCACCGCGGCCAGCCTCGCATACGGCCTGGACAAGCAGGATCACGGGGTGATCGCGGTCTACGACCTGGGCGGCGGAACATTCGATATCTCGATTCTACGCCTGCAGGGCGGCGTCTTCGAGGTGCTCTCGACCAACGGCGATACGCGCCTGGGCGGAGACGATCTCGACCGGCGTCTGGCACAATGGATGATCGACCGCGCAGCGGAAGAACTCGGCATGCCCGGTCTGAACGACGACACGCACCTCTGGGCGCTGGCACGACGGGAAGCGGAAGCGGCGAAGATCCGTCTGAGCGACGCGCGTGAGACCGTCGCCCGGCTCGACATACCAGGCATGGATGGCGATTGGCGGGTGCTCATATCGCGAGAGGAGTACGACGACCTTGTCCGGGACGTGGTCGAGAGCACGCTCGGCCCGTGCGAGCGCGCCCTCGCCGACGCCGGCATCGACCGAAGCGACGTCGAGAACATCGTGATGGTCGGCGGCTCCACGCGAGTGCCACTTGTGCGAACGACCGTCGGCGAGTTCTTCGGCCGCGAGCCTCTGGTTGATATCGACCCCGACCAGGTGGTGGCGGTCGGTGCCGCCGTGCAGGCCGACATCCTCGCCGGAGGCACGCAGGACATGCTGCTCCTGGACGTCGTGCCGCTGAGCCTCGGCATAGAGACAATGGGAGGCGTGATGACTCGCCTCATCCATCGCAATACGAAGATTCCAACAGCGGTGACCGAGGGATTCACCACGCCGGTCGACGACGTCACGAGCATAGATCTGCACGTGCTCCAGGGCGAGCGGGAGATGGTTCGCGACAACCGGAGCCTGGCGCGCTTCCGGCTGCCAATCGAGCCACTGCCGGCGGGCATAGCCCGAATCGACGTGATGTTCCTCATCGACGCAAACGGCATCCTGAGCGTCACGGCTATCGATCAGGCCACGGGACGCGAGCACACCGTCGAAGTGAAGCCCTCGTACGGACTCTCTGACGGCCAGGTAGAGCAGATGCTGCTCGACTCGTTCGACTACGCTGAGCAGGACGTGACCGAACGCCTGCTCGCCGAGGCGCGAGTGGAGGCCGACAGCATGTTGCTCTATGTCGGCAAGGCGCTCGCCGAGGGGCCCGAGCTTCTCGACGAGGCCGAGCGCACGAGGATCGAATCCCTTCGAGCGGTGCTCGTTGAAACGAAGGACGCGGAGGACCGGCAAGCCATCGTCGAGGCAGTGCAGCGCCTGGACGAAGAGGCGAGACCGCTGGCGGAGCGCATCATGAACCGTTCGATGCAGCAGCTCCTGAGCGAGAAGTCCGTGGACGAGATCGACGCATGAAAACCGCGCCGCGTTCACGTGATCTGAACAGTGAAGCGGTACGATAGTCTGGACGATACGCGATGAAAGTGACGTTCCTGCCGTCGGGCAAGACGCTTGAGATAGACCCGGGCACAAGCATTCTGGAGGCCGCACTCGAGAACGGTATCGATCTCGAACACAACTGCGGTGGCTTCTGCGCGTGCACAACGTGTCACGTAGTTGTCCGCGAAGGCGAGGATTGCCTCTCTGATATGGAAGACAACGAGGACGATCGGCTCAGCCAGGCGGAAGGGCTGACGCTTCGCTCGCGGCTTGGATGTCAGGCGATTGTCGAAGAGGGCGATGGAGAGATAACGGTGGAGATTCCCAGCAGCGTGCCCGTCTGGGAGCGCGGTTGAGAGTCGTCTCACCGAGGGACCATTCGGCGGCGGCTCGCCGCCCCTGAATGAAACGCAGATTATGCTGAGCCTGCAGGAGTCCACAAATGCGCCTCACATGGGATGACTCCGAAGACATCGGAATCGGCCTGTACGAGGAGTATCCCGACACCGATCCGCTGACGCTGAGTTTTCCGAGACTGCATGGATTGGTGGTGGCGCTTAAGGGCTTCGACGACGACCCAGGCGCGTCCTCGGAGGGTAAGCTCGAGGCAATTCAGATGGCGTGGCTGGAGGAAATACAAGAAAATGCATGAATCGAGGAACCTCCGGCAGGGGTACCGAAGTTACAGATAACAGGATGTACCGCGCCGAGGCTCTTGCGCGGCACGACGGTGGCACGGAGAAGTTTGCAGATGTCGCACATATCTCCTTTCGAAGTGTTCGCCGAGACCTTTCCGGAGGTGACACAGGCCTACCGGGAACTCAAGGGAGCATACGGCGCCGCCGGACCGCTCGACGAGACGCCGAGGCAGCTTGTTCAGGTGGCGGTGATGGTAGCCATCGGATCAGAAGGCGGCACTCGAGATCACGTCGGCTTCGCTCTGGATGCGGGTGCCCCTCCCGACGAGATACGGCACGCAGTGCTGATGCTCCTGGGGCCCGCCGGAATGAGTCGCACCAGCGTCGGCATAGCGTGGGCAAACGAAGTTATCGCAGGGCACCAACAGTAGCAGTAGATGAGGATCGCGGGGTCGCCATCCAAAAGACGGCGGTGTAGCATACCCGCAAAACCGGATAAGGCAGGTGGAATAATGAGGTCACTCTTCCGGAGGCCGAGAAGGAAGTGCAACTACCAGCTCACGAAGTGGATTCGCGGGGAAGAGAATGTCCAGTTCGCCATAGAGCAGCTCGAACAGAGCGGTAGACCGTACGAGATCAGGCGTTCGCGCAACGGGATGCTCTCCGTCTGGACGTACTTTGACGAGGATGTCGAGGTAGAGGCGACCGCGGCGGCGAGCTAGCCCTCCCGGAACCGTACCAGCAGTCCGGCGAACCCCGGCGTGCGGCGCGGTTAATGCCGGCGCACGCCGGGGTTCGTGTCCGTACCGTCGCGACCTGCGACGGGGCGGGCAGGCGTAACCAGGTGCAGGAAATCGAGAAGGCGCGATCGATGGATGACACTACCCACAACGAGGGTCTCGAGGCCATGCCGCACGCGGTGGACACGGACGTGATCCTCCCCGGCGCGAACGGCGACGGCCGCATTGAGACCATCGCATACCATGTTGAGCAGATCCTCAGGACGCTCAAGCTGGACCTCAGCGACGACAATCTGAAGGACACTCCCCAGCGTGTCGCGAAGATGTATCTGGAGATATTCTCGTCGCTGGATGAGGGCACGGAGCCGAAGATCACCGTCTTCGACAACGAGGAGCACTACAGCTCGATGGTAACGGTGAAGGATATCCCGTTCTACACAATGTGCGCACACCATCTCGTGCCGTTCTTCGGCATCGCGCACGTGGCATACATCCCCACTGAGAAGATCGTCGGCCTGAGCAAACTCGCCCGCATCGTGAAATTCTACGCGCGCCGGCCGCAGATTCAGGAGCGTATGACGGAGCAGATATCCGCGTGCCTCGAAGACAAGCTCGAACCGCGTGGCACCTACGTCGTCATCGAGGCGCGGCACCTCTGCATGGAGATGCGGGGCATCGAGGCGCATGGTGGCAAGACAGTCACGTCGGCGCTGAGCGGATGTTTCGCGAAGCCGGAGATCCGCCAGGAGTTCCTCGATCTGCTCAAGATCGCGAACTGGGAGGGCGGGCACTAGTAAGGATATCTTACGGGCTCGAACTGAGCGAACGGGGCTGTCGACGAGTAACCGGCGGCCCCGCCCTCACGTACGGCACCGAGGTTCAGTGATCCCGTGTTGCGCTGAGCCTGGCCTGCTCGTTCTTCAGCTCGATGAGCTGCCGGCTCACGTTGTCGAGCGTCTCCCGATCGAGGTCCTCCCGGAATCGCTGCTGCAGCCGCATGATGTCGCTGGCAAGCTGCGGCAGCCGGATCGCTGCGATCAGATCCCGCGCGGCCTTGTCCTCATCGGTCTGCTCAAACGAAAGCTGGCTCACAGAAGCGACCGCCCCCTGCCACTCCAGGTCCTCAAGGCGATGCTCCAACAGGTTCTGTACCGTTGGCTGGAACCCCTCGTCCGTGATATCCACCAGGCGCTCAGCGATTTCCCGGAGCCGGTCGTCGGTGATGCTCTCGACTCCTGCCTCGGCAAGCATCCGACAGACGAACGGCTGGTCCAACATGCGGGCGACGAGTTCCTTCTCCGCTGCCGGCGGCCGCCAGCGCACCTTGCGTGGCGCGACATCCTTGCTCTCCGGGTCGCGACGTGGTCGACGCGTGCTGCGGCGTTTGTCGATCGCACGGCGCACGAGCGCTTCGTCCACGCCACCCCACTCCGCGACGTATCCCGCCATCAATGTCCGCACGAGTTCGTCCTCGACGGGCGCGACAACATCGAGCATGTCGCCGATGGCGTTGTTCCGACCAGTGACGGTGCCCAGATCGTGCTCCTCGCCCGCCTTCGTCCACCGAAAGCGAAGAAACGGGGTCGCCTCATCGGCCATCTGACGGAGCGCGTCCGCCCCCTCTGCCGCGACCAGTGAATCGGGATCGTCTCCGGCGGGCAGGAGAACAACCAACGCCTCGATTCCCGCCTCAAGTAGCGTGTGGCCGGCGCGCACGGCGGCCCGTTCGCCGGCGCTGTCACCATCGAACACCAAAACGATGCGCTCCGCAAACCGCCGCAGGACGCGTCCGTGCTCGGGCGTGAGCGCCGTGCCGCAGGTGGCAACGACGTTTTCGATACCCTCCTGCACAAGCCGGATCACGTCCATGTACCCTTCGACGACGAGTACGTAGCCATCCTGACGTATAGCGTCGCGCGCCTGGAACAGTCCGTAGAGTATGCGGTTCTTCTGGTAGACCGGGCTTTCGGACGAATTCAGGTACTTCGGCTGCCCGTCCGGGTCGAGCGATCTCGCGCCATACGCGACGACGCGCCCGCTGTCGTTGGTGATCGGGAACGTCACGCGCCCGCGGAAACGGTCGTACACCCGGCCGCGATCGCCCTGCACCGCTAGCCCGGCCTCTATGACAACGTTCTGCGGCATCTTGTTCACGCGCGCCAGCGAAAGCAGCCCATCCCAGCTATCGGGAGCGTAGCCGAGGCCGAACTTCTTGACCGTGTCGTCCGTGAGGTTGCGCGACTCGATGTACTCACGCGCGGCGCGACCAGCGTTCTCGTTATTCAGCGTGTCGACGAAGAATTCGCGAGCCAGAGCGTTGGCCTTGTACAGCGGATCTTGAGCGTCCTGACGTGCGCGGTGCTTCCTGCTCGCGGCATCGTCGAGCGGGATGTTCGCACGCTCAGCCAGCGTGCGCAGCGCCTCGGGGAAGCTCACCTTGTCGTATGCCATCACGAACGCGAAAATATCGCCACCGACGTCACATCCGAAACAGTGGTAGATCTGGCGCTCGGGGTTCACGTTGAAGGACGGGGTCTTCTCGTTGTGGAACGGGCAGCGCGCGAGGTAGTTCTTCCCCGCCTTCTTGAGTTGCACGCGTTCACCGACGACCTGCACGATATCGACGGCGTCGCGAATACGTTCCTTTACCTGATCGTCTGCCATCGATGGCGTCCACTCCAATGTCGCTCACGGCGAGGGGAACCGGCGCGTCCCGGTGCGTCGTAAAGATAGGACACGTTGCACCGGATCGACAGCGCCGAAAAGGGGAGCTTCAGTGAACGAACTTGTACCGGGCAGACGCTACTCCGGGCGCCTGCTGGACATACATACGACGCCACTTGCACTCTCCATCTCCATCGACGACGTGCCGGGGGAGCATGCTGTCGCGCTTGCAGATACGGCGTTGCGGCCGCATGTCGAAGCCGGGGCTGTGAGGACAGCCCTCGGCGCGGCGCTTGGCCAGCAAGTGGTGGTGGAGATGCGCTCCGTCGACGGCCCATCGATAGTGGCCGACGTCTGGTACCACGAGCCAATCATCGAGGACGGCGAGGTGGAATACACGGCGCTGTGTCACCTGCGGACGATGCTCGTCCGCGCCGGGTTCGTGCAGATCTGACTCCGGGGTTCCGCAGGCGCAGGACGCTGTGTATCCTCACTGCTCGTCGTTCCGAACACTCCATGGGCAGCCCACGGGGAGGCCACCGACCATGTGCTCCGCCACTGTCTCCATCCACCCTGACGTCGCCCATGGCACGATCCGCCCCGAGGTGTACGGCCACTTCGCGGAGCACCTCGGGCGGTGCGTCTACGAGGGGCTGTGGGTCGGCGAGGGCTCCCACATCCCGAACGATGCCGGCATTCGCGTCGATACCGTGGAGGCGCTCGCACGAATCAACTCGGCCATCATCCGGTGGCCCGGCGGCTGCTTCGCGGACAACTACCACTGGCAGGACGGCATCGGCCCCCGAGACCAGCGTCCCCGGCGCCCAAACCTCTGGTGGGATCAGGAGGACACGAATACCTACGGCACCGACGAGTTTCTGGAGACCTGTCGCCGAATCGGCGCGGAGCCGAATATCTGCGCCAACGTCGGTTCAGGAACGCCGCAGGAAGCGCTCTCATGGCTCGAATACTGCAACTACGCCGGCGAATCCACACTCAGTGGCATGCGCGCTGCGAATGGCCATCCCGACCCGTGGAATGTGAAGTGGTGGGCCATTGGCAACGAGAACTGGGGCTGCGGCGGGAGCTTCACGCCTCGCGACTACGGCAAGGAATACCGCCGCTACGCGACGTACCTCCACCGGTTCGACCCCGATCTTGAATTCGTCGCGTGCGGCCATACGACGCGGGAATGGAATCCGGAGTTGCTCGATGAACTCCGGGACACTCTGGACCGCGTGGACCACCTCTCGATCCACCGGTATGTGAGCTTCGAGGGCGGTCGGGACTTCAGCTCGAACGCGTACCTCGCGATGATGGGTCACGGCGTCGACATCATGGAACAGGACGTCCGCGCCGCGGCAGGAGCGCTCCGTGCTTACACCCGGGACGACCACGATATCGGAGTCGCGCTGGACGAATGGGGTGTCTGGCATCCAGAGGCGGTAAACGCGACGGGCCTCAGCCAGCCGAACACGCTGCGGGACGGGCTTTTCGCCGCGTCGTCGTTCAACATGTTCCACCGCCATGCCGACGTACTGACGATGACGAACATCGCCCAGACGATCAACGTGCTCCAGTGCCTCATCGAGACCGATGGCGCGGATATGGCGCTGACGCCGACGTATCACGTGTACGACATGCTCAAGGGCCATCAGGGAGCGACGTCGCTGGAGACAACGGTCGTGACACCCAGCATCGACTACGAGTGGGAAGGAACCAGCCACGCACTGCCGTTGCTGGATGCGTCTGCATCCCGCGCCGACAACGGGGCGATCACCCTCTCAGTGGTGAATCGTGACCCGGTCCGCATTCTGGACGCCGAGGTCAGCGTGGCGACGGAGATTCAGGCAGTGAGTGCCGTGGAGCTTACGGGGCCCGCCACGAACTCGGAGAACCGTCCCGGGCAGACTCCGACCGTCACACCTCGCGATGTTCCTGTCGCATGCGACAACGGAATCCTGCGCCACCCGTTTCCACCTCGCTCGGTCACGGTGATGACGATCGTTCCGTAGAGGGCGCGAGCGCTATTCCGAGTCGCTGTCCAGATCGAGCGATATCGAGTTGATGCAGTACCGCGACCCCGTGGGACGTGGCCCATCGTTGAAGAGGTGTCCGAGATGCGATCCGCATCGACCGCAGACCACCTCTGTCCGGACCATGCCGAGGCTGCGGTCTTCGATGAGCACGACGGCGCTATCGGAAACGGGTTCCCAGTAGCTTGGCCAGCCCGACCCTGAGTCGTATTTCGTATCGGATTCGAAAAGTGCGTTGTCGCACGCAGCGCACACGTACGTGCCGTTGGCTTTCTCGTTCAGGTATTTCCCGGTGAAGGCCGGTTCCGTGCCCTTCTGGCGCAACACTCTGTACTGCTCCGGCGTAAGCTCCGAGCGCCACTGCTCTTCGGTCCTATCGATCTCGAACGTCATCGACGACGTCCCCCTGTGTACATGTGCCTGAACGCCCACTCGCTCCGCATTACACGCCGCAACCGCGACGAATGCCAGAAGCGCCGCGGGCACAACTGCTCGAAACATGGTGCCTCCGATTCCAACGGGGGCCACGCGGGCCACCGATTGCGACTGCGTCCGAGCCGACCGCTCGCACTGAGCCTGAGCGGCGTCACACACGCAATCCGTATGGTCTCAGAACCGCGGGGAGGGTGAGGGAGTTCCAGCCGTGATGGTGCTTGGAGAACGCGAGGCAGCCGATGGGTGCGCAGTCAGAACGCGCCGGTCAGTCCGAAACGGTTCACGCCACCCAGCACACTGCCGAAATCCGTGTAGGTGTAGCTGAAAGCCGCCGACGTTGCGCTGAACCGTCCGCCGACGCCGATGCCGAACGACAGGCCTTCCCGGGCGCGCCACGCGTAACCGCTCCGAAGCGCGGCGAAGAGCGACGGGGAAGCGTCGTATCTCAGTTCGGCACCGGCGCGCTGCTCCGCGTGCGCGTCGAGCGCCTCTGTCCATTGGAATCGAGTTTCTAGCCGGAATGGTCCATCGGGTACACCGACCGCTCGGATGGCGTCGGCTGACACCCCCGCCTCCAGCACGATCGGTGGCAGGTACGCGGCGTCGCCGTTGGAGGCGCTCTGCCGCAAGCCGATACTCGTCGCCGCCATGCTGAGCGTTACGTCGCGCCAGCCGGTGCGGTAGCGGGTTCCGGCATCGAACAGCACGGCATCCACCACGGCGTCGCCTGACGCTCCCTCCACCGCCGCCCTGCCCAGTCGATCCCGGGCGTATTTCAGCCGGCCGCCGACGCTGAGTCGTTCCGTGACGCGGCTTCCGCCTGCGATGCCGACCGAGTACCCGGCCACGTCTCCTACGTCTGAAGGGGCGAGATCGACGTACCCGTCGGCATTATCCGAGCGGGCGGTGAACTGGAAGCTGCCGTAGTTCATCGACCGAATCGTCAGCGCCACGACTCCGAGCCCGCCGACTCGGTACGCAAATGCAAAGTCAGAAACGGTCATGTCCGCGATCCACTGTATTCGGCTGACGGATGCGGCACTCCTCGACACGCCGACGAGACCCGCCGGGTTCTCGCTCGCGGAAGCCGCATCGCCCCCGCTCAGGGCGCCTGTGCCTCCCATCGCCGCATCCCGGACATCGCAGGAGATCTCCAGCCACGACAGCGTCGCCTGCCCGGACCCAACACCGTCGTCGGCGGCCGCCCCGCCGAACGCCAGTATCGCCATGCCGATGGCCAGAATCGTCGACCGCACCGGTTGCCGCTCCCCGAGTCACCTGCCGGCACGGCCGCCCTCGCGGCGGATCCGCCGGACGAACGTGCCCAGTCCAACTCCATAGAATGTGAGCGCCGGCGCCCCTCCCGCCAACACCAGTGCTCCATCGATGTCTGTCGCGGCGCCATCGACTTGCACTCGACGCGTGATGTGCGTATAGTGGCCGAGTGCGTTGGAGATCTCGCAGCGAGGGTGATCGGAGACGGTGGATCGCTTCACACTAGACGACTACGCGGCGGATACGGAGACGGTCGCGCGGAATCTCCTCGGAGCCGTGCTCGTGCGACGGATCGCTGGCGCCCGGCTGTCCGGCCGGATCGTGGAGACCGAAGCGTACGTTGGCGAGGAGGATCTCGCCTGCCACGCGTCGCGAGGCCGGACGCCGCGTACCGAGGTCATGTTCGGACCGCCCGGTCGCGCGTACGTTTGCCTGATCTACGGCATGTACCACTGCCTCAACGTCGTGACGCGCAAGGTAGACCGTGCCGAAGCGGTTCTAGTTCGGGCGGTGGAGCCGCTGGATGGCGTCGACGAGATGCGCGAGCGACGTCGGAGCAGACACTCCGGCTCACCGCCCCGCCGCACGCAGGATGTGGCAAGCGGGCCGGGGAAGCTCTGTCAGGCGTTTGCCATCGACCTGTCGCTCAATGGCGCGAACTTGGCGGAAAGCGATGAGATCTGGATCGAACGAGGCCGCACTGTGCGGGAGTCCGACATCAAGCGTGGACCTCGCGTTGGGATCGGATACGCCGCCGAATGGGCGGAAGCACCGCTTCGTTTCTGGGTTCGCGACAGCACACACGTCTCACGGCGGGGGTGAACGATGGATTGGGTGAGTCTGACCATCGGCGCGGCGGCGGTGGCATTCATACTGTGGGCGTTGTACCGCGCCGGGCCGCGCACGTCCCACGACGGGGGGGCGAACGCTGGTGGTAGCGATGCTTCCTCATCACCCGACGACTACCTGGAGTACCTGACGCCGAGGCCCGTTGGCCCGAGCTTCCAGATCGACGGCTGGGACGGGTACACCGGGATGCAGTACGCTGTGGCGATCGGACTCTCGGAAGGGGTGTGCTATCCGGTAATCGAAGCCGGTACGGCGCCACCCGCAAGCGCCACGCAGACGCTGTCGACGAGCCACGGGGACCAGGAATCAATCGCCGTCCGCCTGTACGCGTCGCTTTCGGACGATGTCACCAAAGCTGATCTCCTGCAGGAGATCGCCGTCGGGCCTGTTCCCATCACGGGAGCGGCGATCCGCGAGGTGGATGTGACGATATCGGTGGATCGGGAAGGACGGGTTCTCGCTATCGCGGCGGGCGACGACGGTTCACCGATGCCGATACGCGTAACAAAGGAAATGCTCGGCGCGATCGGCGTTGGGAGGTAGCGCCAGGAGCCGCTACTCCGAAGATGACGGAGCTTCGATAGACAACGGCGGGTCGTCCTCGGAGACTTCGAAGCAGCAGTAGTGCTGCCCGGAAAGGATGTGATGGGTCCTCTCCAGACTGCGACCCAACAGACGTTCGAGCAACTCCAGCTCGTGCGCGCATATCTGCGGATGTTCCTGCGCTACGCGATGAATCGGGCAGTTGTACTCCCGTAGCGCGATCTTCTCGCCCGCTTCCTCGATGACCTCGGGCATGTACCCTTCCTGCTCGCGCAACTCGCGAAGTTGGAGGAGTTTCTCGAGAAGCGATCTGCCGTTCACCAGTACGCGATACCGCTCTTCCTTCTTCTCGAGCTGCTTCGCGATCAAGCTCTTGACCATGTCCTCGCCGCCGAGATCGCGCAGCGAATCGAGCAGTTCGCGCGCCAGCGTGTCGTACGCCTCGGGGAATAGCTCGTGGCCTTCCTGCGTAAGCGAGTAGACGTAGCACGGGCGTCCCTGCGGCTGCCTCTCGGTCTGGGCCTCGACGAGCCTCTCGGCCTGCAGGCCGTTGAGCACCTGCCGCACCGCCGTAGTGGAGATGTCGAGCGTCTCAGCGAGGTCCTTGGTCTGCAGCGCGCCAAGGCGCTTCAGCTCCAGTATGACGTGCTCGCGCGTGTTCTTCGGTCTGTCAATCGCCATTGGGTTGCTCCCTTGTCACTCGAACCACACGAATCGCACGCCGACCGCGTGAACGTATGCTACGGGCGACTTTCTACATATTTTACTTTCGAAAGTCCCGTCCGTCCAGTGCCGTACGGAGTGGGGGCCCACCGAGCGCCCGATATTTGGGCTATCGGACGAAACCCCTCCCCCGTTGCACAGCGAAATGGAGCGAAGTGTGGCAGAACAGTCTCGACTTGCGGATTCGCCGAGCGCGTACCTCAGATCGGCGGCGCACCAGCCGGTTGAGTGGTATCCGTGGGGTCCGGAAGCTTTCGAACGAGCCAGAGAACTGGACCGCCCGGTGCTACTGGACATTGGTGCCGTCTGGTGTCACTGGTGTCACGTCATCGACCGTGAGAGCTACGAGAACGAGGAGACCGCGCGGATCGTCAACGAGCTGTACGTCGCCATCAAGGTCGACCGCGACGAGCGCCCGGACGTAGACGCGCGATACCAGCAGGGCGTCGGAGCCCTGAGCGGACAGGGCGGATGGCCCCTGACCGGATTCCTCACCCCGGACGGCGACGTATTCTGGGGCGGCACGTATTTCCCGCCGGAGGATCGGTACGGGCGGCCTGGGTTTCCGCGTGTCCTGCGCGAAGTTGCCGCGTTCTACGCGGAACACCGCGACGACGCCCTCCACCAGGGGGAGCAGGTCCGGCAGTCGATCGCTCGGTCGGCCGCGCTATCCGAGGGCGGAACGCCCGGCCCCGAACTCCTCGACGCGATCGTGTCGGGTATACGCGGCGAGTACGATTCCAGGCACGGCGGGTTCGGCAACCAACCGAAGTTCCCCCACCCCGCCGCTATCGATCTGCTCATGCAGCAGCACCTCCGCGCGGACGATGCCGGGCTGATGGACATCGCCGCCCACACGCTCCGCGCGATGGGCGAGGGCGGGGTGTACGATCAGCTTGGCGGCGGATTCCACCGGTATTCAGTCGATGCACGTTGGATCGTGCCTCACTTCGAAAAGATGCTGTACGACAACGCCGGTCTGCTGCGCAACTACGCCTGGGCGACCGCGCTCACGGATGAGCCCCTGTTCCGTAAGATCGCAACGGGAATCGTCGCGCATGTCGACGGTCTCGGATCCGATCGGGCGCTGGGCGGCTTCTACGCGTCGCAGGACGCCGACATCGGCCTGGATGACGATGGCGACTACTGGACATGGACGCTCGACGAGGTCCGCGAGGTACTCGACGAGGACGAGACCCGTGTCGCTCTCCTGTACTACGGCGTCGAGGAGGTCGGCGACATGCAGGAGAACCCCGCGAAGAACGTTCTCCACGTGGCGCGGTCTGTCGACGCTATATCCGCCCAACTCGACATGCCCGGGCCGGACGTTGAGCGACTCCTCGAAACGGCAGGCTCGAAGCTACTGAGCGCTCGCTCCGGCCGCGATGCTCCATACGTCGACACGGCGATCTACACGAACTGGAACGGCATGATGGTCCAAGCGTACCTCGAAGCCTCGCGGCTGCTGGATCTGTCCACGTGCCGCGATTTCGCTCTGACGACGCTGGACCGGATCCTCTCCGAGGCGTTCGACGAATCGTCCGGCGTGCGGCACGTCGTAGGACGCGCCACAGACGCGCCGGAAACACTCGACGACCAGGTGCAGATCGGGCTCGCATGCGTCGCGGCGTACCAGGCTACAGGCGACACGTCGTGTCTGGACGCGGCGACCTGCATCGCGGACATCCTCATCAACCGATTCCTTGACAGCAAGGCGCGCGGATTCCTCGATACGCCGCCGGGCGGGGGCGACGTCGAGCTGCTGAACACGCCGATGAAGCCCGTGCAGGATTCCCCAACAGCATCGGCGAATGGATGCGCCATCCAGTTCATGGAGATGCTCCATCGCGCGACCGGGGGCGAGCGCTACCATCGAATCGCGCTTGAGACGGCAGCCGCATTCGCACAACACGCAGCAGATCTGGGCCTGTTTGGCGGCGCATACGCCATCGGATTGAGCGCGCTTCACGACCCCGCGCCCGTCGTGGTCGTCATTGGAGCGAAGACCTCCGACGCCACGCGCGCCATGCGAGACGCTCTGCTGCGAGTTCCGAAGCCCGGAGCGCTCGTCATCACGCACGATCCGGCGGAGCCGACCGACTCCCTTCCGGAGGCGGTACGCGGTATGCTCGACCACGGCTCCACCGACGGGGAGCCGCTGGCGTTCATCTGCTCCGGCATGACGTGCTATCCGCCCACGAGCGACCTGGATGCTGCGGTTGATCTGCTCCGTCAGGCGTAACCCGGCGGGGGTCGCCCGGCGGGCATCGCCCGTGCGTACACGGAGACGGCGCAGCCCCCGAAGGAGCCGCGCCGTTCCGCGATCATGTATGATGAAGCCGCCGACATGCCGTCAGCGAACGGGTGGAACGCGTCAGTCAGTGATCTCGATCTGCGTCGGGAGCACCTCCGCCGCTTTCGGCAGACGAAGCGCCAGCAGACCGTCGGCGAATGACGCCGAGATGCTCTCCGAGTCCACGCTGTGCTCGGGAACGCGGAACGCGCGAGAGAAGGCGCCCGTGTTCCGCTCGCGCCTGTAGTAGTGCTCACCCTCTTGCTCGTCTCGCTCGGCGTTGCCGCTGATCGTGAGCGAGTCGTTCTTGAACGAGATGCTGACGTCGTCCCGGCTCAGTCCCGGCAGCTCGACGAGGAGTTCATACGCGTCGTCGCGTTCGATCACGTCCGTGCGGGGACGCCATGTGACGCTGTTCTCGGCGCCGGCGTAGCTCTCTGCATCACGATAGGGGCGAGGAATCCGGGCCGTCGGGAAATAGCGGACAAAAGTCATGGTTCTGACCTCCTGTGGCATTGTGTAGGCGTTCGGTGCTCGTTGCGTGCTGCTGTCTGCCGGAGAGCTACTCGATCTTGCTTGCGCTCACTCCGGACTCGCTCACACCAGTATGCAACAGGCGTGCCAAACCATGTTCCGGCCATCTATGCCGCCAGGTAACCATATACTGTTACTGACGTTACTACGGACCGATGTCACGCCACGAGGGAATCCGTGCGCGTTTCGCGCCAGGGATTACGCGTGGAGCAGGTGGCAGCGCCAATGCCACATTGGCAGGATTCCATGCCAAGAGATGTCGCACTCGTGCCGTTATGGCAGCAGTGCGGCAGGTGCCGAGGTGGAAGGACGCTCTCCTACGCGACGAGGCCGCCCAGCTCGTCGGCGAAATCGACTATCTCTTTCATGTTCGAGAGAAACCAGGGATCGATTCCCGTGAGTTCGGCGAGTTCTTCCACGGACATGCCGTACGCAAGGGCATCCTTGAGGGCGAAGATCCTGTCCGACGCGGGCACGACAACGCGGCGACGTATGTCGTCGAGATCGGTCTCGCTCGCCGGAGTATCCTTCCCATCCCATCCGAGGCCGTATCGGTCGATTTCTAGCCCGCGAAGCCCTTTCTGAAGCGCCTCCTTGAACGTCCGACCGATCGCCATGGTCTCGCCAACGGACTTCATCTGCACGCCGAGCCGGGGGTCGGCGCCGGGGAATTTCTCGAATGCCCACCGAGGGATCTTCACGACGCAGTAATCGATGGTCGGCTCGAACGATGCGGGGGTGACGCGAGTGATGTCGTTGGGTATCTCGTCGAGCGTGTAGCCCACGGCCAGAGTCGCGGCGATCTTGGCGATGGGGAACCCCGTTGCTTTGGATGCGAGAGCCGATGACCTGCTCACTCGCGGATTCATCTCGATGACAACCATGCGACCGGTAGTCGGCTCGACGGCGAACTGGATGTTCGAGCCTCCGGTCTCAACGCCGATCTCGCGGATGATGGCGATCGCCTGGTCGCGCATCAACTGATAGCCCTTGTCCGTCAGCGTCTGCGCGGGCGCCACGGTAATGGAGTCGCCCGTGTGGACGCCCATCGGGTCAAAATTCTCAATGGAGCAGATGATCACGACGTTATCGTTCAGGTCGCGCATCACCTCAAGCTCGTATTCCTTCCAGCCGATGATCGATTCCTCGACGAGGATTTCGTGTATGGGGCTCAAGTCGAGGCCGCCGGCAACGACGTCGTCGAACTCCTCGGCGTTGTACGCAATGCCTCCACCTGTGCCACCAAGCGTGAAGGATGGACGGATGATCGCCGGGTAGCCCGTCTCCCGCACGATGGCGCGCGCGTCGTCGAGAGAGTGGGCATAGCCGCTTTGGGGCAGGTCGACTCCGATGCTTTCCATCGCCTCACGGAAGAGTTTGCGATCCTCGGCCTTCTTGATGGGGCCAAGCTTCGCGCCGATCAACTCGACGCCGTATTTCTCCAGAACTCCCGACTCGGCGAGTTCGACGGCAACGTTCAGCCCCGTCTGCCCTCCCACTGTAGGCAGCAGCGCATCCGGACGCTCGCGCTCGATGATCTTCTCGCACACATCCGCCGTGATGGGCTCGACGTACGTACGGTGAGCGATCTCCGGGTCCGTCATTATCGTGGCGGGGTTGCTGTTCACGAGAACGACGTCGAATCCGTCTTGCTCGAGGGCCTTGCAGGCCTGCGTTCCTGAGTAGTCGAATTCACACGCCTGTCCGATGATGATCGGGCCGGAACCGACGAGCATGATGCGTTGAATGTCGTTGCGTCTGGGCATGAACCCCTCGTTGAGCGTCAGATATCGGTAGTGAGCACAATTCCGAAGGTGATCGTTTCGTCCGCGCGCACGTCGAGTTCAAGCTCGACGGGCACGATGAGCGAGTAGGTGCCATGGTACGCGATCTCGCCGGCGAGCTTCCACCGGCTGCGCCGGACCAGGTCGTACCCCAGACCGAGCCGACCAACCAGGTCTACAACCCGCGCGTCTACAGCGACGTGGTCCAGTCCGTAGACCTCGACGCCATTGATGCGCTGCGATGTATTGAGAAACCTGCCTTCGCGAAGACGCCTCGCCGCCAGCCCACCGCCGCCGAATATCGAGAGGCGGTCAACGCCGAACGCGCCGTGCACCGCACAGTCCAGAGTGATCGCACCGTGATGCACCGTACCACCGTAGATACGGCCGACCAGGCCCGTGTAGGTCGCCACGGCGCGGTACGTGAGAGGGCCGCCGGTGGCGGAGATTCCCGCGCTTGCCGTCGGGCTGGGAGTATACAGACTGTCGAGCGGCCCGACCGGTGCGGCGAGACCCGCAGACGCCTGCAGTTTCCAGTCCAGCGCTTCAGACGTGTCGACGCAGAACAGAGCGACCAGCAGCAGCAGCGCGCTGCAAGCAGACCTCCCCCCTGTGAGCGTCGCGGACGGCGATGGCACCCGATCAGACCTCAATAGATGATGCGGTACCCGATGATGAATAGGATGGAGCCGGCAAGCAGCGCGTACGAAGCCCGCAACAACGTTGCCGACGTCTCCGGAGATAGCTGCGGGGCATGACTCCGCGTCGCGCGGGGCGTCGGCGCCCTGGCAACGACCGGCTCACGAGACTCCGTTCGGATATTCGGAAACCGCTCGTGCTCAATCTGGTCGGCAAGCGCGGGATCGCTCTCGCGGATAAGATCCAGAACCAGGAGCTTGAGCCGAGCCGCTCGGTGAGCGAGCAGATCGTGTTCCGACCAGGCCGCCCATTCCTCTTGATCATCCGCAAGCTCGCCGGCCTGTTCGATTCGGAGCGCCGTCTCCTTGTATCGGTCGATCCTCGCCATGACATCGGCGCGATCGCCGTTAGACTCGCGAAATAGCTTGTCACACGTATCGATGAACTGCAACAGATCGCCGCGAATCGCCTCTTCCGGTAATGTCGCGAGGTATGATTCCTCGATCAGTTCGTCGATCTTCGTGCGTATGTCCGCCATCGTCTGGACCTCGCCCGGAGCGCCACCGAACCAGCGTCTCGTGTCCATGTTCCAGCCTAAAGGTAACGCGGCGGATTTCAACTCGTCAAGCAACACGTACTCGGTGCGGGAAGGGATCAGCGTATCAAGGTGATGCGAGTCCGAATCGTCGAGTGGGATGATGCCACGCTGACGAGATAGCTCCCGGTTGCAGCCGGGAGACCGCGCTCGTCCATCCCGTCCCATACGATACGATGTCTGCCCTGACGGAGCCTCCTTGCCGGCCACGTGCGCACCACCCGCCCGGTGACATCGTGAACCCTGACGCTCACCCTGTCGGTCTCCCCGATCCCGAACAGGATGCTCACGGCGCCGTTGGCGGGGTTGGGATATGTGCGGATGCGTTCCTCGACGGCGGGCGCGATTACGCTCGCGCAGGGAGCGCTCAGCAAGCAGACTACCGAGTCTTCGGTGCCGACGACAGCAACCCGCACGGAGTCTGTCAGCCAGTGCATCGCCGAGGCCACGGCGCCCTCCACCAGCACCGTCGTTCCAGTTGCGGGGAGCGTCAACAGAGCTCCCCACACCCCTGTGCCTCGAAGTGAGACTCCTTCGTCGCATTCGGCTGTCGTGACGCCCCCACCGGTTGCTTCGGCGGGGATTCCGGACTGCGCCGGAACGACGTAGTCGCTGTCAAGAGTGGCGCTGACGACGTGAATCGCGTCCTCCAAGTCGACGCCGCCATCGCCATCCGCGTCCGCCACGACGGCATCGATGTGGAGATCGGCTCCGACCACATACCGCAGTACGCGACCGGCATCCTCCGCGCTGAGGGCTCCATCGCCCGTGACGTCACCGTATCTGGGCCCGGAGAGTGGCGAGGTAGCGAACTTGCCTCCGACAGCAAATGCGCCATCTGCTGGCTGATAGCTGATTGGCAGACCGGCCGGTACCGCAACGGCCTGAAGCCGTGTGCGCATTTCCCGCGTGAACAACGCGTCGCCCACCCGGTCCACAGGCCCCCAGCCTACGAGGAACGCGCCGCCGTTCGTGATCTCAGCCAACGTGTCGCCCACGACGACTGGCGTGGACATCGCCGCGGCAACTCCGATCACGTCACCTCGCTCCAACTCGGACAGGCCGGCATCGCTGAGACTCCATGCCGCCTCGGTCCATCGAGCATTCCCACCGGTTTCCGACTCATCAAACGTAACGCCGAACGCGGCGACGCCCCCGACGGGTCGAATCGCGACACTGCCCGGCAACCGCCACGTGTGGGTCGTCCAGCGGAGCGGCTCGTCTCGCGCCCGCTCGAAGGTGGCGGCCAGTCCAAGCTCAGCGCCGATGGCGGGAGCGGCGAACGTCTCCGTGCCCAAGGCGGTCGAGTCGGTTGTGAATCCCGTGCCGCTATCCGCGTCCAGGTCGAAGAGAACGGCGAGCGTCCCCAGGTCGAGATCGCCGACCAGCGTCGCGATGGCGCGGTTCGGGTATGGACGCTCCATGGTCTTCCACGCGGCATAGACAGTATCGCCTTCGATGTCGATCCAGAGACGCAGCTCGTCGATGTCCTCGAAGTTGTGGAATTCATATCGCCCGTCGAAACGCTCGTCATCACTATCCCAGAGCACCGTGTGCTCCGGTGACCAACCGGACGCCGCTACTACGACGTTCCCGTCGACGACGATTTCCGACGCGATCGCAGCGTTGCACCAGAACAGCGCGATGGTGGCAAGAGTGAGCATCGGACCTGCCCCCCCAATCGTGAGCGTTGTAGACTGAGCGAAGGTACGGCTGGAAGTGCATCTGACGAAGGTGGTGCGGAGCGCGCATCGTTGTACGTTCTGATTTCGCTTTGCTCTTGGCCGGCCCCTTTCAGAAGGATGACCATGCCGTACAGAGATGATATCAGCGCGCTTGTCGACAAGACGCCGTTCGTCGATACGCACGAGCACCTGTGGGAAGAGGGGTCGCGCCTGGAGGCCGCGCAACGCGGCGAGTGGACCGACTTCGGCGTCCTGTTCTGGCACTATGCCGACTCGGACCTGCTCGCCGCCGGCATGACGCGTGATGAAGCGGAACGCATCCAGGAACCGGGCCTCGAACCTCGAGACAAGTGGCGCATCCTCCAGCCGTACTATACGACCGGGGCCGCAACACCGGCTACCTGCAGAACGTGCGCGAGTCCGCGCGCGCGTTGTACGGCGTGGACGACCTACGAGAGGACACGGTGGAGACGATATCGGAGCAGATCGCCGCGTCGATTGCACCGAGGTTCTACGGGCCGGTTCTGCGCGAATCGTGCAACATCGAATACGCGCAGGTGAACTCTCTGGAAACTCCGCACCTGCTCTTCATGGAAACGGACCAGCCCGACCTGCTCGCGCAGGATCTCGGATTCAACACGCTCAGCTCCGCGGTGAGCAAGCAGGCGACGGGCGAGCTTTCGGAATGGTCCGGCGTCGACGTACGCAAACTCGACGATTTCTACCGGGTGCAAGACTGGGCATTCGAGACGTACGCGCCGCGCGCCATCGCCATGAAGAACCAGGGCGGTTATGATCGCGGGCTCGACTACGTACAGCTTCCGAAGCCAGACGCCGTGCGCCTGTTCGAACGGATGATGTCGCGCGACGATCTGTCCCAGCCCGAGCAGGAGGCTCTTGCCGGGAATCTGTTCCACAGGTGCATCGACCTGTCCGTCGAACACGACCTGCCGGTGAAGCTTCACACGGGCTACCACGCAGGAAACAATACGATGCCGCTGCATCGCGTCGGCGCGAATCCCAGCGACGTGTGCGAGCTGCTCAGAGCCCATCCCGATGCCCGGTTCGTGCTCATGCACATGTCGTACCCGTACCAGGATCAGCTCATCGCGATCTGCAAGCACTACACGAACGCATGGGCGGATATGTGCTGGGCGTGGATAGCCAATCCGGTCGCATCGGTGCGGTTCGTGAAGGAGTTCCTGATGGCGGCGCCCGCGAACAAGCTGCTCACGTTCGGCGGTGACTACATGCCCGTCGAAATGGTTCCGGGCCACGCGGTGATCGCACGTCGGGGTCTGGCACAGGCGATATCAGAACTGGTCGAGGACGGCTGGATCGGCGAAAGTGACGTTCCAGACCTGATCGACCGCGTCATGCGCGGCAATGCTCACGACCTGTTCGACTACGAAGGAACCCTTGCCGCGTGGAACGGCCCCGACGACGCCTGACATCACAATCCTACTGGAGGAACACAGCGTGCTGACCATCCCCGCCGCCACCGTCTACATCGACCCGGCCGTGTACGACAAGGCGAACTGTCGCGAACGCCTCGAACGTGTGTTGCCGCACGTCACCTGCGACGACATCCGCGAGTACGACGACGAAGCGCGCAAAGCCGTCGCCCAGATCGGCAGCCGCAGGCACGGCAAGGACGAATTCGGCGACGAGGCCGTATTCGTCTTCACGACGTTCGACGAAGCTCAAGCCGGTTGGTACTACCACTGGCGCGACGAGGCGGGACTGCATGGCGGCGCGTGTCAGCCCGCCATGGAACTCAACATCGTAAACGGTTGCGTGTTCCGTTGCGCGTATTGTGGCTTCGGCAGAACCGTGACGTTCGCGCTCGATGTCGAACGGTTCGTAGATGGGCTCGACGAGGTATTCGCGAAGCATCCGGCGCAGCGGCTCTACAAGTACAGCAACATGACCGACCTCCCGCCTTTCGAGCCGGAACTCGACACGATACCGCCGCTGGTTGAACGATTCTCGCGCGAGGACGACCGCTACCTCATGCTCTTCACGAAGAGCGACAACGTGGGCTTCCTGCGGGACCTCCCCCACGCCGGACATACCATCGTCAGTTGGTCGCTGACGTGCGATACGGCGAGTCGACTCGTCGACCGGCGGGCCGCGTCCATGTCCGAGCGCATCGCGGCGATGCGCCTGATGCAGGAGAGCGGCTATCCCGTGCGTGCGCGGCTCAGTCCTATAGTGCCCATCCGTGACTGGCGGCGAGAGTACACCGAGCTGTTCGAGACGCTGTTCCGTGAGACATCGCCCGACCTCATCACTATGGAGCTTCTCGGCTGGATGGGGTTCGACGACCTCTTGGCGATCTTCGACCGCGAGTCCCTCGACCCCGACGCCGTCCGGCAGGCCGAAGCGGTGCAGAGCGAACTTGCCGACGTGAAGTGGGGGCCGTTCACGCAGGAAACTCATGAGGAAGTGTACCGGTTCTGCCTCGATGAGGTTCACCGGCTATCGCCCTCGACGCCGGTATCCGTGTGTCACGGAACGCCGGCAACGTGGCGAACGCTCGGGAAAGCCATGGCCATGGCGCCGGACGACTACATTTGCAACTGCGGCCCCGACTCCGCGCCGGGCGGCGAAGTGTACGACCGGTGGACGCGCGGCGCGGCTGTGTAGTGTAGACGCCGCGCGCGTGGGCCGCGCTATTCGACGTCTATCTCGACCTTCTGCGTGTTGAAACAGTAGTACGGCCGGTCGTCGTCGATCACCTGGAAATCGGTGTGGACGAGCCAGAACGACCGGCCGTCGTCCGCGATCCAAGCCGGCGATATCTGCGGCTGGTAGGCCCGCGCACCGGCGTCGCCGGCGGGCATCCATGCCTCCTCCTCGTGGACCTGCGTCCAGGGCCCCCACGGCTGCGGCGCGGTCCAGAATCCAAGGTAGCTCGGCTTGCCGAACCACATGCCGTCATCGTCGCAACCCATGCCCCAGTTCGCCATCATGTAGAGACCGAGCGGCGCGTTGTACGCCAGGCTCGGATGCCACGCGTACGGGTGGACGCCGGTATTGACCCATCCGGTC
>CAZEAI010000005.1:74075-97285 GCA_964510105.1 uncultured bacterium
AGGTGTACACCGGGCGACGGTTTTCGATATCGCCGCTCCAACGGGCGCCACCGTCCGACTCCAGCGCAACGAAGTACTCGTATGCGTCGCGATTCAGAATGCGACCCTTGGGCACGCGGAACATGACGAGTTCGTTCATCGTCCCTTCGGTGTTGCCGTTCGGCGCGTATACGTAGACGTACCCGTCAGTGTTGTATTCGTAGTTGCACCCCATCTGAAGCACCGAGAGGAGCGAGAATGCGTCCCCCGGCTCGAAGAAGAAGACCATGTTCTCGCGACTCCGCTCGCTCCATTCCTCCCACTGTAGCTGCGAACCGTCCTGATTCAGCCATGTGCGACCGAGGTCGGGCGAGTAGATGAGCTTCGCGCCGGCGAATCGGGGTTCCGGTTCGACGAACGGCCTATTCGGTGCGCTCAGGTAGTGATAGATGGAGTCGTCGATAGCGATGACGCCGAAGCCGTAGTAGCGGCTCACATCGGGTGGCGTGCCCGATAGCAGATCCGGAAAGCCCGGCAGATGCTCGAAGCGGTGGTCCGGCGGCGAGCCCAGGAGACCGTAGACACGGCTGTTGTAGTCTCGCCCGTTGTAGCCGGCAACGTCCCGCCAGCCCTGTCCGTCGCACAGACCTGTGTATTGCTTGCCGTCGGCGGCCCACGTCATATGCCAGTTGTCGCCGGAGCCGCCCGATCTTACGAGCGTTTCCTCGAGTCGCCTCATCCCGGTGATTCGTGCCATTGGACTGCCCCATCCCTTCCTGGAGGAACCATGCACTCGATCATGCTTGCTTGCCGGTGACACTCTCTATGTCGATCCGCACGACGCAGACTCCGCTCACGGCGTCATCGGGGAACGAGTACCTCCTATCGGAATATTGCGTCATCAGTATTTCGAGCCCCCTGCGGATGTCGTCGACACCCTCCACGACGCGAGCCGTGCCAACGCCGATGACGCTTAGATACCCGATCCCCCAGCCGCACGCGGTGTCTGCCTCCCGCCTCTCGGTCACGGTGTCGAACTCGAAGCAGACGCGATTGTTGCGCCGGATGATGTCGAGCTTCCGCCCTTCCTTCGCGCAATGGAAGTAGAGAGCGTCGCCGTCGTAGCCGAAGCAAAGAGGAACAACATATGGCTCGCCATCATCGCTCAGACCCAGCCGGCCGGCGGGAGAGTTCCGTATGACGGCGTCGATGTCCTGCCTGTCCGTGATCTCCCTCTCTTTCTTGCGCATACGTATACCTCATGCTTCCCAGCGGCGCACGCAACGCCATTGCGGTCCAGAACCGAGTGCCGATCAATCATCATTGCTGCCCTTGACGCCCTCTGGACGGGTAGAACGGCATTGGCACGTCGGGCGGGCTGACTCGCACGATTTCGTCCCCGCTCCAGGCGATGCGGTACCTGCGCCCCGAGGGCGTGTTCAGAGAGTGGGTGCGACATCGTGTTCCGCCGTTCAGGAGTATGGATGCGGATCGATCCCTGTCGCACGAAATGTCTCCACGCCGACAGAATGCCGCAAGCGGCGCCCACGACCCGCAACAGAACGGTGGCGCCGCGTTGAGTATGGAGGGCGACAGGGTGCTTGGGAAGACTGGATGGCCCGAAGGTGTTTGGTCGATGGTGCGGAAGGAGGGACTTGAACCCTCACGAGCTTGCGCCCACAGGATCCTGAATCCTGCGCGTCTACCAATTCCGCCACTTCCGCACGCTGACCGAAACGCTTGAAGACAATGAGTGTACCAGTCGCGCAATGCGACGTCAAGCTGAGACGCCGCGAACTACCTCGCCGCAACATTCGTTTATCTTTACATGCGACGCACCGTCGTCGTATCTTACACAACCGACAACCATCCGATCCAACGCACTCGACAGGCGGAGCACGTCCGTGAACAGGGCCTCGGGACAGGACCCCGACAACCAAGAGGATCGCCGACCGGATCGCGGCAGCATATTCCGGTCCGGCAGATTTCGATTCTCGGTGTGGTATGCCATAGTCGCCGCGCTGCTGATCGTGGCGGTTCAGTACTACTCGTCCGCCCCCACACAGACTCTCTCATACAGCGAGTTCCTGCGGGCCATACAGCGGGGCGATGTCGCCAGCGCGGCCATCGGCGCGGATGCCATCGAGGGGCGGTACGTGATACCCGCGGACACGCTCGGCGGGGTCGACATCTTCCGAGTGGTGCGCGTTCGCGACGACGAGCAGCTTGTCGACCTACTCGTCGAGCATGGCGTGGACTACTACGGCGTCGTTCCGAGCCCGTGGCCGAGAATACTCTCGTGGGTGTTGCCGATGGTCCTGCTCGTGGGGATATGGTTCGTCGTCCTCCGGCGCATGGGTGGCCCAGCCAGCGGCATGATGTCTATCGGCAAGAGCAAGGCCAAGGTCTACGTCGAGGACGAAACCAAGGTGACGTTCGACGACGTGGCGGGTATCGACGAAGCGGAGGAAGAGGTCCGCGAGATCGTCGAGTTCCTGAAGGAGCCCGATCGGTTCAAGCGACTCGGCGGGCGGATTCCCAAAGGGGCTCTCCTCGTCGGGCCACCGGGAACCGGCAAGACGCTGCTCGCCCGGGCGGTAGCCGGCGAAGCGGGAGTGCCGTTCTTCAGCCTGTCGGGATCCGACTTCGTCGAGATGTTCGTTGGAGTCGGCGCGTCGCGCGTTCGCGACCTGTTTCAGCAAGCGAAAGAGCGCTCTCCGTGCATCGTGTTCATCGACGAGCTGGACGCGCTCGGCAAGGCGCGTGGCGGAAATCCTCTCAGCAGTCATGACGAGCGCGAGCAGACGCTCAACCAGCTTCTCGTCGAGATGGACGGTTTCGAGGCGAACGCCAACGTCATCATCATGGCGGCGACGAACCGCCCCGAGACGCTCGACATCGCGCTCTTGCGCCCCGGACGTTTCGACCGGCAGATCGTCGTCGACCGCCCGGACATCGGCGGCCGTGAGCAGATACTGCGCGTTCACGCCGAGGGGATAGAACTCTCCGACGGAGTGGACCTTCGCACGCTGGCGGCCCGAACGCCCGGCATGGTCGGCGCCGACTTGGCCAATGTGATCAACGAAGCGGCGTTGCTAGCCGCGCGCAAGGGCAACGAAGGCGTCGGAATGGCTGAGTTCGACGCGGCTATCGACCGCGTAACCGGCGGACTGGAGCGCAAGAGCCGCGTGCTCAGCGATCAGGAACGACGGATCACGGCGTTCCACCAGGCCGGACACGCCATCGTCTCGGAATGCCTCGAGAACACCGACCTGGTCCACCGCATATCGATCATACCGCGCGGCGTCACCTCGCTCGGGCAGACGGGCTACCTGCCAACCGAGGACCGCTATCTCATGAGCACAGAGGAGCTGAGCGACCGCCTCGCGGTGGCCCTCGGTGGGAGAGTTGCCGAGGAAGTGATCTTCGACGAGGTTTCCACAAGCGCGGGCGAGGATTTCCGTCGAGCGACGCAGATCGCCGAGCATATGGTCAAAGACTACGGAATGAGCAGGCTCGGCCTCGTCGCCTACGGCGAGCAGACGTCCATCCTCCAGCAGCAGATGCCAGGCTCTTCGTTCACGTACAGCGAGGCGACGGCCGCCGAGATCGACGACGAAGTGCGCCGGATCGTCGCCGAGAACTACGAGCGAGTTCGCGAGCTACTCCGGACACACTCCGCGGCGTTGCACGTCATCGCAGACGCCCTGGTCGAGCGCGAACACCTGCACGGCGACGAAGCACGCGAGATGCTGCGCAGTGCGGGGGTGCCCATCGTCGACAGGAGCTCCAACGGCGACGCAGCCGTCAATGAAGGTGCGCCCGCGGGTGCGTCGAGCGCCAGCGACGGTAGCGATGGTGATTCGGAAGACTGAGGAGTGCGCCGGTATGGCGATCTCGGACCCGACAGCGGCAGACGAAACGCTTCGCACACGACTGCTCATGTGACGCTTCTTCGACGTCGCGCAGCATGGTGACAACTTCGGGCGCCTGCTCGAAGATCATGCCGCTCGGACGGAACTCGCCGCGGCCATCCAGGCGAGCGCTCACGCAATGCCGTATCCATAGCTGTCACGACTGGCCGGGGCCAGCCGCGGCTCGTGCGTAGACTCTTACTGCGCGGAGTCCGTCAACGTGAATGCCCGAACGATCGTATCGAAGGCGTCCTCCGGGGTGTCGCACGTCGTGAAAAGGTCGAGGTCCTCCGGGCTGATCGCCCCGAAGTCCGAAAGCGCCTGAAGGTTCACCACGCGATCCCAGAAGTCGCTACCGTAAATGACGATCGGTATGCGCTTCTCGACGCGGCCCGTCTGGATCAGCGTGAGCAACTCCATGAGTTCGTCGAGCGTCCCGAATCCGCCGGGAAATATCACTGCCGCCTTCGCTCGATAGGTGAACCAGAATTTCCGCATGAAGAAGTAGTGGAAATCGAATGTGAGCCGCTCCTGCGCCCACTGGTTGGCTTTCTGCTCGAACGGAAGACGGATGTTGAGCGCTACGGTCTTGCCGCCTGCCTCCGACGCTCCGCGGTTTGTGGCTTCCATGATGCCGCCACCGCCACCCGAGGCCGTGACGAACCTCACCTCCTCCGGCAGGCCCAGCGACCACTCGGTGAGCATGTGGGAAAGGCGCCGCGCATCCTCGTAATAGTCGGACATCCGCACCTGGGTCTCGGCGAATCGGATCGCCTCCTCGCCGGCTTCCTCCGAACGCAGCGCCTCCAACCGGGAGACCGCATCGTCGCGGGCGATGAAACGCGCCGAGCCGAAGAACACGATCGTGTGCCAGATCTGTTCGCTGTTGAATCGCTGGAGCGGCTCGAGGTATTCGCTGAGCATCCGTATGCCGCGTGCTTCCGCGCTGGCGAGAAAATCGGGGCGTTCGTACGCTCGAGGATGTTCGTTGTTGTCAGCCATCCGCTGGGGCTTTCCGTGAGGACCGAGTGTGGGTGAGTCGTCCGCCTGCCGGCGCTGCTCGCTCGGAGCTACGCCTGCACTGTGGCGTCTCCCAGACCGATGCCGCCACGTCTTCGCGGAGTGGCTCCGAGCCGGTGCAGCAGCTCGAGGGTGGCATCCATGTAGGCGCGAGCGCCGTTACTGCTGCCATCGTACACAACCGCCGGCTGCCCGCGGTAATCGGCCTCGTTCACGCGAGCGTTCATCGGTATGCACGCGCCAAACACGAGATGTTGGAACATCTCCCGCAGGTCCTTCTCGATTTGAGCGCCTACGCGGGTACGCGTGTCGTGCATCGTCATGAGGAAGCCAGCGACGGTGAGCGCCTCGTTTATGCCCTTGTCGCGGAGTATGCGGATAAGCTTGACGAGCCGGATGATGGCCTTGACAGCAAACTGGCTCGGGCTGACCGGAATGAGCACGGTGTCGGCCGCGACGAGCGCGTTGATGGTCAGGTTCGCCAGCGCCGGAGGACAGTCGATGACGATAAACTCGTAGGAATCCATCACCGCGCCCTGCAGCAAGTCGCGCATCAGTCGTCGATCGCTCGCCACCTCTGTGTACTGGGATTCGTCGTCACTCGTTCGGACGTTCGCGGGGATGAAATGCAGATAGGGCAACGAAGTCTGATGTATGGTGGTAGAGAGCGAGATATGCTTGGCGAAGACATCGTAGACGCCGCCGTGGATGGCTGAGTGATCGAATCCGAGCCCGATCGCGCAAGCGCCGTCCGGGTCCATGTCGATAAGGAGCGTCGAGCGTTGTATCAGCGCCAACGACGCTGCAATGTTGATCGAGGTCGTGGTCTTACCCACCCCGCCTTTCGGATTCACGACGGCCACCACTACGCCCATCCGATATCCCTTCCCTCAGAATGCATCGTCCGCCGTCGCCAGCGAGGTATTCACAAACGCCAGAACCGAAGCAACTCGCGCGCACATCTGCTCCAGTCCTTGTCCGTCGCATCCACGATCACGTGCTGCATCGCGGAGGCGGCAACCAGTTCCCGGTACGCCTGCTGCTGCGCGGAATAGTGTTCGGTCAAGTCTCCCACGTGAGACCGCAATCGGTCCTGATAGGCGCGCCAACGATCGTCCCGGTAACGGTACGTCTCCGACAGGCGCGGCTCGATCATCATCTCGTTGACGACAACCAGCACGATCCTGCAACCGAGTCTCGCCAGTTCGTCGTCGATATCCTGATACGCCTCGAGCCGGCCCTCCGCGTAGGAAAGCGCGTTCGTGACATGGAACCGTTCGAGAATATACGCGAGATCGTGCTTGCCGTGGCTCCCCGGCGTGAAATGCGGGCTAGCGGACTCGATCTGATGGGCGGCCTCCAAAATGCGGAGGTCCTTCTCCATCAACGTCCGATAGCTCTCCTCCGTTCGCGCGCGCAGATGTTCGTTGGCGCGTTCCGTGAAGAACTCGCTCAGGATGAGTTTGGATTCGCGCGTCCGCCACGCGGGGCTGTCCTGCAATTCCCTGATGGTGCTGGACTTGCCCGCCGCAACGATACCTTCCAGCAGCAGACCCGTCATCGTTCTCAGCCTCGAACGTGGTGACCGCCACACCGTGCGCCACGGTTCGGTTCATCCAGTAAGATAGCACCCGTGGGTTTCCTGCCAAGGCTTCGGCAACTTACGAGCCGCTCAAAACGCGCGCGATCGTCTCCTCAAGACTGTCGCCGTGCAGGTCGACGGCCACTACAGCACCGTCGCGATCGACGAGGAACGTCTTCGGGATACCTGTATCTCCGTATTGCTCGGCGATGGCCCGCGCCCCCGAGTAGATATGGACCCACGGCAGATCGTTCGCGCGGAGGTATGAATCCAACGCGCCGCGAGACCGATCGAGACTGAGCCCCACGACCTCGAATCCCCGGCGGTGGAATCGAGCGTAGGCCCGCCGAAGTCCGGGCAGCGACGCGATGCACGGCGGACACCAACTCGCCCAGAAGTCCAGAAGTACGACCTTGCCGCGAAGCCCCACGAGAGATACGGGATCGCCGTCGATCGTTGCGGCAGCGAAGGCTGGAGCCGGCATTCCTATGCGCCTGAGGTTGTCGTCAAGCGCCCGGGCGGCCTGCATCAGCCATACCGGCCCGCCCGTTTGAATCAGCGTCGCCACGACCTGGCGGGCGCGATCCGGATCGCCATGTTCCGTCAGGGCGCCGGCCAGAGTCAGCCTCACATGCGGCACGACGTCGTCTTCCGCATTCGCCTCAATCGCCGACTCCAGCTCCCGGATACCCTCTTCCGCATCTCCACGTTCCAGCAGGAGACGCCCCCGCAGATAGTGAGCGGTCGGCACGTAGCGAGCCGTCAACGGCCCGGAGAGCGCCTCGCCAAGCTTCGCGTGCGCCTCATCGCCGCGGCCAAGGCCGACATAGCACCCTCCGCGCAGGAACGCCGCTGTCGCCAGCTCTGGTGCGGACCCGTAGTCGCGTTCAAACCGATCCAGCATCGTCAGCGCCTGCTCATAGTCGCGCGACTTCATCTCCGAAGTCGTGGCCGGGCGCTCGACAACGCGAACGATCCGATCAAGCGACTCCTGGGCGCTCAACAGCGGCGTGGCGAACGACCAACTCACGACGGACAGGAGAGCTCCCGCGGCGATCAGCGGGCGTGCGAGCGAGGGCATGCGTTGTTCCCTTTCTGCGGGTCGGCGTTCCAGCATCGATCGGCTACCTTCCTATGATACTACAACCGACAGTCGCCAACCGATCCATCTGCGCCGCTAAGAGGTCAATCCACCTTGGTGAACGCCTACCGAGCCGAACCCGGCGACCAGGTCCACCACGAGCGCGTGACGCGCATGTTCAACCGCATAGCGGGGCGCTACGACATATCGAACCGAGTCATGACGGCCTGTCTGGACCTGCTGTGGCGGCGCGCGTTGGTGAGAGAGTTCGACCCCTCCGCCCAGCCCCGCATTCTCGACGTGTGCAGCGGCACCGGCGACATCGCCCTCGCACTATCGAGGCAGGGCCACGTGGTATCCGCCCTCGACGCCGCCGACGCCATGCTCCGTCTCGCGCGACAGCGAGCGGGGGCGACGCGCATCGGATGGTATCTCGGCGATGCCTGCGCGCTCCCATTCAACGACGGCCGCTTCGAGGGTGTGTCGATCTCGTTTGGAATCAGGAATATCGCCGATCGGGCGTTGGCCCTGCGGGAGTTCCGACGCGTCGTCAGACCCGGCGGCCGCCTGGCCGTGCTGGAAGCACTGTTGCCGACTAATCGACTCTGGCGCGCCGCGATGTCCGTGTATGAACGGATCACGTTTCCGCTCGTCGGACGAGCGCTCGTCCGCGACGGCGGGGCGTACGAGTACCTCGCCGGCAGTATCGCCGGATTTGGGAGCGCGTCGGAATTCGAACTCCAGATGACGGAGGCGGGCTGGTCCGACATCCGCACGCGCCGACTCATTGGCGGAGGTGTGGCGCTCTTCTCCGCGACGAACGAGTAGGCCCGCCGCCTACCTGCCCATGAGACTGGCCAGCACCCTGGCGGCATGCGCTCGGACCCGAGCGTCCGCGCTCACCTCGGCAAGCTCCATCAAAGCACCTACGTCGTCCGCGACGGCATGATCCTCGATCGCTCTCAAGCCAAATACCTGACTATCGGCGCTCCTCGTCCGGAGTTCCACCATGAAACCCGTGGCATCGAGTTCGTAGCGCGCAACGAGGACACTGCTCAGGCGACCGACCCACACCTCCGGTTCGGGCCGTCTCTCCCATGAATCGAAGACAAGTGGCCACACCCGCCTGTCGGGCCAACTCCGCAGCTCGCGCGCGATGTCGGCTCGCACAAGCCACACAGGCTCCTCGAGCATCGTCTCGCTGATCACCTGGAACTGCTGGTCCCGCGCACCGGCGAGTCCGGAAAGGCGCTGCTTGATTCGGATCGCCTTCCGTGCGTAGTCGACGACCAGCGCGGCGCTTTCGTCGTCAGTTGGCACGGCATCGATGATGGGCAACGCCGAGGGATCTCCAATCCATCCCAGCGCCTGGACAGCGCTGACCCGCTCGTCCGGCGAACCATCGCGAGCGTACTCCATCAGATGCGGCACCAGGTCGGCGGAACCTATCTGTCCAAGCAACGTGATGATAGCCGGTGCCAGGTCGGGAGATGACTGAGCGCGCAGCAACAGAGCACGCGTGAGGTAGTACTGGTCGCTAGCATCGTAGACATCGCGTTCCGTGCGCTGCGAGACACGCTCGAACGCCTGGTAGAACCGATCCTCGTCGCCATCCAGGATGTCCTGCAGAATCGGCTTGAGGTAGTTCGGCGGGGGCTGAACGTCGTTGCGCGACTGCTGTCCCGTCGCTGCCGCGGTAAGCGCCAGCAAGATCGACAACCCCATGGCCGGCAACCATCGCCCGTACCGGTTGTGGAACGTCATCGTATGTCCTCCCCGGCATTCCTGCCGGCCCCGCGTCTATGCCTAGATAATCTCGATCGAATCGAAGTGTACCCAACCGCGCAGGCCGTTCGCGATCTCCACGAGCGCCCACCCGCTCTCCTGACGATCCACCAGCACGCGCGTTCCCTCATGGATGACGAACGCCACTCTGGCGGAGACAACGGGCTCGAACCGCACGGGCGCTTCGGCTACGAGTACAATCCCCGCCCGGCCCTCGTCCGACGCCACGTGACGCAGCCCGGTCAAGCCGACGCTCCCGAGGAATAGCGCCCCGAGAACGATCAGTCCGAGCAGCGTCCGACCTGAACGCCGCCCGCCGATGAGCCACCATGAGAGTACGCCACACATGCCGACCATGCCTATCAGCGCTCCCACGGCGAGCGACGTGTGGGAAAGTCGAGACACTGCGTCGCGCAGGACACCTCGAAGCCGTGCCTCGGGCGTGGCCTCACCGACCCTGTCAGGTGTGAGCAGCGTGACGAATTCAAGGTTGTTCCTCGCATCCTCGTTCGACGGGTCGAGCCGCAAAGCGCGCTCATAGTTCAGAACGGCGGAGCCGAGCCTGCCCAGTCGGAAGTGCGCATTGCCCAAGTTGTATAGTAGCGAACTGCTCCGGGTCCCGGTCTGCACGGCCGCGCTGTAGGCGGCCACCGCGTCCAGGTACGAGTTCTGGCGATAGGCCGCGTTGCCGGCGTTGTACAGGGCAGCGAGGCTATCGGCGGGCGCAGCCGCGGCAACAGGTGCGCTTGCCGCAACGACGAGCAGCGCGATCCGTACTGCGCGTCGCGCGCCGGTCTGAATCATCACAGCCATGTCACGCCCGCAGGTGTCCCATGAGTTCTCCAATGACGCTGTTGCCTTCGTCATATACCCGTTGCGCCTCGTTCTCGTCTGCCGTCGACGGCGCGAATCGTGCGCTGTCCGCGCGCGCAACAACATCGACCGCGCGTTCCACGGCTTCCAGCGGTACGTCGCGAGCCGTAAGCGCCTGCCGCAGCTCGTCGGTAGTCAAGCTCATCGCGCTCAGCCCGGCGTGACCAGCCGCAATCTCCGCCACGGCGATCCGGACAGCACCTATGGCGCCGGGAGCATCGTGAGCCGCCAGCCGCTCGCGCGCTACCCTCAGGCGCCTGCGGGCCTCGGAGCGAGCGCCCATGGCTCGCATCCGGATCGGATCGCTGCCGAGGCGCTCCCGCCTGAGCCGGAGCACTCCTGCGGACAGAAGGATCGCCAGGGCAAGCGCGTGGATTACCCAGTACCCCGTCGAATGCCACAACGTGCGCCGGTCGTCCGGTAGTTCCTCGGCGTCGGCATGGATGAATCGAATGTCGTTGCCGACTCTTCGTACTTCCGACTGGCTCAACGCGAGGCCGGGCGTCACATCGCCGTCGGACCGAGCGAGCACGGTGAGTCGGTGACGCCGCGTTCCGACTGTCCGGTACCGCCCCGCGTGCGTGTCGAAGTAGGATAGCGTTGCCGCCGGTACATCCACCGGCCCGGGATGAAGCGGCAGGAGCACGCGCTCCCACGTTCTGCGCCCGCGGTAGGCGTCCACGGTCGGCTGTATGTCCGTGGACACTTGCGGATCGTACGCCTGGAAATCCGCCAGCGACGGGAGCGACGGCTCAGCCACGCCGTTCACGTTTCCCTCGCCCTCGAGCACGATTGTCCACGTCACGGGATCGCCCTGCTGGACCTCCGAGCGATCAACCGCGCTCCGTAGCGCGTAGCGACCGACGACGCCGGAGAAATCCCGCGGCGCTCCGGGCGGAAGCGGCTTGACGACTACGGCGTGTTCGGGAGATCGCGGCTGCACTGTCTGGCCCCGGTACACCTGCTCGCCCCAGAGATTGCGTCGCCGGGTCGGAATACCGACCGTGGCCGTCATGGCCATCGACGGAATAGACAGAACGCCCGCGCTCGTTGGGAACACGGCGACGCGCAGGATCGGCAGCACGCTGAAGCGCTCCCCGTTGATGATCCTCTCCGAACGCGCGGCCTGCTCTGTGCGGGCGTCGAAAAGCTTCTCGACCCACGCTCCGGTGAATGTCGGCTCGCCGGAGATCTGGCGGTTGGACACCTGCGTTCCCACGCGTTCGCGCAGCGAATACTCAACGATGATGCCATCGCCCAGCCAGACGGTATCGGCGCCGACCGATACGACAATGTCGAACGCGGTGCTCGCATCCGCCCGTCCGGACTTGCCGCCGCCAACAACGTCGATTCGCAGCGGCCGCGTGGCGAATTTCGTACCGTCGACCACGATCTCGGCCGATGGTATGGTGAACGATGCGGCTTCGCGCGGCACCAGGTGGAAGACGAACTGGGTCGAGGTCGTCTGGGACACCCGCCCGTTCACGATCTGGACGTTCCTCGACGTGGAAGGGCCGATCGGGCCGGTGATCTGCACACCGGAGACCGACGAGATCGAGGGGCGCGCCACGGAATGCCCCTTCTCATCGCTGACGCCGATTGTCAACGTGATCTGCTCGCCGACAGCGACGCGGTTTCGGTCGACCGTCGCCGTGACGACGGGCTCCGCTCCCGCAGGCGTTGCCGCGGCCGCAGCCACCAGTACGCCACACCATAGCAAGGCCGGTCGAATGAATCGAAGCGGAGATGCCGTCGTCGGGGCGCTCACGGAACTACCACCGTGGCCCGTTGGAACCACGTCCCTCGCGTGCGGGCGTAGTGGGCGCATTTTCCTGCTGTTCCAGGGCGTCGAGGAGCCTCACGGCCTCCTCGCGACTCATCGCCTGCGCTGAATCAGGCATGTCGGGCTCGCCCCCGGTAGTATCGGCCGCGGCTTCTTCCTGCCGCGTCGCGTCGTCCTGATCCGCGGAGTCAGACTCCTCGCCGGACTCATCTTCTTCCGACTCGTCCCCGCGGTCGTCGTTCGCGCTGGCTTCCTGCTGTTCCGCCGCCTCGGACTGCTGCCGCTCAAGTTCTTCCTGTCCCTGCTGCTGCTCTTGCTCCTGACGCTGCTGTCGGCGCTGCTGGATAGCTTCCACCAGTGCTCGCGCCTGCTCGTTGCCCTGATCCATCACGAGCGCTTCCGCGAGGTCGCGTAGCGCCTGTTCTTCGGCGGCCTCGCCGAACGAAATCGAGCCATATGCGGTAGCGACGCGCGCAACGAGCACTTCCGGCGCGAGACCGGACTCAGCCTGCCCGGTCGACGGTGTCACGGCGATACCGCAGAGCGCCACACATGCCGCGAGGATGCGCATCATGGCGTCACTCCGTCAAATATACGCGAGAGATCGCCGAGCCGGTTCGTGAAATCGCCGTAACGCTCGCCGACCAGCGGCTCCGCGTCGATGGTCCGCTGCATGAGGCGGCGCGCGTCAGCGTATCGTCGCGCTCGCGCGAACTCCTCCGCGCGGCGGACGCGCTCCCGCGCCCAATCGGAAATGCGACGATCCTGCTCCTGCTGCTCCTGATCTTCCGCGTTCTGAGCGGCCTGATTCAGCAGAAGCTGGGCGAGTTCGAGGTTGAACTTGGCGTCCATGTCGCCAGGATCGATTTCCAGCACCCGCTCGTAGCTCTCGACGGCCTGGGCGAGCTGTTGCTGCCGGAACTGCGCATTCCCCACGCCGTAGGCGGCTCCCGCGCGAAGCCCCGCGTCATCGCCAACGAGGGCGCGAGCGAATTCCTCGCCGGCCTGCTCAAGTGAGTCCTGTCGATACAGAGCGGAACCGATATCGAGCGAGATGCGTCCGTCGTTCGGGTCTTCGATGCCGGCGTCGCGGAACGCGTCGAGCGCATCGGCGAATCGCCCATCGTCATAGCTCTCCACGCCCTCGCGCACCTTCAGCGGGACTGGTTCGTACGCCGCGTCACATGCAACGAGCGCAAGCGCCATGAGCGCCGGTAGTGTCCACGAGCGCATGTTCATGAGGGAACTCTCCGGCGCCGATCCGGAACGAACGGCACGATGAGCAGAAGGACCACGGCAATTCCCAGCGGCCATTGGTAGCGATCCACGCGACTGACAAGCTGCTCCTCGGAACGGCGCGATTGCTCCAGTTCCTCGATGTCGTCGAATACCTCCTGGAGTTCCATCGCACCGGGACTGGCGCGGAAATAGGTTCCGTCGGTCTCGACGGCAACACGCTGTAGCGTCGCCTCGTCGAGACGTGTTTTCACCACTCGCCCATCCTGATCGCGCAGGAACTCCGTGCTCCCCCCGCGCCGAATCGGGATGAGTTCCCCAGAGGGAGAGCCGATACCAATCGCGTACGCGCGGACCCCTTCCTCGCGCATGCGTTCCGCAGCCTGCATCACGGGATCGCTCTCGTGCGCCTCCCCGTCGGTGAGCAGGATAATGACGCGGCTTCGACCGTCCTCGGCGCCGGCAAACGCGTTGAGACCAACGCGCATCGCGTGGGCGAGGTTCGTTCCCTCGTCCTGGACGGTGCCCGTGGAGATCTCCCGCAGGAACAACTGCAGCGCGGAGTAGTCCGCCGTGAGTGGGCACTGCACGAAGGCTGTCCCGGCGAACGGAACAAGGGCAACGCGATCACCGGTAAGACCGGCGAGGAACGTGGAGACCTCCTGCTTCGCAGCCGCGAGACGATTCGGGCCGACATCCTCGGCGAGCATCGACAGCGACGTATCGAGGAGAATCACGATGTCGACTCCGGCGGTCTCTACAAGTTGAGTGATCGTACCCCACTGCGGACGCGCGGCCGCGAGAACTGCCCATGAGACGGCGGCGGCGACCATCAACGAACGGACCCATCTCATTGGGGTACTGACGTTTGCGGAGAGAGCACGCAGGAGATCGACGCTCCCCAGCCGCGCCAGCGCTTTCCCGCGACGCCACTGCGCGTACACGAAGACGAGCACGATTCCCGGCGCTATCAGCATAAGCCAGAGCATGCCGGGAGCAGCCCACATCGTGAAGAGCATGTCGAGCAGAACGTCCATCGTTCAGCGATTCCGTCCTTATGGCACCGTTCGGAATAGTGTGTGTGAGAGTACGAACTGAGCAACGATCAGAAGTATACCGAGCAGCAGCAATCCGAGCGTGAACGTCAGATCGGTCACGCGCGGGATCTGTACGGTCTCCACTTCTGTGCGCTCCATCGCGCCAATTTCGTTGTAGATTTCCACGAGCGAAGACTGCGACGTGGCTCGGTAGAAGCGGCCGCCCGTTATCTCGGCGACCTGCCGCAAGATCTCCTCGTTGAGACTGTCGTCGATGAACTCTACGCGATCGCCGAAGAACCTGTCTCGCACTCGTATCGGCGCGCGTCCGTGTACGCCGACACCAACGGCGTGGATCTTGACACCCACCTGCCTCGCGGCATGGGCGGCGGTCAGTGGATCGACGATTCCGGCGTTGTTGCTCCCGTCGGTGAGCAGTATGAGAACCCGGCTCTCGGCCTCGCTCCGGCGAAGGCGATTCACGGCGGTGGCGATCGCCATCCCGATGGCCGTCCCGTCCGGTATCGTTCCGCCCATGTTGATTGAGACGCTGGACAGGAGCGTCTTGAGTATGCCGTAGTCCACGGTCAGCGGACACTGCAGGTAGCTCTCCCCGGCGAATACGACCATCCCGATACGATCGGACTGCCTCCCGGAGATGAAGCGTTCGACGACCTCCTTCGACGCATCGAGGCGCTCCTGGTCGCCGAGGTCGTAGGCGCGCATGCTGCCGGAGACGTCCATCGCGAGCATGATGTCCACGCCCTCGCTGGTGACCCGCTCCAGCACTCGATTCGACTGCGGGCGCGCGAGGGATACGATGAGCAGGACCTCTCCCGCCAGCATCAGCAGGAACGAAATATGCCGGGCGTGGACGAGGAACGACGAAGGCAGGCGTCCCAGCAGGCCCGTTCGCGGGTGACGCAGAGCCCCGTGCGACGAGGCACGTCCACGTGCGTACCAGTAGGCCTGGAGGGGCAGGACTCCGAGGAGCAGCAGCCACCACGGGCTGGCGAATCCCAACGTCACGACGTCACCGCCTCCGAGCCCGTTGCGCTCTGCGCCGGCTCAGCCTCGACGACCGCGCTCCCCCGCTGGAACAACGTCCGCTGCACGACCTCCTTCGCGCGGTCCACGAGGGAGACGACCTCGTCGTCCGGCGGCATGAGCTTGGCGAACTTCACGAGGTCGCATCTGGCGAGGAAATCGAGTATGTGGTCCGCATCAACGCGTGGGATGTGCGCGCATTCGAATTCGTGCACCAGCTCCGCGTACGTGAGTTCCATCGCGCGCACGCCGTAGCGTCGCTCCGTGTAACGACGAAGCTGGTCTGACACGGCGATGTAGAGCCGCTTGATCTCGCCCTGGGCAATGAGATCGTGCGCAGGTATCCGATCGAACTCAGCGATCTCATCGATTATCACCGACCTTGGCGTATCCGCGTTCGCGCGAGCCTTTCGCCGCATGAGCCAGAACGTCACGCCGGCCGCCGCGAGGGCCAGCGCCAGCACGGTGGCGAGCAGCACGCGAACCCATTGGCGGAAACGAAGCGGAATCGATACAAGTGGCTTGATATCGCGGAGAGAGTCGCTGATGGCGACTCCGACGCTGCGCACTTCGACGGGGATCGCCTGAGTCACGAGTTCGCCGCTGTCGCCGGCGGCAGTCCAGTACGATACGGGCAACGGAGGCACGACGTACGTCCCCGGACGGAACGCAGTCAGCACGTAGCGTCCGCCCTCGCGGATTCTGCCGTTGGAGGTGCTCTCGAGCGGCGTGAAGTCGAGCACGCGGAATGCCGAGAGGTTCACGCCGTGCGGCGGAGCGACTACGGAATCGCCTGCGTCGTAGGCAACGTGAAACTCGTATGCGATACGGTCGCCGACGTACGCGACGGCTGTATCGACACTCGCCGACACCTCGACAGCCGCCCGAGAACCCGCCGCGGGCAGCAGCAGGCAGAGCGCAACGAGCGCCCATCTCCTTGAGCCGGAGCTCCAGCCGGCGCGATCTCGGTGGCACATAGCTGACTCGCTCCGCCCGCTCCGGTGGCCAGAACCTATCGGGCCGCTCCTCCCGGTACAGCCGGGTTGAATTCATCCACCTCGGGGTCCAACTTATCGAACAACTCCTTGCTCGTGTAGCAGATCTCGTCGATATCCGAGCCGGTGACTTCGACGAGGTCGCCCCGTATCTGCCCGAACACGATCTCGCCGTAAAGCTCCGTACCGTGGAACAGACCGATCCTGAGCGTCGGATTCGCTATCTCGCCACGTCGCCCCGTGTAGCCGCTGATTCGCGCACGGAAGATGTCCGATACCAGGTAGTTGACGCGAGGCCGGTAGGCGTGCTGACTTCGCGGTGCGGACATGCGCCATGTTGCGCTGGTATCGCGCGATACGGAGATGGTACGATTCGGACGCACGACCGCGACGCTGTCGATGTCAGGGCGCTCGAAGATCGCAATGCGACGGTCCCAGAAATTCTCCACGGATCGGTCCGACTGCCGCAGGACGTCAAGCGGAAGGCGCATGATGGAATTCGGGCGGGACTGGTCCATGGCCCAGAATCCGACGTATCCGCGTCCGTCGTTCGCGGGCACGAGCGTCCCGATCTTCAAATGCCGATCGGGAATCTCGCGGGTGGAGTCGTCGACCATGATGAACTCCGCTTCGCCACGAGAGCGATCGCCAAGCCCGAACCGCCAAAGTTCTTCCTGAGGCGGATGGTCGGCGAAGCTGGCGATTCGCTTGTCCTTGAACTCCTTGATGAGTTTGTTGATGGTATCCGCATCGGCCCACCGATCGATGGGTTCGATCATCCGCCAACGTTCACCACGCCTCACGAACTCAACCCTCTCGTCCCCTCTCCGGAGCTTTATCTCGGCGATCTCGGCCGGCACAAACGACGAGAAGACCTGCTTCTTCCGGAAGTCGTAGAGGGATTTCAACACGCTCCGGTGCACGGCGATGTTGGTCATGATTACGGTGTCGGATCCGGCAAAGCGCACGTAGCCCTGCTTCTCGTTCGCCGCCCCCTCGCCGATGAAAATTGTACCGGAATCGACGTAGCCGTAGCGCGACGCATAGATGACCTTCGCGTGCGGGTGCTCCAGCGAGTAGTAGCGCATGCTGTCCGGCGGCACACGCCACATCCGCTCCCGGCCCGACGAGGCCAGGTCGCGAAGAATCGCGCCGAATCGGGAGCTTTCGGCGTCCCAGAGGATCGGCTTCACGATACGCCAGGTCGTATCGCTGACGACGACCGCGATGGTCGTATCAGCGCCGGTGATGATAACCAGCGAATCGATGAGCGAAGGCTCGAACCTGCACAGATGTGGGTCCGGTATCCCGGCCCGACGTTGCTCGTCGAGATGACGCTCGCCGTAGAACGCCCACAGGCCGAGGATGAGCGCAAGTGCGATGAGTATGACGGTCCGAATCAGCTTCATGGACTGTTTACCTGCTTTCGTACACTTCCGGAGCGAATCGCTCTAACGTCATGCGCTCGCCGGGCCTCTGCCGCGACGGTACCACCAGACGTATAGCCCAATGACGAGTACCAACGCCGGATAGCGCCACACCGAGAGAAGGAAAACGAACGTCGCCTGGGAGCGCGTGAGGCGCACCGGCTTGCTGCCGGGCGACCGCGGCTGAATCGCGATGAGCTCCTCGTCCTCGGTAAGCCACGTCACCGCGTTCAGGAACAGCGAAAGATTCCCGCTCTCCTGCTCGACGCTGCGATCGGTGATGAAGTCCGAATCGCCGAACGCGACGATGCGGGTTCGGACGCTCTCCGGTGTGAGCGGATCCGTCGCCGCGGCATCCGCCGAGACCGCCACGGCGAAAGGTCCTACGCGGTCGTCATCGGGCTGGAAGGTCTGACGTGGATTCGTCAGCACGCCGGCGACGTCCTGCTCGACAAAGGCCATATTCGATCCGGCGAAGGCGATCGGCTTGCAGACAAGGTCCGTAACATCGGGGTCGGTTGCCCGCCACCGTACTTCACGCGTCAGGTAGAATCCGGCCGCCACTCCAGCGTCGGCCAGGTCCTGAGCGATGGGGCTGTCGCCGTACCGCGTCACACGCGAGTAAACAGCCTGCTGCTCTCCCATGTAATACCCGCCGGCATGGGGAACGAGCCCGCGCTGCCGCTCAACAATGAAGTTCGGCCGGACGTTTATGCCGTTGACGGCGAGAAGGTCTTCCAGACCGTAACCAGTCGTATCGGGGTCGAGCATCACGAGCAGGCGCTTCCCCTTGGCTACGTATCGCTCGACGCGCTCGATCTCAATCGGCAGGAATGGAGATCGTGGACCGGCGACCACCAGAAGCTCGGCATCGCTCGGGATTTCCCCGTCTGACACACGCAGCGGCTGGACCCGGTAGTTGAGCCGGCGAAGGTGCGCCGAAACTGACGAGAGGTCCGTAGCAAGGTCGCGCTCCTGATGCCACGTCGTGAAGTAGATCACCGGCGTGCCGGGCCGCGTCACCCGGATAAGCGCACTCGTCAGGTCACGCTCTTCCGGGCCAATGACCACTTCGCGGCGATCCGCGCACTTGAGCACAACCGCGGGATACTCCTGCACGGACTCCTGTCGGGCGATGTCGGGGAATTTGTCCGGATCGATGATCTCGAATGAGAAATGCGCCGACTCGTCCTGGAACATCTTGAGTAGCTCGCCATAGCTCGTGCGCGCGGGATTATCGTCGCGGAACAGCGCTATGGCGTGGACATCCTCGTCGAGCCCGGCGAGCTTGGCCACCGTCTGCTGAGAAAGGCTCTGGAGCCCGGTCGCCGTGAGGTCGAACCGCTGGCGCACATGGCGGGCCGCAAGGTAGTTGACCAGGATGACGACGATGAGTCCGGCAACGACGTACACCCAGACGTTCGCGCCTTCCGCGCCCGCTCGACCACGCAGCATCGTGAAGATGCCAACCGCGACGGTCGCGACGATTACGACGAGGAACATGAGTATGGATACGATGTGATCGAGCGCGACTCCGCTGATCTGGAATCCGAAAAGCCACACGATCGCAACGAAAGCGACGAAGATCACCGCGCCGACCCCGGCGCCGACCTCGTTGCTTCTGCCGGTGCGGAGTGTCATCGCGCCGGCCAGGAGCGCGGAACCGATGGCCCAGGGAACTCCCCAACCCCACACAGGGGCGTCGGCGAGCCAGGATACGATGCCGTCGACCGCGAGAAGCAGTCCGACGAGTCCTACGATTGGAATGGGAATCGATCGCTTCATCAGGCCCTCCACCGCCGCGATTCCAACACCCGGGTCGTCAGGAACAGCATGAACCCGGTGAAGGTGAGGTAATAGATGATGTCACGAGCACGAACCACGCCGACGAGAAAGTCCTGCACGTGTCCCGAGAGCGACATGTATCGCAGGAATTCCGCCGCCTGGTAGTTTCCGACGTAACTCGACGCGGCCGCCACAACCACGAAGAAGAGCAGCAGGCTGAAGCTGATCACCGCGCTGATGATCTGATTGTCGGTGAGCGAAGACGAAAACAGCCCCACCGAGAGAAATGTACCGCCGAGCAGGAACATTCCGAGGTAGCTCGACACTACGAGCCCGATGTCGGGGCTGCCGCCGGGCTCGGTGAACCAGAACGCGAGCAGCACATACAGGATAGTCAGTCCTAGAATGCTCCCATAGAGCGCAAGCGCACCGAGGTACTTCCCCGCCAGTATGCCGCTCGCGGTGGTCGGCGAGGTCCACAACAGCTCGATCGTCCCGGTCCGGTATTCTTCCGAGAACGTGCGCATGGTCAGAATCGGCAGGATGAAGACGAGCAGAAAGCTCATCGTCCCGTACGTCCGCTGGATCACCTGCTGGTCCACGTTCGGCGGAGGCGGCGGATCCGGCGCCTGCATCCCCATCTGCCGCATGGCGTATATCTGCTGGAGCCGCATGGGATATTCGCGGGTGTACCGATTCAGGCCGCTCATCGATTCCTGGAAGAAGTACCCGCAAAGGATGAGAAACACAAACGCCATGACATACGCCATCGGCGAGTGGAGGTAGCCGCGCGCCTCCTTCAGGAAGATGCTCCACGCACCCGTCATTGCGACGCCCCTTCCTCGGTGGTTACCACTGATCCCGCGTCATCCTCGCCCGCAACCGATTCGTCGGTGCTTATCACGCGCAGGAAGACTTCCTCGAGCGATTCCTGTCGTCCTGACTCGCGCAGGCTCGCCAGCGATTCCACGAGCCGGATGCGGCCGTCGTGTATGATCGCCACCGAATCGCACGTCACGCTCACCTCCGGCAGGATGTGCGTGCTCAGGATCACCGTGTGGTCTCCGGAGAAACTCTTGATCAGCTCGCGAATCTCGATAATCTGCGCGGGGTCGAGCCCGATCGTGGGCTCATCCAGAATGAGCACTTCGGGATTGTGCACCAGCGCCTGCGCGAGACCTACCCGCTGCCTATACCCCTTGGAGAGCGTGCTGATCAACTGCGTTCGCCGGTCCCCGAGCCCGCAGCGATCGAGGGCAACATCGACCGCCTCGCGCCGCTCCTTGGTCGGAACCCCCTTGAGCTGTGCGCAGAAGCTCACGTACTCCAGCACCGTCATGTCGTCATACAGCGGAGGGTTCTCGGGCAAGTACCCGATCCGAGCCCGTACTTCCATCGACTCCGTCTGGACGTCGTATCCCGCGACGCGCGCGGTGCCCTCCGTCGGCGGCAGGAAGCAGGTTAGCACCCTCATCGTCGTCGTCTTCCCGGCGCCGTTCGGCCCAAGGAATCCGAGAATCTGCCCGGTCTCCACGCGAAAATCGATGTTGTCGACCGCAGTGAAGGTGCCGTAGCGCTTCGTCAGCCCAGCAACCTCAATCAATGCACTCTCCCTCCCGATTCGACGTTTCCGACGCAGATCGCGCGCCATCCCCCAAGGGGTCGTCCTACCGCCCAATTCGCGGAGTACGAATATGTCATGACGACCGAACCCACGCCGTGGTTCCAGATCGCCGTCAAAGCCTGTTCGCGCGTGACGTGAAGAAGCGCGTAAGCGGCTCGATGTATGACTCGTCGGTCATGACATCTATGGTGTCCACGCCGTTGGACCTGAAAAGCCGACGACGTTCCTCGTGGATGCCGGCCGCCTGGCGCTCGAAGAGCCGACGGAACTGGCGATCCGATGAATCTACGACGAGCTGCTCCCCGGTCTCAGAGTCCTCAAGCGTGAGTAGGCCTGCTCCCGCAAGCGTCACTTCGCGCGGATCGGTGATCGAGATGGCGACGAGATCGTGCCGCCTGTTCGCCGCGCGCAGCGGCTGTTCGAACTCCGTGGCCTGGAAGTCGCTAATCACGAACGCGATTCCCCGCCTCGTGGTGACGCGATTCAGAAAATCCAGCGCTTGCGCGATGTCCGTGCCGCGGCCGCGCCCTACGTCGGAGCCCCTGAGGCTTCCCCACGCGGCCAGGCCGGCCAGCGCGAGGCCTGCGAGCGAAACCGCGCCAACGGCACTCCACGTGGCCGCCGACGCAGGAACGCCGAGTCGAGCGATCACCGCCGCCGATGCGGCCAGAGTCGCAACCGTCGCCACAGCCCCGAGCACGGGATGCGACCGCGTCGAGCGCGTGGAAGACGCCTCGTCGCCACCGCGGACCGGCTGGTCCGGCAGGCTCTTGAGCCCGTCGAACTGCATGAGCAGCTCTCGCACTACACGCAGAACGTGTTTGCGCCCCTTCTTCGGCGGGATGTACTGCTCGACTTTGTCGGTGAAGACGATGAGCCCGACGCGATCATTGTTCTTGATCGCGCTGAAAGCAAGCAGTGCGCAGACCTCGACCGCTATCTCGCTCTTCGTCTGCTCAACGCTGCCGAATTCTCCCGACGATGACGCATCCACCATGAGCATGACGGTGAGTTCGCGTTCCTCCTCGAACACCTTCACAAACGGATGTCCCATCCGCGCGGTGACGTTCCAGTCGATGGTCCGCACATCGTCGCCCGGAAGGTATTCGCGCACCTCGGCGAACTCCATGCCCTGGCCCTTGAAGGCCGAGTGGTACTCACCACTCAGCACCGTGTTCACCACCTGGCGAGTGCGAAGCTCGATGCGTCGAACCTTCTTGAGTATCTCTTTCGTCGTCACGACAGGCGCCCGGACCTTACGGCACTTCGATCGTGTCGAAAATCTGCCGGACCATCTCCTCGCTCGTCGTCTCCTCGGCCTCGGCCTCATAGGTCGGGATCACGCGGTGCCGCAGAACGTCGAGCCCCACGGCTTTCACATCTTCGGGCGTCACGTAACCCCGACGGCGGAGGAACGCGTGCGCTTTCGACGCCAGGGTGAGCCAGATCGTCGCGCGCGGCGATGCCCCGTATTCGATCAGGTCGGCGAGTTCCGTGAGGCCGTGCTCGGCGGGCCGGCGCGTGGCGAATACGATCTCGAGGATGTAGTCCTTGATCTTCTCGTCGATATACACACTCCGAACGAGATCGCGAGCCCGCACGATGTCCGCGGGGGATATGAGCCGCTCCGCATCTGGAATCTCGTGCTCGGTCATGCGGTCGAGGATCTCGCGTTCCTCAGCCTTCGAGGGGTAGTCCACGAGCACCTTGAGCATGAATCTGTCGATCTGCGCTTCGGGAAGCGGATACGTTCCTTCTTGCTCGATGGGGTTCTGCGTCGCGAGCACGAGGAACGGATCTTCAAGCGGGAAGGTCTCCTCGCCGATGGTCACCTGGTGCTCCTGCATCGCTTCCAGCATCGCACTCTGAACCTTGGCCGGAGCGCGGTTCACCTCGTCGGCAAGTATGATGTTCGCGAAGATGGGGCCCTTCTTGACCGTAAACCCGCCCTCTCGCTGGTCGTAGATGAGCGTGCCTACCACGTCCGCCGGAAGGAGATCCGGAGTGAATTGTATCCGCTGAAACCGTGCGTCGACGGTCCG
>CAZEAI010000006.1:0-75512 GCA_964510105.1 uncultured bacterium
CTCAGCTGGTAGAGTTCCAGCTTCCCAAGCTGGCTGTCGCGGGTTCGATTCCCGTCGCTCGCTCCATCGATTTTCGGAATGCCCTCGCGGTTTCGCGCCGCGGGGGCATTCGCGTTTCTGATTGGTTCGCTCCACGCGACGCGGTAACTTGGCTTCATCCGCCTCAAGCGGCCCGGTATCGCGCTCGGAAGCCATCGTTCCGGCGAAGACCTGAATGGGAGAACGACATGCCCGCCACGCGACACGACTGGCTGAACGAGTACCACGCCGCGGACCCTCACCAGCGATCTATATCCCGGCCGCTGACCATCGTTGCGAGCCAGGACGTGGATGTCGAACTCGATGATGGAAATGGCGGCGCGCCGGAGATCCTCCGCTGTAGCAGCTACGATTTCCTCTTCCCCTACCGCGACATGGACCTTCAGCCGCGCACTGGACGAGGCCGGATGTTCCTCCCGCCGCACATCGGCGACCGTCCGGAGCAGCGCAGCGTCCCGATGGTGGTGAGCATTCACTACGAAGCGGACATCAACTGGGCGCGCGGATTCCTCGCCGAGGGCTGGCCATGCATGACTCCCATCGAGATCGGCGACGATCACGGGTTCAACCTCATCGGCGCGGGGATGGACCACACGCTGGAATTCGTCAGGCTCGCACGGCGTCTGGAGTTCGTCGATCTGCAGCGCATAGGCTGGTGGGGTGGCTCCGCCGGTGGCTACCAATGCCTCATGGCGCTGGAATCCATCTGGCCCGTGGCCGGCGCGATAGCCGATGTGCCGATTTCGGATGTTTGGTACGCCCTGCAGGTGCTCGAGCACTCCAACCGCTATAACGAGGGCATCACCGAGTATTCCGACACGGTACTTCCAGCGTCTCGCGCGGTGTATCAAATCGTGGAGGGGACGGCGCGCGCCATCGGCGACGATCTCGACAAGGCGTGGCAGAACTCGGCCCCACCGGCGGCGGCGCTCATCCGCAGCCCGACGGTGATCTACACCATCACCGGCGATCTGCTCTGTTTCTCCCCGCAGATCGGTCGCGACTACGAACACACCCCCGCGCGCGGCGTGATGCCGCCGGGGTGGTCGCACTCGTACGAACGGTTCTGTCACCCCGAGTCGCTGGGCAAGCCGCTCGTGGAGTGGATTCCACGGGACGACCTTGAGACGATCTGCGTTGCCGTCCCGCCGACGGCACTTCACGTCGAGCCCTTCGAGCCGCCGGAGGGCGTCGAGCGTCCGCCGCAGGAGCCGTTCAAGATCGCAAAGCCGTTCAGCAGGTCGCGCCTTGTCACCGTGGTGGTACAAGATGAAGGCGCTCCCGATCCGCGCTGCATGCACTCGAAGACTGCGGTCGCGTCGGATTCGATGCCGTTCTTCCAGCATCATCTCGCACGCGGATACGTGCCGCCGGAGCACCTCACGCCGCTGCTCCTGACGAGGCTGATCGGCCGGTTCAACCCCGATACGCCGCAGAGCGAGAAGCTTCCGCCGATACGCCGTGGCTACGACGAATTCGACCGGTGGGAGGTGCTGCTCGCGTTGCGCACGTTCGTTGGCGAGCCGGTCCGCGCGGAGAATCTGGAGGCGCTGCGCACGACCTACGCCGAGCTGCCGCCGGTCCAGCGCGGCCTCGACGTCGAGCGGGACGGGGTGTGCGCGTCGTTCGCCGACGACCCGGTCGCGGTGATCCTGTACCACGAAGCGGCGCTGCTACGCGGGAAGGGCGAGACGGCGATGGCGGAGGAGCGCGAGGCGGCGCTCGCGAGCGATCACGGCGCCACGGCGTGGGCGGGGTTGGAGACGATCACCGCGTAGGAGCAGTTCCCCTTGTGTGCTATGTGTTGCCGCGGACGGGAACGTCCGCTCTCCGGTCGGGAGGATGGCGCGTCGCAGGAACCGGGGTGACCACGGGGGATCGCCCCTACCGCTCTTCGCCAGTCACTTCGATGTCTCTCAGTGGCGCGCGGACATTCCTGTCTGCGTAGCCGGTTGCCGCCGCCGAAGTCGAGACATCCCTTGCGCTGAGTGGCCGTTGAGTGCAAACGGATTCCTCGGCGCGGCGCTTCCATGCAGGCGCAGGCTCGGAATGACGGTTGCCGCGGACGGGAACGTCCGCTCTCCGGTCGGGGGAGGATGGCGCGTCGCAGGAACCGGGGCGTCCTCGGGGGGTTCGCCCCTACGCTCTTCGCCGGGTTACCTCGATGTCTCTCAGTGGCGTGGCGCGGACATTCCTGTCTGCGTAGCCGGTTGCCGACGCCTCCGCTCCGTTTCTGAATTCCGGGGCGACCACAGGGGGATCGCCCCTACCGCTCTTCGCCAGTCACTTCGATGCGTCGCTCTTCGGGCCCAGTGCGAGCCATGTTCACGCGGATGGCATCGTCCGGCGCCCATTCCGCGGCGACCTCCGGCCACTCGATGAGCGCGACTCCGCCGTAGAGCACCTCGTCGAGCGCGAGCGTTTCCAGTTCCTCCGGCTCCTCGATGCGGTAGAAATCGCAGTGGTAGATCCTCACCGGATTCCCGTCGAGAGTGCCGTCGTACTCGTTGACGAGGGTGAACGTCGGGCTGCACGCCCACGCGTCGACGCCCAACCCATGGCAGATGCCCTGCGCCAGCGTCGTCTTCCCCGCGCCGAGATCGCCTGAGAGCAATACGACGCTCCCGCGTACGAGTCGGTGCGCGAGTTCGCGTCCGAATGCGCGTGTCTCCTCGGGCGAGGTCGTGACCACCGACTCCACGTGCGTATCCGGACCCATCATCGCGGCGTGAGGGTGACGACCGGCAGGATCATCTCCTCGAGCGAGATGCCGCCGTGCTGGAAGCTGTTGCGGTAATGCCGGTCGTATTCATGGTAGCGCGTCGGGTGGACGAAGTAGAAGTCCTCCTTCGCGATGATGTAGTTCGTGCTTGGCGTGATGCGTGGGAGGCCGAACGTGGCCGGATCTCTTACGAGTACGGCGTCCTTCTGATCGCAGTAGAGGTTCAGCCCGAACTTGTATCGCAGATTCGTGCTCGTATCGCGGTTGCCCCGGGCGATTGTGGCCCGGCTTCCGAGTATGCTCCCGTGATCGGTTGTCAGGACGATCGTCCCGCCGGTATCGGCAACCCATTTCATGATGTCGAAAACGGCCGAACGTGCGAACCACGCCACGGTGAGGCTGCGGAACGATGCTTCGTCCGGAGTGATCTCCTGCAACAGCTCCGATTCGGACCGGCCGTGCGAGAGATGGTCGATGAAGTTGAATACGAGGCCGAACAGCGACGCATTCTTCCGCCATGCCTGGATCTTCCTGAGCGCGTTCTTGTTGTCGCTTGCATCGGTCGCTTTGAAGTACTGGTGGGCGACGTCGCCATAGCCGAGTCGTTCGATGTGTCGGGTGAACATCTCGCCTTCGTGCCGGTTCAGCGAATAGTCGTCATCCTCGCCGAGGCTGTAGATATCCGGGTACTGCCGTGCGATGTCCATGGGCAGAAGGCCGCTGAACAGCGCGTTTCGCGAGTACGGGGTCGCCGTCGGCAGTATCGAGTAGTAGTACTCCCGCCTTACGTTGAAATACTCTCCAACGAGCGGCTCAATGGCGAGCCACTGATCGAGCCGGAGGCAATCGATGACCATGAAGAGCACCGGGCCGCTTCCGCGCAGGTGCGGTACGACGAACTGGCTCACCACCTCCGGCGAGGTGATGGGGCCGCTTTTCGGATCTGCGATCCAGCCGGCGTATGCTTCCTGAACGAAACGGGCGAATTGCTGATTACAGTGCTGCCACTGCGTGTGATGCATTTCGCTGATCGATGAATCGCTCATTGCGTGGACATCGAGATCCCACTGCGCAAGTCGGGCGAATATGTCCATCCATTCGGACCATCCGGCGCTGTTGGCATCCCTGTCGAGATCGCGGAATCCCTCCACATAGTCCCGCACCATGGTCTGCTCGCGTATCTGCCGGGCGTCCAGAATGCGTTTCGCCGCAAGAATGATCTGACTCGGATTGACCGGCTTGACGAGGTAGTCGTCGATGCGCTTGCCGATGGCCTCGTTCATGAGCTCTTCTTCTTCGCTCTTGGTGACCATCACTACCGGCATCTGCGGATGGATGCTCTTGATCTCGTCGAGGGTGCTGAGCCCATCCATGCCCGGCATCTGCTCGTCGAGCAGCACCAGGTCGAAGCTCTGGTCCGCGAGAAGCTCTATCGCGTCCTCGCCGTTGCTCACCGGCGTGACGTCGTAGCCCCGCCTGTCGAGGAAGATGATGTGCGACTTGAGCAGATCGATCTCGTCGTCCACCCAGAGTATGCGACGTCGGTTGCGGCCGACCGTATCCTGAGACATGACCTGCGTTCGCCCTTCTGTGCGTGCGCGTTTCGGTTGTTTACGTGCCACTGTACGCACCACGGCGGAAGCGAACCGATCCTCGCCCCCGCCGTCGGCACTAATGCCTTGCTGTCTATCTATCCGGTATGACCACGTCCACGCTGGCCGCGCCTACGTTCTCCAGTGCGTCCTTCAGGCGTACTACGATCGTGTGCGAGCCCGGTTCCAGTATCTCCGTAACGAAGTCGATCCGCTCCTCCGGACTATCGAACATGCCGTCGTCCGGGAAGAACACGAGCCATTCGCCGCTATCGATGGAGTATGCGCCTGCGTGGATTCCGCCGGTAGCATCCTGTCCCGTGCCGCGAATTCGCACAGCTCCGTCCGGGCGGACATCCGACGCGAGCGACGCCACGACGGGTCCCGTGTAGTCGATCAGGAACGGCTCGGTCACCACCTCGTCCGATTGCGCGATTGTCCAGGGGTTCGCCGGCCGGTCGGACGCGTGGACGCGGACCACCGTCAGGCCTTCCGGCGCGCCCTCGGTGTCCCATAGAATATACTGTCGCGTAACGTCGCTCTTGAGGTCTTTCCAGATCTCGTCACCCACGCGACGATACGAGAGGTCGTAGGCTAGATCGTCGGAATTCGGGTCGCTTGCGCCCCACCTGACCATGACGAGAGAGCGCTTGGCGTTCTCTCGGGCGCTGCTGCTACGGGATGTCGCCGGGCGTTCGGACGCGTCGTCGCCATTTCCGCTCTCGTTCGACGAGCGACGGCGCGCCTGCCGATACGGCGCCACCCTCGCCCCGGCGAGTACCGGCGCTACGTTCACCTGCTGACCAGTGAAGGCCAGCGAGTGCAGCGCCGGCGTCGGTGCCACGTCCGTCCGCGAGAACGTCGCGCGGAACTGGATGAACCGTGCCGCCGGGCTCTCGACCACGCCGCCCGCCGGATTCCTCACTCCGCGCCACGCGCTCCAGTCGTGCGCGGGGTCGTCGTCGTTGCCGGTGCGCGAGTCCAGGGCGATTCGCGTGCCGGAAGGGGCGTCGGCATGCATTTCGACGCGGCCCCACGTCGTGACGAGATCCGCGTCGTACGTGTCGGACGTGAATGCTCCCTCAAGTCCCGGAGCGTCTCCCAAGCGCTTGACCATGCCGGAGTTGCCCATTCCGATCAGCACGCTGCCATCGGCCCGTGAGAGCATAGCAGTTGGCTGGGACTCTCCGAGATCCGAGACGCGCTCGGCCTCTCCGTCCACGCCGATTCGGTAGAGCACGCCCCGTGGACCGACTCCGACGAGGATGTGCTCTTCATCCTGTACCGCCATCGATAGTATGAGCGGGTAGGGCGCCTGCCAGATCTTCGTGCCGGCGCCGGAAGGCTCGAGGCGGTACACACCGCCGCCGGGAGCGCGTTCTTCGTTATCGTCGTCCGCCCCGTTCCGCCGTCCATGGACCGCTCCGATGTAGAGCTTGCCATCCGGGCCGAGGACCATTGTGTGGATCTCCTTCTCCTCTGCGGAGAAGATCAGCCTCGCCTCATCGTCGTCGTTGATGTGGTACACTAGGCCGTTGCCTTCGGTCCCAGCGTAGAAGCCGCCGTAGCCATCTGGTTCGAGGGCCATGATGTGCCGGTCGTTTGAGTCGAGCACCGGCCCGATGACGAGTCCCGTCGGGTCGATCTTGAGCACCACTCCGCCTGTGCCCGTGGCGGCGTAGAGGTAGCCGGCGGCGTTGAATTCCAGGTCCCAGACGTAGGTTTCGCCGGTGTGGGCGAAGACGCGCGCGGTGCCTTCCGGCGAGATGCGATAGATGATCCCGTCCGGCACGCTGCCGGCGTAGGCGAAGCCGTCCGGGCCGATGGCAACCGCCTGGAGTTGCGTCTGAGGCGAGTCGAACACCAGCTCCGGTTCCACGCCCGGCTCCAGCAGATAGAGGCGTCCTTGAGTTCCTGTCGCGGCGTAGATGCGTCCGCGATCATCCTCGGCGAGAGACCAGACGAAGGCCTCCTCGGTGTCGCCGATGTCCTCAAACGTCGGGGCCAGCGCCATTCTGCCATCGTCGCCGACGGAGAGCCCTTCGACATCCCCGCGCTCAACGTCCTTCGCGGAGGCGATGTACCACGTCTTCGGTACAACGGCGGCAGCCGCGCCGGCCATGGCGGCGACGAGAATCACGCAACGTAGCGTGCTGTTCATACTGTTCTCCCAGAGTCTCACTGACGCGCGGTCGCTACCGCGGCCTGGCGAACCGGTAGACCGCGATGGTAATCTCTCGTTCGCCGACGATGTAGAGATCGGCGGGCTCTTCGTGCTCGACGAGCGGATCCCCGAAGACCGGCCCTATCTTTCCCGCGGGCACGGCGTGACGCAACGTCTCGAACGTGGTATGCGGTAGCCCCGGGAGCACGCGATCCTCAACGGTCATACCGAGCTGCCGGTCGGCGATCTCCAGGTGGAGCCGGTCGTTCCGCTCATCGAAGTTCAACACGTCGATCAGGTGCGGCAGGTCCTCCGGCATGAATCGACCCGGCATGCGGTCCACCGTCCAGCGCACCGCTTCGGAGCCGCCGCCAACACGGAGCATGTACACGCCGTCGGGCGTCTCGCCGTCGATGGGAAGCTCGGTTGTGACGGAAAACTCGTCGCCGAGATATGTCTGCAACAGCGTGCGTACTACAACTGGCTCGCCCGGTCTGACTACGCGTCGTGGTAGCTCCAGCCCGGTGATGAAGGCCGCGTCGATTGTCTCGGCGAAATCCACTTCGAACGTCACACGATCGACGTGGACCGGCTCGAACGGGTTCCGCGAGAGATACTGAAGCGGAGCCGCCGCCGCCATCGCCGCCCGCGCGATGCCGCCGTCATCGGTGTAGAAGTTCGTGCGCAGGATGGGTTCCTGCCCGGCGATCTCGATGCGCGTCGTCAGCTCAAGCGCCGCCGGGCCGGCGAGCTTCTCCAGGTCGTACAGCGCGGCGAGGAGTCCGTAGCCCACGATGTTCGGTGTCATGTCGCGGTCGCGCACCACCTGATACCTGACGGTGTGCGGCTGCGGGCCGCCGGCGATCTTCACCTCGACGGGGAGCATGTCCGGAATCTCGCCCAGCACTCCGGCGATGCCGTAGCGTCTGTCCTGGCGAATGGAACCGACAACAGGGCCGCCTGACGCCAGCTTGAACGAGATATTCTGACTCGGCCAGAGGAAGTGCACATACGCGCTCGCCATGGGGAAGTCTATCTGACCGCGGAAGTACATCGGATGACCGAAGCCGAGCACGGTGTCGCCTATACATGTGGTGACCGTTCCGACGGCGAACATCGAAAGGTCGCCCGTCATGAGCGCCACGCCGAGAGATGCGCCGGGGGCGATCTCGACGTCGTTGAGCGAGTCCGACGCGGCGGTGCCCCCCTGCACGACGTTCATGCCGTAGCGTGACAGATATTCGCCAAGCTCGCCCACGACTTCCGGCGCCATGCCGGTGACCATCACCGGCGTCCTGATCGGAACGAGTTCAGACCCGGCGTACGGGGCGAGGCCCGGCTCCGACGCCCACGATCCGGGCAGCCGCAGCGACTCGGTCAGCGGCCCGGTTGACGGCGCCCTGCGACCGCCCGTTTCGGGAAGGCTGTCGCGGAAATCGAACGGGTTGATCGGCGCGCCGGTGTATCGCCGGGCGTCCGGGCGCGTCATCGGCCGGTCCGGGATGATTTCCATGTACTCGTACGGCGTGATACCGGCCAGCGGCTGCTTCGTGAACGACGAGATCCACGCCACCGCGCCGATGAGCTTTCCGTCTATGTAGACCGGCGACCCACTCATCCCTTGCGCGACCCCCGTTTCCGCCAGTGGACCGCCGCTGAGCCGAGCGACGATAGCGTCGCGCTGTACGCCGAAGTTCCTGAGCACCGCCAGGATCTCCACGCCGAACGTATCGATCGCCGTGCCATGGAAGACGGTCAGCCCGTAGCCGGTCATGCCTTCACGAACGTCGCCCGGTGGCATGACGTCTGGACGAGCCGGTGTGGCGTAACTCGCGTGCGCGAGTGCCGCCAGCAATGCAAGTCCGAACAGCGCCGATCGTCCGGCGGCGCCTCTCGGGAGAACGCTCATCGTCACCTCTGGAATGTTGCCGTGGAGCCCGTGCTCAGCCTCGCTCCGGTCGCCCGGCGTGTCAGAATGCACGCTCCAAATGTAACCTCGTGTGGCAGCTTGCGGTTCCTCGCCCGCGTGGAAGTAGCTGGATGATACAGCATCCAGCGGGCTTCGCATGCATCGTGGCAGGCGCGATATTACAGTGAGCATACGCCCATGGGCACGCCGGGAAAAGCCGCGCGTACCTCCGCGCGCGGACGACTTGCGAAAGGATACGCCGTGCAGAACATCCATCCGCTGTTCGTCCACTTCCCGATCGCGCTCCTGATTCTCGCCGGCGTACTTGACGCTATCGCCGTTGTGCGTCGCGACGAATCTCTCCATCGGGCGGCATGGTTCACGCTCTTCTTCGGCGTGCTCGCCATGATCGCCACGGTCGTGACCGGCCTGCGGGCTGAGGACACCGTCGCGCACGGCGGGGCGGCTCACGAACTCATGGAGCGGCACGAATTCTACGCCTTCACGCTACTCGGAGTTGCGGTGGCGGCGCTGCTGCTTCGTCCGAAGCCGGCGAAGGGACGACGCTGGATGATTGGCACCGTCGTGGCGGAGATCGCCCTGCTCTGGCCGCTTGTGGTGGCAACCGGGTACTACGGCGGCGAGATGGTCTACGGCCACGGCGTCGGAACGGCGCTCACCGCCGACGCTCCGGGCAGCGCCGATGGCGAACACGATGACGACGATAACCACGGCCAGGATGGCCACGACCACGCCCACTGAGGAGATTCACGATGCGGAAAGACTGGTGGCCGGAGCCGTTCCGGCGAATGGTGGTGCTCGGCGAGAGCACGGTGCAGGGCGGAGGCTGGATCGAAGACCCGTCCGAGCGCTGGAGCGACGTCGTGGCGCGGCTCATCAACGACGTGCAGGGCTCGCCGATGGAATACATCAACAAGGGCATCGGCGCGAACGCGATCAGCCCGCGCAGCCCTGGATACGAGATGTCCGCGAAACCGAGCGCGATGGAGCGGTATCGCGATGACGTCATCGCCCAGGAGCCGGACCTGTTCCTGCTCTGCTACGGCCTGAACGACATGCGCGCCGCGATGCCGATCCACGACTTCATCGGCGACATGCGCACCATCATACGTGACACCAGGGATGCATGCGCACCCCTCATCGTGCTGACGACGGTGTACTACATGACCGGTTGGAAGAGCTGGGCGCCGTTCGACGTCGGATCGGTGGAACTCACGGAGCGCTACAACGACGCGATCCGGCAACTCGCCGAGGAAGAGGGCTGCATCCTCGCGGACGCGTGGAATGCCGAAGGCGGCTCGGAATGCGGCGCCGACTGGCTGATGAACCCCGACGGCGTGCACGCCAACCGCGTCGGCAACCTGCTCATTGGGCATCGCGTGTTCGAGGCCATCGCGAACCATTGCAGTTGTCTGTCGAACGCGACGTACGACCGCGACCTCCCGACGCAGTGGACGCAGGAGACGAGCGCGGCGCGCGTGAAGTCCGGCGACGCGCCCGACATCTGGTGGCGCCAGGGATAGCGGGCGTCCGCTTCGCGCTAGCTTGGACACCTCACGGAAGGGCACGCGATGACCGGGAACGTAGCGGTATCGGACACGGGGGCGGAACGACGGAGCACGGAGGCGGGACGCCTCCGCTGGTTCCTCGATGCGCGGATCGGCATGTTCGTGCATTGGGGCATGTACTCGGTGCTCGGGCGCGGAGAGCAGATCATGTGTCGCGATCTCATGCCGCTGGCCGATTACGATCCGCTCGCGGAGCAGTTTCAGCCCGCGCCGGACTGGGCGACGAAGCTCGCGCGCCGGGCGGTGGATGTCGGCGCGAAATACGTCGTCCTGACGACGCGCCACCACGACGGCTACTGTCTGTTCGACACCGCTACCCACGACTTCAACGCCGCGCGCACCGGGCCGGGGCGCGATCTCATCGCCGAGTACGTCGACGCGTTGCGCGACGCCGGGCTGCGCGTCGGATTCTACTACTCGCTCATCTCCTGGCGATGGCGCGGGACGTGGAGCCCCGAGCGATATCCCGACGAGCTGCCGCGCATCGTCGACGAGGTCCACGCGCAGGTGCGGGAGCTGATGACGAACTACGGGAAGATCGACATCCTGTGGTTCGACGGCGGCGGCGTTCCCGGCAGCGCGGGACACGGCATGTGGGGCGGCGACCCCATCGACGTATTGCCGGAGGAGTACTGGCGGTCGGACGAGCTGATCGGCATGGTGCGCGATCTCCAGCCCGGCGTCCTCGTCAACAACCGGGCGGGCCTCGCGGGCGATTTCGGGACGCCTGAGCAGCGAGTCGCCTCCGACGGCTCCGGGCGTGGCTGGGAAACGTGCATGACGCTCAACTACGCGCCCGGCTGGGGTTTTCTGAAACACAGCATGGCGAACAAGACCGCCGGCGAGGTGCTGTTCAATCTCGTCGACGCGACGCGCCTCGGTGGGAATTTTCTGTTCAACGTCGGCCCGCGATCCGATGGCTCCATCGACGACCGCGAAGGGGCGGTTTTCGACGAGATCGGTGCGTGGCTGAAACGGCATGGCGAGGCGATCTACGGTACCCGGCCCGGCGGCATCTACAACCTCTCCGGCGGGCACGTGCAGGGGCCCGTGTTCCACTACGGCATGTGGACGTGCCGGGGTTCGACCGGCTACTTGACGCTCTTCTACTACCCCGGCGACGGCGTCGTCATATCGAAAATCGCGCCGAGCGTATTGTCGGCGACGCTCCTGAGCGACGGTACGGACCTACGCGTGGAGGAGATATCGAACGGTCGAACGCTGATATCCGGGCTGCCGGACGACCCGCCGGACCCGATAGCGCCGGTGATCAAGGTCGAGTTCGACGGGAAACCCCACGCGGTGACGGACATCGGCGCGGAGTGGCTCGACGGGACGCTCAAGCCACTGGGCGGGTAACGCGAAGCGCTATTTCGCGTCCGGTCTGTCGCCGAGCCAGTCGCCGCTCATGTTGCGGTCGCGGTAGAGAAACTCCGTGCGCTCCTCGTAGACTTCGCGGATGCCGAAGTAGTCCAGCTCCTCGCCGTTCGTGAGGAGCCGGTCGTTGAACCGGTCCATCCACGCGCGAAGCTGCGCGTCGAGGTCGGCTTGCGTCTCGGCATGGGCCGGATCGTCCACGAGGTTGCGAAGCTGGTACGGGTCCTCCACGTCGTCGTAGGGCAGCCACGGGCCCTCCGGCGTGCGACAGTACGTGTACCGGTCCGTCTTGACGCCGCGCCACGGCTTGATCCCGTACCGGCACGCCTGATCGGTGCAGTAGTGCTCCGCGATGTAGACGCTGCGATCCGGTGCCGGCTCGTCTCCGAGGATGTGCGCTGAGAGGTCGTCGCCCTGCATCCGCTCCGGGATAGGCGCCCCGAGCATTCCGAGCATCGTTGGCGCGAAATCGAGCAGGCTGAAGAGCAGGTCCGTCGGTTCGCGCTGAAACTCGCTCGGCCCCCAGACGAGGAACGGGATATTGATGGACTCCGCCCACGGCTGCTGCTTGTTGTAGCTGCCCTGCGAGCCGAGCATCGATCCGTGGTCGCTGGTGTACACGACGATCGTATCCTCGCGCAGGCCCTGCTCGTCGACGAAATCGAGGATGCGTCCGAGTTCGGCGTCGAGCGCGGTGATATGTGCGTAGTGGCCGGCGAGGTCGGTCCGGTGCTTTTCGGTGTCGGGGCAGTTCGGACGCAGCTCGATGGCGTCGGGATCGTACCAGTCTTCCGAACCCGGTGGCCGCGGCACGTACGGATCGTGTGGCGGCCCCCACGAGAGGAACGCGCAGAACGGTTGATCGGCGTGGTTCGCGAGGTGGTCCTCCAGGAATCCGAGCGTCAGGTCGGTTTGTACGGTCGGCTCGTATCCTTCGGCGAAAATCGGTTCGTCGCTGTCGTTCAGGAAATACTTCGCGTCGAAGTACCGGTGGTGGCAGTTCCATGACGCCCAGTAGTCGTCGAAGCCGAGGCGTTCAGGGCCGGGCGGGATGAACCGCGTGCGCGGAATTCCGCCGAGGTGCCACTTGCCGATCCACGCCCGACGGTATCCCGCCTCGCCCAACGACGCCGCCATGCTCGGCACGTCCGTGTGGATCGGGATGTCGTTCACCGACGCGCCGTGATCCGGTGGGAACAGACCCGTGATGATCGTGCCGCGCGCGGGCGTACACACCGGCGTATTCGTGTAGGCCCGGCGAAGCATCGTCCCCTCCGCCGCCATTCGATCCATGTTCGGCGTGCGGACGTTCGGATCGCCCGCGCAGCCCATCGCCTGTCCGCGCATTTCGTCGCCGAACACTACAATCAGATTCGTCGCCATGTCGCTCTCCTCGTGGAATCGTGTCGGGAGTTTGATGAGTAGCGCGACGGTACCTGCGGCGCAAGGCGGGGCCGGCGGCGCCGGCCACTGCTGTTGCCGACGGCATCGCGATTCGTTACATGTCATGCGTGCCGGTGAGAGACGCGGGAGGAGTCGGATGCCAGAGCAGGGCGGCGACCTTGGAAGCAAGCGAGTCTGGATTCAGCGCCACGACCTCGTACGAGTGACCGCTGAGCTGATCGTCGTGTTCTTCGGCGTCACAGCGGCGTTCGGCCTGGAGCGCTGGTCGCAAGAGCGTAACGATCGAGCCGTCGAGCAGAGATACCTGGAGAGTCTCCACGTTGAGATCGTGCAGGACAGCGTCGCACTGCGGGAGATGGTCGATGCGTTGCGGGCGCGGGTAGAAGGCGCTCGCACGCTGTTGGACGATATCGAAGCGGGGATCGTCGCCGACACCGTCGGCGAGGCGGCGTTGACCGTGCTTGCGAGCCAGCTCTACATCAAGCCGAACCGAGCGACGTGGAACGCCCTCATCGGGAGCGGGAATCTCGATCTCATCGGGCTTCACGAGCTGAAGATGAGACTGTCATCTCTCTACAGCTACTACGGCGGGCTTGAGGAGGCCGGGCAGATGCTCATGGACTACTCGTTCAGAACGACGATTCCCATGCTCCAGGAGACAATCGATCTGCGGGACACGTCGATCATCGACCCAGACCTGCTTTCGAAGCCGAGGTTTTTCAACGTAGCGAACTTCCACTACTTCATCACGCTGGGATACGCGCAGATGCTCGAAGCGGCGCTCGACGAGTGTCGGATGACGCTGGAATTGCTCGACGCGGAACTCGCAGGCGATGCGTTGGAGGAGGAAGCATCGTGAGTGATGCCCGTCCCAACATCATCGTCGTCGTCTCCGATACGCTTCGCACGGCGTTCCTCGGGTGCTATGGCAACGACGACATCCACACGCCGCGCATCGACGCGTTCGCCGCCGATGCCGCGCTGTTCGAACAAGCATATCCCGAGTCGCTTCCGACGATTCCCGTGCGTCGTACGCTGCACACGGGGCGTCGCGCGTATCCGTTCCGCGACTACCGCCCGCTGAAGTGGGATATCGTCTATCTCCCCGGCTGGCAGCCGATGTCCAACGACGAGGACACGGTCGCGGAGAACCTCGTCGACGCCGGATATCACACCGGCTTCGTCTCCGACACGCTGCCGTACTTCGCACCGGGGCTGAACTTCACGCGCGGATTCAAGCAGTGGGAGTTCGTCCGTGGGCAGCAGCAGGACCGGTGGCGCGCCGCGGCGACGGTGTCTGACGAGGCGCTCCTCGAACGGTACCGCGTCGATGACTGGACCGGGCGACAGGCCGACACGTTCAAGCAGATACTTGCGAACGTCGAGTGGCAGCGCCGCGAGGAGGACACCTCCACCGCTAGGACGTTCCAGTGGGCGATGGACTTCGCCACGGCGAACCGGAACGATCCCTTCTACCTCTACGTGGACTGCTTCGATCCGCACGAGCCGTGGGACGCGCCGCCGGAGTACTACGAACGCTACCGGCCCGCTGGGCATGACGGACCGGCGATACCGCTCGTGCCGTACGGACCGTACCGCGATTTCTGCTCGGACGCGGAACTCGCCAACGTCGTTGCCCACTACAAGGGGCTTGTGACACTCGTCGACGAGTGGTTCGGACGGTTCCTTGAGCGGCTTCGATCCCTCAACCTCTACGACAACTCGCTCATCGTGTTCCTGAGCGATCATGGGACGAACTTCGCCGAAAACCCGGAGGATGTCATCGGAAAGCCGAGTTGGGCGCTCTACCCCGGCACGATGCACATCCCGCTGATCGCTCGTCTGCCCGGCGGCGAGGGCTCCGGCTCCCGCCTCCACGGGCTGACGAGCAATCTCGATGTACCGGCGACAGTGTACGACGTGGCTGGAGCGGCGTCGCAGGAAGGCATCCCCGGCCAGTCGCTCTGTCCCGTAATCCGGCGTGACCGGGGGTCACAATGGGAGTATCTCACGTCGCGATACGACCACTCTGTCTGGTACTTCGACGGCACGCGCTGGGTGTTCGCGGAGATGGATGGGAGGCGCTCCGTGTACCGTTGGGAGGATGCTAGGCTCGTCGAACCGGATGACTCGTTACGCGAGGATGACTTCGCGTTGGCGTGGGAGCGGATACTCGCTGACGCTGGTGGCGAACTACCGGACTACCGCGAGCAGAAGCGAACCGATGCCGTCGGGCAGAAGCGCTCCGACAGGTGACCGTAGCCCGTCACCGATCTCCGCTCCATGATTTCACCGCATCGGGAACACCGAAGACGTAGTCGGTGGCGGCCGCCTTCGCGTGGCAATCGATGCAGAGCGTGAGCCTGCCTTCGGTCGTCGGGGCGTTCGTGCGCGCGTCATGGATGGCGTAGTACCAGTCTCCGTGTGCCGAGCCGTAGCCGGGCCGCATCTTGCGCATGACGAGGTACGTGGTCTGCACGTCGTCGCGCCCGTCGACGTATCCGACCGTCTCAAGCACGATCATTGATCCGACGGGGAATGGCCGGGCCTCAGCACGGTATGCCGATGCGCCGGCGTCGTTAGCCCACACCTGCAGGAGCGCTCCAGGCATGATATCCGCTCCGGCGTATGGGCGCGAGGTCATGAGCTGTGTGGGCTCGCCGAAGCGGGGCGGAGGATCGCCTCGCTCTGGCAGAACCGTCACGTATGAACATCCGGCGGCCGCGACTGCCAGCGCGATCGCGGCGATGGGAGATTTCATACTTCTCCCCGTGGCGTGCCCACCTGCATAGTCCGACGTAGTCTCGAATGCGCCGGTACCGGGCATTTCTACGTACCTCAAGCCACGTCACCGCGCCGTCATTCCGAACGACGTGAGGAACCTCCGGCATCCTGAAGACGGAAGCGATTCCTCGCTACGCTCAGAATGACATCGAAGATACGTTGCGAAGCATTCCGACAGTGACGCCTTCCTGCGCAAGCAGACGCTAGTTGACCCGCACGCTATCGGGCACGCCGAAGACGTAGTCGGTCCTGGCGGCCTGCATGTGGCACCCGATGCACATCTCCACCTTGCCCTGCATCTTCACTTCGTGCGCCATGTCGTCGACCATTGCGTAGTACCAGTCGCCATGGTCCGAGTCGTACCCCGCAGGCATTTTCGCCATGACGAGATATGCGGCGCGGCTCTCCGATGCCATGCCGTCCTGAATCGGGAAGTGTTCCTTGACGATCACCGCGCCTGCGGGCATCGGCCCGGAAAGCTCGCGATACGCGTCGAGTCCCGCGTCGTTCACCCACGGCATGACGTAGACGTTGCCCATCGCGTGCGACGCGCTACGATACGGTCGGCTCGCCTGACGCGTGAACGTGCCTTCGAAGTCTATGGCGAGCGGATCGACCATACCGTGGTCTTCTATCATCTCCATAGCGTGCGTGGCGATCATCGGCTCCGCGTGTTTCCGCGCGGAGCATGCCGCCATCGCTACGCCGAGCAGCAGTACGACGCCCATCACGCTCATTCGTTTCACGCTCATGTCGTTCTCCTCGATGAGATATCTGCTGGAATATCGCATGCGGCTTCACCGCGCGTTACGGTTCAGCAACACGGAGCCCGCGCACTTCGTTCCTCTGCGTCCGCAATGGCGGGCGCGGAGGGCTTATCTGATCTATCCACGCTTCCGATTCCTTGCCGCTCCGTGGGAAAAAGGCGATACTGCACCGTAAGGAATCGCGGTGCGATCGTTGCCGCGGATGCGTCACGATCTGCGAGGGGGCTACCATGATCTGCTCGATGCTCGCAGCGCTCGACAGCTCGCCGTGCGGACGGTCGGCGAGTCGGTACGCGGCCTATCTCGCGGAAAAGCTTGGCGCGGCCGTCGAGGCGCTTACGGTGATCGACATCCGGCCGCTCGAAGGGCCGATGCTTCGCGACTTCACCGCGCATCTCGGACTCGAACCGTTCGAGACCTACACGCAGGCGCTGCGCGACGTTCTCCAGCAACGCGCGAACGACGTCCTCACGTCGTTCATGGACGATGCGGCGGTGCGTAATCTCCCCGATGACCGCGTGTCGGCGCGGTCTGAGGTCGGCATCGTCGCCGAGACGATATGTCGTCGATCGGCAAGCGCCGACCTCGTGCTGATAGGCCAGCGCGGAGAGTACCCGGCGGCCTCCGGCGGCTTGTTGGGATCCACAAGCGAGCAGATCGTTCGGCGGGCGTGCCGTCCGGTGCTGGTCTGCCCCGAGGATTTTTCGCCGATCTCCCATCCGCTCGTGGCCTACGACGGAAGCGATCTCGCGAACGGCGCGCTGCATCTCGCCGCCGATTTCGCCAGACAGCTCGGCACCGGATTGAGCGTGCTCGTCGTCGTGGACGGTGAGGGAGTCGATGAGCGCGGCGCGACGCAGGTGAGCGACCGCGCGGTGGAATACCTCGCCCACGCAGGGGTCGAGACACGTGTCGAGACCGTCGAGGGCCATCCCGAGGAGGCCATCGTCGAGCGCTCGGCAGGACACGACCTCGTCGTCATCGGGGCGTTCGCCCACAGCAGGATTCGTGAGTTGTTCGTCGGCAGCGTAACGGCGCACGTCATGCGCAACAGCGCCGCGCCGGTGATGCTCACCCGGTGATGGCTTCGTGACCAACCGCGGCGCTCCGACGCCGTACGACGATGCCCTCGAGCTTGCGCGGACGATCGCGCGAGAGCAGCTCTTCGCCCATGTCCGCGGCTCGGACGATCCTGATGGGGCGCTTGAAGACCTCGCGCAGAGCATCGTCGGAACTGAGAGCGTCGTTCGACTCATCGTCGACGTAGCGTTCGAAGCCGAGGCCTACGAGCCGGTTCTGCGCCGCGCCGCCGACGAAGTCGGACGCCTGTTCTTCCCCGACGTTTCCAAACGCTTCGTAAGCTCGATCGACGTGCTGCCGGATATCGCCGCCGGAGATGCATCGGAATCTGGCGCCGCCCTGGTCGACGAGCGTACCGCCGGCTTCGCCGATGAGGATGGCGCGCTTGACGAGAGCGCCGCAGTGGCGGGACTTCCGAGCGACCTGCAAGACTACTTCGATCTGCTTGTAGCCAGAGAGGGCGTCGAACTTCTGACCTCGCGCCTGTGGGGGGAATCCGACGCCGATTCGCTCGCTGCTCGACTGATGCGGCTGCGTCGCCACTATCCCGAAGCCGACGTCGCGCTGGATATCCCGGTCTCCGTGGATTCCGATCTTTCGAACGATGAGATTCGCAATGTCGCCCGGTCTGTCGCCGCGGGCGTATCGATTGCCTTCCCGTGGGCATTCTTCTCGCATCAGACGGCCGATCGGGTCGCCGTCGCCACCGGTTATCTCGTGACGCATGAGATCAGACGGCCGCCGGAGCAGCTCGTTCACGAAGGCGAACTGCCCCTCGTTGCGCTCGGACTCGGGCCGGCGTTGCGCCGCTGCGGAGGATCGATCAACCGGCTTCTCGCTGCCGCGTTCCCGGATGCGGTGCGGCCGTGGATGTCCAGCCACGTTCCCGCTGGCTACTGGGATCGGGCCGAGAACAGGCGCGATGCGGTGCGCTGGCTCGTCGAGGATCGCGTCGGAATACATCCCAGCCGGATCGCGGAGGCGGTGCACGACGCGCGTATAACCAAGCGGGAGTTCTCCGACGCGGGTCTGACCTGGCTCATCAAGGAGGTGTACCGCTGGTCCGTGGCGGATGCGCTTTCCGAGGCATATCCGGAACTGGAGATCTGGGAGCGCGCGCGACGCGTCCCCGCCGAGGTCTGGCAGGGACGCGATGGCAAGCAGTCCGCCGCGAAGGCCGTTGCGTGGGCCATGGACCGCGCGGGCGTCGGTCCGGAGGATGTGCGTAACAGGAGAGCGTCGCGCGTCATCCAGGCGGCGTTACGTCCGTGGCATCTGACTGCGGCGTTCTCCAAAGGATTCGATCGCGATATTGTCGGCTGCCTCGACGAGGTGTATCCCGGTGAGTTCTGTCGATGGGAGATCTCCGGCGTTCCGCGCGACGACTGGGGCGATGCCGGGCTGCGCGCCGAGGGGCTTCTGTGGCTGCTGGACAAGCTCAACATCGCGCACAGCGAGATCAGCGATGCCGTTGCCCAAGGCCGACTCACGCCCGCGAGCCTGAAGGACGAGGGGCTGGACGGCATACTGCGGGTAACCGGCAGCCTGTGGCGAGCGATCAGCGACGTGTTTCCAGGCCGGTTCGCCCGGTGGGAGCTTGGTGCGGTCCCGCGTAGTCACTGGAGGAGCCGCGCAAACGTCCGGGAGGCAGTGCTCTGGACGATGGAGCGACAGGGCGTCGGCCTTGCAGACCTTCCCGCGGCGATTTCCGACGGCAGGTTGGATGCGGCGCGTTTCATCGCGCTCGGACTGGGTTCGCTCGCCATGGGAGTGTTCCGTGGTGACGTCGAGGCGATGTGCCGCGTCGCGGACGTGCTTCCGTCGGATGACTATGTTCCGCTCTCCCGCTTCTACCGGGCGTCAGCTCCGCATGGCGAGTCGCCGCGAGCGCGGCGCGGGCAGTCGCCGACGACCCGCTTCCGGGGCGACGCCACGAACGAGCTTGAGCGGAAGGTGCGGGTCTCGCGGTCGATACGGGAGCGGCGCCGGCGGGGAGGCTAGCTCGAAACTTGCCAACCGGTCGCGCACCTGCGATACTGGTTCGTCATCACAAAGCCGGTGTTTCAGGATACGACATGCTGACCGAATCCCAGATATCATCCTTCCGACGTGACGGCTACCTCATCGCTGGACGCGTGCTCACCGACGAGCAACTCGTGGAACTTCGCGCCGCTCTGGATGCCGTCCTCGCCGGCCGAAGCGAGAGCAGCCCGGAGCTGTTCCGCGACCTTGCGGGTGGCGAATCGTACGATGCGTACGACGAACACGCGACCAGCGCGAAAGCGACCGAGACTTCGGGCGACCACGGCACCGTGATCCAGATCGTGAACATCTGGGAGGCCGAGCCCGCCTTCCTGCGGCATCTGCATCATCCCTCGATCACACAGATGGCATCGGAACTCATCGGGACGGACACTCTTCGCGTGTGGCACGACCAGATCCAGTACAAGCCGCCTCGTGGAGGCGGCATCACCGGGTGGCATCAGGACTACCCCGCGTGGCCTGTGATCGAGCCGGCCGACCTCATCAGCGCGTGGGTCGCCCTCGACGACGTGACGCTCGAAAACGGCGCGATGCGGATGGTTCCGGGGAGCCACGAGTGGGGCATCCACCAGGGGCTGGGAACGGACGACACGTCGACGTTCGACCCCGTGTACGATGTTGCTCGGATACCTGACGGCGCCGAGGTCGAGATTGCTCCGATCGAGATTCAGGCGGGCGACGTGGCGTTTCACCACTGCCTCACGTGGCACGGTAGCGCGTGGAATCGCAGCGAGCGGAAGCGCCGAGCGATCGCCGTCCACTACATGCCCGGATACACGCGCTTCAATCCGCGCGGGGGGCACGTGATGGACGCTCGCGTGGAGGTCGCACCCGGCGAGGAGCTTGCGGGCCGGTATTTTCCGACGGTCTACGACGGCGGACCGCTGGAACCGGCGAACGCTCGCGATGCTCGCGTTCGTTAGGGAGTTCGCGGTGCGAACTCCCCGCGTGCTGGAAACGCAGGGGTGCGCAGACACTCTTGTCTGCGCCGTGCGCTTTGTGCGCAAGGGATGTCTCGACTTCGTCGGCAACGCCGACGCCGCTCGACATGACGCGTCTCGTACTCCCGCCGTCATTCCGAGCCGGCGTCGCCACGGGTGACGCCGTGTCGAGGAATCCCTTGCGACACGACCAGCCCCGAGCATGGAGCCGCGCCCGGACGCCCCGATGGTGGGGCGTTTCTGCCTGCGGGCGATTGGGCGACGGTTCGCCGACCCTACACCCATACCTCGTCGATCACCTCGCGGGTGATGCGCACCCATTCGCGCACACGAGTCCCATCGTTCTCGACGGTCTCGATATCCTTGAGCGTTATGTCCACGTGCAGCCCGCGACACGCCGTCAGGTCGCGGGTCAGCACCGTGCGGATGTGATCGCGATCGAAGCCGTTGGACACCGTCTCCGCCGGGTTCGGTCGATAGCTGATGACGTAGTCCGTCCCGATCCGCTCGGCGCATCTCGCGACATCCGCGACGGGCGCTACAGCGATGCGACGCAGATTCGGAATCTGCCGCAGAACGTCGATCTTGTTGGTCAGGTCCTCGCAACAACCGTATGCGACGAGTCCAAACGGCGCCATGATCGGGATCTGGTAGCTGAGCATGAACTCGTCGAACATCGCCGGGCCCACGCCCGTCGTCTCCTGCGATGCGCAGTAGTACCAGAGCTGGTCGCGTGTCACCGGCTTCCCGTCCGGCGATGTGCAGTTCGGCGCCGGATCGCTCAGCTCCTCCGCATAGGTTGCGGCCTGATTCTCGTGGTCCATGAGCGACCAGTGCCCGGCCTGTTCCGCCTCCTCGTGGCTTCGTATCACACCGTCGCGCATGAACGCTAGAACGCCGTGCAGCCACTCCGGGCGGTCTACCATGTCGAGCATCATCTGCTCGATGCCCCGGAGATACGCCAGTTGCGTTGAGATGTCACCGTTCCAGACGCGCCATGCCGGAGCCCGACTCACCTCCACGGGGAGGATGTCGCCGATGACGTCGCTCAAGGCTTCATGCTGGCGTGCTGTCATCTCCTCGTCGACGGCATGGTGCGGCGGGACGAGCAGCGCGGCGTCCGACTCCTCACGGATGGGCGGATTCCACCGTCGCGCGCCACGCGGGACATCGCTAGCGATCCATTCGGGAGATATCCCCCAGACCCCTCCCGGCGGCGTGACGACCGCCGCGTGCATCTGGAACCACGGCTCGAACACCGAGTCGTCGCCGAGCGTGCTCCAATACAGCTTGCGGCGGAGATTGTCCTCACAGGCGCGGAGAGCTGCATCCTCGCACCGACACTGGGATTCAGGCAGTTCGCTCCACGCGAAGGCGCGCGTGTAGATGAGCGGGCGCGTGGCGTGCAGGCTGTTGTGGCGACGCCACATCTCCCGACGCTCGTTCTGTACGTCGTGCGCGCACACGTCCATGTAGCGTTGGGCGAGTTTGCGCAGGATATCGCGGTCGCTCATGCCGCTAGCGCTCCTTCGCCTGTAACACGAGCACCCAGTCGTGTACGACGACGGGGTGCGGCGGCTCCCAGGAACCATCCGCGTCGGGCGTTACCGGCACGACGACTGTGCGGCCGCCGGTCATGGGGTCGAACCAGAACGATTCGTACGCGACGTCCGGTTCGATTGCCAGCACCTTCGGCGCGTTCCACGTGTTCGGGATGTAGAGCACGCGCAGTTCACCCGGAATACCGGCCGCGATGTTCGTGTCGTAGTCCTCGCCGTCCCAGGGATTCTCTATCCATTCGTCGTGGCTTTCCATCCGCCACCAGGGGATGTCGTCGAGCAGTTTGCGCGCTAGCCCGGTGTGCGTCGAGCCGGGCGCCTGATGCGCTTCACGCCATGTCTCCGCCCCCCACGAGCGTCCGTGCGGAGACGGTCCGTACGGATCGTCTTCCGTGCTCATTTGCCAGATGCCGTTGGCCCCGTAGGTGTGTCCGAACGCGCCGCTGAGGATCGCCTGCCAGTAGGACATCCGCTGCACGTCGGCGTGGCACCTGCCGAGAATGCCGTCGTAGTTCACCTCGCTGACGTAGGTCGGCATCACGGGTTCCTCGGCATATGCCTCCCGCACGGTCTTCACGTTGTTGACGAGGCTCTTGAAGCCGCCGTGTCCCGTCTGGAGCATCTCGAAGTCGAGCACGCCCGGGTCTTCCACCTGCTGCCGCCCGAACTGCGTCGGGTGGATGGTTACCGGATTGTCGTAACCGTCCACTTCGTGGATGTAACGCGCGACCTCGGTCCAACCGGATTTCTGCAGGGCTGCGTCGTCCTCCTTGTTCTCGGACAGGTAGTACGGCATCGTACCCTCGCCGGCGGCGCACCAGCAGACCGGGTACGCGCCGTAGCGAGCGACGACGTACCGCCAGTACCGCTTGATGCGTTCCACGCCGATTTCGGGCAGGTAGTAGCCCCACATGCCGACGATGCACGGCATGAGCCCCGATTGGACGAGATGCCCGATCTTCAGGTCGGCTGCGTCGTAGTACGCGGGGTTGATGCGTTCGAATCCCTCCGCGAACGGGAATCCCGCCGAGTTGCGGCCACGCTTGTCCCAGGCGGTCATATCCGGGTACGGCCCGGTGATGATCTGTACCGCGCTGAATCCCTTGGCCACGCGGTCGGTAGCCAGAGTCTGGAAGCCGCTTGGCCAGTCGAGCCTCGTCGTGAGGCCCATCCACCAGGTGTCGCCAATCCAGAGAAACGGTGTTTCGTCGGCGTGTTCGAGGTACCGGCCGCTCGGAGCGACGCGAAGACGGCCATGCTTCAGAAGCGGGTTCTCGCCGTCGTACTCCGCTGCTTCGGCGCTTCCTGTCTGACCGCACAGTCCGGTGTCGTCCATGTTCGAGCAGAACGTGTGGTACGACCATGTGCCTTCACTCGGTGGCGCGAATCGAACCTTCCATACGTTCTCGCCGGCCCAGAACGCCGGTACGATGATCTCCCGTCCGGCACCGGTGAACTGGACGTCGAGTTCGATGTCGTTGTACGGATCGGCATACTCCGCCTGCGACATGAATGCGAACTCCGTCATGACGTTGGTTCGTGTCTGGTACGTTGCCATCGGGGGACTCCTCAGAGAAACTGAATGAGTACGCTGCCTGCGAGGCCAATCGCCAGCCAGATACAGAGCTTGCTCCGAAACGCAACTCTCTCCGAAAGCGTGTCAATCTGTGCGGAGTCTTCAGCGGTCTTGAGGCCAGCGAGAAACACGTAGTCATCTACATCTAGGCTTCGAACGACTATTGGTCCCATGAGGTCTGATGGGGTCCAAACACGATATACCCTATCACCTCGTTTTCGAATCTGCACAGCAGCCCAGTCCCATATCGTGGTCGCTATGGACCAAGCGGAGATCGTGTCTTTCAGATATTCGGTGCTGTTGCCCTCGCCTGGCTCCGGCTCGATCGGGTATTTGTCCTTGAGGATTAGTGCCTGTATCGCATCAAGCTCCTCGGATACTTCGTTCCGTATTTCGTTGGCGTCATCGCTGGTATTTCCTTCAAGGATTCCCGCGCCTGAAAGCACTAGGTCGCCGATCTCGTCGCCCGTACCTGGCTGAACGGGGAACCATGTTCCTCGCACGCAGTAGTCGGCTATAACCAGCCGGCGCTCCCCGTCTTCCAGTGAGTCGATCACGCCGCCGAGGTCTACGAGCGGATCGATGTGCGGCTTCCCGTCTGGAGTGCCCATCTGGCGTACCTCCTTCAACGATCACGCAGGGCTGTCTGTTACTGGTGACTGTCGATCGAACGTAGAAAAGCATCTGACCCGCGCTTCTTCCGATTCCATGCCCTGCTCATTCTAGACAGCAGGTAGAACAGGTGCTGTCTCTGAGTCGGCGAGAAGCGCTGATTCAGACTGTTCTGCATGCCGGAATACAGTTTCTTCCCGACAAGCCGTTCACTGAGGAACGAGAGTTCGTGCTCGAGCTCCAGTCCGTCAACCGGACGGCTGCCGATATCGCCGTATTTCGCACCATCGCGTTCGGCGAGCCATCTCTTGTTCTCCGCGTTCTCCAGCCGGAAACGCCGTTCGATGTAGGGCATTCCGTCAAGCTCTCGTTGTCGTTCGAGTGCTGAGAGCTCGTCCCTCAGTGTCGCGATCTGCCGCTTAATCCGATAGCAGTGCCCACACAGACCTTTGCTGCGTATCGCGCTGTCGGGATCTCGACACCACCCGCAAATTTCCACGCTCGCACCTCCATCGCCCCGCCCCCCAACACCGCCCGGCGATGCGTCGCTGTCGGCGACGCTAGAACTCCGCGCCGGGCCAGACGGCATCGCAGCCGCTCTTCACTTCCTGCATGATCTCGGGTATGGACTTGGCCCAGAGATCGTCGCTGAACAGCTCAGCGGAATGCCATCCCGTGTAGCCGACGGACTCAATCTTCTTCGTCCACTCAACGAGGGGCAGCACGCCTTCGCCGGGGGTCACGCGGTCGCCGTTGATGTCCATGACCTCCATGACGCAGTTGCGGAAGTCGTTCAGGTGTGCGTGGATAACCTTGCCGTCGAGCAGGTCGAGGTCGTCCAGCCGCGATGGCGTGCTGTAGAAATGGGCCGGGTCCCACACGGCGCCGACGTTGTCCCGGTCCACGAGCGCGACCAACTCAGCCATCGTGCGAATTGAGCGCACCATGCCGCACCAGTTTACCTCCAGCGCCAGCGCGACGCCGTACTCATCGGCGATGGCGGCGAGTCGCTGGATCTCCTCCGCGAACTGCTCAAGTTGCGTGCGGTAGGTGGCATCTCGGCGGAAGAGTTCGCGTTCGGAGGAATCCTTTGCGCGCGGCGGAAATGCGGGCGAACCGTTTGCCGGAGGGCCGCCACCGCCACACACGATAGGACGACATCCGAGCGCGTCCATGGTCTCGCCCGCCGCGCGGAGGGCGGATTCGTTGGCACCGCGGCCGTCGGCTCCGCTGAACGCCTCGATGCTCAGCCCTGTCGCCGCGATACATTCGAGTCTGTGCTCGCGAACGAGGCCGGCAAGCCCGGCGTTGCCGTGCTGTTCGACGTACTGCGCCGTTTCGCTGAGGTTCACCTCGAAGTGCATCCAGCCTGCGTCCGCGTATGCCTTGAACGTTTCGCGCAGGTCACGACCCGAGCCGGAGGTGATCTGGTGAAATGCGATCTTCATGACAGTCTCCTGGTAGTGTACGGATTACCGATGGTACCGTTCAGCGAGCTTAGTGCGTGATGACTGCTTCGATCTGCGGTGGCGCGCAAGATATCCCTCGACTTCGTCGCCTTCGGCGGCTTCGCTCGGAATGACCTTCATCGCAGCGCTCTTACACTGTGCATGCCGACCTCAGCTTCGCCGTCATTCTGAGCGACAGCGAAGAATCTGCACGTGGTCCGGCCTAGTCCTCGCACCAGTCGGCTGCGAGATCCTCCCAGTCCGGATTCACTGACTCGATGAGCGCGATCTTTTTCGAACGTAACCATCCCTTTATCTGTTTCTCGCGGGCGATCGCGCTCACTATGTCAGGAACCGGTTCGCAGTACGCGAGCCGAGTCATGTTGTACCGTGCGGTGAAGCCTCCCGTCGCGCCCGTCCTGTGCTCATGCACACGGCGTGTGAGATCCGACGTGACGCCAACGTACATACGGCGCGAGCGACTCGCCATGATGTAGACGTGATACTCCGGCATGGTACAGTCCGTGCCAAATCCTCACAGATTCTTCACTTCCGTCGCCTGCAAGCGACGTCGCTCAGAATGACGGCTCCATGGTAGACACCGTGGCGCACAAGAGATACCTCGACTTCGTCGCTTCTCGCGACTCCGCTCGGCGTTACCGCGCGGTGCGTTCTGCGCCGCCGGCCTATCCGTCCATCTTGCCGCCGACATCCCGGACGAGGGCGACCTGCCGCTCGAATATCTCCAGGTCGCGGACCGCGTCGCCTGCCGAATCGTACGGAATCCTCCCGTCGCGGATGCAGCCGAGGAATCCCTTCGCCTGCTCGAAGAACGACCAACTTGGCGGATTCAGGTTCGGCCGGAGAGTCTCGTGTGTTCCGTCCGCTACGTTCCGCCGTACCACTACCTCCGCGTTGCGCTGCATCTGGAGCGGAGCCGGGACGCGCAATTCGATATCCGCGCCCTCGAAACAAATGTGATATACCTCGTCCCACGTCTGGTTGATGCCGTACACGCTCATCTCAAGTGTGATCGCCGCGCCGGAATCGGTCGTTGCCAGCAATACCGTGCCGTCGGAGTGCGCGTAGGTAAGGTCGTAGTCCTCGCCCAGAAGGAACCGGATGAGATTCACCTGGTGGACGTAGAAGTTGATGTTCATGTTGTAGAACTTCGCCTCGGTCTCGCTTAGCGCGGAGGGAAACGGCTCGGCGACGAGTTGCGCCTCCGGCTGCTCATCGCTCATCAGCGGGCGTTCGGGGCTCCACATCCAGTCCGTGCCCGACATCAGGCACCGAAGGTACTTGAACGCGCCGAATTCGCCCGACGCCCGCCAGTCGGCGATCAGGTCGCTGACGTACCGGCTGCCGAGATCCCAGCGTTTCATGTATCCGACGAGGTACACGACACCCGCGTCGTCGGCGATGCTTCTCCACTCACGTGCCGTCGCGGCGTTGGTGCCGATGGGCTTCTCGGTGAGCAGGTGCTTCCCGGCGCGCAGGATGTCCGGCACGACCATGTGATGTAGCTGGTAGCCCATGATCGCCACCACGGCGTCGATGTCGGCCTTCGCGAGCATTTCCGTATGGTCGGCGTACACGTCGCCGATGCCGTACCGTTCCGCCACGCGCTCGGCGAGCCCGGTGCGCAGGTCGGCCACCGCGACGAGTTCGCACTCGTCGGGAAGTTGGGCGTAGTTGCGGATGTGGGCGACCTGCCCCATGTAGCCTGCGCCGACAAAGCCAACGCGAATCTTGTCACTCATTGGAGTTCCCCTCGTAGAGGGTGGAAGGAGAGTTAGCATTCAGCCGTGTACGTCTTAGACCAATATGTCTCGCCGCAACCGTCGGACAAACCGGCTCTGCTCCGCGCGTACGTACCCAATCGGATACGATTCACGGCTCTCAGTCGAGCTGCACGCCCTGGTCGCAGAGGCGTCGCTGAAGCAGCCCCGGCGGGACGTCCGGCAGATCGCGCCGTTCGTTCGATGCGACGGCGCACGCGGTGCCCGCCGCCTGCCCGAGCTGCATCATCGTCCGGGAGAGGCGACACGACGATGCCGCGACGTGCGAGAACGATGCGGCTCGCGACGCCACCAGCAGGTTGCGGAATCCTTTCGGAATCAGGCAGCGATACGGCACGCCGTACGGTTCGTCGAGTTCGACGCAGCCGCCTCCCTCGCCGTGGATATCGACCGGGTGACCGGTGATCGCCACGATGTCCCCATGGTGCTGCCCGGACAGCCCGGCGCGAACGTCGTGCTCCGTCAGCACGTACTCCCCGACGATGCGACGAGACTCTCGAACACCGAGCATCGGCGCGGTCCACGAACGCTCCCACGCGTCGAAACCGTGCTCGGATTGCAGCCAGCACCAGTGCTGGGCGACGCGACGCTCGCATTCGGCGCGGGCCTCCTCGGGCGGCATGGACGCGAACTCCTCGCCTCGCATCGTTGGGAGCATGTTCACGTTCCGATCGCCGCACGGGTACGTGACGATGTGCGCCGATGCCGGGTACGGCTCATCGGGGACGCCCGCCGGGAGCGGTTCGACGCGCGGGGTGGCCGTCGGCCGCACACGGTAGACAAGCGTTACGCCGTTGGGCTTCTCGCTTGTTTCGCACTCCGCGTCGGCTGCGAGCGCAAGCGCGGCGTCGGTGCAGTCGATGTACCAGTCGGCAGGGACAGTGCGGCGCTCGTTCGCGTGCCCAATGACGATGCCCGCTACGCAGCCATCGCGAGCATCCACTTCCACGAACGACGCGTCGAGCAGGACGTCGCAGTTCCCGGTCTCGTTGAGCATCTCCAGCACGACGCGGTGGAACGGCTCCAGCTCGAACACAACGGAGTGCCACGTTCCGGGTTTCATCCCCGATCGTCGGAGCGTGTCGTCGTATCCCAGGCCCGATTCGGGCGCCCACTCGCCGTACGGGTGCTCGGCGCTGTACGGCGCCGCCAGGCTCGCGATGCCGACCGCGTCCGGGATCGCGGCGAGCCGGTCGTAGATGTCCCGCGGCACTCCGGTTGCGCCGACGGTGGGCTCCCAGCTATTCACGCCACCCAACGTCGACGTTCCGCCGAGCCGGTCCTCGCGTTCGGCGAGCAGCACGCTCAGCCCCATGCGAGCTGCCGCCACGGCAGCGCCGATGCCGCCGCTTCCGCCGCCGACCACGCACACGTCGTATCTGTCCTGTATCGCCATCCGTGGTTTCCAGCCCTTCGCGAGCGTGTCGCCCGCTTCTTGACAAACGGCGACGAGGCGAACACGTTTACGCAGGCCCGTTGACACCCGTGAAGGAGATCGCCGATCATGCCCGACCCGAGCATACGCACCACCGTCGTGGGGAGCTACCCGGTTCCCCAGTGGCTCGGCGCCATGCCGTCGACACCGAATCTGCGCGACGCGATCATGGTGATCCTGAAGACGCAGGAACTGGCCGGCATCGACGTGATAGCCGACGGCGAGCTTTCGCGATTCGATCCGAACCATCCCGAGACGAACGGGATGATCGACTACTTCATCCGCCCCATGGAGGGCATCGCGAGCGACCTGAGCCGCGTCGAGCTTGAGGATTTCCGTCGGAAGGTGGGTATGTCGTTCCGCGCGCAGCCGGCCGGCGTCGTGCGGAGCGGGATCGGCGAGGGCACCATGAATCTCCCCGCGGCGTGGGAGTCTGTGAAGGGCCTCACGACGAAGCCGCTCAAGTTCACGGTCACCGCGCCGTATATGCTCGCGAAGACCCTCGTCGATGAACACTACTGCGATCTACGGGCGCTGACTCTCGACATCGCCGACGTGTTGCGGAAACAGGTCGCGTCCATCGATGCGGACATCATCCAGGTGGACGAGGCGAATCTGCCGGGCCATCCCGAGGATGCCGCGTGGGCGCACGAGCCGATCAACCATGTCCTGAACGGCGTATCGGGAACGAAGGCGATGCACTTCTGCTTCGGCAACTACGGGGGACAGTCGATTCAGAAAGGGTACTGGGCGAATCTCATGTCGTTCTTCAACGCGCTCGACGTCGACCATCTCGTACTGGAATTCGCGCGCCGGATATTCGGCGGAGACGACACGAGCGAACTGGACGCGTTCGCGGAGTTGCGCGAGGACATCGCCCTGGGCGTCGGCGTGGTCGACATCAAGGACAACGCCGTCGAGACGCCTGATGAGATCGCGCGGCGCATAGATATCAGCGTGAAAGCCCTTGGCGCTGAGCGGATTCGCTGGATCCACCCCGACTGCGGGTTCTGGATGCTGCCGCGCAGTGTTGCCGACGGCAAGATGGCCGCGATGGTGCGTGGCCGCGATCTGTTTCTAGGTTCGTAACGCTCTCTACGTCGCCGGGATGTCGGAGCGTGTATGTCCGTATCCGTGATCGGGTGCGATTTCCATATCCTGAAAATGCGTACGCGTATGCCGTTCAAGTATGGCATCGCTACGCTTACCGCGTTGCCACACCTGTTTGTGTCCGTCGAACTCCGCGTGGACGGCGCTACGGCGACCGGCATCGCTGCCGATGGACTCCCCCCGAAGTGGTTTACGAAGAACCCGAATCAACCGTTTGCCGACGAACTCGACGCGATGCTCGACGTCGCCTGGAAAGCCGGCGAGCATATCCGCGCGGCCGGCGAGCGTGAGACGGTCTTCGAGCTGTGGCGTTCGACGTATGCAGCGCAGGAGGCGTGGTCGCTGGATACGAGTTACCCGCCACTACTCTGGGCGTTTGGCGTGACACTCATCGAGCGCGCAACCATCGATGCGTTCTGCCGCGCTACGCACACCACATTCGCGGACGCGGTGCGCGACAACACCCTCGGCATCAGATTGGGCGACATCTACCCCGAGTTCGGCGACGCCGAACCCGCCGCGTTCCTCCCTCGGGAGCCCTCGCGGGAAATCACGGTGCGGCACACCGTCGGGCTGGCGGACCCGCTCACCGACAGCGACATCTTCGACGAGGATCGCCTTGACGACGGCCTCCCGCAGGCGCTCGACGAGTGTATCCGCCAGTACGGCCTGAATCACTTCAAGATTAAGGTGAACGGCCACTACGAGGGCGACCTCGAGCGTCTCCGGCGCCTCGCGGAGGTCATCGGTACCGCCACCGGCGGCGATTTCCGGTTCACCCTCGACGGCAACGAGCAGTTCTGGGAGGTGGAGGCGCTCCGGGCCTTCTGGCACGCTGCATGCAACGACGACCGAATCGGCGGATTCATGGATCGTATCATCTTCGTCGAGCAGCCGTTCCATCGGAGTGTCGCGCTGACGGACGAGATCGGCGAGACGCTCAGAGCGTGGACGGACCGTCCACCGGTCATCATCGACGAATCCGACGGCGAACTCACGAGCCTGAGCAGCGCGCTCGAGCGTGGATACGCCGGGACGAGCCACAAGAACTGCAAGGGCGTGTTCAAGGGCATCGCCAACGCATGCCTCATCGCCCGGCGCGCCGCCGATGACCTGGGCGGCACGTACATCGTGAGCGCCGAAGACCTGGCGAACGTCGGACCCGTCGCGCTCAATCAGGATCTCGCCGTGCTCGCGACACTCGGCATCCCGCACGCGGAGCGGAACGGCCATCACTACTTCCGCGGGCTGAGCATGGTCCCGGACGATCTCCAGGCGCAGGTGCTTGAGCGTCACGCTGACCTCTACCGCCGTCACCGCGATGGGTACCCGACGTTGGACGTGTCCGGGGGCCGCATAGATGTCGGCAGCGTCGTCGACGCCCCGTTCGGCGTCGCTGTGGACCCGAATCCCTCGCGGTTTGCCCCGGCGAGCGATTGGCATGCCGACTCGCTGAATGCGGGGTAGCGTCGGACCCACGCCGGGTTCGGACGCGTGCGCGACGTTGCTATCTTCGCGTCAGGCACGTCGCCGATCGGTACATGCTCAGTCCGTCCAACCGCCATAGAGGGTCCATCATGCAACCTGATGCTCGCGCCGTATCCACCGGGAGCGCCCAACTCTTCCTCGACGATGACCTCGTCGCCGCCGCCCAGAATGTGACGCGTACGTGGCATCCGCTGGAGAAGAGCGGCGCGAGCCCCGTGCTGACGCCCGTTGAGCCGGAGCGCGTCATACTCCTCTACGGGACGGTGCTGCGGGAACCCGATCGTGACCATGAGTACCGGATGTGGTATTTCGTCCACAACAACGGCGGTGAGGTATGGCTCGCACACGCTGAAAGCGACGACGGCGTCGAATGGAGCCGCCCGGCGCTGAACCAATCCGACATCGCGCCGAATGCGCTGGCGGTGCCGGAGCAGTGGCGCCTCATCGGTCTTGCCGGCATCGTGCGCGATCCCAACGACGTTCCGGAAGACGAGCGCTACAAGCTCATGGCGAGTGTGGCGCACGCGGAGTCGAAGGAGAAACGGTACCTCCTCGCCGCGTCGCCGGACGGGATCGTCTGGCACGAGGTCGGGACGTTCATCCCCGACGACCCGGCCTATCCGGATACGTGCTGCTTCACCATCGAGCCCGGTACCGGTCGGTACCTTTTGTACACGCGGATGAAGTACGCGCCGCCGGAGGTCCTCGCTCAGGATGCGCCCAACTTCTTCGGCCGTGCGGTGGCTCTCTGCACGAGCGACGACTTCCGGACATGGTCGCCGCATCGGCGCGTCATGAACGTCACGACCGATGATCCGCTCGGCACGGAGATCTACAGCGTCATGCCGTATCCCGCGGGCGACCAGTGGATCGGGTTGCATCAGATCCACCAGTCGATGCCGACTGTCGGCCTCGTCGACATCGGCGTGAGCCACTCCCGCGATGGCGTTCGCTGGCAGCGCGAACGCGAGACGGTTCTCCCGAACGGCGGGCCGGGTGAATGGGATCGTTACAACCAGAGCGTCGCAACTCAGCTTGTGCGCGTGGATGACGAGTGTCGCGTGTACTACTCCGGACGCCTGTATCGCCACGGCGAATACCGTCGCGCGGAGCTGCCGGACACGGGTCCGACGGCGGCCAGCATCGGGTTCGCGACCATCGGCGTGGACCGCTGGTGTTCTATGTCTGCGAGCTTCGACGGCGGCGCATTGACGACCCACCTGGTCTCGCTGCCGAGCGACGCGCTCACCATCAATGCGGCGTGCCGGTTCGGTGAGATCGTCGTCGAGGCCCTGGATCCGAACGGCGGGGACGTGCTCGCAACGTCGAATCCCGTCCGCGGCGACGGCATCGCGCTGCCTGTGGTGTGGGAGACCGGTGATCTCCCATCGGGACGGTCGGTCGCACTGCGGTTCCGATTGACGAATGCGCGCCTCTATGCGTGGACGAGTGGAGCGCCGGCGTGATGCCGAACGACCGCCCGAATATCCTGGTCATCATGTCGGACCAGCACAGCAAGCATGTGTTCGGCGCGTACGGAAACGACATCGTAAGAACGCCACATCTCGACGACCTCGCACAACGCGGGATGCGTTTCGATGCTTGCTACTGCCCGTCGCCGCTGTGCGTCCCGAGCCGCATGTCGTTTCTGACGGGCCGGACGCCGTCCCAGAACCGGGTCTGGACGAATCGGCACTCGCTCGGCTCGAACATCCCGACCTGGGCGCACTCGCTTGGTACCCACGGGTATGAAACGGCGCTCATCGGACGCATGCATTTCGTCGGTTCGGATCAGCGCCATGGGTTTGAGAAGCGTCCGCTCGGAACGTACTTCGGCGCGCCGCACCCGGGAGCGCCGACTCCCGGTGCGCCGCTCTTCGGCGACATCCCCGCGTCGACGTCCGGGCAGCAACGTGAAGGCGTCGAGATATCCGGCTACGGGACGACTACGTACCAGGCGTTCGACGACCTCGTCACCGACGCGGCGGTGGAATATCTCATGGGTGGGCGTAGACGGGGTACCGAGCGACCGTTCGCCGCAGTCGTGGGGTACGTGCTTCCGCATTGTCCGTATTTCGTGCCGAAGGACCTGTTCGACTACTACTACGAGCGTGTCGATGTCCCGGTGCCGAGCGACGAGGAACTCGCGCGCGAGCCCGAGCCCGTGTCGCGATTCAAGCGACTGCGCGGTCTCGACGAGCTGCTCTCCGAAGAGCGAATACGGATCGCGCGCGCGGCGTATTTCGGCATGGTGGAGTACATGGACCGGAACATCGGGCGCGTACTCGGCGCGCTGCGTCGGTCCGGGGCGGAGCGCGACACGCTCGTTGTGTACACGAGCGACCATGGCGAATGCGCGGGCGAACACGGTTGCTGGTGGAAGAGTAACTACTATGAATCCAGCGTCTCCGTGCCATTCATCGCTTCCATGCCGGGACGGGTGCCGGAGAGCGGCGCGTCGGGAGCCGTGTGCAACCTCTACGATGTCGGTCCGACGCTGATCGATCTTGCTGGCGCGCGTGCGCTGTCCGGTGCAGCGGGTCGGTCGTTTCTCCCGGCGCTGGTCGGCGGCGACACGTCGGATCGCGTCGATGAGACGTTCAGCGAGTACTACGGCGGCGATCGCGACGAACCGCCCTCCCGTATGATCCGCTCGGGTCCGTGGAAGCTCTACCTGCACGACGGTGACGACGCCCCGGTACTGTTCAATCTTGACGATGACCCCGGCGAGACGTTCGATCTCGGCGGTGAGCCGTCGCACGCCGATGTGTGCGACGATCTGCTTGCCCGCCTGCGCGACGGCTGGGACCCCGTTGCCGTGGCGTTCGAGAGCGATGCGATGCACAGAGATTGGGAGATGCTCACCGAATGGGGCGCCGCGATTCGGCCTCGCCACGAGGACACGATCGACGTGCCCGACGTGGAAGACGTGACGGTACTCTGAGGAACGAGCGTGCAGATACGACGTTTCGACACGAATCCGATCATCGTGCCCGACATGGACGCGCACATGGGCCGGAACATCAACGGCCCGTCTCTGATCCGCGTGCCGGAATGGATCGAGCGCCCGCTCGGCCGCTACTACCTCTACTTCGCGCACCATGGCGGGAAGTACATCCGGCTTGCGTATGCCGACGAACTCTCCGGGCCGTGGACGATGCACGAGCCGGGCGTTCTGCCGCTCGACGATACGCCGTTCGTTGGTCACGTCGCCTCTCCCGATGCGCATGTAGACCACGCCGAGCGACGCATCCGGATGTACTTCCACGGCGGGTGCGGCAGCGAAGGACAGTGGACAAGCATTGCGCGATCGCGGGATGGCCTTGCGTTCGACTCCCAGTCAGAGCGACTCGGAAACGGGTACTTCCGCGTGTGGGACTACGGCGGGTGGCGCTACGCCATGGCTCGGAGCGGCCGCACGTACCGTTCGCGCGACGGCCTCCGCGATTTCGAGGAGGGGCCGCAAGTCGTGCCCGGCGTCAGACATGGCGCGGTTCGCGTGGACGGGGGTACGTTGCACGTGTTCTACTCGGAGATCGGCGACCGTCCAGAGTGCATCAAGCACTGCACGGTGGACCTGCGCTCCGACTGGTTGGAGTGGAAGGCGTCGCGCTCCAGCGTTGTGCTCCAGCCTGAAGAGCCGTGGGAGGGCGCCGATCTGCGGCTGGCGTCGTCACAGAGTGGGTGGGCGCCGGAACGTGTGCGCGAGTTGCGCGATCCGGCGCTGTTTGAGGACGTGGATGGCACGTGGTACATCCTGTACAGTATCGCCGGCGAGTCGGGCATAGCGATTGCCGAGATCAAGGAATGGTAGCGGCGCGCGGGAAGGCGCGTGAGGAGATACAATGAGCGAGTTGAAGACGGACGTTCTGATCGTTGGCGGCGGGACCGGTGGGTGCGCGGCCGCGATGGCGGCGACCTCCCTCGGTTGCCGGGTGATCATGACCGAGGAGACTGACTGGATCGGCGGCCAGATCACGTCGCAGGCCGTGCCGCCGGACGAGAATCGGTGGATCGAGCAGTTCGGTTGCACGCGACGCTACCGTGCATTCCGCGAGGGCGTCCGCCGGTACTACCGCGACAACTACCCGCTCACCCCCGAGGCGCGGGCGGATGCGCGTCTGAATCCCGGCGGTGGGGCGGTATCGCGCATCTGTCACGAGCCGCGTGTCGGAGTGGCAGTCATCGAGGCGATGCTTCAGTATCCGCGCTCACGCGGGTTGCTCGACGTATTTCTGCACCATCGCCCCGTGTCGGCGGAGGTTCAGGGCGATCGCATCCGCGCGGTGACGCTTGAAAATACCCGTACGGGCGACACGGTCACGATAGAAGCAGCGTACGTGCTCGATGCGACCGAGCTGGGCGATCTGCTTCCCATGGCCGGCGTCGAGTACGTCTCCGGCGCGGAGTCGCGCGACGAGACCGGCGAACCGCACGCCATCGAAGGCCCGGCGCAGCCTGACAACGTGCAGTCGATCTCGTGGTGCTTCCCGATGGCGTATGACCCGGACGGCGATCATGTCATCGACCGACCGGAGCAGTACGAGCGGTGGCGCGACTATGTGCCGGAGCTTGCTCCGGCCTGGCCGGGCAAGCTGCTATCGTGGCAGACGACGCAGCCCATCACGCTCGCGCCGAGCAACTGGGTGTTGCTCACCGAGGAATGGCCCGGCGAGGGCTCCGGCGTGCCGTGCGGGTGGCTGTTCCGGCAGATCGTCACGCGGAAACACTTCGAGCCCGGCGCGATGCCTTACGAGGTCACGCTCGTGAACTGGCCGCAGATCGACTACTGGGTCACGAACATCATCGACAAGCCGCAGGAGGTCGTCGATCGCGCGCTGCATGATTGCAGGCAGCTCAGCCTGAGCATGTTCTACTGGATGCAGACCGACGCGCCCCGCCCCGACGGCGGTATCGGCTACCCCGGGCTCTACCTCCGACCGGACATGGTCGGCACCGGCGACGGGCTCGCGATGTATCCGTACATCCGCGAATCGCGGCGCATCCGGGCGGAGTTCACCGTGACCGAGAATCATGTCGGCACTGACGCGCGGAAGTCGGACGGATTCGACATGGCGGCGGATTTCCACGACAGCGTCGGCGTCGGGTCATACCGCATCGATCTGCACCCCAGCACGGGCAACGACAACTACATCGACATCTCGTCTCTGCCGTTCCAGATCCCCCTCGGCGCGCTCATCCCGCAGCGGATCGAGAACCTCCTGCCCGCGTGCAAAAACCTCGGCGTAACGCACATCTCCAACGGCTGCTACCGGCTCCACCCGGTGGAGTGGAACATCGGCGAGGCGGCCGGACTGCTGGCAGCGCACTGCGTGACGTCGGGCGGTGTTCCGCGACAGGTGCGCAACGATGCGAGGAAACTCGCGGCGTTTCAGGAGCTGTGCGACGCGCAGGGCATCGAGCGGAAGTGGCCGGTGACGTACCCGGTGTGAGAATCGCGACGAACCAGGCTCTGTTCGCCCGGTCCGCCGCGTTGCTTGGTCGAACTCAGATATCCAGACTGGCGTCGAGCCTAGATGTCGAGGCTGGCCGGCTCGAAGTGCTCCTGGTCATGCTTGCAGCACGGACAGCGCTTTGGCGGCTCTGTGCCTTCATACACGTAGCCGCAGACGCCGCACTTCCACTTGATCGGCTCATCGCGCTTGAACACCGTGCCGTTCTCGACCATCTCCAGCAGCGCCTTGTAGCGGTCGCGGTGATGCGCCTCTACCTTGGCGATCTGGCGGAACAGGATCTCCGCCTCTTTGTGACCGTCCTTCTTGGCCTGATCGGCGAATTCCGGATACATGGTCTGGACTTCGTAGTCCTCGCCCTCCATCGCTGCGCGGAGGTTCGCCGCCGTGTCGCCGATGCCGCCGAGCAGCTTGAACTCGTCCTTGGCGTGGCGACGCTCGTTCTCTGCGGTCTCGTCGAAGATTTTCGCGATGTAGTGAAGGCCTTCCTTGCGCGCTGCCTCGGCGAAGTAGGTGTACTTGTTTCTCGCCTGCGATTCACCCGCGAATGCGGCAGCCAAGTTGTCATCTGTGGCGGACATTCCGGAACTCCTTCTGTTGGGTGTCAAGCGTAAGCGACTATATGAGTGAATGTTACGATTGAACTCCAACGCAGGGGCGGCCGCGTACACATCTCTCCCGCATCGCCCATACGCAAGATCGACTCCGCTGATCCCGCAGGACAAGGCTCGGCGCGCTATGCAACGGCTGACCGGTCACGCATCGCACGGCCAGAGCGCGGCGACGGACGCAGCCCTTCCCCCGTGATACGGCTCCCCGGACTATCCATATTCGAACGTACGTCAGCAGTTACTCGACCACTCCGGCACGGGAGCGAAGCGATGCCAGAAGGCCGCCCGAACTTCATCATCTTCTACCTCGACGACCTCGGATTCGGTGATCTGGGATGCCAGGGCTCCGATGCGATCCGGACTCCGCACATAGACGATCTGGCGGAACGAGGTGTGCGCTTCCGCCAGTGGTACTCGAACTCGCCGGTCTGTTCGCCGTCACGCGCCGCGCTGCTGACGGGGCGCCACCCCATGCGCGCCGGCGTACCGGACATACTTGGAGGAAGCCGTGGAGCGCCAGGTCTACCGTCGTCTGAGGTGACACTCGCCACGTTCCTGCGGGAGAACGGCTACCGCACGGCGTTGACGGGGAAATGGCACCTCGGCGTTACCCCCGAGACAACTCCGATGGCGCACGGCTTCGACGAGTTCTTCGGGTTCAAGGCGGGCTGTATCGACTACTACTCGCACATCTTCTACTGGGGTGCGTTCTCCGGCGAGAACCCGGTCCACGATTTGTGGGAGAACGACCGCGAGATCTGGGACAACGGTCGCTACTTCACCGAGATGATTACTGAGCGCGCCGTGGGCTTCATCGACCGGCGAGCCGACGCTGCCGCCTCGGCTCGTAGCGCGTCGATTCCCGACGCGCAGTCTCAGCAGCCATTCTTCCTGTACGTCCCGTACAACACGCCACATTACCCCATGCACGCGCCGCAGGAGTACCTCGACCGGTACCCCGACCTCCCGTGGGACCGGCAAATCATGGCCGCCATGGTCAGCGCGGTGGATGACAGCGTCGGGGAGATAGTCTCGGCGCTTGAGCGCCATGGCATGACGGACGACACGGTCATCTTCTTCTCCAGCGACAACGGTCCGTCCACCGAAAGCCGCAACTGGCTCGATGGCACGCCTGACAAGTACTATGGTGGCAGCGCTGGGATGTTCCGCGGCCACAAGGGTAGCCTCTTCGAGGGCGGCATCCGCGAACCGGGCATCCTCTGCTGGCCCGGCGGCATACCAGGCGGCGTGGTATCGGAGGAGATCTGTGCAACCATGGACATCCTGCCGACGTTTCTGGAGATCGCCGACATCGACGTGCCGGACGAGCCCGCCGTGGACGGGACATCGATTCTGGGTGTGGCACGCGGAGAAGCCCCCTCGCCGCACGACGAGCTCTGCTGGGAGTACTGCGGGCAGCTCGCGATCCGTCGCGGGCCGTGGAAGCTTGTCCTGGACGGTAAGCTCGATTTCGGCCACGGCGGCGCTGACGAGGTCCACCTCTCCAACCTTGATGACGATCCCGGCGAACGCGTCAACCTCGCCGCTCAGCATCCTGCGATGGTGGAGGAGATGGCGAGCACCGTCCGCGCATGGTTTGCGGAGGTCACCACGTGATTGCACCGTGGGGCGACATGCTCGACGCAGTGGCCGATTCGCCCGATCAGCGACCGGCTGTCAAGGCGTTCGTCGCTGATGCCCGGCAACGCGCGGAGGAGCCGATTGCCCGGCGCGTCACCCGGTACGATGACGTCGGCAGGCATCGCACTCAGTTGGACGGGCGAGCGGTGCCGCTGCCGCGCGACCTCCGGCAGACGTTTGCGCTGGCGATGTCGGACTTCTTCGCCGCTTCTCTCCTGGCGACGGAACTACCGTCGATCTCCGCTGCACACCGGATCACCCGCGACGAGGCGTTACTGGCACGGGTGATCGCCCAGCTCGAGGAATTCACCACGTGGTCCCCGATACAGCGGCCGGGTTGGACCTGCTACCACGCTGACGCCGTGCTTCCCGAGGGCGGCGATGGAAACTGGCTCGCCACCGGGATGGGCGTGCGCGCCATTGCCGATACGCTCGAAATCCTGCCCGACGGCTCCCTCCCACCCGACTTGCGCGTTCGGGTCATCGCTTTGCTGGAATCGGAAACGGTGAGCGTCGTTGACGACTGGGAGCAGCGCCGCCCGTGGTTCGTCAGCAGCGACAACCCGATGACTAACCAGTGGATGCTGCCGACCGAAGGCCTGATTCGCGCGTGTCTTACCATCGGCCGAGAGCAGGCGCCGGAGGAGTACGATCTCGGCGTTGAGAACTTCCTGCGCGCGCTGTCGTCGCACGGCCGCGACGGTGAATTCGAAGAGGGTATCGCATACGCGGGGTTCACCGTCACCTCGATGGTGCATACCGCGAGAGCGATGGCACTCGCGGGAGACCGGCGGGGCATCGAGCATCCATACTTGCAACGATTCGCCGGATGGGTGGTACAGCACCTGCAGCCGGGGCGCCAGGCGATCAACTGCTTCGATGCGGGCAACGTATCCCCCGCTCCCCGGGATAGCGCGCTCTTCCGCCAGTTGCTCTCCCTCCTTGCGGTGTGTCTCGATGACGGCGTTGCCGCGTGGGCTCTGGAGAAGCAGTTCGAAGGACCGAGTGATGACCTGGTCGGGAAGCTGGCGCGGGCTGCCAAGCCGACCGCATCGCCCGATCCGCCTCCGACCTACGCCACCTTCACCCGCGCCGCGCGAGTCAACTGGCGTAGCTCCTGGAGGGCCGACGCGACGGGTGTCTGGGTGCGCGGGGGACACGACACCGATCAGCACGATCACCGTGATCGCGGCCACGTCAACTTCATCGGACGGGGCATGCCGATGCTGATCGAAGCGGGTACACCGGCGTACAGCCATCCGGAACTGAATCGCACTTTCGGCTCCGGTGCGGGGCACAACGTACTGCAGATCGGCACCGACTGGCCCGATGCGCCGCCTGCGGGAACCGAGATCGATACTCCCCCCGGATGGCAGCAGTCGCATCACGCGGCGCCCGGACGGAGTGCCGAACTGTGCGTACTCGCGCTGAACGCGGCGGGAGGCCGTGTCCGGGTCGACGTGGGAAATTGCTACGATGGCGTCGAGAAGTGGCACCGGCACGTCTCGTGGGATATCGACGGAATAGAGGTCATCGACGACATCGATCTGGTGGATGGCGGGCGGGACATCGTGCTCTTCCGTTGGCACCTCGGCACCGGTGAGCGCGTAGAAATCGCTTGCACCGACAGCGAGTGGAGGGTGACGTGGCCACGCGCCGCCATGAACGTCCAGGCGGATGAACCGGTGGTCGTCGAGCAGGTAGACGCGCCGGATTGTACGCTGCGGCACCATACGGAGTTCGACGACCACAATCTGCACACGTGCATCATCGTCCGGACGGCGACGCCGGTACACCGCGCCACGGTCACCATGAATCTCTCATGCGAGGATGGACCATGAGAATCACCGACATACGCGTGATACCCATCGACCGGTACGTCTTCGTCGAGGTCGATACCGACGCCGGGATCACCGGCCTGGGAGAGAGCGGCGCGTGGGGATTTCTAGAGGCCAGCGGCGAAGCGGTCGAGCGATTCAAGACGTATCTCATCGGGCAGGATCCGCTCCGCATCGAGCACCACTGGCAGTATTGCTACCGGTGGAGTCACTTCCGCGGCGCGGCGATCATGGGCGCGCTGAGCGCCATCGACATCGCGCTGTGGGATATCGCCGGCAAACATTTCGACGTGCCGTGCTACCAGCTAATGGGCGGCAAGGTGCGTGACAAGGCGCGCGTCTACTACCACGTGAAGGCGGACACGCAGCAGGGCCTCATCGACGGCTGCGTGCAGGCAAAGGAGAACGGCTTCACCGCCGTGGGCCACCTCACGCCGTTCCTCGACGAAGCGCGCGACCGCCCCTACTTCAAGACGCACGTGAGCAAGATGCGCGACGCCATCGAGACGGTCCGGATGTACCGCGAGGCGGTGGGCGACGAGGTCGATCTGTGCATCGAGATACATCGGCAGCTCACGCCGCATGAGGCCATCGTCCTGGCGCGTGGCATCGAGGAGTTCCATCCGTTCTTCTACGAGGACCCGGTCACGCCGGACAACCTCGACGAAATGGCGGAAGTTGCGCGGCACATTGCGATACCCATCGCGACGGGTGAACGCATCCATACGATCTGGGAGTTCGAGATGCTGCTCGAACGCGCGGCGGTGCAGTACGTCCGGCCGGACGTATGTATGTGCGGCGGCCTTAGCCACGCGAAGAAGATCGCCGCGCTTGCGGAGGCGCGGCACGTGGGTGTTGTGCCGCACAACCCGCTCAGCCCGGTGAGCACGGCGGCGTGTGTGCAGCTTGCGGCGTGCATCCCGAATTTCGCGCTCCAGGAATATCCGCTCAGCGAGTGGCCGCCGAAGCCGCACGGCATAGTGAAATCGCAGCTTGAGTGCATCGACGGCTTCCTGACGGTGCCCGACTCGCCGGGCATCGGCGTCGAGCTTGCCGAGGACGCCGCGGAGCGCTTCCCGTACAAGCCTCGCCGCGTGGAGACGCGTCTGCACGTGGATGGGAGCGTGGTGGATCAGTAGGCGGGTGGCTGCTGGCAACGCGGGCAGAAAGGAATGTCTGCCCCACCAACACGCGGCGCTGGTTCGAGTACATGTGAGTTGATGGCCGGGCATTGCCGGGTGTCGCGCAGTCCGCGCCGGCAGGAATGTCCGCTCCACCGAATCAGGTGACAGAAGGTGCGGGCTCGCGTAACCAGCGCCGATGGGTACGGATATCTGTGTACCATCTGTATGGATAGCGGCGCGAGTATTCCTATTTGCGCGCGTTGGTGACGGGGGTAGTAGTACGCCGCCCATGGTGGAGAGCGGACATTCATGTCCGCGACGAACTGAACGAAAGGAATCGATATGTCGAAGCCGAACATCCTGTACATCCATTCCCACGACAGCGGCCGCTACGTGCAGCCGTACGGGCACGCTATCCCGACGCCGAACATCCAGCGGCTCGCCGAGGGCGGCGTGCTGTTCCGACAGGCGTTCTGCGCAGCCCCGACGTGTAGCCCGAGCAGGGCGGCACTGGTCACCGGGCAGAGCGCTCACTCCAGCGGCATGATCGGGCTTGCGCACCGCGGATTCGGGCTGTCCGACTACTCGCACCACATCCTCCACACGCTACGCGACGCCGGCTACCACTCCGCGCTGAGCGGCGTGCAGCACGTCGGGCTGAACAGCGACAAGACGTTGGTCGGCTACGACGAGATCCTGGAAGGCAATCGCGAGCAGGAAATCGACGCGTTTCTCGCACGCAGCAAAGAGTCCGGACCGTTCCTCCTCACGGTTGGGTACAACCAGACCCATCGCGCGTACCCGGAGCCCGGTCCCGCGGAGGACGAGCGGTACACGCTCCCGCCGGCACCGTTGCCTGACACTCCCGAGACGCGTCGAGACATGGCTGCATACAAGGCCAGCGCCCGCGAGCTTGACGAACAGATGGGGCGCGTGTTCGAGCTGCTGGAGAAGCATGGCGTCGCCGACAATACGCTCGTGATCTGCACGACGGATCACGGTATCGCGTTCCCGCGCATGAAGTGCAATCTCCAGGACTCGGGCATCGGCGTCATGCTCGCCATGCGCTGGCCCGATGGCGCCGATCAGGGCTTCGAGCCCGGCAAGGTCGTCGACGGCCTCGTATCGCACATCGACATCTTCCCGACCGTCTGCGAGGTGCTGGGAATCGACGCGCCTCAGTGGCTTGAAGGGCGCTCCGTCATGCCGGTGCTGCGCGGCGATGTACGCGAGGTGAACGAGGAGATATTCGCCGAAGTGACCTACCACGCCGCCTACGAGCCTCAGCGGTGCGCGCGGACGAGCCGCTGGAAGTACATCCGGCGCTGGGGCGGACAGGATACGCCGGTGCTGTCGAACTGTGACAACAGCCCGTCGAAGACGCTCTGGATGAACCACGGCTGGCAGGCACGGCGTCTGCCGCGTGAAGGGCTGTACGACCTCATGTTCGATCCGAACGAGACGAACAATCTCGCGGAGTCGCCCGATCACGCGACGGTGCTCGACGACATGCGCGGGCGCCTCGGTCGGTGGATGGACCGTACCGATGATCCGCTGGTCTCGGGCAGCGTCGACGCGCCTTCCGGCTCGTGGATCAGCAGCGCGGATGGCATTTCGCCGGACGACGGTGTGCTCAGGACACCGTAACGGCGTTCGAGGCCAGCCCGGAGATACGCAGCGCGAGGGAGGTGGACGTGAGTCGACCGAACATTCTGTGGATCTGCTCCGACCAGCAGCGGTACGACACGCTGGGCTGTTACGGCAACGAATTCGTCCGCACGCCCAACCTTGACGGACTCGCGAAGGGTGGCGTGCGGTTCGATCATGCCTACACGCAGAGCCCCGTCTGCACGCCGAGCCGCGCCGCCTTCCTCACCGGCCGGTATCCCCGAACGACGCGGTGTCGCCAGAACGGCCAGACGATCCCACCGGACGAGGTGCTCGTCACGAGGATGCTTGCAGACGCTGGGTACGCGTGCGGCCTATCGGGAAAGCTCCACCTCGCCCCGTGCAATCCCGAAGTCGCCCCGGACCATGAGCGACGTGTGAACGATGGATATACCGATTTCCATTGGTCGCACCATCCCAGCCCTGACTGGTCCGCGAACGAGTATAGCGTGTGGCTGGAGGAGCGAGGCCAGGCGTACCGCCCGACGCCCGTCGATGGTTGCGATCACGTCGTCGCCGGCATGCCTGCGGAGTTCAGTCAGACGGCCTGGTGCGCCGAGAAGGCGGTTGAATTCATGAAAGCGAGGGCGCGGGACAGTCAGCCGTGGCTCTTCTCGGTGAACATGTTCGATCCGCACCACCCGTTCGATCCGGCGGAATACCTGGAACGCTATCTGGCAGAACTCGACTCTCTTCCGCTGCCGGACTACTCTCCCGGCGAGCTCGACGACAAGTCGGCGTGGCAGCAGAGAGACCACGAAGGCGCGTACGGTGGGCGGTCCGGTTTCCGGTACGACGACATGTCCGAACGCGACCACCGGCTGGTTCGCGCGGCGTACTGGGCAATGTGCGATCTCATTGACGACCAGGTCGGGCGGATGCTGCGGGCGCTCGACGAGACCGGGCAGCTCGACAGCACCATCGTGATCTACATGAGCGATCACGGGGAGATGCTGGGCGACCACGGCATCTACCTGAAGGGTCCGCACTTCTACGAGCCCGCGGTTCGCGTCCCCCTCATCGTGTCGTGGCCCGGCACGATCGCAGGTGAGCGAGCAAGCGACGCACTGGTGGAGCTTGTGGATATCGCACCGACGCTGCTGGATGCGGCCGGCCTGCCGCCGAGTGATCGTATGCAAGGCAAGTCCCTGTGGCCCACGTTGCGAGGCGAAGTACCCACGGACCAGCACCGGAACAACGTGTACAGCGAGTACTACAACGCGATGCCCTTCCATGCCGGTCCCACGGCTCAGGCAACGATGATTCGCAGCGTGCGGTACAAGCTCATCGCGGCGCACAGCGTCGGTGGGGGTGAGTTGTACGATCTGGAGAGCGACCCGGGCGAATCGCGGAACCGCTGGTCCGACACCGACTACGCGGAGGCGAAATCGGAGATGCTGGAGCGGCTCGTCAACCGCATGGCGTGGACCGTCGATCCCTGGCCACCGCGTACTGCCCCGTGGTGATTCGGCCTTTGAACGGAGCGTTACGGCGATTCCGGACCGAGTAGGCGCAGCCCGGAATCCCACCAGTCGCGAAATGTGGGCGACTCCCTGCTCAGTTCCGCCAGTTGGCGAGTCGCGGAGCCGATGTCGAGATCGGCGATCACCGTGTCCTCTCCCCAGACGGACGCCTCCTCGACGATGGTGCCGTCGGGTTGGATGATGCGGCTTCGCCCGTTCGCGTTCCGGCCCCACGTGTGTGGTGTTCCGTCCTCCATCCAGACCTCGCCCATAGGAGTATTCGCGCAGATCACGTAGACGGTGTTTTCCACCGCGCGGGCGACAAGCTGCGAGCGGTACTGGTCCATGCGGGGCTCGTCGGTGATGTCGGTTTCGCACGAGAGGTAGAACACCACCTGGGCGCCGGCGAGGACCGGGAGCCGCACGAGTTCCGGGAAGCGTGCGTCGTAGCAGATGATCACGCTGCACGGTACGTCGTCGACGCGGAATAGCACCGGTCGCGATCCCGGCGTGAACCAGGTCTCGCCGATGAGCTGTATTTTGGCGTAACGTGCGACGCACGAGCCGTCGGGACCCCACACAACAGCTCCGTTGTACCGGTTTCCGTCGTGATCGTAAGGCATTCCCACCACGGCGTACATGCTCGTGAGTTGGCACGCAGCGGAGATGCGACGCTCTGCCTCCACGAGATCGTTCGGTGTCACGGCGATAATCACGGTATCGTCATAGGAGGTCGCCGCGCATTCTGGGAACGCGGCTACACGAACGCCGTCCGCGGATAGCCTCGTCAGTTTTTCGGTGATCCGCTCACAGTTATCGAGAAGGTTTCCACTGGCGCGGAATTGTACCGCTGCTGCTCGCAGATACCCGTTCTCAGTAGACATCTCGTCCTTTCCACCTGGTGCAATCTTGCGCGGCTCCAATACGAGAACGAGGGCGAGCCGATCTGTTACGAATGTACGCGGCGGCCGCGGCACTGCGGAGGTCGGTCCGGCGAATTGCCGGCGAAACGAGCCATCTTCGTTGTGTCGCGAGAGAATGGTTGCTTTTGGTCCGTGTTGCGCATAGTGTCTCATTGGGCTAACGTGAAGCGCGTCACCGGGTCGTGCGGACTCGCGGGCGTATATTCCGAGTACGTCCGGCCCCGCTCAGAAAAGGAGCGGTCGCGGATAGCTGGCTCACGGATACGCTTTGGGGGGGTATGAATGCGTCAGTGGCTACTCGTCGCAACTGCTGTCCTGTTTGGCGTGCTCGTCGCCGTATTCGATTACTGGACCGGCAGCCATTTCACGTTTGCGCATTTCTACCTCATACCCATCATGGTGGGAGCGTGGTGCGCCGGACGCACCGTCGGCATCGTGATCGCCGTTCTGAGCGCGTTTGAGTGGTATTTCGCAGTCTCCAGTAACGTGGCGCCGGTTCCGGCTTCAGTCTACTGGAATACGATCACCAAACTCGCGGTGTACGTGTCCCTCGCGGTGGTCGTCGCGATGTATCGAGAGGCGCTCCGGCGCGAGAAACAGCTTGCGCGCACCGACGCGCTGACAGGCGCTGCCAACGCGCGGACGTTCTATGAGCAGGCGGCAATCGAGCTGCGCCGTGCAGGGCGTACCGAGCACGCGTTCACCATCGCGTACGTCGACCTTGACAATTTCAAGCAGGTGAACGACGAAATGGGTCACCCCGTTGGCGACGAGGTCCTGCGCGTCGTCGTGTCTACGATGCTGGGCGATACCCGCGTTTCGGACGTAGTGGCCCGAATCGGCGGCGACGAGTTCGTGCTGTTTCTTCCGGACACCGACACCGACGGTGCGAGCATGGGGCTCGCGAAGCTCCAATCGTCGATTCACGAACGGATGGGAAATCGCGGCTGGCCGGTGACGGCGAGCATCGGCGCGGTGACTTATCTCAGCCCTCCGGAAAACGTGAGCGAGATCATCCAACGCGCAGATCGCCGGCTCTACGAAGCGAAAGAGGCAGGAAAGAATCGAATCGTACACGAGACGGTTTGACCCACTGTTGGAAACCTCATAGCCATGCCCGCCCAAGCCGCACCACGTCTCATCCACCGGACCAGAGCCGCCGCGAGCCGTCTGCTCGGTACTGTTCTATCTGTCGCAGCCATACTTGCACTAGCGTGGGGGACGGCCACGACGCTTCTTTCGAACCTCCCCATGGGCGCTGCGCGCCGCATGCTTCCCATTGATCGTACATCGGTCACGTTCATCGGCATCGCCCAGATCGCCGCCGGTATCGTCTTCGCGTTCGCTGCGCGCCGACCCCTAGAACGGCTTCGGTTCGCCTCCCAAGTGGCGAAGGTTGCCAAGGAGATTGCGTCGTTGCGGCCGACCGCGCGAGGGCGGCCCTCCGCTCGGCGTGAAATCGGGCGCTGAATCGACGGTTCGGACCGTGCTGGAGGACCGCGACGGATCGGGCGCGCGAGTCTTGCGTTTCGCCCGGCACGGACTGACCGTTCCGGAACGGGCTTCGCGTGGATATCTGCGTCTCGCGCTCGGAGCAAAGCCAAATGCACATTCCGATCCTCGTCGATCTCGTCATTATAGTCTCGCTGGCCCTTCCGGTGTTGTTCATCTGCCATCGGCTGGGCATTCCATCCATCGTCGGCTTCCTCCTGACCGGGACGGTCGTCGGGCCGGGCGGATTCGGCCTCATCAGCGCGATCGGCGAGGTGAATGTTCTCGCTGAGATCGGCGTCGTGCTGCTGCTATTCACCATCGGGATCGAGTTTTCCCTCAAGAACTTGCTCCGCATACGTCGCACGGTGCTGCTGGGGGGATCCCTGCAGGTCGCGCTAACGATCGGCGGCGCTTTCGTGATCGCCCGGGCTGTTGGCATCGACATGCGGGCGGCGATGTTCTTCGGCATGCTCGTCTCCCTGAGCAGCACCGCGATCGTACTGAGAGTGCTTCAGGAGCGATCGGAGATCGACACGCCGTATGGTGGCGCGTCCCTCGGCATACTGATATTCCAGGACATCGCCGTTGTGCCGATGATGATCCTGACGCCGTTCCTCGCAGGCACCGCGGATCCCACAGGGGCATCGTTGGCCGCGCTCGGCGCAAAGGTCGTGGGTGCGCTCGCGGTCATCTACGTCGGGGCGCGATGGGCCGTGCCCTACGGACTTCACCAGATCGCGAGGACCCGCAGCAACGAACTATTCCTCTTCGCCGTAGTATTCCTCGCGCTGGCGACGGCGTGGCTAACCGCGGAGGCAGGGCTCTCGCTCGCCCTGGGCGCGTTTCTCGCCGGGCTGGTCGTGAGTGAATCGGAGTTCGGGCATCAGGCGCTCGGCAGCATCGTATCATTCAGAGACGTTCTCACGAGCTTCTTCTTCGTCTCTATCGGCCTCCTCGTCGATCCCCAGGTGTTGCTGCAATGGCCCCTTCTCGTCGGCGGACTCGCCGTGGCCGTGCTCGCACTGAAGGTGCTGACAGGCACCGCGGCAGCGACAATGCTCGGTATGCCGTTTCACCAGTCGGTAGCCATCGGGCTGGCGCTCTGCCAGCTCGGTGAGTTCTCGTTCATACTGTCGAAAGCCGGTCTCGACGCTGGATTCCTCCCGGGCAGCGCGTATCAGGTGTTCCTGGCCGTCTCGATACTCACCATGCTCGCGGCGCCGTATGTCATTGGTAACGCTCAGGCACTTGGTCGGATAGCGGAGCGGGTGCCGATGCCCGATGCTGTCCGGCGAGGGTTTCGCGCGCAGCGCGGAACGGACCGCCCGAGCCAACTCACCGACCACCTGCTCATTGTGGGCTTCGGCCTGAGCGGTCGAAACGTCGCACGCGCGGCGGCAGAGGCGGTTATCCCGTACGAGATCATCGAGCTGAACCCGGACACCGTAATGGCGGAACGGAAGAACGGCGAGGCTATCCACTACGGCGATGCTACGCATGAGAGTGTGTTGCGCTATGCGGGAATCGACCGCGCGCGGACCGTCGTGGTCACCATTCCCGACGCGGCGGCCACGCGTCGCGTCGTCGAGGTTGCGCGCCGTCTGAATTCCCATGTCCATATCGTCGCGCGGACGCGGTACGTGCGGGAGATGGAGGCTCTCCTTGATCTCGGAGCGAACGAAGTGGTTCCGGAGGAGTACGAGACATCGGTCGAGATATTCTCGCGGGTCCTTAGGACATACCTCGTTTCCCAGAACGACATCGACCGATTCGTCGCCGAAATACGCTCGGACGGATATGGTATGCTTCGCGCGCAGGCGCGTTCCCCGGTGCAAGAGTCGGAACTGGCGCGTCATCTGCAGGGCATCGACGTCGCCACGCTTCAGGTTGTGGAGGGTGCCGCGTTTGCCGGCCGCACGATTTCCGACACGGCGCTCCGTCCCCAATACCAGGTCACGGCGGTCGGCATCAAACGCGGTGACGAGCCACTCGCGATACCGGATGGCGACACCGAGCTTCGTCCCGGAGATCTCGTCATTGTCGCGGGGCACCCGGAGCGCGTGGCGGAGATCGCGCCGCTCTTCTGCGAGCAGTGCGATCCCGGTGTGTAGTCCAGACGGCATGCGGCGCTCGATATTCCGTTTCCATGTTGCGCGCGGGCTCGCACGCAACTTCTCGGATGCTCATCACTCTCTCTAGGGTAGAAGATCGAAGACAACCCGCAACGGGACACGCCACGTGGAGCACGAACAGCAGTTCATCGAGCAGTGCAGACGAGGCGATGAGGGCGCGCTCGCGGAGCTTGTCGGGGAATACCGCGATATGGTCCACGGCCTCGCATATCACATGCTTCACGATGCAGAGGCGGCTAGCGATGCCGCTCAGGAGTCGTTCCTGAGTGTGTTCCGCGCGCTGCCCGACTTCCGTGGCGATAGCGCCGTCGCGCTCCGTACGTGGATATACCGCATAGCGCGCAACGAATGCATTGCGCGGAGCGATCGCTCGCGCCGATGGCGCTCCCTCGTTCCGCCTGACAGCGGCGATGATGCGGTGCTGGCGGCCGACGACTCCGCATCGCCGTTCGATGATGCCGTCGCGGCTCGGCGTTCGGACCGGGTGCGCCGCGCGGTGTCGACGCTGCGCGAGCCGTACCGTTCGGTCATCGTGCTGAGGTATTTCGAAGACTTGCCGTATGCTGAGATCGCGCGGATCCTCGACGCGACCCTTGGGAGCGTGAAATCGTGGCTGTACAGAGCCAAGGTGTACCTTGCGGACGCGCTCGTGGCCGACGCGGAGGTGGTCGAATGAACTGTGCCGAAGCACGAACACTGATCGAGAGTGGCGGGGGCGACCGCGACGGTGCGCTGTCCCGTCACCTGTCCGAGTGCGAAGCGTGCCGAAGGTACGACGCCGTCGGCGCGATGCTGAGCGATGCGGTTCGTGCGGCACCCGTGCCGCTGCCGCTGCCGAACTTCGTCGCGGACGTCATGTCCGCATGGCGGGCGGAACAAGCCGCGTCGGCGCCCTGGAAACAGCTTGCGCGCGAGACGTGGGAAATCATACTCGGCGAACTGGTGCAGGCCTGGTTGAACACGACGAACGCGCTGGCGATGGTGCGAGACTCCGTCGCCTACGCAGTGACTACGACGCTCGCGGTCTCGCGTGTAGTGGTTCGGAATCGGTAGACCTGGGAGGTATGTCATGTTGGAGACACTAGCAGGTATGAGCGTGTGGAAGCTCATCGTGATCGCATTGGCGGCGATCCCGCTGACGATCCTGGGAGGCATCCTCCTGCTTGGTCTGGCGGCGATCCTCGGCCCGGGTCTCGCCGGAGCCGTCTTTGGAGGGAAGAAGGGGGCTCGTGAGCGGGCGGGTTCGTTCGGCTTCCTCCACGGTATCGGTATTGCGGCGTTGTTCGTAGGAATCGGTCTCCTCGTCGCGAACTGGCTCGCCGGCCCGGACCCGTCGACGATGGCGTACGCTGTGGTGGTGCTCATTTCGGGCGGACTCGGGCTCGTAGCGGGGTTCCGCAGGGCCGGCGCGGGCAAGGGCGCCAACGATACGGTGTCAGAATCAGTAGAACGACGAATCGAGGAGGAGATCGAGCGGCGCATGGGCGGTGCTCAATCCAAGGATGGCGATGCCGCCGCCGCGTCCGAGTCCGGTGAGGACACGCTCGTATGATCGAGGAACGCGAGGTCGACGCGACGCTCTACTCTCGGGAGGCGGGCACGCTGCCCATTGCCGACGGCTACCGGGGCATCTGGTACTACAACCAGCCCAGCGACGACGAGTACGCGTTCAAGTACAGCGGCGGCTTCGCGACGTATCCCCAGCAACATCCCGCCATCGCGCGGTATGCGCCGGAAGTCGACCGCACGTTCTTCGCATACGGCGGCAGGCTGCCGGAGCGCAACGAGCTTGTTCACATGGTGTCGTACTACGACCACGCAACCGGCACGGTGCCGCGTCCTCGCATGCTGCTCAACAAGCACACCGACGACGCGCATGACAATCCGACAATGACCATCGACGCCGATGGATACCTGTGGATTTTCTCCAACGCGCACGGCAGCTCGCGGTCGGCCTACCTCCACCGAAGCCGCGAGCCGTACTCGATCGACGCGTTCGATCATCTCCTGACGACGAACTTCTCGTACTCGCAGCCGTGGTACGTGCCCGGCCGCGGGTTCCTCGTGCTGCACACGCGTTACAACGAGCAGGGCCGACGCCTCTTCGTCGCGACCTCTCCCGATGGGCGCCACTGGCGGGAACCCCGCATGCTGGCGATGTTCGAGAAAGGGCACTACCAGACGAGCTGGCAGCAGGGCTCGAAGGTCGGCACTGCGTTCAACGTCCACCCGGAGCCCGTTGGCCTGAATCATCGCACGAACGTCTACTACGTTGAGAGCGACGATGGCGGGATCACGTGGCGAACTGCGGCGGGCGAGGCGGCCGAGTTTCCGCTGACCGAGGTCGGGAACGTCGCACTCGTTCGGGACTACGCCGCTGAAGGGCTGCTCGTGTACGTCAAGTCGGTTGCGTTCGACGTCGACGGGCGGCCGGTGATATGCTACATCACGAGCCCGGGGTGGGAGTCCGGCCCGGCGAACGATCCACGCACGTGGAGCACCGCGCGCTGGACCGGCGCCGACTGGGAATTCCGCACGATCACTACGTCCGACAACAACTACGACTTCGGACCGCTGTCCATCGACCCGGACGGCACGTGGCGGCTCATTGCGCCGACGGAGCCGGGTCCGCAGGCGTACAATCCCGGCGGCGAGATGGTGCTCTGGATCAGCGCCGACAGTGGTGCGACCTGGGTCCGCGAGCGGCAACTCACACACGGCAGCCCGGTCAATCATACGTTCGCCAAGCGCCCGATCGACGCCCACCTCGACTGCGCGGCCATCTGGGCGGACGGCCATGGGCGGCAGCCGTCCGACTCTCGGCTCTACATCGCGAACGCCGACGGCACGCGAGTGATGCGGCTTCCGGCGGAGATGACGTCGGAGCGCGCGGAGCCTGAGCTCGTCGTCTGAGCGGCGTCGTGCACGGTCAAGAGATTCCTCGACTTCGTCCGGGGCCACCGCCCTGCGTTGGCCCGCTGGGCTCCGCTCGGAATGACGCAAGTGTGACCGGTTGGCCGACTGCGCTCGGAGTGACGGGGAGCAGCGCGGATGGTGTCATTCTGAGCCGGGGCGACCTCGTCGCCCTGCGCGTAGAATCTCGCACGACCAGCCTGTCGCGCGTGTGTCGTTCCGCCGATTGGTCATGTACCGCTCGGATCGTACAATCCAAGCCGGTGTCAGTCGCGTCCTCCTCGTCGCATGGAGACCATGTGGATTCCGAACGCCTTCTTACTCGCGTGCGCACGCCGCACAAGCTGGGCCAGCTTCTCCTGGCCCCCACCGGTCGGGTCGGAGATTTCGACAGCCATGCTGTCGACTGCCCGTTCGTCTTCCCGAACCCGAACGCCGATGCCGGCTCCCCGTTTCTGATGAGCTACATCGGTTTCGACGGATCGGGCTATCGCACCGGGCTTGCGTCGTCGGACGATCTCGTCTCGTGGCGTCGCGAGGGGATGCTCATGGACCGTGGCGCGCCGGGCAGCGTCACGGAGCACAACGTCGCGCTCACATGGATCCTGCGGGACAACGACCTGTTCGGCTCCGGCGAGTTGAGGCGAATCGACGGCCGGTACGTCGGCACCTACCATGCCTACCCGAAGCCCGGATACGAGGCCGGCCCGGCGGTCATCGGCATGTGCCTCAGCGACGATCTGCGAACGTGGGATCTGTCCGAGCCGGTGCTCCGGGCTGGTGACGGAGCGGAGTGGGAACACGCCGGGTTGTACAAATCGTGCATCGTCGAGTTTCCGCCGGGATCGTCACACCGGTTTGCGATGTACTACAACGCGAAGAATCGCGAGAACGACTGGCTTGAGCAGACGGGTGTCGCGTTCTCCGACGATCTGGTGCGCTGGGAACGATACGACGGCAACCCCGTGTTGCCCGTCGGCCCGGCCGGTGCATTCGATGACGTGTTCGCGTCGGACCCGTGCGTGCTTCGCGTGGACGACGCATACGCCATGTTCTACTTCGGCCTCTCGTCGGATGGATATGCGCGCGACGGCGTTGCGTTCTCGCGCGATGGGCTGCGCTGGCAGAAGTCGGACGAAGTGCTCATCGACGTTGGCGCGGAGGGAGAGATCGATTCGCGCTATGCCCATAAGCCGTCGCTCTTCGCGCACAACGGGCAGGTGTTCCACTACTACTGCGCCGTTGCGCCCAAACCACCGGGGAGCGTCGGCGATGTCGACTACAACCAGGTTCGCGGGATCACCGCGGCCGTATCGTGACAGGTGACCACCGATGAAGACTCATGCCGCCCAGTTGTTGTGCGAGCGTACCTCCGTCGTCGAGCGAGCGTTGGAAGCGATGGATCGGCTGCTCCGTGAGCGGCTCGACACAGCCCTCGAACTCACCGACCAGCCCGGCGACGTTGCGCTCGACATCGATGCCGGTCTCGGCGCTGACACGCACGACATCGCGAGGGGTGGCGCCACAACGACGGTCCGAGGTGGCGATGTGCGCGGCCTGGTCCACGGTATCGGAGCGTACCTGCGTGGTCTCCGTCGCGGAGACGGCGGCGTCGCCTACGCTGGTCCGGACGTGACGCATACACCAGATTGCCCCGTGCGCGGCGTGTACCTCGCGAGCCACTTCTACAACTTCTATGAGGCCGCTCCGGCAGAGGACGTGACCCGGTACGTCGAGGAACTCGCGCTCCAGGGATTCAGCGCGATATGCGTGACGGTGGGGCTGTTCCAGTTGGATTCGTTCGACAGCGAACCGGGGCGTCGCATTCTAGGACAGACGACGCGTTTGCTGCAAGCGGCGCGAGACATCGGCATGGATACGGCCCTCACACATGCGCCGAACAACGGTTTCCGCTCGGCGCCCGAGGATCTGCTCGCGACGCCCTGGCCCGACGATCTCGGGCGTCGCGGGTACCACGGCGTGCAGATATGCCCGTCGAACCCGGCGGGCCGCCGGTACCTTATCGAGACGTGGGAGGAGTATCTCGACGCGTACCGCGACGTTGGTCTCGACTTCATGATCACGTGGCCGTACGACGAAGGCGGCTGCGGGTGCTCCGAGTGCTGGCCGTGGGGTGCACGAGGATTTCTCGATGTCTCGCGGATGGTCTTCGACATGGCTCGGTCGCGCTATCCCGGACTCCGAACCATCCTCTCGACGTGGATGTACGATACCCCTCCCGCAGGGGAGTGGGAGGCGCTTCGAGATGCGCTGGCCGAGGATGCGTCGTGGGTCGACTACATCATGGCCGATGCGCACGAGGATTTCCCGCGCTTTCCGCTCGACGACGGCGTACCCGGCAGGCTGCCGCTGCTCAGCTTCCCCGAGATCAGCATGTGGGGGCAGGGGCCGTGGGGCGGCTACGGCACGAACCCCTTGCCGAGGCGGTTCGAGCGGCTGTACGGCCAGGTAGCTGGTGCACTGGACGGCGGCTTCCTCTACTCCGAGGGCATCTTCGAGGACGTGAACAAGGCGCTGTACGCGGGATGGTTCAACCGGTCGGATCGGTGTGTCGAGGATACGCTTCGCGAGTACGCGGCGTGGGAGTTCGATCCGGCTGTGGCGGACGAGTTCGTCGATGTCGCGCTGGCGTTCGAGCGTCAGCATAAGCGAGACGAGATCGGCCCGAATGCCGCCGATGTGCGCAGCGCCGTCGAGCGCATGGACGGTTCGCTTCCGGAGTCCGCGCGACGACGTTGGAGATGGCGGCTCGTGATGCTTCGCGCGATCATCGACGACGAGCTTCTGCGTACCGGCGGCGAGCTGCGCGGCGGTGCACTCAAGGCGTGCTTCGACGAGTTGCGTGGCATCTACCACGCCGAAAACGCGACGCCCGCCGTCAACCCGCCCGTGGCGGACGTCTGACGCGCCGCAACCTATCTCTCGCTCGCGGGCACTACAGATCAGACAGACCACACGGCGAGGCGGTGTTGTGCGCGAGCTCATCGACAAAGCATCGGATGCCGAATTCGTGCGGCGCGCCCGCGAAGGCGACCGAGCGGCGTTTGGCGAGCTCGCGACGCGACATGAGGTGCGTGCGCTGTCCTCGGTGCGCCATATCCTCGCGGATCGCGACTCGGCAGACGATGTCGTGCAGGAAGCGCTGCTGCACGCGTATCTGTCACTCACGCACCTGCGTTCCGATGAGCGTTTCGGTGATTGGCTCGCCGGGATCGCCCGAAACCTCGCCCGGAAGCTCATCGAGCGCGAGGTCCGTCGCGACAGGCTGTTCGAGGCCGGCGCTTGCCGCGTAGCGGAGGAGGCGGGAGAGACTTCCAGCCCACACGACGACGCAGCGAGCGCGGAACTCGCCGAGTTAGTCGCACGCGCCGAAGCGCGCCTGCCGCTTCACGAGCGCGAGACCGTCCGGCTTCGCTATCGGGGCCAACTCTCGATACGCGAGGTAGCGCGGGAACTCGGCGTACCAATGGGAACGGTCAAGGCGCGTCTCCATCGCGCGCGCAGTCGAATGCGCGAGGTCATCGCGAAGATCGCGCCCGAACTCGTGCCCAAGCGGGCACGCGGAGAGGAGATGCCCATGGTAGACCTGAAGATCGCCGACGTCGTCGGGGGCGAGGCGCTCGGTGACGGCAGCACCCGTGTGGTGCTGCTGGACGAGGAGTCGAAGCGCGTACTGATCATCTGGATCGGCGAAACGGAAGCTCGCGCGATCGCATATGCCTTGCGCGGGGTCGAACTACCGCGCCCTCTGACGCACGAACTCGCGGCGCGCCTCGTCGAGGCGAGTGGCTCACGGGTTGAGCGGGTGCGAATCGACGCGCTACGCGAGAAGATGTTCTACGCCGTCGTCGAGCTGGCAACAGCCGGTGGCACACGTGAAGTGGACGCCCGCCCCAGCGACGCCCTCGCCCTCGCTGCGCGCGCCGGCGCTCCGATCGTTGCGCCGGAGGAGCTCATGGAAGGTCCGCCGGCCGTGGATGTCCCCGACTCCGAACCGTCTGGGCGAGGCATGGATCAGCTCATCGCGGAGCACCAGGGCGTGACGCGGACCCGTGACAAAGAGATCGAGCAGGTGATCGAATTCGTGTTCGGCTCAGGCGGCTAGCGTCCGAGACACGGGGAGTTGCGCCGCAACTCCTGAACGAACCGAAGCGTAGCGAAGGTTCGCCGGGCTACGTCGTCGCGAGTAGCGGGAACATCTCGCCGTCGAGCCGGTCGCCTTCCTTCAGGTCGGGCCGCAGCCCATCGGTGACGACGTGCGCCTTGCCGCTGTAACCGGTGCCGTCCGGCGTATAGATCGTCACCATCGCCCGGCGCGGACGATCGGTCGTATTCGGCCCGGCGTGATGGAATGTCAGGCCGTTGTGGAACGTGCAACTGCCGGCTGTGAGCGGCACGGGAACCTGCCTCGGCTCGAAGCCGGTACCGGCGGGGATCAGGCCGAAGATATCCTGCGGAGTTACCAGGTTGATGGGCTCCAGCAGGCCGAGATCATGCGACCCCGGCACGAACCACATGCAGCCATTCCGCTCGTCGACGTCGTCGAGCGCCATCCAGCATGAGAGCTGCCCGTAGCCGACCATCGGCCAGTACGGACGGTCCTGATGCCACGGCGTCTGCTTGCTGCCCTCGCCCGGCATCTTGGTGAGCAGGTGATCGTGCCAGAGCCGTATGCCGTCCACTCGTGCGAGCCGTCGCGCGATGTCTGCGATCCGTTCGCTCAGCACGTGGCGGCGCATCCCGTCGTTGATGCGCCAGAGATTCACCTTCTGAACGAATATCTTCTCGTAGTTCGAGTCGCGTCGCGAGCGCTCGATGCGTTCCTCATGCTGGATGGCGAGCACGTCGTCGGCTGCAACGCGCAGGTCGGCGAGTTCGTCGCCGGTCAGCACATCGGGCCGCGCGACGTAGCCGTCGTTGTTGTATGATTCGATCTGCTCTTCGGTGAGCGGATACTGCTCCATGGGGTGGACCCTCCCGGCGGGCTGCCGCTCATTATACGGCGAGACACGCGTTGCGACATAATCCACGTCGGCAAGACAGGATCGGAACGATGGCTGAGAAGACGCCTGTACACCGTGAATGCGTGCCGTGCAGGGGCGGCGTTCCTTCGCTCTCCGGTGAGCCGCTCGCCGCGCTGATGCGCGAGTTTGGCGACACGTGGACGCTCGTCGACGGGCACCACCTCCGCCGGGGGGTCGTATTCGATAACTACCTCGCGTCGGTGAATTTTCTGGTCGAGGTGGCTCGCCTCTCAGATGCCCAGGGCCACCATCCGGATATGACGCTCAGCTACGACCGATTCGTCATCGAGATTCACACGCACAAGATCGACGGGCTGCACGAGAACGACTTCGTCCTTGCCGCGAAGATCGAGGAAGTGATCGCGCGCCACGTCGGCTGCATCCGTTCGTGACGGCTCCGTACGCGTTGGTGCCCGTTCACGTAGCGCGGTATGTTCGACCCGATCCGCAGCGCTTTCTTGCCCCTGAGGAGCCGACACGATGAAAGCTCATATCGACGATTCCCTGATAGACGTCAGTAGCCGCGAAACTCTCGGCGACAGGCGTCCGATACTCATTGCGCATCGAGGCGGCTTTCTCGGCCCGAACGCGCCGGAGAACTCGGCGGCATCGATTCGGCTCGCGAACGACCACGGGTACGACATGGTCGAACTCGATGTCCGCGAGGCGAGCGACGGCGTGCCAGTGCTCTACCACGACCGCACGATGTGGCGTCACACGGGCCGCGAGGGGCAGGTCGAGGATTTCTCAAGCGAGGAACTGGCGCGCATCGTGTACCTCGGGAGCAATCAACGCATACTCACGCTCGCGCAGGCGCTGGAATTGTGCCGCGAACTGCAACTGGGCGTGATGTTCGACGTGAAGGCGCCGGGCGACACGTATTCCGACGGGTTCTTCGACGAGATCAACCGCCTCATCGACGCGAACGGGCTGCGGGGCGCGTGTGTCGTCATCAACGGCGACGATCGCGTCCAGGAAGGCCTGCGCGAGCGATGCCGCATCCGGATCGAGGACGACCTGATGTCGGAAATCATGGGCGGCGCACGTCCGGACCTGAGTGGCCATTTCTGGTTCGCCATGCGAGGCCAGCTTCCCGACGACGGCGCGGTCGCTACGATGCAGGGCCTGGGCGCGCTGGTGACTCCGGCGATGAACACGTTCCGCTATCCGGCGCACGCATTCATGGAACTCGCGCGACGGGATATCGCCGACTGTCTCGAACTCGACGTGGACGGGTTCCAGATCGATTCGGTGTATACCGACTTCTTCAGCGCTGGATTCGAAGAGCGCTACGGGTGCTGACCGCGTCGCGTACGGAGGCCGAGTCATGCCCGAACAGTCGAGTGCGAACACGTACCGCCCGGCGACCGTCTTCGTCGTCCTGGCATTCGCACTTTCGTGGGTGCTTGCGGGCACCTACTTCGCCCTCGGCGGTGAGTGGAACACTACTCCAGCGGTCGCGATTGCTGTTGTGTACATGTTCATGCCCGCACTTAGCGCGGTCGTCGTCCAGCGTTTCATGAAGCACGAACCGGTGCTGAGGACGCTGGGCGTGACGTTCCGTCTGAACCGCTGGATATTCGTCGCGTGGCTGATCTGGCCGGTCCTCGCGGTCTGCGCCATGGGAGTGGCGTTGCTCCTCCCGGGCGTCAGCTTCACACCCGGTATGGAGGGGATGATCGACAGGGCCGGTACGATGATGTCCCCGGATCAGCTCAAGGATCTGGGCGCGCAATCCGACCCCCTGCCGCTCCACCCGTTCTGGATAGCTCTCATTGCGTCGCTGGTCGGCGGCGCGACGGTCAACGCCCTCGCCGGGTTCGGCGAGGAACTCGGCTGGCGCGGATTCCTGCTGCGCGAACTCGCGCACCTCGGCTTCTGGCGATCGTCGCTCATCATTGGCGTCGTGTGGGGGCTCTGGCACGCGCCGCTGATACTCGCCGGACACAACTATCCCGAACACCCGTTCGCCGGCGTCTTCATGATGGTGTTGCTGACGGTGCTGCTCTCCGCTCCGTTCGCGTTCGCCCGGCTCAAATCCCGGTCCGTCTTCGGCGCGGCGATTGCCCACGGAACGTTCAACGGCGCGGGCGGGCTCGCCGTGATGCTACTCGCGGGCGGCAACGATCTGCTCGTGGGTGTCACCTGAGTGGCCGGGATCGTGACGCTTGCCGCGCTGAACATCATCCTCGCGCTTCACGTCGCACGCAACGGTGTCGATATGTTGGGAGCAACCTGACGATGGTCCACGAATGGCAGCGATCCGATCCCGATTTCACTCCGTTTCTCCCTGATCCCGACGAGCCGGGCGAGCAGGAGAATCAGCACTTCAACGTCGTGGTGACACCCGTCGGGACGTTCCTCGGCTTCTGGACGCAAGCCAGCACCGAGGCCCAACCCGATCAGCGCGTTGTCATGAATCGGTCTCTCGACCGGGGTCGGACGTGGTCGCGATACCAGGTGATCGATGGCCCGGCGGATGACGACGCTCCCGGCGACGGCCTGGCGAGCTGGGAGTTTCCCATCGTGGCGCCGGGTGTCCTGCCGGGCGGCGGAACCCGAATCTGGTGCCTCTACACGAAGAACACCGGCGTGCGGGATGTCCGCACCGACAGCACGGGCGTGATGCGTGCTCGCTGGTCGGATGACGATGGCGTCACGTGGAGCGTCGAGACGCGTGACTATCCAATCGCCCGCACCGCCATCAGCCACCCGGACCCGCACGTGCCGCCGGCCTGGATCTGCTATCAGACTCCGCGCACGACGCCTGAGGGAGCAGTGCTCGCGCCGTTCACCTACTGGGCGAGTAACGCTGTGGACGGCGAGAAGAACATGCTCGCCCTGTCGTCGGAGATCTGGTTCCTCCGGTTCGAGAATATCCTGACCGAAGCCGATCCGGACCGTCTCGTCGTCACGACGTGGCCCGGCGGCGGCGAGGGTCCGCACACGCACGGCATCCGAGTGCCCAGCCCGGTACGCCCGGACATCAGCGTCGCGCAGGAGCCAACGGTCGTTCATCTGCCCGATAGACGGCTCGTGTGCGTATTTCGAACGCTCACGGGGCACATCTGGTACGCGCTCTCATCCGACGACGGGCGCACGTGGTCAGACCCGGCGGTGCTTCGATATCGTCCCGGCGGCCCGGAAGTCCTGAATCCCATCTCGCCCTGTCCGCTATACCCCCTCTCCGACGGGCGATTTCTGCTGGTGTTCTACAACAACGACGGGAGCGGCAACGGTGGCTCGGGGCCGCAGGACTACAAGCGAAACCGCACGCCCGTGTGGTACACCGTCGGTGAGTACGTGGAAGACGCGGAACATCCGCTGCGCTTCGGCGATCCGCGCGTGCTGGCGGGTAACGACTGCGTGCCCGCCGGCCCAATCGGCCGGACGGAGATCGCCACGTACCCGAGCTTCTTCGAGCACGGCGGCATACGCTATTTCTGGTATCCGGACCGGAAGCACTTCCTGCTTGGAAAGCTCATCACCGATGAGATGCTCGACGCGGCGTCGCCGACGTGACGATGAGGTACGTCACTCGTAGCGAAGCGCCTCCACCGGGCTGATGGCGGCAGCGCGGATCGCTGGATACAGCCCCGCTCCGATGCCCGTCGCTACGGAGAACGCCATGGCAAGGCCGACGCTGTCCGGCGCCACGATGGCGGACCATCCGGTCTGAGCCGCGGTGACGTGAACCGCCCCGATCGCCAGGCCGGTGCCGAGAGCCCCTCCGGCGATGCACAACAGGATCGCCTCCACCAGGTATTGCGTGACGATGGCCGCCGCGGTTGCGCCGACGGCACGGCTGACGCCGATGTCGCGTGTGCGCTCGGTGACCGTGACGAGCATGATGTTCATGATCCCGATGCCGCCAACGACGATGCTCACGACGGCGATGCTGAACAGCAGCAGGCCGAACGTGCCGGCCATCTCGTTGCGCAGCGTCGCGCGCTCCAGATCGTTGCGAATCGTGAAGTCGTTCGGCTCGTCCGGAAGGAGGCGATGTTCGCGACGGAGCGTCCGTTCGATCTGCTCGGCGAGCGGTAGCAGGTCACCGGCCGATCCTGCGATGATGTTGAGGCGGTTGATCGTGCTCTGCCCGAACAAACGTATCTCGGCCGTCGTGATCGGGATCAGGATGGCTTCATCCGGGCGCGGGTAGCTGACTTCGCCCGTCGGTTCCAGTATTCCCACGACGAGCAGCGACAGATTCTTGGCGCGGATGTACTGCCCGACCACATGCGGCCCGGCGCCGAGATCCTTGGCCGCCTCGCTGCCAAGCACGGCGACCAGCCGTGCACCGGATACATCGCCGGCGTCGAAGAACCGCCCGGCGGCGACGCGCATGGAGTAGAGCCGGAAGTACCCGGGCGTAGTGCCGTTGACGGCGATCTCGGAGTTGTGATTTCGCCACTTGATCTGGTACTGATTGTACATCTCCGGCACCATCACGTCGATGCGGCGCGCGTCGCGACCGATGGCGCGCACGTCGTCCAGACTCACGGGGTTGTACCGGCGCTCCCCGCGCTGCTGTCGCGCGCCGTGCCACACCGTGAGTCGGTTCAGCCCCCACGATCCGACGGCATCCTCGACTGAACGCCGAGCGCCCTCGCCGATGGCGAGCATCGTCACCACCGCCGCGACGCCGATCACCAGGCTGAGCATCGTCAGCAGAGAGCGGACCGGGTTCGCCGTCAGGCCGGTGAGCGCCATCCGGATGATTTCCAGAATCAGCAACGTGCGAGTCTGCCTGACCCGGTGGGGCTATTCATGTCGCAGCGCCTCTATCGGGTCCAGGCGGGCGGCCCGCGCGGCGGGATACATGCCAAAGAATACGCCGATGGCCACCGAGAACGTCACCGCGAGCAGCACCGACTGCGGCGTCACGATCACCGACCAGTTCGCCCGGGAGGCGAGTAGCTGAGCCGCGCCCGTGCCGAGCAGGATTCCCATCACGCCGCCGAGCGCGCACAGGACCACCGCTTCGAGCAGGAATTGCGTTAGGATCGTCGAGCGCCGGGCGCCGATTGCCTTGCGGATGCCGATTTCCCGCGTCCGCTCCGTAACGCTCACGAGCATGATGTTCATGATCCCGATGCCGCCGACGACGAGGCTCACCGCCGCGATACTCGCGAGCAACATGCCGAATGTGCGAGCCGTGGCGGCGAAGGTTTCGGCGAGGTCGAGGCGGTTGAACAGACGGAAGTCGTTCGGCTCGTCCGGGCGCAGCCTGTGCGCGCGCCTCAGGATTCGCTCCACCTCCTCGGCCGCGGCGGTGACCATCTCTTCTGAGCGCGCTTTGACAGACACCTGCACCGAACTGCCGCCGGAGAGCCGGTTCTCCGCGGTGGAAAGGGGAATGAACACGTCCGGCGGCCGGCGCCAGTTGCTGCCGGACGTGGCCAGCTCAACGACTCCGACCACAGTGAAGGTGATGCCCTGTATGCGGATCTCCTCCCCGACTATGGCCTGGGTTGCGCCAAGCTCCTCCGCCGCGTCGGTGGTGATCACCGCGACGAACTGGCGATTCTCGGATTCGCCTTCTGTGAGGTAACGACCCGCGCTGATGGTGGCGTCGTTGATGATGAAGTACTCCGGGACGGTTGCGTTCACCTGCAACTCGGCGTTGCGGTTGCGATACTTCAGCTGATAGGTCCGCGTCGCCTCCGGCACGACGGCACTGGCGGATGCCATCTCTCGCGCGAGTGCTCGGGCGTCATCCGGAGTCAGCGGCGAACGCCGTCGTGTACCGTCCTTCATGACGCGCGATCCGCCGGAGACGCTCAGCCGGTCGAGCCCCATGGATACGATCCGGTCCTCGATGGCTTGCTTCGCGCCCTGCCCCACGGCCATCATGGTGATAACGGCCGCGACGCCGATGATGATGCCGAGCATCGTCAGGATCGCGCGTATCTTGTTCGAGCGCAGCGCGCCAAGCGCTATTCGGAGCGTTTCAAGAATCAGCACGTGCCAGACCTCAGCGCTGACCGGGGAGCGAGCTCCAACGCTTCATTCGTTCTCGGAACTGCTCGAACTGCTGCGCGATGAGCGGCGATGGAGGGATCATGACCTCATCGCCCTCACCCAGCCCACGCAGGACCTCCGTCACGTTCCAGTTCTGTATGCCGGTGCTGATCACCCCTGCCCGGACGCCGGTCGAGTCGCTGATGAACACAACGGCCTTGCCGTTGGTCGTCGCAGAGGCTCCGGGCGGTGGCGTGAAACCGCCTTCCGGACGCGAGAGTCGCCGCATGCCCGGCCGGCTGCCGCCGCCTGAGCGTCCTTCGCGCGGACGCCTCATCCGCTCGCCGGAAGCGCCGTCGGATGTGCCTGGCCCGCCGGAACGTCGTCGCGGGGGAGCGCCGATGAGCGCCCGGATCGTGTCCGGCTCGATACCGAGCATGGGCGCGATCTGCATCGCCTGCTGGACGGTCTTCACCGCGTCGTTCGTCAGTGCGAGCGTGTTGTCGCGGCGATCGATGTGGATGTCCAGCGTCCCGTTCATCCCAGGGCGGAGGAGGTGGTCGGCGTTGTCGATGTGAATCAGAACGGGGAAGAACGTGATATCTCGCTCCTCGACGCCTTCGGGCTCGATCTTCAGGATCTCGCCGGCGAATCGGCGGTCGGGGAATGCGTCTACGCGGACCGTGGCGCGCTGCCCGGCGCTCACTTTACCGATATCGGTCTCGTCGATGAGCGCACGCACCTGCACACGGGTGAGATCGGCCATCTTCAGCAGCGTCGTGCCGCCCGAGACCTCTCTTGTGGCCGACGCGATGATCTGTCCCTGTTCGACGCTCTTCGAGAGGATCGTCCCGGCCGATGGGGCTCGGATGTTCGTGTCACTGAAGCCCTCGCGAGCGCGGCCGAGTTCCGTCTCCGCGCGGATGAGGCTGGACCGGGCGGTGGTCGCGCCGAGCGTGGCGTGGTCGAACTCGTCCTGCGATATCATGCCACGCTGGTAGAGATCGCGGGACCGTTCAAGCTGCCGGTCGGCGATGGTTGCCTCGGCGCGACGCGTGGCCACGTCGGCGGCGCGCTGCCGGAGTTCTATCGCCACGTCGGTGGTGTCCACGCGCGCCAGCAGCGCTCCACGCGGTACGACGTCGCCCGTTTCCACCGGCATCCCGACGATCTCGCCGGACGCCTTCGACTTGATTTCGATGACGCGGATGGGCTCCACAACACCGGTGGCGGAGACCTCGACGATGACGTCCTGACGTTTCACCGTCGCGACGAGCAGGTCCGACCGCACGTTGCTTTCGGCGGCCTCCTCGGCATCACCGCAGCCGGTGACCGGGATTGCCACGCACGCCACGGCAAGCGGTCCTATCGCACGACGACACCAGCGCGAAACCACCATTGCGCCACCTCACGGGATATGACGGAGATTCTCGATGCCGATTCGCGTCGAGTACAGGGTACCAACGACTCAGCGACCAGCCGAAATGTTGCGCTCGCGGTCGCGGGAATGGTCAAGCAGGTGGTGCGATTTCCACGTGGCGCCCTGTCGCGGCCGATTCGTACGTCGCGTCGAGGATGCGGAGCACCGCGCCCGCGTCCCCCGCGTCGATTGGCGGCGAGGACGTTCCACGGCATGCGTCGACGAACATGTTCATGAAGTCGAGGCCCAACGCGCTGCCATACGCCTTCTCGACGGTGCGATGGCCGTACGATACCGAGCGATACGGTACAGCCGAGTAGTCCGGATGCATCGAGTAGATTTCCAGCGGAAGCTCGTTGTCTTCGCCGGGATACATGCGGACCCAACCGAGTTCCCCCCACACGGTGATGGCCGACTGCTTGCCGCCGTGCGGTCTACCTGAGTCGAGATAGTACCCGAAGTTCGCTGTTCCGATCGCCCCGTCGTCGAGCTGGAGCGTCATCCCGGCGGCATCCTCGACTTCCAGCGGCAGGCCGGATACGACGCCCGTCATCGCCGCGACGCGGGCCACCTCGCGACTGGTGACGTACCGCAGCAGGTCGAGGTAGTGGCACCCGAGCCAGATGAGGTATCCGCCCCCCGCAAGCTCCTTGCTGAACGTCCAATTCGTCTCCGGGGCTCGCCCTCTTGCGTGCGTGGCGATGGACTGCACGTAGAATCCGTACAGTTTGCCAATAACACCCTCTGCGATGACTTTTCGCGCTTCGAGCACGCTCGGGCGAAACCGGTTGAGGTACGCCATGCCGACTTGCAGATCATGCTCGCGGGCGTACAGCTCCATCGGCGCGAATTCCGCGTAGCTTCTTCCGCCGGTCTTTTCTGTGAAGACGTGCAGCCCGGCCTCCAGCGACGCGCGGATCGCCGGCACGACGGCTTTGTTGTCGAGGGATATCAGCGCGAAGAGGTATGGGCCGTCGGCAAGGCACGCGGCGACGTCGGTGTACGTCTTGCCCATCCGCTCGCCGAGTACATCGCGAGCGCGGTCGAACAGCGCGCCGCCCTGGAGATCGCACACGGCCACCTCGTCGATGCCGTCCATGAGCGGGAGCGTGGAGAGGTAGTTGCCGGTGTGCGGACCGTCCGCGACGGTGATGAATGCGACGCGCGTCATTGCTGACTCCTCGTTAGCGGTGCGCTGAGCGGAAGTCGGCGTTATCCGATTCCGCAGATCCGTGCCACGTTTGCGAATATCCTTCGCGACTGCGCTCGGATTTCGTCGGCGGTTGCCCGCGCCTGCTCGATCATGCGGTCGGCTGCGCCCTGGGGCAGCTCGCGAGCGGCTTCGTCGCGATATTCGTCGAGCCATTCCGCCACCATCGGCGGCGTTACCTCGACGTGGAACTGAAGTCCGTACGTTCGCTCGCCGTATCGGAACGCCTGGTGCGCGCATAGCGTCGACGTGGCCAGAAGCTCGGCGCCGCCGGGCAGTGCGAACGTGTCGCCGTGCCACTGGAAGACGGGGAGCAGCGGCTCGCACCCGTCGAACAGCGGGTCGCGACGGCCCACGTCGGTGAGGGTCACGAGCCCCCAGCCGATCTCTTTCACGGGGTTCTTCGTCACCTCGGCGCCGAGCGCGCGCGCCAGCAGTTGGGAGCCCAGGCACAGCCCGATCACCGGCTGGCCGGCGTTCACGGCGCGCCGAACGTACGTCCGCTCATCGGGCAGCCACGGGTAGAGGTCGTCTTCGTTGGCGTTCATCGGGCCGCCCAGTACGAGCAGAGCGTCGTACCGGTCCGCGTCGGGGAGTGCATCGCCATCGTTCAAGCGGACGCGCTCGGCAGAGACCCCCAATCCGTCGATGAACTCGCCCCAAAGCCCGGGTCCCTCGCACTCCACGTGCGTAAGCATCAGCACCGAAGGCATATCACGCCTCGATTCTTCCCACCGGCGCGCAGTAGACCACGAACTCGTCCTCCCCATCGACCCCGACCAGCGCGTCCATTTCGCGCTGATGGTACGCGCCGATGGCGCACGTGCCGCACTCGATGGATTCCGCGGCGAGGTAGAGATTCTGGCAGAGGTGTCCGGCGTCCAACCCAACGAGTTTCGGTGCGCTCATCGGATACCGCCATGCTGACCGATACGGGATCGCCGACCACACGAATACGACCGCTGCGTCGCCGACAAATCGCTGCCCGGCGCACGCTTCGCGTGTACGTGCCGCGAGGTCGCCGCGTTCGATGAGGAGCAGTTTGTGATCCAGTGGGAGATACCGGTACAGGCCCGCGTCGAGGCCGGTTACGCGATGCGCGGACAGGTACGTTTCGAACGGATGCCGAGCGCCGCCGGACGGCGCGGTTCGGAGTGTTCTTACCCCTGCGGGGCTCTCGCGGACCTCGCTTACGCCCTGCGTGGCCCAGAGCAGGAATACCAGTTCCTCAAGCGCGAGCGGATCGTCCGTGAAGCTCCGCCGGCTGCGACGCCTGGCGATGACGTCGCGGATCGAAGCGTTGCCCAGATCGGAGATGTCCGCGACATCGGGGAGGTCGATCAACTCCGCGCCGTCGGGGTACGGCTTCTGGACCGGTGGCTGAGGCACGCCGCCCACCTGGTCGGAGACTACGCCGCCCTGGTCGTCCCAGTCCGCGCCGAACAGCCTGCGATGCCCCGTCATGCCGGGGTTGTCTGCGTCAGTCACTGACCGACTCCTTCCTACCGCACGGCGCGCTGGATAGCGGCGACGATATCGTCGACCTGCGGGATCGCGGCGGTTTCGAGCGTGGCGCTGGCGGCGACTACCACGTCCGGACCCGCGACGCGTTCGATGGGTGCGTCGAGCCAGTCGAACGCCTCTTCCTGAATGGTCGCGACGACCTCCGCGCCGACTCCGGCCGTGCGCGTGCCCTCTTCGACGACGACGAGCCGGTTCGTCCTCTTCACGGACTCGATGACGGCGTCCTTATCCCAGGGGAGGATCGTGCGCAGGTCGATGACCTCGCAGTCGATTCCTTCGTCCGCGACCTGTTCGGCGGCTTCCATCGCGTTGAGCGCCTGCCGCGAGTAGCTGACGATCGTTACGTCATCCCCCGGGCGTCTCATCGCGGCTTTGCCGATGGGAACCGTGAACGATTCCTCCGGGCACGGGCCGTCCTCGGCGTAGGTCGACTTGTGCTCGATGAAGACGACCGGATTCTCCTCGCGGATCGACGCGATGAGCAACCCTTTCGCGTCGTACGGAGTCGATGGCATCACGACCCGCAAGCCGGGGCAGTGCATGATCCACGCCTCGAGGCTGTTGGAGTGCTGTCCGCCGAGGCCGCGCCCCGCGCCGCCCTGCGTACGGAGCACCATCGGAACGCTCACCTTGCCGCCGAACATGTACCGGACTTTCGCCATCTGGTTGTAGATCTGGTCCATGGCGATGCCGATGAAGTCGATGTACATCAGCTCGACGACCGGGCGCATACCCGTCATCGCCGCGCCGATGCCCGCTCCGACGATGGCGGCCTCGCTGATGGCCGTGTCGCGGATGCGCTCCTCGCCGAATTCGTCGAGCAGATCCCGCGTGACCCCGTATGCGCCGCCGTAGATGGCGATGTCCTCGCCCATGGCGAACACACTCTCGTCTGCGCGCATTTCCTGTCGGAGCGCTTCGTTCAGCGCTTCGCGTATGTTGATCGTGCGTTCTTCAGTGGCTGTGGTGCTCATGGTGTGTGGCCTGCTCCCTGGTGTGCTGGTGTCTGGTCTAGATCAAGCGCTACTCTGAGTCTGTTTCCCTGGCCCTCGGACTCCGCGGCACCGTACCGCCGCCAGAGTCTGAGGGACGGTATGTTATCCGGCTCGATGTGCGCGAATACCGTACGCAGCGACAGTCGCCGCGCGAAGCTGAGTACGAGCGCGAAGGCTTCCGTCATGTAGCCGCGTCCCCAGTACTCGCTTCCGATCCAGTAGCCGATTCGCCCCGCTCTCGTCGCCCTATCTATGTGCCCGAGAGTGATCATCCCGATTGCGGTGTCGCCGCCAAGGACGACAGACATGCAGATCGCATTTCGTTCCCGCGCCCAATCTCGAATGCCGCCGAGGAACGTATCAGGAGACTCGTCGTCCGACAGCCGCATCCCGGCGGCATCGCGCAGCGCCGAATCCCGTCGCGTGAGGAGGGCGAGATCCCCGGCGTCGCCGATGGTGACCGTCCTCACGACAAGCCGTTCGCCGTCCAGAACGACGTCGCCTTCCCCCGTCGTAGTGGCGTCTGTGGTCATTGCTCCTGCCGTGTGGATGTGTCATGATCGCGGTTTGCCGCGCGGATCGCCGTCGCCGGGGTGAACTCTGAGTGTACCCCCGGCTTGCTGGTGGGCCAATCGCCGATCGTAAGCCCGCCACGCCATCAAGCGCATCGATCCGTTCGCGTTTGTGCGTTTTGGGAGGCAGACTTGGCGGGGGCCTCACCTGCGTCTACTTTAGGAACCTGATCGTATTAGAATTGTCTCTGTAGGTGTCCAGGATCGGGCGAGACTGCATGGCCGGTGCAATCACTACGAAGTCGATCATTCGAACCGCGGGTGAGATATTCGCGTCGCTCCACCACACGCTGCGAGCCGACCGCTCCACCCTCGGGTCGCTGCCCCGATGGCTGTGGTCCTTCGCGCCGAGATGCTCCACGGTCATGGACAGCACCCCGTGGCTTCCGTTCCGCGCCATCCGCTGGCTTGAACGCTACCTCACGTCTCAGAGCCGCGTGTTCGAATACGGATCCGGCGGCTCGACATTGTTCTTCGCGCAGCGCGCGGGCCACGTAACGTCGGTTGAGCACGACGGCGCATGGTACAGTACGGTCAAGGCCAAACTCAAGGAGTTGGGCATCGCAAGCTGCGAATACCTCCATCTGCCGTCCAGTTCCGACTCCGAGCCGACACCGTGTGAGCGGTGCACCGAACTACACACGTCTGACCGGCCGAACTACGTGGGGGCGGTGTTCGACGACTACGTGAGGAGCATCGACCGGCATCCCGACGAGAGCTTCGATCTCGTAGTCATCGACGGCCGCGCTCGTGTTGCATGCATCCAGCACGCGCTGCCGAAGGTCAAGCCGGGTGGGCACATCCTGTTGGACGATTCGATGCGCGAGAGCTACCGCCGCGGCTTCGAATTCCTCCCCGACGAGTGCGAGGTCCACACAGGCATACGCCCGTATAGCACGTATGTTTGCCAGTGTATGACATGGCGGCGGCCGCTCGCGACTTGAGGTTTCCCTGTCACCACCGCAATGAGCCGTCGGTCACCCTCCCGTCCGGACCCCGGATCGGGCGTAGTCGTACCGCTCCCCCGGATTCGTCTTGAATCGCGCTAGGCGCTCCCGCAGTTCATCCGCCTGCTGCTCGCGTCCCGTCGCGCGGAGACGCGCGTCCATCTTCGCCGGCGAGTAGTAGATGAACGGCCCCAGCGGAACCATCTCCTCGAGCGGATCGGGTGCGCCGCCGTTCCGGACCTGCTCCAGCCGCCACTCCGCCAGATATCCGGCGAGCCGCCCAAACTCCTCTTGGCTCTCGGGGTACAGGTTCACCTGCTGATGGGGGTCCGCCCGCAGGTCATGCAAGTAGAACGGGCTGTCGTACGGGTACAGGCCGGGGTGGAGCATCTCCAGGAGGAGCCAGTCGCGCGTTCGTACGGAGCGTGAGAACGTGTAGATGCCGTGGTCCATCACGAGATACTCCCGCCCGGAGTATGGCTCGCCGCGTAGCGCCGGCGCGAACGACTCACCGTCCCAGCCCTTGGGCGTCGGGAGGCCAAGCTGGTCGCACACCGTCGGGCACAGGTCGATGGTGTAGAGCAGTTCGTCATTGACCTCGCCCCCGACGGCGCCCGGCCAGCGTACGACCATCGGCACGTTGTGGACCGGCACGTTGGCGATGCCGTGATCGGCGTACTGCCCGTGTTCGCCGAAGGAATCGCCGTGGTCCGCGCTGACGATCACCGCCGTGTCGTCGAGTATGCCCTTGCGCTCAAGCAGGTCGAAGATTCGGCCGATCTGATCGTCGACGTACGCGATGCTCCCGTCGTACATGTCGATGAGGCGCTTCGCGTCGTCGACGGTGTACACGCCCTCGGGGTGATCGTCGTTTGGATGTTCGTCGTTCGTGTGGCCCGTGTAGAGGTCGCGCGCGGTCCGCGGTCCGTACATGTCGAGATTGCGCTCGACGGCTGCCTCGTTCGGGAAATCGCCTGGGAGCGGCTCATCGGAGAACTTGTGGAGCCACTCGTCCGGCACGCGGTACATCGAATGGGCATCCCACACGTGGACGTCGACGAACCAGTCGTCCTGCTCGGCGTTCTGCTCGAACCACCCCAGCGCCGGCTCGACGATCTCGTGCGCGATCTCGCCGCCGCCTTTGCGGTTCGAGTGAATCTCGTCCCAACCGGCGGTCCACCACCACGCGCTGTGCCGGTCATGGAAGCTGCTGAAGGCGACGGTTCTCATCCCGCTCCGCCAGAGATGCCACACGAAGAACGGGATGTCCGACCCCTGCCCGTGGCCGGCGTTGTTCGGACGAATGCGCTCGCCGGGACCGTGATGGGCGACGATGCCGTTGTTGAACCCGAATCGCCCGGTGAAAAGAGCGGCCCGGCTCGGAAGGCACGGCGAGTTCGGCGTGTGACAGTTGCGGAACGTCGTGCCCTGAGCTGCTATCGCGTCGAGGTTGGGCGACGTGTTCCGAGCGTAGCCGTTGCAGCCGAGGTGGTCGGCACGGCAACAGTCGATGTCGATATACAGAATGCGCATGGTGAGGGTCTCCGGGTGGCTGTGGGTCTCCGCTGGCAACGGATGGTGAAGGAATGTATCGCTGCGACAGCTTCTGCCGGGCATGCCTGGCGGATGCTCAGAGCAGCACGCGTCGCATCTTGCGCCACGACGCCCTGCACAAGGGATGTCTCGACACAGGCGGCACCGCCGACTCCGCTCGACATGACGTACAGGCCGCTCCCGACGCCTCCCCGCGCCGTCATTCCGAGCGTCGGTCCCAAGGACCGGCGGCCGAGGAATCCCTTGCGCGAGCAGACCGCCTCGGAACGGTGGCTTGCGCAAGGGATATCTCGCTTCGCCAGACATGACCCATGTGCGACGCGTCTCTCACATGATGCCACTCCGACCGAACCGCGAATTCACACGGCTTGTGCGCGAGGAGCCCCTTGTGTCCCACTCGCGCCACATCAGTTCCGAACGTACAACGGGCCGGAGCGGCGATCCCACCCCGGCCCGTCCGAGTACGTCGATGTGAGATATGGCGCTACGCCATCACCGGCTCGCCGTAGACTTCGGGGTTGCCCAGCTCAATGAGATTGTCCTGGAGGTCCAGGCCAATCCACATGTGACGCGGTTCCGGCGAGTGGAACTCCGCCCCACCCGCGCGGACCGTATAGCCGTGTCCCTTCTGCCACGACACCGTGACGTCGACGTCGCCGCGCCAGACAAACGGACCGAACGTGAAGTCGTCCCACTCCGGCGGCATGGCGAGGGGCCAGAACTCCAGGATGTCGTCTTCGCGGGGTACGAATCCGACGATGTACTTGACGAACAGGTCGAGCATGATCGCCGCCTGGCTGCAGAACATGTGCCGCGACATGTTCGGCTCGCCGGTGACCGAATCGTACGAGTACGAGGATGACGGCCCTTTCGCGCCCATCATCTCAAGGACCTTCCAGATGATCTCCCGCGCCTTGCCCGCGCGGCCATACCGTACGAGCCCGTTCACCGTCGTCCAGACGCCGCTCGAGAGGAGCACGTCGCCGCCGTAGGTGATGTGGCTCGGATCAATGCCGGGCGTGTCCAGCGCCACGCTGGGCACGGGCCACTCCGCCCCGAACTTCCTCGGATCGTCCAGCAGGGCGATCATTCGCTCCGCCCGGTCGTCGGGGACAACGCCCGCCATGAGCGCACTGAACGCGGCGACGCTCATCACGCCGGTCCGTTCGTGCGTCTCGGCGTCGATGTCCTGATAGCAGCCGCCCTCGTCGTCCCACATGTGCTCGTTGATCGCTTCGGCGGTCTTCTCGCGCCGAGCCCGCATTCGTTCGGCGAGACGGTCGTCCCCGAGCACTTCCGCCGCGTTGGCGATGTCCTCGCGCACCATGCACAGTTGCGCGTTGATGTCGATGAGTTCGAGTGGCCTGTCGAATCGCGTGAGCGACTCGCTGCCTTTCTCGAAGTCGGGAATGACGCCACGCCAGCGCAGTGAGTAGTCGTACTCATCCACCATGCCGACGTAGTCCACGAGTCCGTCGCCGTCGGGGTCGTGGGCGCTGAGGGTCTTCTCGTACTCAAGCATCTCCGTGAAGTGCTCTTTCAGCCAGCGTTCGTCGCCGGTGCGCTGGAAGACTTCCCACATGCCGTGGACCGCCAGCGGAGTCGTGTACGGCATGATGAATGCCCAGTCGAACTGCCGCGCCGTCGCTGGGAGCGACATCTCGCCCCGGCTCGCGTCGGTGACGGCGGGCATATACTCGTTCACGTCGCGGAAGTGTCGTGGCTTGCGGAGCCGGTGCAGCGACGCGCCGACGTTCAATGCGCCGCCATTCTCATGGATAAGCTCGATGCCCGATTCCGCCCACCCCATGTCGTTCAGCCAGCGCTCGGCGATGGAGTTCATCGGCGTGTTCCATGACCACTGCCACACCGCGCCGGTCTTCCACGGGCACGTGTAAGGCCGGACGAACGGCTCGTACGGGATGTCGTAGAGGTTGATCTTGTGGCTTGCGGTGAGGTAGTAGTAGAGACGCTCGACCCACTCCGGTCCGCCTTCGTAGTGCGGCACCATATGCGAGAAATACCACTCCCACCCTTCGCGCGCATGCCCGAACAGCTCGTTCGCCATGGTCTCGGGAGTGGTCCGGCTTGTCTGAGCGATCATCGATTCGAGGCGCCGTTCGACGGCCGCCTGATCGTATCCCATCATCAGTACGAGGAGCACGCCGTCGGGCGAGAGCTTGGCGTCGATCTTCAGACAGCCCGGCTCTCCGTCGGTACGCCACTCCTCCACGTCCGAGCCGACCCAGACCCAGCCGTTCGCGACCCCATCGTCGTGCAGGCAGACGTGCGCCCGCCCATGCGCGCGCCACGAGGCCGTGGCCGTGCGCTCGACGGAGGACGACCAGCGTATTTCGAGATCGTCGACATCGCCTTCAGGTCGCACCCAGAAGATGGCCATGTCGTCATACGTCGCGACGGATTCATGTATCGTCACGTCGCCGGCGCTGAATGTCCTGTCGATTCGGGAGGGGAGCCACGAAAGCTCCGGCTCGCCGAACTCCAACGCCTCGCCCCGCCGCGTGATTTTCGCCGCGGGACCATGCACGACGTGCATCGATTCGCGCATGATGCGTTCGACGTCGTAGTGGTCCGAATCCAGGTGCGGTGCGCGCGGCACCGGATAGAACCAGATCTTTTCCGCGCCGACAGAATCGGGCTGCACCCATAGTCCCACCTGGTTGTCGGACAGGAAGCGAACGTCGGGAAGCCGCACGAGTTTCTCCCACGCGGTCTCGGTGTGGGGGAGGTCCGTTGCCCACTGCCATCTGGGACGTGGGTACAGTGCTGGACGACGTGGCATGTATGCTGCTCTCCGTCAATCGTGTGGCGTGGGTTGTTTCCAGCGGGGGTCCGTAGTGTGTCCGGCCTGCCGGCGACGTTGCGCCGGTGATGGATCCGCCACATAGCGTTCGAACTGCTGCAATCGTCGTCGTCGCGATCCGGCCAACGCGGGTACAAAAGAATGGCAAAATCCGCCAATTCTGTCAATGGGGTAGGTCCGGGGGATTGAGTGGCATATTGTATGTGGTTCGAACGGAACGCCGCTGCCATCGGCGATGATGGGAAATCATGCGCGAGCGCTCGGTGCAGCCCGCTTGACGAAGTATACCTCCCCGACTACGTTTTCCCGCGAGTGGACTCACCGACCGCTCTGTCACTGCTAACACTACGTGTCTGACCCCACCCCGGGAGGCGCGGCATGGTCGCTACGACACTGTCTGTGTTCATCGCGCTCTTGGCATCCCCTGCATCCGCCGTGGTAGTATACGGCACAATCACCTCCACCACGTGGACCTCCGACAGTAGTCCGTACCGGGTCACGGGCGACGTCACTGTCCCGGCGGGGCACACGCTGACCATCGAGCCGGGCGTGGACGTGCTGTTCGACGCGGATGCCAGATTCATTGTCCACGGCAAACTCGACGCGGTCGGTACCGCCTCGGACAGCATCGGGTTTGCCGCCGGGAAGTCTCCCCAGTGGATGGGCATCAAAATCCACGGGGCCGATACGAGCCGATTCGAGTACGCCAGAATCAGTGACGGGTACGAAGACGCG
>CAZEAI010000006.1:75612-88234 GCA_964510105.1 uncultured bacterium
GACGCGTGGGCGCGCCTTGAAAACTGTCTCGTAGCGTATGACGCACACGATCCCGATGGCACTGCCGGGGCTCGTCTATACGTCGACGCGACACTGGAGCTGATCCGCTCTACGTTCGCCGGGAACATCTTCGTGCTCAAACGATCACGTATCGTCGCTCACAGCTGCGTGATCTGGGGCGTCCAGGATGACGGCATCACATTGCACCAGGACGGGTCGTCCCCGTGGCCGGTGTGGGCCGATGTCGACTACTCCATCGTCAAAGGGCCGACAGTATACGCCGGGCTTGAAAACCGGCAACCGATCTGCTGACCGGCGACCATTCCGGACCGCTGCTCGAGTTGAAACCATTAGTTCCGATGGTGTTGTCGGTGCAGAGGCTTTAGGTAGCGAGCAACGTTGATCTGACGCAGATGGGTTGCCAACCCGGATATGTTGGTGGAAGGCGCACCGGTCGTCGTACCGGGCGCTCGATGTGTGAGACAGTATTCGCACACAACATCCTGATCGTCTGCGAAATCGCATAGGATGCGAGCGGCGAGTTCATGGATAACTCACATCCTGGCCTCAGATTCGTCCGCGATGCCGCACAGTTCATGTTATGACTAGCCACATACCGGGCTATACCAACCACGGGAGTAAATCACCCACTACCCCGACTGATGCATTCAGACCCTATCTGTCGTAAGAGACTTCCACTGGATTGTCACCCAGAACGATCCTGAGGAGGTGAATATGCTCGATATCTATACACGTTTCCATTCATCTCGTTGACGTGGCACCTTGCCGTTCAAGATATTCGAGCGAAGCCGCGATACATTCCGTCCTTCAGTTAGGAAAAAGGTGGTATCATGTCGAATCAGATTGGACGATACGTCAACGACACTAGGCACTCCTCTACCTGCGACCTCCGATGCGAGTTCAAAGATCCCGACCGCAAGTACGGTCCTGTGGATTGCTGGTGGTGGGAGGCGGCTCATCTCTCGAAAGAGAAACTGCAGCTACAGCTGGAAGACATGGCAGCGAAAGGGATCTCCGGAACCTGGTACTACCCCCGCTATGTCCGCGAAGAACCATTGCGACCAGATCCGGAATACTGGTCCGACGGCTGGTGGGACTTGACGAAGTTCTCGACTGAACAACATGATACATGTGGATTGGTATCGTGGATATCTGACTGGACGGCTCACCAGCATTTCCAGGACAGACTCAGGGCGGAACGATCCGAACGACCCGAACTGAGTGGCAGACGTCTCGTTCTGTACGAGGGGCACATACAGATGCCCCAACCGATCCACATGGAAATCCCGGCGGAAGAGCAGATACTCCACGCTTCCGCATATGAGATGAATGACGCCGGACTGGATTATTCCTCCCGCATTGATCTGGTTGAGCACATCGACGGCAACCATCTCACATGGGATTCACCGGGTAGCAACTGGAAAATCATGGTAGTTGTTGCTCAGCCTCATGATCTCGATTACCTGAATCCGGTCGTGGCGAATAGCTGGATGGACCTGTTGATGGGCGAGTATGAACGTCGAATGCCCGACCAGATGGGAACCATAATCCAGGCATACGGTCCTGACGAAATGACCATGTTACAGGGGAACATCCTCTTCTCCCCGAAACTACTGGAACGCTTCCATACCGAAAAAGGTTACGATCCCCTGCCGTTTCTCTCGGGCATGTTCCATGATATCGGGTCGTTCACGGATAAGATCCGGTGTGACTATTTCGACGTCATGATTTCGCTTCTAGATGAAAACTTCTACAAGCCCATCGCCGACTGGGTCCACAACCGAGGTTTGCTCTACACGACGATCGCCACGTGGGGTCGCGAAGACCCGACCGGACAGACATACCATTACGGTGATTTCTTCAAGATGATGCGCCACTTCAACGTGACTGGGAACGAGGACCCGGAAGCGAAGGAAATGAAACGTCGCGCTTTCATCGACGCGAAGTTCTCCAGTTCCATCGCGCACATCTACGGTGGCGAACGAGTCGCCGTATGTGGTTACTGGGGTTCCGGCTGGGGAGTGACACAGGAAGAGAATCTCCTATGGACGTATGCGAACTACGCATATGGCATCAACTTCTATAATCGACATGGAGGTGTATACACGCTGCTTGGTGGGTGGTACGAGTGGGTACCACCATCGGTCCATTTCTACCAGCCGTACTGGCAATACTGGCGACACTTTACCGATCACGTCCGTCGAATGAGCCATATCATGAGCCAGGGTACGCACGTCGCGGACGTTGCGATTCTCTACCCGCTGACGACGATGCATGCCGGTTGGACCGGTGGTCACAATTTCGCCGATACCGCACAAGAGGCCTCGTTACGCACAGTGGATCTGGCGAGAAGCATCTACTACAACGGCATCGATTTCGAATTCATCGATGACAATTCTCTCGTTCAAGCTCAATGCGGCGACGGCATACTTCGTATTGCGGACATAGATCTCCAGGCGGTTGTGCTTCCGTCGCTTGCGACGATTCGCAGAGACACGCTAGAAATGCTACACCGGTTTGTCGAATCAGGTGGCGTGGTCGTCGCGTTCGGGCGACTGCCGGATGCATCACCGGAAGCCGGGCGAAAAGATCCGGTTATCCGGGCGACAATTCTGGAGATGTTCGGAGCTGAAGCCGGGGCAGCGCCATCGAACATAATGCAGAACGAAAACCCGGGTGGTGGCAGGGCAATCTTTGTTCCAGGCGATACAGAAGATGTCGCGACTCAGATGATGAACGTAATTAATCGAGATTTCATCGCGTCGCAACCGGACGTGTTCCACACGCACCAGCGTACTGGCAATCTCGATATCTATCTCATCGTTAACGTAAAGCCCGAACCCCGGCGTATTTCGGTCGATCTGCGGACAACCGGATATCCCGAGATCTGGAACACATTCACAGGCGAGGTTCAATCCGTATATCGTTTCGAACGCCGGGGTGACCGGACCGTTGTCGAACTCGACATGGATATCTACGAAGGTGTTGTGCTCGTTGTGGATCCGGATCGGGATAGCACGAGGATCATCGCCGACGACCTCGATGCCATCAAGCAGATTACCTGCGAGAACCAGGTCGCGGAAGTAGATGGAGTGTGCGAAACTGGTGGCACGAAGACGATTCGCTTTTTATGCAGTGGAACCGAATACAACGCGGAAATCGACGTGGAAAACCCGCCAGATCCGATACTGCTTGATAGTACATGGGATGTCCGTTTTGAGCCCACAATGGACAATACATGGGGAGATTTCCGTTATCCACCCGCGAAAACGAAGATTGGTTCGGAAGCCCGGACTTTCCAATACCGCGAAGAAACGGACAAACCCGGCGCAGATCTTGGGTGGCACGAGCCTCCGTTCGACGACGCGGACTGGGAGCGGGTCACGTGTGGGTACGGGCCCTACTGGTGGACACTTGGACCATTCGGTGTGGATCACGAGCCGAACCAGGCTCTTCATGACACGATCGCGGGCGATTTCGATCCGAACCTGTCGATAAATGCCGCCGGACGTACGATCGGATGGGAGCCACTCGTGTTCTCGCTCAAGCATGGCGCGGACTTCCCCGAACGATCATGGGGTGGGTTGGAAGGAGTCCGTGACGAGTTTCTCACCTGCCCGGAAGTTGCGGGTGAGAACGACGCGGTACGGTATCTCTTCACGTACATCAACGTATCTGAAAAGACGGATTGGCATTTCGATCTTGGTCGACAATTGGTCGAATATCACGAGGTAGTTGGTGCCGTTTCATTTGCAAGAGACGCATGGATCAACGGTGAGCAAATTATCTCGGCGACCGTCAATGATCCGCTGGTGCCGGTACCTGTAACGCTGCACAGGGGGTTGAATGCGGTTCTGCTGCGGATCGTTCAGCCCAAAGGTGCTACGGTGAGTGTTCACGCGGCGTTCGTCGATCCGGATGCCGTTCCGGAATTCGATCCGTATGTACCTTTGCTGAGATGGTTTCGCGAACCGCCCGTCCTGGCGCAGGAGGTCACCCCCGACGAGAAACGCGTAGGCTGGTTCCGATTCACTGCTCCTCCGGGACTCACGTCGATGCGAACGAAGGTGTTCGCGGAACATATTCAGGCGTGGATTGATGGGAACCAGGTCCTCAATCAGGCCGTCGAATGCTCACCGGAACAGAAAGAGTCGACCGAGATCGAGGTCTCGCTTGAATCTCCCATCAACCAGTGTTCACAGATCGCATTCCGTGTCGAGATGGCACCAACCTGTTACGCAGGAGCAGTATTCGACGAATACGTGAGTTTCGCCTGCGAAACTGGCCAGATCGAGATCGGCGACTGGTGTAAACAGGGTATGGAATGCTATTCGGGCGGTGCGATCTACTCTACGTTAGTGACACTGGAGACGATCGATTCTGACATGCGAATCATCCTCGATCTCGGGAATGTCGGAATCGTCGCCGAGGTATTCATCAACGGCGAATCGGCGGGTGTACGCATGGCGAGGCCATACCGGTTCGACGTCACCGATCTCATGAAACCGGGCGCAAACACACTTGAAGTAAAGGTCGTCAACACCCTTGCCAACCACATGACGAGTTATCCGACCGAACGAATTCACACCGGGCAGACCGTATCCGGTTTGCTGGGTCCGGTGGAGATCAGGTTTTCACGTCTGGTGAGAGCGTCCGTAGATCCGGCGACCTAGGTACTGCTCCGTTCGTTACGAGCGAATCGCGACACTGATGCATGCGATATGAAGCGGTATCCTGTTATATACAGATCACATCGATTCGCATGAGTTCAGCGAGCTGATGCAACTCGTGTCGTACATCGCCGCGCACAGTGATGCCGTGGTGCGGTACGCCGGTCTTGAGCAGTGCTTCCGCGTGCTCCCTGATCGGGCGCTCTGTCCTGACGATGGCATGCATATCGTTGATCGGTAGTGGATCCAGGTCGAGTATCTCGCCGCCGATGACGATCATTTTCCAGCCATCCGCATGACGCACGAAATGTGCAATGGTGCATGGACCGGGCTTGGGAACGAATAACGTGCTACAGCCGGTTCCTTCGAGTCCCCACATTTCCGCGGTCGGCGTGAGCGTGACGTCATCGTTTCGGGCCTGGGTCGGGTCACCGAATCCGTGCCCGAGCATCATCCAGGCGTTAAGCTCGACGTCGAACTCACTCCACTCAACAAAGAACGGCATGTTCCCGGTCAGATGATGGAGGATCTTCATCGTGATGAGCCCGACAACATCACCTTCCTGCACGCTCGGGAATCCTTCGCTGTGAAGTAGCGCAAGGCCGAGGTACGGTGTAGTCTTGAGCTTCCGTTCCACAAGGTGCTGGCACAGTAGCGCCATTCCGTCGATACGAAAGCGGTTGACCAGGCGCTTAAGTGCAACGGCCACACGCGCCGCACTCTCGAGATCTGTGTCGCCGACGCCCTCAATACTGTATGACTCGCACGCATGACCGATGACCGCCTGGACATCGGTATCCCCAGGAGGAGTGGCGTCGAGCTGCTTCTCCAGATGTTCGAGCTGGATGTTCATCACTTCGGGTCCGAGCGTGCCTTTGACCTGGGTCTTGTCATATTCGAAGTCGAACATGCCGCGGAAAACGTTGCCGATGATGCCGAATGTCATCGTCTTGAGACGCTTGTAGATTGTGACGACATTGATGTAGCGATCGATCTTGGCGTATGCTTCCTCGTCGTGAATGCTTCCGGCGACGGTCTCGATCCTTCGGGCGTCGCCGTCGGTTTTCCGGAAGCCGCATACGAGTTGGACAAGTGCCATGAGTCCGCTGTTTCGCAGGACACCGCAGTAGTCGTCCTCATGGTCCAACCTGTCTCGACACTGCGAACCGAAGATGAGTAACGGCATGTCTTCGGGCAGATGCGCCAGCATCTGGTGCATGTAAATATCCGGCACGTAAGCACGGTAGGCCAGGATGACCATGTCTACCTGCTCATCGCGGAAGAGGCGTCCAGCCTCGTCGGCCGCGTCGATCGTGTCCACCATTTCTGTATGAATGATGTCATGCTTCTGCGACAGACGCTCGTAAACGACCTTCGCATCAGCAGTTACCTGGTCCTTAAGCTGCGGATACATACGCCAGTATTCGAAATAGCCGGTCCAGAGTAGACCGATCTTCAAATCCCTGTCTGAATCTATGCGACCCGCCGTCAGAAGATCGCCGAAATCGTCTCCATCAGCAGTCTCGAAAGATTCGATCTCAACCCCACTACCCGTCTTGTTCTGTGCCATGGTCGCTTCTCCTCATCCTCCAGAGCTTCTGTGCAAATATCACACTGATCCCGCGCATTGGACTCGGTTAGCCAGGCTTGACCGCGTGATGTGGCGCTAACTGACCTGCCCTCTCTATACGGTCTACATATAACGTTAGCACTGAAGACTCTTCGAAGCATGTTGCTGTGTCGGAATATTGGCGCCCGTCTCGCACTCGTCACAGGCGTTTACGCCTGAGATCCACGAGAGCGCTATGCGGGCGGATGGAGTTGTACTCGATCCGCCAAACTTCGATGAGTGCCTGTGCTTCGGCCAGGGTGTGGAAGATCTCCCGATTTAGTACCTCATCTCTGGGCTCGCTGTTGAAGCTCTCGTTGTAGCCGTTCTCCCACAGGTTGCGCGGCTTGACAAACCGCGAGTCGACTTCGGCGGGATTGCGGCGGACTGTTCGGTGTGGGTACCATTCTGTTTCGGTCGAATTCGTCAAAGGTTTGCAGCCACTCTGGCTTGAAGCGGCTCGAGCGTTCGGACGATGCCCGGCTCCACACCCGGTGTCCTCGGACCATTACACTGGAGTCGTCTGTGCTGCGTTTCATACTTGCGAGGATGGTGAACGTGAGTGATGTGATGAGTCGCATGTGAGCCTCCCTAGAGACATTCTTGCGCGAGGACAATGGTGCCTGATCTCCACACACTTTGACGGTACGAGAACCACTGACCTGCCGGTCTGAAAGGCAAAAAATTACATGAACCTTCGCGGTATCGGGGTACTTGTGACGTATCGTTGCAACATCGAATGCAGTCATTGCTACATCAATTGCGGCCCGCACAGAACGGGAGTTCTGGAGCTTGATCTCGCAAAAAAAATACTACGCGAAGCGAAAGACCTTGGCCTTGATGGCTCCAATATCCATCTGGGCGGTGGTGAAGCGTTCCTCTACTTCGACAGAGTCTTAGAGATACTGAAGATCGCCGAGCGACTCGACATGACTCCGATAGCGTGGGTTGAGACAAATTGTTTTTGGTGTAAGTCGGACGATGTCGTCCGTGATCGACTCACCACGCTATGGAATGCAGGGGCGGGGAATATATGGCTGAGTACGGATCCTTACCATCAGCAGTATGTACCGATTGAGAACGTGAAAAGAGCCTATCGCATCGGAGTTGAGGTATTTGGCGATGATGGGGTGATCGTCCACGATCGCGAATACCTAAAAGCCCCTGAGAAGTGGTCTGACGCTGGGGAATACGCACAAGCGCATCCGCCGATGCTCATGGGACGCGCGTACAGAGATCTGAGACAGTATATGCCTAGAAAGCCGCTTGCAGAATACGTCTCGGAACACTGCGAGGATCAGGTAAGTCCGCAACTGATGCACGAAACCCACATCAATCCCGATGGAAGCGTGATGGCGTTTAATTGCAGCGGAGTGATTATTGGTGATCTCGCGGACAAATCACTCAGCGATATTTTTTGCGGTAACGATTGGCGGCAGAACGACATTTTGCGCACCCTCGCCAACAAAGGACCTGTTGGTCTACTGCAGATGGCGCCGGATTTCCAACCGAAAGAGACATACGCACAGAAGTGTGAGTTGTGCTGGGAAGTCCGTTCCCATCTTGCAAGATTTCTCCCGGATACTCTGGCTCCCGCGGAGTGCTATACGGGCATCTGAGTGGACTCGTCAGGGAAAAAGACGATGACGGATCAGTCGCACAGGTAGCAACTGTGAAAACCCTCGCTGTATGTGCCATCTCACGTGAGCGCGTCAAGTTCCGTGACGTTGAGATACCGGACCTCGGTCCTAACGACGTGCTCGTGCGCGCGCATTACTCGATAATCAGCACGGGCACTGAGCGTTGGGTCATCACGGGGCAGTTCCACCCGCCTGGAGACACACCGATCTCGTGGCCGCTTGTTCCGGGGTACCAGAAGGTCGGCATTGTCGAGGCGGTCGGAGCCGACGTCGATGAGCTGTCTACCGGGCGGCATGTATTCGCCACAACGTCGCAGATCGCGCGAGGCGCAGCGAGCGGCTGGGGCGGTCATGTGCACATGAGTGTATGCGACCGGAACGAGGTGATACCGCTTCCTGACGGGCTCGATCCAATAAAAGCGGCAGGACTCGTTCTCACCCAGGTTGGGTACAACGGCGGATCACGACCTCCGGTACACGACGGCAGCATCGCTCTGGTCGTAGGCGACGGACTCGTTGGGCAGTGGCTCGCGCAGACACTCAACGCAAGAGGCGCTCGTGTAGTGCTGGCCGGTCGTCGTCCAGAACGGCTCGCGCTGGCTGACGAGTATTCTGCTGATGACATAGTTGATGTCCGGGAAACACCTCTGGCCGTGCTAGCGGCTGAAAAGGCGCATAGTGGTTTCGATATCGTGGCGGACACAACGGGCATGGTAGAAACCGTCGAAGCACTTATACCCCTCGCGCGACATGATGGACATCTTATTCTCAACGGTTATTATCGCGAAGACCATCAACTCCTGAGTATACAGACTTTACACTCAGCCGAAATCACGGTTCACGCACCTGCTGGATGGACTCGAGACCGCCTCCTGACCACGCTCAGTCATGTTGAGTCGGGCGAACTGCGCGTCCGCGAACTCGTAACGCACATACTACCCGCCAACGAAGCCGACAGAGCATACGATCTCGTACTCAATAAGGCAGAGCCGTTTCTCGGTATATGCCTGGACTGGACCGGGGTGTAACGTAAAGTGTCGGGGTACAACCAGATGTACGTGTACGTTGGATGTGCATACTGACGGCCAACGCAGGCTGTCAAAGAACTCAGGTACACTCGCTTATTGAAAGAGGGGCCCGATGAGTGTGGCAGCAACACTGGCGATCCCGGCGATGATCTGCTATTCGATGTCGCCAAACGCGTACATTACCGAACACGCAAGCGAAGTGAAGGGGCTGTATGACGGATTCTTCTACGTCTGCGGGAGCTGGGACGGTGGCGTTGCGAAAGCTATCGGAGTTGGCGGTGACGCACCCACTGATCCCGACTGGTTACCGATGGCCAGAGCCAATGTAGAGGCTTTGAACCGCGAGGGGATCACGGAGAACCTTCTTGGTGCATATTTTGGTCAGGACGAAGCCTGGCCGTCGGCGGAGACGCTGCTCTCTGACGAATTCACCGCAAAAATCAACCGGCACTTCGCGGCGCTGGGTCGAGCAGCGAAGAAGAACGGATTCCGTGGTGTGAGCATCGACGTGGAGTATCCGTACAAACGTTGCGAACTGGATCACGAGATCTATACATACGACGGGTACACGCCGGGCGAACTCGTGGAAGCTGCCTACAGACAGGGTCGGGCGGTTATGACGGGCGTACTCGACGAGTTCCCGGACGCTGTCGTTTTTGTGTTACCCGGTGGGATCGACGCACGACCACTCCTCAGAGAACTTATGATCGGCATGCTCGATGTGATGGCTGAGCGCGCCGCCCCCGGTGGTTGGCATTCGGCAACGGAACTCGCTTACACGCTGTGGGACCCGGTGACTCAAGTGGCGATCCCTGTTTTCGAGGATGGCACTCTGGAGAACTTGCTCTCGGAGCAAACACTCGCATACTGGAAGGAGCAATGCACGACAGCACCCGGCGTGTGGCCGCTTCACATGGCAGAGCGTCCGACACGTGACGGGTATCCGCAGCGTCCGTGGTCCGAGGAACTTGTTGAGCTTCGACAGCAGATGCGGATACTGCGTACCATCTCCGAAAGGTATATATGGTCGTTCTCCGGACACAATGTCTGGCATCTCCCGATGGAAGGGGGCGAAGCTCCTGGTGGAAGGCGCAGCCCGGAATTTCCCGATGCCATGACTGCGGTCTCAGGTTGGCATGACATCCTGCGCGATCGGGAACCGGTCGACGATGTCAGGTTGGCTCCGTTATTCGAAGCTGTCCGGAATTACCGCGCAGGCGACCTGGATTCGGAAGGGCTTTGCAACGCGTTCGGAACGCCTGCAAGCTGGTGGATGCTGACGTATCTCGGCAATCCGCACAAACAGCCCGCGCGCGCCGCACCCGAGGCGGCAACTCAGCCAGTGGACATGCGTCGAGTGTACTACGGACGTGGCGGAGCTGTACGGTGGTCCAGACACGACATCGCCGATCCGATGGGCGTTGTCGAAATGCAGGAGCAACTCGACCATCTGCACACGGACTCAGCCAGTGCGCATCTGACGTGCTGGGTGCATTCAGACGTCGAAGTAGACGCAGTTTTGAACATCGGTTGGGACGACGGGATTGTGGTCAGGTTTGGTGATGAGATCGTATTCGATCATCCCGATTACCCTCCGCGCGGGCACGGGGCGGCGTACCGCGACCGCTACCTCTTCGAGGAGCACGTGCCGATCCGCATCCCGGTGGGCGCAACGCGCATCAACATGACGACGATCAACAGTCATGGGCTGTGGAAGTTTCACTTCCGCATTACCGATGCCAACGGGTATCCGATTCCCGGTATTCGATTTCTCTTGAGCGATGGCGAGTAGGCTACAAATCCTGCGCTGCATAGACCCCGATGGCAGGATTCTGTGGACGCAACGAGGAGTAGGTGCGGGCTTCATCGAGGTCGGCATATCCGTCGGCGATTTGAACACCGACGGCTCAAAGGAGATCGTCTTCGTTCACCAGGGAAGACACCGGATGGAACGAGCAGGACAGCTTCCTGGCGAAGTTGAGTTCCGGCAACGTCCTCCTGTACCACGGGCTTCCGATAGCGCCTGTCGAGGGAGCGCCGGGCGCATACTCCGACGCATGGAAGAAGGCGTACGCTGCATTTCTGCCGCAGTAGTTCGAGCACCTGCGGCAACAGGGATTGGGGTACGAGAGCTGGGCGTTCTATCCCGTCGATGAACCCGGAATCCGTGGTGGCGTGCTGATCGAGAGGCTGGAGCGCATTGCGCGATTCACGAAAAGCCTTGATCCTAACGTGCAATTCTATACCGACCCACTCCGCGGCATGACGGTCGCGGACCACCAGCGACTGGTCGACGTGCTTGATATCATCCAGCCGACGCAGTACAACGTCGTACTGTCGGAAAATCCAGATCGTATCAACTACCTCAAGACGACCGATCAGACGCACTGGATTTACGAAGCTCGCGCGAGAGTCAAGGACGATGTGGAGCCAACGTACTACTGGGAACAGATCTGGACGGCGTGGGAGATCGGATTCACCGGCATCGGCTACTGGACGTACTGCAGTACCAGCTTTAATCTCTGGGAGGCAGGCGCCGACTACACGCTGGTCTACCAGGGAGCAAAGAGACCCGTACCGAGTCGGCGCTGGCAGGCAGTCCGCATCGGCATTGAGGACTACGGGCGGATGGCGAGGCTCCGTGATGCCATCGACGCAGCAACTGAGGCGGGGAGGTCCGCAGCAGTAAATCGTGCTGAACAGCGACTCGGCGAGATGGTCGCTGAGGCGAAGGCTGCGCGTTGGGATCCGGGCGTGGTTGCGCGGATCCGGAACGAGGTGATCGACCTGACACTGGAGCTGATGCGCTAGCGGATATCCCAACGACACAGCTGTGCAGGACGGCCACGATCCCATCGCAGTACATGTCTTCTGCGCGCAAACGACTGTGCGCCGGGCATTGGCCGAGGCACCGTTCGTCTGGATGCGGTACATGAGTGCGTTCGCAATCCGGGTTCAACGTGTGGAGATCAGTCACCGCAATTCGAGTGAGGATGGCAACATGTATGGTGGATTTCGAGTCCAGACGGGTGCGCCGTGCTGCAACCCGATAGTGCGAGGCGTCGCGTACGGACTGGTCGCCCTGATAACGCTGTTGGTCCGCCCCTCGGTGGGACTGGACCTGGAGCATCTCTGGGTCGCCAACCCGGACATGGTGATGGAAGGCGCGCCGGTTGTTGTCGACCTGGATGGCGACGGCGACGACGAGGTCGTGGTCGCAGCCAAGGAAGCGGTGATCGCGCTAGACGGCGCGGGGCGCGAGCTCTGGCGTCTCGACACAGGGGGACACCACTACTCAGCCTGCCCGGCGGTACTGGAGCGCGAGGGCGAGACGCCGCTCATCTACGTGGGGAACGGCGCGGGCGCGCTCACGTGCCTCGACGGCGGCGGCAACGCGGTGTGGCAGACGACGGAGCTGGTGAATATCTCCTCCACACCGGCGCTGGCCGACCTGAACGCGGACGGCGTCGTCGAGCTGATCCAGGGAGACCAGTCGCAGACGATCTGCGCTTTCGACGCACTCACGGGTAGCGTCGTATGGAAGACGCAGGTCGACGGCAAGTGCTCGGGCCCCGCCCACGCCCCACAGGCCCGCGCCCGCCCGCGCCACGGCGGGATATCCCCCGGCGAGGGCAAGGTGTAACCCCAAGACCC
>CAZEAI010000006.1:88244-88642 GCA_964510105.1 uncultured bacterium
CCGATCTGGACGGCGACGGCCGGCTCGACGTCGTGATCTCCACGGGCGAGGGCAAGGTGTACGCGCTCGACGCCGCGGGCGAGATCGCGTGGGAATTCGACATGGGCGGGCACGCTCGCTACTGGGAGATATCCTGCCCGGTCGTTTTCGGCACTTCCACGGGCCAGATGCGAGTCGCGGTGGCGTCGGGCGAAGAGCGATTCTACTGCCTGGACAGCCGTGGCAACCTGCTGTGGGAGAAGCCGACCCGTGGCTCGGTGGCTTCGGGCACCTCGGTTGGGGATTTCGACGCCGACGGCCGGGCCGACGTGTTCGTGATGACGCAACTCGGTATCCTGTACCGGTTCGACGAGGACGGTCGCGCGATCTGGGACATAGACACGCAGGGCCGCAGCCTG
>CAZEAI010000007.1:0-12006 GCA_964510105.1 uncultured bacterium
CGTCCATGGGTGTGGGCGGGAATCTTCGCTTCGCCCGGAATGATAGTGGGTCGGTGAGATTCGCGAACGTCGCTGTGGGCGCTCGCGGGCTGACAGCCGAGCGTCCATGGGTGTGGGCGGGAATCTTCGCTTCGCCCGGAATGACAGTGGGTCGGTGAGAATCGCGAACGTCGCTGTGGGCGCTCGCCGGCAGACAGTGTCCCGGCCGGTGCACCCTTCCCATCACTTGGATTCCGCCATGTGGAAGACGCTTCTGATCATCATCGTGATCGTCCTCTTCCTGCTTGTGGCGAAGCTATCCGGGATGGTGTTCTTCCTCTCCGGCTTCGTGCTGAAGCTGCTCATCGTCGTAGCCGCAGTGGTTTACCTGCTGTGGTGGTTGCCCCGGCGCGGGCGGGACAAGTAGTCACATTTCCTTCCTGCCTGCGAGTGCGAGGATCAGCGCCCCCGCCCCGCCCCGCCTCGCCGCTCCGGTAGGCAATCCGCGCAGATCGGACTACCCGTCCAACGCCGACTCTCCGAGAGTGTTTTCGCCGACCCCGTAGCACGAATGTGATACTCGTGCTATCATTCTGTGGCTGATCCGAGGACCGTCCGCCGATGCCTGGCACGATACGAACGGCGTTACAGGGGGGCTGCGAGTGGTCGTCGAGCCGTGACGGCTACCCGTCCTTTCGGGCCGCAACCGCGCGGGCGTGTGCCAGCAGCCCCTCCGCCTCGGCGAGGGCCGCGATGTCGTCCGCGGTCTTGTCGAGGCGGGCCCGTGTGTACGCCACGAGGCTCGACGATTTCAGGAAGTCGTCCACTCCAACGGACGATGCGAACCGCGCCGCCCGCCCCGTCGGCAGGATGTGATTCGTGCCCGCGTAGTAGTCGCCCACCGGTTCCGACGACGCGCCGCCGAGGAAGATCGCGCCGGCGTGGCGGATGCGGTCCACAAGCGCCCACGGGTTCGCCGTGTGGACTTCGACGTGTTCGGCGGCGATCCGGTTCGTGAGTTCGCACGCCGCGACGAGGTCGGCCACGACGAATACCGCGCCGTACCGCTCCAGCGCGTTCCGCACCGTCTCCTGCCGTGGGAGCGACGCCGTCTGCCCCTCGACTTCGGCGACGATTCGCGCTGCGAGGCCGGGATCGGTGACGATCGCGACAGAAGCTTCCTGCCCCGATCCGTGTTCGGCCTGCGAGAGCATGTCCGCCGCGATCCACGCGGGGTTCGCCGTTTCGTCGGCGATAACCACGATCTCGCTCGGGCCGGCGATCATGTCGATGCCGACAGTCCCGTAGACTTCCTTCTTCGCCGCCTGGACGTACGCGTTGCCCGGGCCGGCGATGACGTCCACCGGCGCGATGCGTTCGGTTCCGTATGCCAGGGCGCCGATCGCCTGTATGCCACCGACGCGATATACCTCCTCCACGCCGACGAGCGCCGCCGCAGCGAGGATTCCGTCGTGTGGACGGCCGTCGATGCTTGGCGGGGTGGCCACGACGATACGTTCCACACCAGCCACCTTGGCCGGGATCGCCGCCATGAGCAGGCTGCTGAAGAGCGGCGCCGTTCCTCCGGGGATGTACACACCGGCTGCGTCGACGGGAGCGTAGCGTTTCCCCAGAATTACGCCGTCGCCGTCGGGCACGAACCACGAGGTGCGACGCTGGTGTTCGTGGAACCGCCGGACGTTATCCGCCGCGCGCTCCATTGCGCCTCGGAGCGCCGGGTCGAGCCCTTCCAGCGCGGCACGACACTCGTCGAGCGGGATGGCGAAATCCGCCGGGATCAGTTCGGCGTCGTCGAATTCGTGCGTGTACCGCGATACAGCCGCGTCGCCCTCGCCGCGCACGTCGTTGAGCACACGTACGACCGCGTCGCGAACCTCGCGCAGGGCCGACTCGCCGCGGGTGAGTATCTCCGACAGACGCTCGGGCGTTTCGCCGGTGCGGTATTCGAGGATCGGAATCACGATCATGCTCCCTGGTCGGTACAAGACAACGTGGCGACGCATACAAACGTACGCGCCGCCACGTTGCGATGCCCAGCCGCGCGATTACTCCGCAAGTGCATTTGGGATGAGTGCCCTTGGCTATGACCTGTCAAAGGGATACAGTACCTGTGTAGCCGCAGCTCTCGCGCTTGCAGCCGAACCGGAGGCAGCCATGCCAGAGGGGCGCTGGCCGTTCACGCCAGATCACATCACGAACGATGGTGCCCGCGCACCTGCAGGGAGCCCGCTCCGGAAACTTGCAGGCACGGGTATCATAACGAACGAACACCTCCAGGGCATCCAGACAGTGATTGCGACGGATCTGAAGATCCCGACCACTATGATCGAGTTCTCGCCCATTTGCGAGCCAGTCCGGACGGATTCGCGAGCTCTCGGAATCGTCATACGGCCACCGAGCAAGAGATTCCGCGATGTGACTGGCGCGCGCGATATTGACGCGCGCGACAACGATCATGCGTTGCTGTTCTGTCATGCGACGCGAAGCAACATTCGTGAGGCGCTGAATCGTGAGATGTGGCAGAGCGAGAGCAAGATAGTATACCGTAACATTCGTAATCCGGAGGTCACCTACGAGGTTGAGATAGCAGTTGATCGTTCGTTCCTGCAGTATGATTGCCCCTACCTAGGCTATCGTGAGCTCATCTTCCCTGTCTTCTTCGAGGATCGAGTCATCGCGGCGTTCTTCGTGGGCGAACTCGCTTTGGAGTACCGGCTTGACCATATCCGGCATTGGCAGAGCCGCTTCCTCGCTCAACACCCGCACATATCGGCGGCCGTGCAGGCAGAAATCGAGGGGTATCACAGGCGATTCGTGGACAACCCAGAGAATGTCGTTGACGACGCAGAGATGCGTCACATCATCAACGCGACTGTGGCGCAGTTGAGGGGCTTCGAAGAGACGCTGGAGCGAGAGAAACAGCACGAACGCGATCGTTTCGTCCAGGCCAAAGTGACCGAATACACCTGGACGCTCTATGAGACGTTGCCGAAAGAGCTTTCACCTGGCGAACGGAGTTTGGAATTCTTCTGGAAGAGCGTCCAGGAAAAGCTTGCGGGCATCGTTGAGGACTTCTCGCTCCGGTACGTAGTGGTGTTTGGGATAGAGCGGCTCACGATGCGACCGCCCACTGAACTTGGTGTCACAGCTCGTGCGGGCAATCTGGCCGACGCCGCAGTCGATGCCCTCAGACTGAACTTGGAGGACGTCGATTCGAGCGTCCTAGGGAGCGAGACATCGAGCGCGGAGCATCCGGAACTGTTTGGCGGCCTCATTGGCAGAGACCAGCTTGGCGAGGACGCTGGTCAGCTGATGAGCGTGTTCCCCCTGCAGTTCTACCCTGAGTTGGTGACCGCTATTCTCATCGGGCTGCCGCCGCGCGATGACAGCGCCACAGGCAGCACGGTTCGCGGTCTCATGGAACTTCCTTTCCAAGCGTTCTACCGATCTCTCCAGTCGGCGCTCTCAGGGGCGCTCGCTGTGATGTCGAAGAACCATCTGGAAATGTCCCTGCGCGTTCTTGGCCATGAGATCGCTCAACTCATCACTCAGCTCAATGGTTTGCGCGTGCGCCACCTGGCGACGCACGGAAAGATCAGGGCGATCACGGATGTGCAGGCCAAGGGCATCGATCGGGATGTGCGGAGCGTTGTGGAGCTCATCGACTTCCAGTTGAAAGCCGCCGGTATGGTCGTTGACGAACCGGACTGCAGCGAGAGTTTCTGGCCGTACGACGAACTCCTGTTGAGATGGAAGGACCTTTACTATTCCGAGGCTGAGAAGAAGTGCCTACAGTTCGCTACAGCACGTCCGGAACGCGGCGATGAAGGGCGGCCCGAGATGTTTGGCGACAAGAAGCTCCTGATCCAAATAGTGTACAGCCTCGTGAACAACGCCGTGAAATACGCCCATCGAGGCACCAAGATACATCTGGGCTACCGCGTTGTGGATGAAGAGGGGAAGTCGTTCTATGTCATCAGCGTTACGAACTACGGGATCAGGATCAGCGACGACGAGCACGTGCGGGAGCTTTTCACACGCGGTGACAACGTGGAAGGTACCGAGGGAATGGGAATCGGCCTGTACATCGCCGACCTCATGGCTCGCGCTCACGGTGGGGAGATCTCGTGGCAATGCGATCTGATCAGCCCCTACAACGTTACGCTGATATCACACTACCTTCGGAGCGATGTCGAGGGGAAAGACCCATTCATCCTCGAGGCGCTCGGGGATGCCGACACTGGCTACCTGGTACTGGAGGATGTTTCGGTCGAGGATGCGGTGGCGTACAGCGAAGCAGGGGTGCAGCGCTACCTGCCGACGGACGAAGCACTCCTGATGGAGATCGATGACGCAACCTACAGAGTCACGATGAGTGTCAGGATACCCAGAAGGGAGCGCGCGACGTGAACGTACTGCTCTTGGAGGACAATGGCTTCGCCAGCGAGATGTTGAAGGCAGTGCTGACTGATGATGGTCACACAGTATTCGATGCTTTCAACACGAACGATGCGACGTCATACTGGAAAAGTGAGGAGATTGGCTGCATCGTCCTTGATCTGAACATGAGCACGAAATGGCTGTCCGAGGGTCAGAGGAAAAGGTGCGATGGCGGCGCGCTCACCGGTTGGGTTTGGTTCGAAGACGAGGTGCTGAAGACCAAGAAGGGCACGATGATGCATGCCCGAACGGTCATCTTCTCAGATTACCGAGATCGCCTGGTAGCCAGCGTAGACGCGTCGGAACTTGACGGCATCGAGATTGTCCCAAAGCGCGGCGAGTCGAGTAACTTCGAGCGCGTGCTGCAGGCCGTGAGGCGAATCGAGCGCACGGGGAGTAGATAGCGATGCACCTTCTGCGCTTGGTGGGAGCGTTCGCGTTCTTCGCGTTGATGGCCGCGATTGTCGCGCTCAGTGGATACCTCCTGTACGAAGACTTTCGTGGGAACATGACAGCACGGGCTCACGTCGCCTCGATGGTCTCGGAGGCTTGCGATTCCCTTGTCCAGCGTTCGGGTGAGCCGCTGCGCGAGCTGTCGCCAGTGGAAGCGTCCTACGTAGAACGAATCGAAGCCGCTGGGAAGTCGGCGCTGGACTCAAGCCTGATCTCGTTCTTCTTCCAGGTCCTCAGCCTCGCACTCATCTCCGGAGGCCTGTTCCTGTTGACACGCGCACACGCCAGCGTGGAACAAACGGAGGATCGGGCGCGGGAAGTGCGGGATATCGCCAAAGAGACGCAGAACTCCATACAGGCGAACCAGGTTGGGTCGGCGACTACCACGTATGCGTCTTCCGTGTACCATGCGACGTGCGGGCTCGCAAGCAACAACGACGACCAGTTGCCCGATCTGCGCGATCTGCTGAAATCGCTCGAACGACTGCTTGATCGGACCATTGCCGAGAAGATCAAGCCTGACCGCAATAGCTGCGCGATCAGCCTCAACTTCCTGACGTTCGCGCGGAACAATCTATCATCGATCGACGGCCTCGAAGTGCCGGACGTGATCGAATCGTGCAACACGTCGATCGAGCTACTCAAACTGCTGATCGATCCTGTGTAGAGCGCGCCTACTCCGCCGAGATCGTCAACTCCCGATCCGGATCGTCGAGCGACAGGTAGAGCTGCCAATCGCCGCCGAGGTTGGTGATCTTCACAAGCACGAGGTTTTCCCCCTCGCGCAGCTGGACCGGGAACTCGTCCTGATGCGCCGACGCGCCGCGCCCGACGTTCTCCGCGAACACCTCTTCGCCGTTGATCCAGACCTTGGCGCCGTCGTTGGAGCCGAGGCTCATCGTCGTCTCAATGGCGCGAGGCGCGACGATGCGGGCGCGAGCGTAGCAGAAAACGTTGTCGTGCACGCTGAATGCCCGTTTCAGTCCGAGCGCGCCGGAGAGAGCCGCTCGCTGAGGCTGCCAGCGTACCGTCCCGTCGATCCCCTCGTACGGACCGTCGCCTCCCGGATCGCGCTCCGGCGGGAAGACCTCGTCGAAGCGGGGCGCGTCCGGCCGACGTGGACCGTCCTCGAGTTCCTGGCGCCAGCCGCCTTCCCACGCTAGGTCGAACGGGCCGACGACCTCCCACTCGGTGATGAAATGCCAGCGGTCATCGGGTGACCTCATCCGCGATACGCCCTGCAGATTATGCAGCGCGTGCGGCGTGTCGAGGAACACCCGCTGATCGCCCGGAACGAGTTCGCGGCGCGCTTCGACGAATTCCATGAGGCGGGCCGTTTCCGTGCGACATTCGCGCAGGGCGGTGCGCCATTCGCGTATCGCTTGCGCGCCATCGCCGCCTGCCAGAGCCTCGGCGCTTCGATATGCCGCCTGCGCGGCCCTTCCTCCCGCCGAGCCGAACCCCGCCTGCCACTGAATCCCACTGGCCGCGCGCGCCTGTGCTGCCGCAGCCGATACCGCGAGCGCGGCGAGAGAGTCTGTGGCGACTCCGACCCGTCGACGCAAGTCGGCGATGCGATCAGCGTTGTCCGTGACGTAGATCAGGCCGGCGAGTTCCAGCGACGGGACGGTGATACGGATCGTTTCGCGATCGACCCGTTCGACTGGGCAGTCCACCACGTCAGGTATCGCGAGCAGCGCCGCCGTCGGCAGAGCGCGGCCTGACCACGGGCAATCGATGGTGACGCCCTCGTAGACGCCTTCATCCACCCATGCGCCGTATTCCGGCTTCACCGCGACTGCGGGTATCACGACGTCGTCGTCGTGCTGGATCGCGGTGGCGACGACCATCGTATCCGACGTTGCGAGGTCGAATGCATGACTTCCGACGGCGAGGTGCTCGGAGAACAGCCCCACCTCTCGGCAGACGAGAGCCACTTCCATGGCGATCTCAGGGCGCCGGACGATTATCGTGGCATTCCAGAAGAGCAATCCTCGCACGCCACGGTTGAGCGCGATGTAGCTCAACAGGCGTGCCTGCTCGGGGTCCGGCAGTGTGCCGACTCCCTCCGCGCCGGTGCCGTAGGTCTGAGCGCTGTTCTCCCACTGGATGAGCTGTACCCATGTCCATAGCGGGTCACCGACCCACTCGCGCTCGCTGTCGAAGAAGCGCAAGTATGTGCGCAAATCGTTCGTGACAAGGGGGTACACATACTGGCACCGGATGTCGATCATGTTGCGCATGGTGGAGCGGGCGAGTTCGCTCCGCGTGCTGTAGAAGTCGGCGATGCGGAGGACGTGCGGTGCTTCTGACTCGTAGACCTCGCACATCTCGCGGAGGCTTGGAATGTGCTTGAGCTGCACGTCGTCGGCGACGTACCACGCGAGCAGATTCGGTTCGTCGGCTACCGACGCCGCCACCCTCGTCTGCTCGGGAGTCCACAGCCGGGCGTTCTCGCCGCCGAATGCCCAACCGACAGCCACCGGGAAACCGTGCCGTCCCCATTCGCGCACGATCCCGCGCGCATGAGCGACACGATCCGGACTCGTGGCCGCGCCGGCGACGCCCATGTTCATTCCGAGGCGGCGATTCAGCTCGACCGACCCGTCCCCGCAGGAGAGCGGGAAGAAGGGCCGATCGTCTACAAGAATCACGCCATCCTGAATGCGGGCGGCGCCGAATGCGGTCGACGCCGTTGCTACGAGCAGAAGGATGAGCGTGCGGATGCGCGGCATGCGTGTCTCCTGAGCGGGTTGCCCGCCGGTGGTGAGGTATCGAGTGAACTCGCGATGTGCCTACTCCATGCCGAACGTCAACGCCCTGTCAGGGTCGTCGAACGACAGGTAGAGTGCCCAGTTCGCGCCGAGGTTCTCCACCTTCACGAGCACATGGTTCGTCCCGGCGTTGAGATGCACAGGGATCGTGTCCTGGTGCTGCGTCGCGGTCCGACCGGTGTGGAGCGCGAACACTTCCTCGCCGTTCATCCAAACCTTCGCTCCGTCGTTCGAACCGAGGCTCATGTCGATCTCCATGGCCTCCGGCGCGACGACGGTACAGCGTGCGTAGCAAACGACATCCTCGGTGGTGACGAAGTGGTCGAGGAGGTTCACGCCGCCATCCAGATCGGCCTGAGCCGCTCGCCATCCGGCGGTACCGTCCACCGTGGCGAACGTCGCGGCCGGGTCGGAGTTGGTCTCCGGCGGGTACACCTGCTCGAACCCCGGCGCCATCGTTTCCGCGTCGTCGTTGCCTTCCAGCGGGAACGGACCCGTGACGGACCAGTTCGCGACGGAATGCCACGTATCGTTCGGATCGAGCGCCATGCTCAGCTTCGGAATCTGCGCCAGTCCGTAGGGACTGAGGAGGTACTTCCGCTGATTCGGGGGGATGATCTCTTCGCGCTGGTAGGCGAACGTCATCATGCTGTCGAGCATTGAGCGACACGTGCGATGCGCGTAGCGCCACTCGTTCACGACTTCGTCGGCGCGGCCGTCAAGAAGCGCGACCATCGCCCGTTCGTTCGAGCGCACCGCGTCGAGCATGACCGTCGGCTGGTGGTAGAGGTGGTCGAATCCAGTCTGCCAGACAAGGGCGCCGACTTTGCGCACCTGGGCGACCGATCCGGTGTAGGCGAGGCTCGCGATGGCTGGGGCAATCTCTGTGACGCCCTGCCGCAGCTCCTCGGCTTCGTCGTCGTCACGCGTCAACAGCACGAATCCGGCGACTTCGAGGCTGGGAATCGTCAGGCTGATCGTGCCCCGTGTGGCTCCGCGCGCGACTTCGCATTCAACGACTTCCGGTGTTGCGACGAGGAGCGCCTCGGGCAGGCGGCCATCGGGCCCGGGGCCCGCAGGCCACGGCACCTCGATGGTGACGTCTTCGACGACCGCTTCGTCCATCCAGCGGTGGTAGGTATCGCGCACGATGAACGCCGATACTACCGTCGAATTCTCGTACCGGAACGACGTGGCGTTCACGTCGGGATTGCTCGACGGGAGGTTCATGGTCGTCGCGCCAGCGGCGAGGTGATCGTTGAACAGCCGCACTTCGTTGCACACGAGGGCGACGGAGGCGGCCAGCTCCGGCTGCAGGTGAAGCTCGTGATGCGGGAAGAACATCAGCCCGCGAATGCCGCGATTGATCGCCGCGTGGGCGAGCATGCGCACCTGCTCCGGCTCCGGTAGCGGGCCGGGACCGTCCTGGATGCCGAGTTTGAGCGTATGCTCCGTTCCGCCCCACATGAAGTTCTGCACCCACGTCCAGAGCGGGTCGCCGACGAACTCGCGCTGCCCGTCGAAGAACCGCATGTAGTTCCTGATCGAGTCGCCGGGCACCGGGTAGGCGTACTGACAGCGGATGTCGACGAACTCTGTGAAGACGGTTTGCGCCTCCGGAGTCTCGTCGGCGATGTAGTCCGCTACCGTTGCGACATTTGGCGATTCCTCGCGCAGGATACTGACCGTCTGCCGGATGCCGTCGAGGTGCTTCATGGTGATGTCGTCGCCGACGTACCACGTGAGCAGGTTCGGCTCATTTGCCAGAGTCGCGATGGTGCGCACGCGCTCCGGTGGCCACGGGACGACGCCCGCCCCGCCGTACGAGACGTAGGGCACCATCTGAATTCCGAGATCGGCTGCGCGCTGCATGTACGTGCGGAATTCGGCGACGGCTTCCGGCGTGCCGGGTCCGCCGCGGAAGCTCGTGTTCATGCCGAGCCGGGCGATGTCCTCGGGGGTCGTATAGGTGAAGTTCCAGCTCCCGAGCGGATAGAAGGGCTTCCCGTCGACGTACAGGATGCCGTCGACAAGCTCTCCCGCGCCGGACAGCCCGGCCGTTGCAACAAGCGCGCAGACGATGTTGAGCAAGCGTTTCATCTGTGACCTTTCGTGAGTGGTGCGCCGACCGTTCGGCGTGCTTACCATGGTCCGATTCCGAGGACTCTATCCGGATCTCTCAGGGAGAGGAACAGGCGCCAGTTCGCGCCGTAGTTGGCAACTTTCACAAGGAGTACGTTTCGCCCTGCGTTCAGGTGTACCGTGAACTCGTCCTGGCGCGGACGTGCTTTGCGGCCGACCGGCGCAGGCGCGATGAAAACCGGCTCGCCATTGAGTATCACGCGCGCGCCGTCGTTCGAGCCGAGGCCCATCGTCACGTCCATCTCGCTGGGAGCGACGATGGCGCACCGGGCGTACGTCACGACGTCGCGCGTCGTGGCGAAGTGCGGCAGGAAGTCCAGGCGTCCCGACATATCCGCTTCCGCGTACCTCCAGCGATCCGGGCCGTCGACTGTGTCGAACTCGCCGCAGGAGTCGCCGCATGTTTCCGGGGCAAAGCTGCGAAGGAGCCCCGGCGCTGTCTCGCCCGGTTCCGCGTCGTCGCGGTTGAGCGGGAACGGACCGGCGATGTTCCACGTCCGAACGAAGCGCCAGGGATCGCCGGGCGCTGGGGCGTGCGCGAGTCCACGGATGCCGTTCAGTCCGTATGGCGTCCGGAGGTGTTGGCGCTCGTGGCGGAGTAGATCGGGCTCGCGCGCACGGACGCTGTTCATCACGCTGTCAATGGCTACGCGGCAGAGCCTGAGCGCGTCTCGCCATTCGCGGACGCCGTCGTCGTTTCGTCCCTCGGCGATTGCATCGGAGCAGCGTCGCCCCGCGGCGAGGGGCTCACGTGAGATGTCCGTCCGCTGGAGGCTGAACGCTCCCGATTGCCACACGACCTGATTCACGAGCTGTATCCGGCTGAACGCCGCGGGCACGACCAGCGTCCGCAGTTCGTCCGCGATCCGCGCGGTGGATCGCCGCAGCGATTCGATGCCGTCGGCATCCGGGGTCAGCAGGACGATGCCGCCCACCTCAAGGCGCGGGATCGTCACGCGGATCGTACCGGGGTCGCGCCGTTCCACGCTACACTCGACGACATCCGGCGTGGCGACGAGCCCGGCGTGCGGGATGTCAGCGCCGGACCACGGCACGTCCACCCACGAGTCCTCCGCGATGGCTTCGTCCACCCAGTGGTGGTATTCCTCGCCGAGCAGGCATACCGAGAGCGCAGCCGATCCGTCACGCTGGAACACCGCCGCATCGATATCCGGTCGAGACGCCGGCAAGTGCCCCGTCCACGCGCCGGCGGCGAGCAGGTCGTTGAACAGCGCGATCTCGCGGAATGTGAGGGCCACCTCGGCGGAGAGGTGCGGCTGGAGGAGCAGCTCGCGATGCGAGAAGCAGAGCAACCCGCGCAGGCCACGATTGATCTCCGAGAGGAACAGGAGCCGCGTCTGCTCCGGCTCAGGATACGGGCCCGGCCCTTCCGGGCCTGCGTTGAGTGCCTGTCCCGTCCAGTGCCACATATACGTCTGCGTCCACGTCCAGAGCGGATCGCCGAAAACCGCGCGCTGCTCGTCGAAGAACGTCTGATGCTCGCGGAAGCCGTTGCCCGGCAGCGGGTATTCGACGTCCGGCAGGGGGTAGTCGTAGTTCATGGAGATATCGACGTAGTTGCCGAACGTATGCGCGCCTTCCTCCGTGCGCCCGATCTTCGGCTCGCAGTCGGCAACGGTCGGGATGGCTGGATCGATCTCGCGCAGGATGTCCACGGTCCGGCGAATCGCGGCGAGGCCGGGCACGTAGATGTCGTCGCCGACGTTCCACGCAAGGAGATTCGGTTCGCTTGCCAGCGAGCCCGCCACACGCACCGCGTCCGCCGGCCAGCCTGCGGACGCGGTGCGTCCGCCGAAAGACAGGTACTGGATGACGTGCACGCCCACGCTGTCGCACTCACGCATGAACTGCCGTGCGGGCGCAAGCCGTCCGGGCATGTTAGGAGCACCTACGAACGCGGTGTTCATGCCCAATAGCGCGATCTCTTCGGCGGTCGCTCCGCTGGACCAGCTTCCAAGCGGGAAGAATGGTTGCCGTTCGCCGGTGACGGGGTCCGCGACCGTCATCACGCCGTCGACGATGCGGCCCGAGGCACCCGCGTTCGCGGAGATGAGCGTGCAGGCGAGAAAAGCGAGAAGCGTGCGCCTCATCGATATGCTCCGGCGTGGGGACAGGGGGAGAACGGGATCAACCGCGAGGAAAGTAGCTGGGCACCGGTCGGGGAGCAATGCTGCGC
>CAZEAI010000007.1:12016-80338 GCA_964510105.1 uncultured bacterium
GGGGTGGGGTTTATTTGGTGGGGGGTGGTTTTTCTCTGGTTGTGGGGGGGCGCGGAAGGTTGCGTCAGTAGATGATCTTGTTGAGCGGATACTCGATGATATCGCTTGCGCCCGCGCGCTTGAGCGCCGGGATCAGCGTCCGGACGACTCGCTCCGGGAGTATCACCTCAAGTGCGGACCACGGGATCTCCTTGCCTTCATGATCGCGCAGCGGCGAGACCGTCGGGCGTTTGTCCTGCGGGAGCGCCGCGATGACGTCGTTCAGCGACTCGTTCGGCGCGTTGAGCTTCAGGCCGACTCGCCCGTCGGCTTCCAGTGCGCCCTCGATGAGCATCGCCATGTTCTCGATCTTGTGGCGCTTCCAGTCGTCGGCCCACGCTGCCTTGTTCGCGATGAGCTTCGTGTTCGTCTCCATGATCGTGTCGACGATCCGGAGTTTGTTCGCGCGCAGGCTGCTGCCTGTCTCCGTGAGGTCCACGATGGCGTCGACGATGTCCGGTACCTTGACCTCAGTTGCGCCCCACGAGTACTCAACCTCGGCCTGCACGCCGTTCTTCGCGAGGTATCGCTCCACCACATTCACCAACTCGGTCGCTATCCGCTTGCCCTGGAGGTCCTTCACGCTCTGGATGTCGGAATTCTCAGGCACCGCCAGCACCCAGCGCGACTTGCGGGCCGATACCTTGCTGTAGACGAGATCCGAGACTTCCACGACGTCGGCGTCGTTCTCGCGGACCCAGTCCAACCCCGTGAGGCCGGCGTCGAGAACTCCGCGTTCGACGTATCGCGCGATTTCCTGCGCGCGGAAGAGGATGGCGCCGACTTCTTCGTCGTCGGAGCCCGGATAGTATGAGCGGCTGCTGACAGCGAACGGGAATCCTGCTCGCTTCATGAGAGCGAGAGTCGCTTCCTGGAGGCTTCCCTTGGGCAGCCCGAACATGATCTGATTGGCCATCTGTCTATCGTTTCCTGGTGCGAGTGAGACGACACGAATTCGCCGAGGTGCATGGCCGGAGAAGCCCGCTCCGCGCGCTCTACGCAGCCGTCGCCCTGAGTCGGGATAAGATACGAAGATTGCGCCGCCCTGTCAGCCCTGCGGCATCGGGCTCATGGATACAGGCCGCGCATCATCATGGCGTTGGCAACCCGCTCGACTCCCACCAGCATCGCCGCGGTGCGCAGGTCCACACCTTCCTGCTCTCCGCGTTCCCAGACCGTTCTGAATGCCCTCACCATGGTCTTCTCAAGGTTTTCGCGGATCGCATCCTCGTCCCAGAAGTACGACTGGTTATCCTGCACCCACTCAAGGTAGGATACCGTGACGCCGCCGGAGTTGGTTAGAATGTCGGGGAGGACTCTCACGCCGTTCGCCTTGAGTATCTCGTCGGCCTGCGGTGTCACCGGGCCGTTGGCCGCCTCGGCGACAAGGCGGGCCTTGATGTCTCCGGCATTCTTCTCGGTGATGGCGCCCCCCAGCGCCGCGGGCACGAGGATGTCGCAATCGAGTGCGAACAGTGTGCTCGGATCGATATCCAGCGAAGGGTCGTGCTCCCACGTCGCGAGTGTCCGTGGCGGCGCCGGCCATCGGCTGACGTGCTCGACGAGACCGGCGATGTCGAGACCGTTGGGGTCGTGATACGCTGCCGTCGCATCGCTGACGCCGACCACCCGCACGCCGATCTTCTCAAGAAACTCCGCTGCGAACGATCCGACGTTGCCGAAGCCCTGGATGACCGCCGTCTGTGACGATGGATCGACACCAACCGCGTTGAGATACTCGCGTATGACGTGAACTACGCCGAGCCCTGTCGCCTCCCGTCTGCCGCGCGAGCCACCCAACTCGACGGGCTTGCCGGTGACGCACCCCTTCACGGAGTAGCCGACCTGCATGCTGTATGTGTCCATCATCCACGCCATGGTCTGCGCGTTCGTGCCCATATCCGGCGCGGGAATATCCTGCCACGGGCCGAGGATGGGGAATATCTCCAGCGTGTAGCGACGCGTGATGCGCTCCTGCTCCGCCTGCGAAAGCTGCGACGGATCGCACGCCACGCCGCCCTTGCCGCCGCCGAAAGGGATGTCCACCACCGCACACTTCCACGCCATCAGCGCCGAAAGAGCCGTTACGTCGCCGAGGTCGACGTCTGGGTGGAAGCGAATACCTCCCTTTGCCGGGCCAAGGGCGAGATTGTATTGTACGCGATATCCCGTAAACGTCCGCACGGCGCCGCTATCCATCATCACGGGCACAGAGACCGTGAGAATGCGACGTGGCGTCGCGAGGCGCTCGAACATATCCTCGTCGTACCCGAGTCGGTCTGTGACGTGCTTCAGGTTCGTCCGAGCCGTTTCGAACATAGTCGAGCTGCCGCTGAACGCCGCGGTGATATCGTTCATGCCGTCCTCCAGCTTTCGTATGACGAGGTACTGGTAGTTCGTAGACGTTCAGTGACGTTCCCGTCGGGACTCCGGTGAGGGGCTCGCCGCCACCGTGCTCCCGTGGAATATAGCCAACGTGTCTCTCGTGTCTCTCTTTCGACCACCCATCGACCGCCCGCTTCGCAGGCCCGAACACCGTCGAGCGATGCGCGACATGCTCCTGGTGGGCGGTTTCGCGATGCCCTACGGGACGATCGTCGGCGTCGCCGGGCCAATCTTTTCCGGCTTGATGCTCCAGTACGGCATCGAGAAAGCCGCGATCGGCATCATTGTATCTCTCGCGCAGTTCACCGCCGTACTCCAGACGATCACGTTCCGCCTCACGGACCTGCCCAACCCCCGAGCGCTCGTGATCGGCGTCGGCACGTTCGAGATTCTCTTCACCGTTTCCGTCATCACAGCGCCGCTCTGGGTTCCCGCCCAGTGGACATTCGTAGTCGTCGTCGCGCTCGTCATGCTTGGCTGGGCAGCCGCCCACGTGCTTATACCGACGTACAACACGTGGTTCGCAGGCATCATACCGCCGGAACTCCGGGGACGGTATATCAGCCGGCGGACGTTCGTGCAGTACTCCGTCGGGATTGCGGCGTCGCTCCTCGCGGGGCGGTTCATTGACGCGGTACCGGGATATGGCGGCTTCGCGGTGCTGTACGGCGTCGCGTGCGTGTTCGGCCTTGCCACGTACTGGGTGCTCTTTCGTACCCCGCTGCCCAGGCTCGGTGGATCGGACGACGACGACGAGGGGCGACGCTCGCATTGGCAGCAGTTGCTGACGCCGCTTCGAAACGCCGAGTATCGCTGGTTCGTCGGGTTCAACCTGCTCCTGACGGCTGTTCTGACACTCCCAGGTCCGTACTACAACGTTTTCATGATCGATCATCTCTCGCTGCCCTACTCGACAATAGCGGTGTTCACGTCCACGCAGATGGTGGTAATCGGCCTGGGATTCCGGCTCTGGGGCGCCATCGTCGATCGGTTCGGCGGCAAGCCGATGATCCAGTTGCTCTTCGTGCCGACGATCGTCATGCCCTCGCTGTGGGCGTTCGCGAGCCCAGAGTCGTACTGGACGGTGCCGCTCGCGATGGTCCTCGGTGGGCTCGGCTACTCAGGCCTGTCTATCGCCAACTCCATCATGCTCTACGCCATAATCCCGCAGGACGGTCGGAAAAGCAGCTACTTCGCCACGTGGTCCGTATCGATCGGCGTCGCAAGTGCCGTGGCCCCGGCTCTGGGAAGCGCGGTGATCGGGTTGCTGGATGGTGTCGAAATCACGATTCTCGGAGCGGCATTCAACCGGTACCACGTGCTGTTCATGCTCGCGTCGGCGTGCGGAGTGGTGCCTGGGCTGATGGTCGCGAGGTTGCCTCAGCTCGGTTCCGATCGCCCTGGTGTTGTCATCAGCCAGTTGACGCGCGGGAACCCGTTCAGCCTCGCGTATAACTTCTTCCTCCTCGGCAGAGCGGGCGAGCCGAATCGGCAGGCCGGGTTGCTCCGGTCGCTGGGGCGTTCGCGAAGTCCGCTGGCAGTGGGCAAACTGCTCGCGTCGCTGGAGGACCCGAATCCGGACGTGCGTCGGAGCGCCACGCTCGCCCTTGGCGACACTGGGCAGCCGGAAGTACTGGAGGTACTCACGCGACACCTCGCCGACGCCGAGTCCGACATACGTCGCGAGGCCGCGCGCGCGCTTGGCGCTCTTCGCGAGGGGGCGGCGGTGGTCCACCTCGTGGAGGCGCTGGACGACTCCGATCCCGAGGTGCGCATGGCTGCCGCGGATGCGCTGGGAAAGCTGCCGGAGCCGGTATCTCGCGACGCGCTGGTGGAGCGACTGCAGGGCACGTTCGACCGCTCCCTGATGCCGGTGATCGTGGATGCGCTGAGCCACGGTCCCTACGGTGAGTCTCCCGGCGACATGCGCATGGTGCCGATCGCCGCCGATCTGCTTCCGCGCTTCAGATCTCGAGCGGTGAGGCATCAGGTGATTCAAGCGGTCGCGCGGGCATTGGGTTTCGGTGCGGCACTTGTCAGAGTCTCACAGATGAATCCCTATGATCGAGACGCGAACCTGCAGGAGCGGATCGGCGCCGCTCGGACGATGATCGGCGATCTGCCCTGGTCCGCCGAAGAGGCGCTGGGTGTCGTGACGCGCTTCGAGCGGATGGCTCGTGCCGTGTCCGACGGCGCATCGGACCGGCTCTACGCTCTTGCCGCTTCAGTCGCGGCCGACATATCGCGGATATCGGACGGCGTTGGCCCCGAAGCCCCGACGGAGGTCTCCGTCGGCTGCGCGCTTCCCGGTCAGTTGCAGGACAATGGCTACCTTGGCGAATCCGAAGACCACGGCATCATGTTCATCGTGCTGCTGATCCAGCGCATGGTGGCCCGGGCGCGGGCCAGGCTCGACCAGTCGGTCTGATGCCATACACGAAAGGGATATCTCATGCAGTACATCATGTTCTCGAAATTGCTCCAGGAGCTGACGATCGATCGGCTCGGGAAATCGGTGAAGGAACTCGGCTTCGACGGCGTGGACCTGACGGTGCGCTCCAACGGGCACATCCTGCCGGAGAACGTGACGCAGGAGCTGCCCAAAGCGGTCGAGACTCTTCGCGACCACGGGCTCGAGGTGCCGATGCTGACGACCGAAATCGTCTCCGCGTCCACCGATTGCGCTGAGGAGATCATCGCCACGGCGGCGGGGCTCGGCATCAAGCTGCTGAAACTCGGCTACTGGCAGTATCGTGGATTCGGACACATCAAAGCCCAGATGGAGGGCGCTCGCGCGGATCTGGATACGCTCTACCCGCTGGCGGACAAGCATGATGTCTGTCTCTGTCTGCACACACACTCGGGCGACTTCCTGACGGCGACGCCGGCGCAGATGGTGATCCTGTTGGCCGGTCACGATCCCGCGCACTTCGGTGCCTACTGCGACCTCGGCCACATGACCAGCGAGGGCGGCATGTCCGGCTGGAAGATCGGGCTCGATCTGCTGGCGGATCACATCAAGATAGTCGCTGCCAAGGGCATGGGCTGGATGTACTACCCGGGCATCGCCGGTGAGCGGGGCGAGTGGCGGAACGTCATTCTGCCGGTCAGGGAGAGCGCGGTACGGTGGCAGGAGGCGTTCGACTACCTGAAGGAAATCGGGTTCACGGGCCCCGTGAGCGTTCACAGCGAATACGGCGGCAGCCATAGCTGGCGCGACCTCCAGACGACCGACGAGATACTCGCTCAGACGAGCACCGATCTTGCGTATCTCAGGAGCATCACCGGATAGCGCGCGAACGGCATTGTCGGTCGGAATCGAGGAGAGCGACACATGGCTGGGATCGGCGCGAGTCTGCGGCTGCCGGACGTGGCGGCGATCATTCTATACGGCGTCGCGATGCTTTCGCTCGGCTGGTGGGCGAAGAAGCGAATCAAAGGCACCGAGGGCTACTTCGTCGGCGGCAGGGCGATCCCCGGCTGGGCGGTGGGGCTCTCGTTGCTTGGGACGGCCATCAGCTCCATCACGTTCCTTGCCTATCCCGGCTCCGCGTACGACGGAAACTGGACACGGCTCGTGCCCGGTATGATGCTGCCCATGGCTGCGTTCGTCGGCGCGTATTTCTTTGTCGTGTTCTACCGGCGCACGCTGTTCGTCAGCGCGTTCCAGTACTACGAGAAGCGATTTGGCACCTGGGGCCGGACATACGCCAGCATCGTCTGGAACATGGCCTCCGTGTACCGGATGGGCACGATCCTCTATCTCGTGAGCCTGCCGATACAGCACTTCACCGGGTGGCACATCGTACCGGTGATGCTCGTGACCGGCATCGTGATCACGATCTACACGATGATGGGCGGCCTTGAGGCGGTGATCTGGACCGACGTCATGCAGACGGTCGTGCTGTCCACCGTCATCATCGTCTTCGCCAAGGTAGGCGTGTCCGACGTGATCGGCATCGCGTCGGCGGCGGGCAAGTTCGACATGGCTGTGGACCTCGACTTCACGTTCGTACGTGACACATTCTGGGTGTTCGCTATCGGCGGCCTCCTCGGGAACATCCAGGAGCACGCCACGGACCAGACGATGATCCAGCGCTACGCCGCGGCCAAGACAGACCGTGGCGCGCTCGTCGCGGTGTGGATCGTCGGGCTGGGATGCATCCCGCTCTGGTCGCTGTTCATGTTCGTCGGAACGTGCCTCTGGGTGTACTACGGCGTCGTGCCCGATGCCACGGTGCAGGCCGGCCTCGCCGCGGATGCCATCTACCCCCACTTCATCATCACGCAGATGCCGCCGTTCGTTGGCGGAATCGTCATCAGCGCCGTGCTCGCCGCGGCCATGTCGAGCATCGATTCGAGCATGAACGGCACCGCAACGGCGCTTACCGCCGACTTCTACCGCCGCCACTGGGTCAGAGGCAAGAGCGATCTGCACTACCTGTTCGCCGCCCGCGCGACGACGGTCGTGCTCGGGGTTCTCATGGTGCTGGTTGCGCTGGCGCTCTACTCGCTTGGCCGGGATTCGATCCTCGACACGCTGTTCTTCATCGGGTCGGTGATGGGGGCCGGGCTGGGCGGCTTCTTCCTGCTTGGATTCTGGTCGAATCGCGTGAACGCCGCCGGAGCGGGCATCGGGCTCGGCGCGGGCGTGCTCTCGATTGCATGGTGCACGATCAGCGCCAACATACACGAGGCGATAGCCGACGCCGCGGCGGGCGCACCTGTCAGCGACTGGTACTACGCCCTGCAGCCCTACCTTGTCGACTTCCACCCGTTCTTCATCGGCGTGGTCGGCAACGTCGTTGTCTTCGTCGTCGGACTTGCGGCGAGTTTCGCGTTCGCTGCTCCGGTTCGGGAGCGGATCGCCGGGATGACGTGGTGGACACGCGACGAGACCGTCGGCGATGCTCGTGAGGATGGCGGCCCGGGTGTGGCGAACGCGTGATGTGGGATATCCGCGCTAGTCGCAGTACTTTCCGGCACTCGTGGGCGCACGCGATCGTCTCGGTCGACGTGCAGCTACACCCACGGGGTCGCACGCCGATGACTATCTGAGGGGAGTTCAGCGATGGAAGGTACTGGGATAGAGCTACGGACACTCGATCTGATCGCCATCATCCTGTATGCAGGCGCCATGCTCGCCCTCGGTTGGTGGGCGAAAGGGCGCATCACGGGTACGGAGGGGTTCTTCGTCGGCGGTCGGGCGGTACCGGGCTGGGCGGTGGGGATTTCGATGCTCGGCACGGCCATCAGCTCCATCACGTTCCTAGCGTACCCGGGCTCCGCGTACGAGGGTAACTGGACGCGGCTCGTGCCGGGCATGATGCTGCCGGTCGCTACGATCATCGGCGCGTACTTCTTCGTTGTGTTCTACCGCCGGACGTTCTTCGTGAGCGCATTCCAGTACTACGAGAAGCGATTCGGCACGTGGGGCCGCACGTACGCGAGCATCGTCTGGAACCTCGGGTCCATATATCGCATGGGTACGATCCTGTACCTCGTGAGCCTGCCCATCCAGTACCTCACCGGTTGGCATATCATCACCGTGATGCTCGTGACCGGCATGATTATCACCGCCTACACGATGATGGGCGGCCTCGAAGCGGTCATCTGGACGGATGTCGTCCAGACGATCGTGCTCTTTGTCGGCGGTCTCGTTACCGTGGGTATCGTGTTCGCGAAGGTCGGCGCGGGAACGGTGTTCGACGTGGCGACCGCGGGGGACAAGTTCGGCCTCGTCGTCGATCTCGACTTCACGTTCGTGCGTGACACGTTCTGGGTGCTGGCGCTCTCCGGCATCATCGGCAACGTCCAGGAATTCGCCACGGATCAGACGAAGATCCAGCGTTACGCCGCCGCCGATAGCGACAAGGGCGCGATCACGGCGATCTGGACCGTGGGCCTGGGGTGCATCCCACTCTGGTCGCTGTTCATGTTCGTCGGAACGTGCCTCTGGGTGTACTACGGCATCCACCCCGATGTCGCGGTAGACGCAGGCATGCGCGCCGATGCCATCTATCCGCACTTCATCATCACGCAGATGCCGCCGTTCATCGGCGGGCTGGTGATCAGCGCGGTGCTCGCGGCGGCCATGTCGAGCATCGACTCGAGCATGAACGGCACGGCGACAGCTCTCACCGCCGATTTCTACCGTCGTCACTGGGTCCGTGGAAAGACCGACGAGCACTACCTGTACTCGGCGCGCGTGACGACCATCGTCCTCGGGCTGCTCATGGTCCTGGTTGCATTGGCGCTGTATTCGCTGGGCAAGGACTCGATCCTGGATACGCTCTTCTTCATCGGATCGGTGATGGCTGCCGGGCTCGGCGGATTCTTCCTGCTCGGATTCCTGTCGAATCGTGTCAACGCCGCCGGAGCGGGAATCGGACTGGCGGCCGGCGTGCTCACCATCACGTGGTGTACGATCAGCCGCGGCGTGTTGGAGACGATGGCGGAACCGGGCTACGTTGCCGCCGGATGGCGACTCGCGGTTCAGCCGTTCCTCATCGAGATCCATCCGTTCATCATCAACGTCCTCGGGAACATCGTCGTATTCGTCGTCGGGCTGGCGGCGAGCTACGCGTTCTCCGCTCCGGTTCGGGAGCGATTCGCCGGCATGACCTGGTGGACGCGTGACGAGACCACGGCGCACGCCGACGAGAACGTCGAAGCCTGATCGAGCGCAGCGCGCCACCTCGCCGCCCTGGGTCGAGGTGGCGCGCTGAATTTGCAGTACCTCGCTCTCACCGGGTATGTTCCCGAGGCCAAATCGTGCGATGGGCCCGCGTAGCCGGACGCGCTCGTCATCGTTTGTCTTCTACCGCAGAGTTGGAGGTAGGCAATGAGGATCGCCCAGCTCGCGCCGGGCAGCTCTCGGGATATGCGCCGGTGAGTGAGGCTCCTGAGTCGCCAGTGCTCGAACTTGCAGGCGTCGAGAAGAAGTACGGCGACACCCATGCGCTGCACTCGCTGGACCTGACCTTCGCACGAGGTCGTACCACCGTGCTGCTCGGTCCCTCCGGATGCGGGAAGTCGACGCTGCTGCGGCTGATAATCGGGCTTGTGCCGCTCGACGCCGGGACGATACGGTTCGATGGTGTGGATATCACACGCGACACTGTCATCGACGCACGACGCCGGATGGGGTATGTCATCCAGGAAGGTGGTCTGTTTCCGCATCTGACGGCGCGCGCGAACGTCTCTCTCATGGCGACGTACCTGGGATGGGCGCCGGAGCGCATCGACGCGCGCGTCGAGGAGCTTGCGGAGCTGACTCACATGGGCTCGGAACTGCTCGACCGATTCCCCGGCGAACTCTCCGGCGGACAGCGTCAGCGTGTGAGTCTCATGCGCGCGCTGGCCCTCGACCCGGAAGTCCTCCTGCTCGACGAACCGCTCGGCGCGCTCGATCCGATGATTCGGGCGGACCTGCAGCACGACCTCCGCGAGATATTCCGCTCGCTCGGAAAGACCGTGGTGCTCGTGACGCACGACATCGGCGAGGCGGGCCACTTCGCCGACACCATATCCATGATGCGCGACGGGCGCGTAGTGCAGCAGGGCGGCCTGAAGGAACTCGTGAACGCACCGGCGGACGAGTTCGTCACGCGGTTCATCAACGCCCAGCGCAGCCCTCTGCATACGGACCACGGGGGTGTTGAATGAGGTCTGCGCCCGGTGGCCTGCTGGTGGCGGCTCTTCTCTGCGCCGCGTGTGCCGCTCCGGTGGGAGCATCCGGCACCGACATCGTAGTCGGCTCGAAGAAGTTCACCGAGTCGGTGATCCTCGGGGAGGTGGCGACGCTGCTCGCCGGGTCGGTGGGCGCTCAAGCGGTGCACCGCGATCAGCTTGGCGGGACGCAGGTGCTCTTCAAGGCGCTCACCGGCGGAGACGTGGACGTGTACCCAGAGTACACGGGGACCATCGGCCAGGAGATTCTCGCCGGGCAGGGCGCCACGACGACTGCCCGGATGCGCGCGGCTCTGGCCGATCTCGGTGTGCGCATGAGCGAGCCGCTGGGGTTCAACAATACCTACGCCATCGGGATGCTCCGTGAGACCGCCGGCGAACACGGTATCGCGACAATAAGCGCCCTCGTGCGGCACCCGGAACTGCGGCTGGGGTTCACGAACGAGTTCATGGATCGCGCCGACGGATGGCCCGGGCTTCAAGCCCGTTACCGCCTTGCGCACGAGGACGTGCAGGGGCTCGACCACGATCTCGCCTACCGAGGGCTGGCCGCCGGGTCGATTGCCGCTACGGATCTCTACTCAACGGACGCGGAGATTCGCTACTACGACTTGCACGTGCTGCGTGACGACTTGCAGTACTTCCCGGAGTATCAGGCCGTCTGGCTCTACCGGGACGACCTGGAAGCGCGCGCGCCCGCGGTCGTCGCCGCGCTCCGCCGTCTGGTGGGTGCCATTGCCGAATCGCTCATGGTCGGCATGAATGCCCGGGCCAAGCTTGATCGTGTGCCGGAACCCGCCGTCGCCGCCGATTTCCTGCGGGAAACGCTGGGCATTTCCGTCGAGGTCAGGACGGTGACGTGGGTCGACCGCCTTGTCGAACGGACCCGGGAGCACCTGTCTCTCGTCGGCATCTCGCTCGGTGCGGCGATTCTCCTCGCGATACCGCTCGGCGTCCTCGCGGCCCGGCGGGAGCGATTCGGACAGGTGATACTCGCGCTCGTCGGAGGCATCCAGACGATACCGTCGCTGGCGCTGCTCGTCTTCATGATTCCGCTGCTGGGAATCGGATCGGCACCGGCGATTAGTGCGCTGTTTCTCTACAGCCTGCTGCCCATCGTGCGGAACACCTACGCCGGGCTGCACGACATACCCGCGCCGATTCGCGAGTCCGCCGCGGCGCTGGGCCTCCCGGGGGGAGCGCGCCTGCGCCTTGTCGAACTTCCCATGGCTGCCCGGGCAATACTCGCGGGCATCAAGACATCGGCAGTGATCAACGTCGGCACGGCGACGCTCGGCGCGCTCATTGGCGCTGGAGGCTATGGGCAGCCGATCCTCACGGGAATCCGGCTCGACGATACTGGACTGATTCTGCAGGGCGCCCTCCCCGCCGCCGGATTGGCGTTCGCCATGCAGGGCGTGTTCGAGTTGCTGGAGCGCATCATCGTCTCGCGAGGTCTACGATTCTCATCGGCGGACTAGCTCCGTTCACGCGCGGCGGAGATCGACGGCGGAACCGACAGAGCGGCGCGCGATGTTGCCACTTATCACGCCGACACCTCGCGGGCCGATATCCCCGCACCGAATGTCGCCGGGAGTGCGAGTCGGGGTCGCAGTGGGTTTCATCGGCAGGACGGCGTTCGGCGACGCTTCGCGATTCGAAGGGCAGCACGATGACATCCTCCCCGCCGCCACGGGTGCTCAGCTTCGATGACGTCGCGTCCGAGTACGCGATTGTCCGGGTATTCACGGAACAACTCGCGTCGCCGCTGGAGCGCGAGGACATGGTCGTCCAGTCCATGCCCGACGTCAGCCCGACCAAGTGGCACCTCGCGCACACGACGTGGTTCTTCGAGGTGTTCGTGCTCGAAAAAGCGCTGCCGGGCTACCGCCCGCTGGTGCCGGAATACAACTACCTCTTCAACTCGTACTACAACCTCGTCGGCGCACAGTATCCGCGACCGCGCCGGGGCCTGCTCTCCCGCCCGACGGTGGACGAGGTGTTCACCTACCGAGCGCACGTGGATCGCCACATGGCGGATCTCTTCGCGCTCCCGGCGTCGAAGCTTGCCGACGTTCTACCGGTGATCGAAGTGGGCTTGCATCACGAGCAGCAGCATCAGGAGCTGCTGCTTACCGACATCAAGCACGTGTTCGCGGTGAACCCGCTCCGGCCGGCGTACGCGGAATCGGTTTCGCGCCAGGATGGGGCGGCGATGTCGGGGGCCCCTGAGGGCTCGGCGTGGAAGGCGTTCGGCGAGGGCGTCGTCGAGATCGGGCACGACGGCGCGGAGTTCTGCTACGACAACGAAATGCCGCGTCACAAGCGGTACGCGAATGCGTTCGAGATCGCCGACCATCCCGTCACGAACGCCGAGTATCTCGCGTTCATGGACGACGGGGGATACCAGCGGCCGGAGATCTGGCTCTCGGCCGGTTGGGCGGCCGTTGCCGAGGAGCGCTTGCATGCGCCGATGTACTGGGATCGTGACGACGCGGGTCGCTGGCACGAGATGACGCTCCACGGCTACCGCCCGGTGGACCCGTGCGAGCCGGTCTGCCACGTGAGCCATTACGAGGCCGACGCCTACGCGACGTGGGCCGGGGCGCGCCTGCCAACCGAAGCGGAATGGGAGGTCGCGTCCGCCGGTGAAGACCCGGCCGACGGGAACTACGTTGACGACGGGCTCCTTCAACCGACGATGCTCGGACCGGCCCGTGGCGAGGAGCTGGCGCATATGTTCGGCAACACGTGGGAGTGGACCTCCAGCCAGTACGAACCGTACCCGGGATTCGCCACTCCGCCCGGTGCGCTGGGCGAGTACAACGGCAAATTCATGAACAACCAGATGGTCCTGCGCGGAGGCTCCGTCGCCACCAGTCGGAGACACAATCGCCGGACGTCCCGCAACTTCTTCCCGTCGCACTCGCGATGGCAGTTCATGGGATTCAGGCTCGCACGCGACGTCTGACCGCAGGGCCGCACTCAGGACAGGACCGCCGGATGCACGTCATGGATCAGCGCGAGCGCTTGACCGTGGTTGGTACACCGCAATCGTTGGATCTTTCCGACTTCGCGGATGCGGTCCGGGAAGGGCTCACGCAGCCGCGCAAGGCGTTGCCGAGCGTCTTCTTCTACGACGAAGTGGGATCGCGGATATTCGAGCAGATCTGCGAACTGCCCGAGTACTACCCCACACGCACCGAAGATACGATCTTGCGCTATCACGCCGATGCGGTCGCGGCGATGTTCGCCGGTCCGGTCCGTCTGGTGGAATTCGGAAGCGGTAGCGCCACGAAGACGCGCCGCCTCATCGAGGCGTTCCTGCGTCGCGGTAATCTGGAGCAGTACGCGCCGGTGGATGTCTCGGAGTCGATGCTTGTGGCGAGTTCCGAGTCTCTGCTCGACGAGTACGCCGGCCTGGAGGTATCCGCGCTTTGCTGCACGTACAACGAGGCGCTGGGGTATCTGCAGGATGACGATGGCGCTCCCGACGGCGCGACGAAGCTGATACTTTGGCTGGGGTCGAGCATCGGCAATCTGGACCGCGACGAGGCGGCGAACTTCCTGCGCGGCGTCCGCCGTTCGATGGGCCGCGCGGACCGGATGCTCGTCGGCATCGACCTGCGGAAGGATCGCGCGACGTTAGAGGCGGCATACGACGACGCCCAGGGAGTCACGGCGCGCTTCAACGTGAACCTGCTGGCGCGAATCAACCGCGAACTTGGTGGCGAGTTCGACCTTGATCGCTTCGATCACGAGGCAGTATACGACGAGGATACCGGTGTCGTGCAGATGTACCTCGTGAGCCGCGAGGGCCAGTCGGTGCCGATCGGTGGGCTGCGAATGAGCGCGACGTTCGCCCGCGGCGAGCGCATCCACACCGAGAATTCGTACAAGTACTCGCGTTCGGAGATATCGGATCTCGCGGCCAGGGCCGGACTCGACGTCGAGCGGCAGTGGATAGACGCGGATGGCGCGTTCAGCGTGAACCTGTTCGCGCCCATCTGGCAGGATCGAATGCATAGCGCGGAGCTGGAACGGTGAGTGCGACAACCATCGTCATCTTCGGCGCGTCGGGCGACCTGACGGCGCGCAAACTCGTGCCGGCGCTCTTCAGCAACCATCGGAAGGGACGCCTTCCCGAGAACACGCGGGTGATCGGCTTCTCGCGCAGCCGCTTCTCCGACGACGAGTTCCGCGAGAAGCTCCGGGCCGGCGTCGAGCTATTCGCTCCAGATCTGTATGACGCCGACGCGTGGGCGGGATTCGCGGCCAACGTCCACTACCAGGCCGGCGACGCGGGCAGGCTCAACGACTATCGCAAGCTCGAACAGCTTATCCACGGCTACGCCGGGCCGGGCGACGACCGACTCTACTATCTGTCGACGATGCCCGACATCTACCCCGTCGCGGTCCAGATGCTCGGCGACGCGGGAATGGCGCGCGAATCGCCCGGGGCAGGATACCGTCGCGTCGTCGTGGAGAAACCGTTCGGTCGCGACCTGAACTCCGCTCGTGCGCTGAACACGGTGGTCCACAACGTGTTCCAGGAGCACCAGGTCTATCGCATCGACCACTACCTCGGCAAGGAGACGGTGCAGAACATCCTCGTCTTCCGATTCGCCAACGCGATCTTCGAGCCGCTCTGGAACCGCAACTACGTGGACCACGTGCAGATCACCGTGTCCGAAACGGTGGGCGTCGGACATCGCGCGGCGTTCTACGAGAGCGCGGGCGTTCTGCGCGACATGTTTCAGAATCACCTGCTCCAGCTTCTGACACTCATCGCGATGGAGCCGCCGGCCACGTATGAAGCGGATACGCTGCGCAATGAGAAGGTCAAGGTGCTGAATGCCGTCCGGGGGATGGATCGCGAGCAGATTTGTGCGAACACGGTGCGGGCGCAGTACGCCGGCTACGGCGACGCCGAAGGCGTCGACGCCGGCTCCGAGACGCCGACGTTCGCGGCGGTGCGGCTCTTCATCGATAACTGGCGTTGGCAGGGCGTGCCGTTCTTCCTGCGGTCGGGCAAATCGCTGAAGCAGAAGGTGAGCGAGATCAGCGTTCAGTTCCGACGCCCTCCGCACCAGCTATTCGGATCGCAATGCGAGCTGTTCACGAACAGCCTGAGCCTGTGCATCCAGCCGAATGAGGGCCTGCATCTGCGCTTCGCGGCGAAGGTGCCGGACGAGGGCATGGAGATGCAGCCCGCGAATCTTGGCTTCTCCTACGCCGATTCATTCCCGGGGCACGCAATTCCGGAAGCGTATGAGAGACTCCTGCTGGATGCGCTCAACGGCGACGCGTCGCTTTTTGCACGCAGCGATGAGATCGAGCTGTCGTGGTCGTTCATCGATCCGATCATCGACGCGTGGGCGAGCGGGTCCGCGCCGCCGCTTGCGAGCTATGAGCCGGGGAGTTGGGGGCCGGCGGAGGCGAATCGGTTGCTTGCGGGCGCGGGACGACAGTGGTCGGCGAACGCTGGCGCGTTCGTCTAGCAGTTCGCTTCGCGAACTGCCCCGCGGTGTCATGCTGCGTGGAGCAGGCGTAGGCACGGCGAACGCTGGCGCGTTCGTTCAGCAGTTCGCTACACGAACTGCCCCGTGGTGTCATGCTGCGTGGAGCAGGCGTAGGCACGGCGAACGCTGGCGAGTTCGTTCAGCAGTTCGCTACACGAACTGCCCGCCGTCCCGTCGAGTGGCGAACGCTGGCGCGTTCGTGCAGCAGTTCGCCACACGAACCGCCCCACGTCATGTCGAGTGGAGCGCAGCGGAGTCGAGACATCCCTTGCGTGCACGCGACGGTGGAAGGAACACAAGGGATACCTCGGCTCCCGAACTCCTGCGGAGTTCGCGGCCCGGAATGACTGCGGGGCAGTGGCGCCGGATCGAAACGTTGGAGATCGAATGTCGGGCAACATACACACATACGATACGCCGCACGACCTGGCCGAGGCCGCCTGCGAGCGAACGGCCGCCGCCATGCAGCGCGCGATGCTCAGCACAGGATGGTGCATGTGGGCCATATCCGGTGGGTCGACGCCTCGTGCTGCGTTCGCGCGACTGGCGGCGGAACCCTACCGCTCCGGCATCACATGGAACCGTGTCCACGTGTTCTGGGTCGACGAACGCGTCGTGTCGGCGGATCACCCGGACAGCAACTACCGGATGGCGCACGAGGCGCTGCTAAGCGGGCTCGCGGACCTGCCCGAGGCGAACGTCCACCGCGTGAGGACGGAACTCGGCGCCGAGGGCGCGGCCGAGGACTACGCCGCGACGTTGGCATCGCTCTTCGACGACGATCCGCCGCGATTCGACCTCGTGTGGCTGGGGATGGGTGCGGACGGGCACACGGCATCGCTCTTCCCCGGCACCGGCGCGACGGAGATCGTCGACAGGACGGTCGCGGCGAGTCACGTTCCGCAGCTCGACTCATGGCGGGTGACGCTTACGCTGCCCGTGCTGAACGCCGCCCGCGAGACGCTGGTGCTCGTGACGGGCGAAGACAAGGCCGAGACGGTCGCGCGAGTGCTCAACGCGAACGAGCCGACGCAGGAGCTGCCGATATCGCTCGTTCGACCGGACGACGGCGAGTTGCACTGGATGCTTGATGCGGCCGCGGCGGCGAAGCTCTGACACAACGAACGGCGGCAATCAAACACGAATCATCGGGAGAGCGCACAGCATGCAACAATTCGGATTGATTGGGCTCGGCGTCATGGGCCAGAACTTCGTCCTGAACGTCGAGCGGAACGGCTACGGAGTCGCGGTCTACAACCGCACGACGAGCGCCATGCGGGAGTTCGTCGACGGCCCGGCGGCGGGGAAGAACGTCCACGGGTACGAGACGCTCGAGGAGTTCGTCGCCGCGCTGGAGCGTCCGCGACGCATCATGACGCTTGTGAAGGCGGGTCCCGCGGTGGACGCTGTGATCGCGCAGCTTCTGCCGCTTGTGGACAAAGGCGATCTCATCATCGACGGCGGGAATTCGCTCTACAGCGACACGGAGCGCCGCGCGCGGCTGGTCGAGGCAGCGGGAGTGAACTTCCTCGGCATGGGCGTCTCCGGCGGCGAAGAAGGCGCCCTGTGGGGTCCCAGCCTCATGCCGGGCGGCACGGAGCAGGCCTACCGCGACGTCGAGGCGATCATGGTCAAGGTCGCCGCGAAGGCGGAGGAAGACGGCGCGCCCTGCGTGACGTACGTCGGTCCCGGCGGCGCGGGGCATTTCGTGAAGATGGTGCATAACGGCATCGAGTACGGCGACATGCAGCTCATCGCCGAGTCGTACGACGTGCTGAAGCGTGCACTCGGGCTCTCGGCGGCAGAATTCGCCGAGCTGTTCGCCGAGTGGAACGAAGGGGTGCTGTCGAGTTTCCTGATCGAGCTTACGGCATCCGTGTTCACGGAAATCGACGATGAAACCGGACAGCCGCTTGTCGACGTGATCCTCGACAAGGCAGGGCAGAAAGGCACCGGAAAGTGGACGACGCAGGCCGCCCTCGATCTCGGCGCCGCAGTACCAACCATTACCGCCGCCGTGGACGCGCGCATCGTCTCGTCGCTCAAGAGCGAACGCGAGAACGCCGCCGGTGCGTTGCCCGGACCGGAGGTCGGATTTGACGGCGACCGCGCGCAACTCATCGACCGGGTGCGCGACGCGCTCTACGCGTCGAAGATCTGCTCCTACGCGCAGGGCATGGCGCTGCTGCGGGCGGCGTCCGACGAATACGGCTACAATCTCGACTTCGCCGAGACCTCTCGTATCTGGCGGGCCGGATGCATCATCCGGGCGCGTCTGCTGAACGATATCAGCGACGCCTACCTCCGAGATGCATCGTTGCCGAACCTGCTGCTCGACCCGTTCTTCACTGAGGCGGTCGGCTCGCGGCAAGAGGCGTGGCGCCAAGTCGTCGGCGTCGCCGTTCGGTTCGGAGTGCCGGTGCCGGCCATGTCGGCGTCGCTGGCTTACTACGACGCATACCGAAGCGCCCGACTTCCCGCGAACCTGATCCAGGCGCAGCGCGACTTCTTCGGCGCGCACACGTTCGAGCGAACCGACCGGGAAGGCGTGTTCCACGAGTCGTGGGGAGAACTCGGCGACCACGGCGACTGATTGCCGCTGTGCCGGGCCCGCCTAGCTCTGCGCGAGTATCCAGTCCGCGGCGGCGGATATGTCGTCCACGACCGCATCTGCCGAGCCCGGCGGCAGGCGACTCTCGGACTCGTGGCCCGCGCCGGTTCGGACGAGCACCGTGCCCGTACCGGCGTTCCGTCCGGCCCCCACGTCGCCGACCGAGTCGCCAACCATGAACGACCGGGCAAGATCGATGCCGTGTATCTCGGCCGCGCGGAGCAGCATGCCTGGGTTCGGCTTGAGGTCGGGCGGATCGGGGTGATGCCACTCCGGCAGCACAGCCTCCGCGCAATGGTGACACGAGTAGACACCGTCCACGTCGACGCCGGCTTCGTCCTGCAGCATGAGCGACATGCGGTCCATTACCGCGCCGACGGTTTCCGCCGTCACCCAGCCCAGGCCGACACACGTTTGATTCGACACGACGACCAGTTCGTAGCCCGCATCCTTCAGTCTGCGCTGCGCGTTCGCGGCGCCTGGGATCAGCTCGAAATCCTCCGGCCCCGTTCTATACGATGGCTGCGGGTTGATGTTTCCGTCGCGGTCGAGGAACACGGCCGGGCGGAGTTCGGGGTCGTCATCGGCGATGGAGACGTCACGCCATGTCAGGTCGCTCCCATCGAGGTCGTAGAGTCGCAGGCAGTGTGGAGGCTCGGCGAACGACGGCGCCGTCGAGAACCACGTATCGCCCTCGCGGAAGGGCTCCACACCGCGATGGTAGTGGCCGCTCAGTACGAGCCGGACGTTTCCACTCCGCAGGATCCTGTCGCCCAGTTCGCCGGCCTCGCGATACGAATGTGGGTATCCTTCCCGCAGCTCAGGGCGCACGACGAAATGCTGGACGTGAATCTGAGGTGCGCCCGCCTCGTCCACGACGCGCAGGAAACGGTTCCGCTCGCCGCCCATGCGCTGCGGTACGTTCGCTTCCACCTCGTCGTCGTGGAACAGGATCACGCGATGCCCGTCGACCAGGATCTCGTCGAGTGGCGAAGGGTCGCGGCTACCGAACACGTCCTGAACGAGTTCCGGGTGGTCGTGATTTCCGTGAACCACAGCATACGGGCAACCGATTCCCTCGACCACGTCGCGAATCAGCGAGAGATCCATCAGCCCGCGCCGCCGCAGCTCCGGGTCGTTCAGACCGTAGGATGGATGGTCGAGCAGGTCGCCGCTGACGACCACAAGATCGGGACGCTCCGTCCGCAGGATTTCGGCGGCGCTTCCGAGTAGCCCGGCCATCCGCCGGCTGAGACGCGAGTTGACTCGCGCGGTGCCGGGAAGATTCTCGCGTAGGTGCGGATCGGTGATGTGTGCGATCTTCATGCGTGCTTCTCCAAAGCGTTCACGATTCCCGTGGCTACGCGCCGTCCAATCTCCCGGTATTCCTGCACGGTCAGGACGAGGTCGCCGATCATGCCGTAGGGGGTCTCGACGCACATGGACGGGATGCCGAACGACGTGAACCATCCATTGATCGTAGGCTTGCCGCCTTCGGGACCCTCCCAGCGCGACGCGTAGTGCGCGACTCGCGTAAACGGTATCGCGGCGTGCTCGCCGAGCTTCTCGGCGATGGCTTCGGCGTATGGCGCTACGGCGCGCGCGGGCACCGATTGCTTCGCCGGATTGGGGATGAACGCGTAGACTCCGGTGTCCTCACATCCTCCGGGCGCGTGGAAATCGATGGCGAGGGCGGGCATGCACCGTTCTCGCCACCGGTCGATGTCGCGCTGCATCGTCATCACCTCGTGCCGCATCGGCGGCTGCGACCATGAGCGATTCAGGTCGCGCGGAAACGGATCCTTGCCGTAGTCGCCATCCATCACTCCGTCGATGTTGGTGAGCGGCACAGCCCAGACCACCGGCGCTTTGTCGCCGAGGGAGGCGAACTCGCGCAGTACGCCGTCCAGCACCCAGGAGCCAGGCGTTTCGCCTGAGTGCTGCCGGGCGGAGAGGTACACACCCGGTCGCTGCCGTCCGGCGTTGCCGCTCGAATTGCTCAACCGGACGATGGCTCGGTCGCCCTGGCTTACGCCGATCGTGTGTGCGCTCAGGTACCCGTCGAGATCGCCGACGAGCCCGTCCACTTCCCGAGGTCCGTACGGGTAGCAAAATGCGACGTCGAGGGTACGCCGCGGCGCATCGACGTTCCATGCGTATGAGCGGCGACCGTCGTCCTGCTCCTGAAGCACGGCCGGGGCGGTCCGCTTCCAGTCGGCGCCATCGTGTCTGATGACGGGGCGAAGAGTCTCGGGACGTTGCGCGCCGAGCATGGTGTCCGGATGGTTCAGAATAAGCCGGACCGGACGCTTCGATTCTCCAGACAAGCCATCGATTCGAAAGCGGAACCAGAGCCGCTCCGTGCCACCGTGCGCGGCGGCGGTGAATCGTACGATTGCTGCCTGCTCGGTCTCCTCGACGTACGCCTCGGCGACGTTGCCGCCGGGCATGCTCGCATCTACAGAAATCGCCACGCATACCTCCTTCAGTGGGCACAGAAGTTGCGCCGGGATACGCCGGTGCCGCAAGGCCAGCGCCGCGTGAGCCGTTACTCGTGCCGCTGAGCGCGGGCGGCGACAGCCATTCGAAGCGACCGATACCCTTGCCCGTAACGCGCGTGTATGCGTACGTTTTTCCTACTGTACTCCGCCCGGCGTACGGAACGCTTGTCAGACACGATTCCACCCGAATGCGGATCACCGATCGCGGGGATGTAGATACCTCCAGACAAATCACGGGAGAAGGCAGCGATGCAGGACAAGTCCAAGCGGGAGCAGCATGTAAACGCGATCCGCTTCCTCGCGGTAGATGGTGTGCAGAAAGCCAACAGCGGCCACCCCGGCATGCCGATGGGAGCCGCGCCCATGGCCTACGCTCTCTGGACGAGCGCGATGCGTTACAACCCGCGGAACGGTGACTGGTTCGACCGTGATCGGTTCGTGCTTTCGGCAGGCCACGGCTCTATGCTTCTGTACGCCATGCTGCATCTGACGGGCTACGACATGTCGCTGGACGATCTCAAGAACTTCCGTCAGTGGAAGAGCCCGACGGCCGGACATCCCGAACGCGGAGACGCCGCCGGAATCGAGACGACTACCGGTCCGCTCGGACAGGGCTTCGCCACCGGCGTCGGCATGGCCGTCGCCGAGGCCTGGATGGCTGCGCGGTACAACCGGCCGGGGCACGAGATCGTCGACCATCACACCTACGCGATCTGCTCCGACGGCGACCTCATGGAGGGCGTGGCTGCCGAGGCGGCGTCGCTGGCGGGCGACCTGAAGCTCGGGAAGCTCATCTACCTCTACGATGACAACAGCATCACCCTTGCCGGCGAGACGGATCTCGTGTTCCGCGAGGATCGCACGAAGCGCTTCGAGGCCTACGGCTGGCAGGTGCTGACCGTGGATGACGGCGATGACGCCGGAGCCATCCAGGCCGCGATCATCGAGGCGAAGGCGGAGACCGAGCGCCCGTCGCTCATCCGTGTGAAGTCCACCATCGGGTTCGGATCGCCGAACATGGCGGGGACGTCCAAGGTCCACGGGTCGCCGCTTGGCGACGAAGAGGTCGCGGCGACGAAGCGCAATCTCGGCTGGCCCGAGGACAAGGACTTCCACATCCCCGAGGACACACGCGAGCACTTCCTCGAGGCCGTCGGGCGCGGTGAGGCCGCCGAGAACGTCTGGAACGAGCGGTTTGCTGCGTACGAGTCGGCGCATCCCGATCTGGCGGCGGAATTCAAGCGCTCCGTCACCGGCGAGCTGCCCGACGGGTGGAATTCCGACATTCCCGTGTTCGATGCGGATGAGAAAGGCGCGGCGACGCGCGTCGTATCGGGCAAGGTGCTGAATGCCATCGCGGGTCAGGTGCCGAATCTCGTTGGAGGATCGGCGGACCTGAATCCGTCAACGAACACCGCGCTTGTGGGAATGGGCGACTTCGCGCACCCGTCCGTGAAGGGTGACCGCGAGATCGCCGGTGCGGTCGGCGGCGAGTGGGGCTACGGCGGTCGGAACATCGCATTCGGCGTCCGCGAGCACGGCATGGCCGCAATCGGCAACGGCATGGCGGCGCACGGCGGCGTGCGTCCGTTCGTCTCGACGTTCTTCGTCTTCTGCGACTACCTGCGTCCGTCGCTGCGCCTGTCCGCCATCATGGAGCTGCCGGTGACGTACGTGTTCACGCACGACTCCATAGCGCTTGGTGAGGACGGCACGACCCATCAGCCGGTGGAGCAGCTCGCGAGCCTGCGCGCGATCCCCGGGGTCACCGTGTTGCGTCCGTGCGATGCAAACGAGACCGCCGAGGCGTGGAAAGTCGCCGCGGAGTCCACGGACCGCCCGACGGTTCTCGTCCTGACCCGGCAGAACGTGCCTGTGCTCGACCGGTCGGTCCTCGCGCGCGCGGACGGCCTGCGTCGCGGCGCGTACGTTCTCGCGGACAGCGACAAGTCGGAGCCGGACATCATCCTCGTCGCCAGCGGCTCGGAGGTCAGCGTCGCTCTCGAAGCGAAAGCGCAGTTGTCCGGGCAGGGCGTCGACGCGCGCGTCGTGAGCATGCCCTCGTGGGACCTGTTCGATGCGCAGCCCGACGAATACCGCGAGTCGGTGCTACCGAAATCGGTGCGTGCGAGGGTCGCTATCGAGGCGGGCTCGACCATGGGCTGGCACAAGTACGTCGGCGATTCCGGTGACGTGATCGGCCTGGACCGGTTCGGAGCGTCGGCGCCGATGAAGGTGTTGCTCGAGAAGTTTGGCTTCACCGCCGACAGCGTGGCGAAGCGGGCACTTGAGGTCGCGCGCGGCTGATTCCGCGTTCGACACCGGATCACGCAACGGCGTTTCGTCTGTCAGCGGCGGGACGCCGTCTGTGCGTACGCATCGGCACCACGTCGCCCGGCGGCTCAAGCCGCGGGCTACGACTGGGTTGGTCTTCCCCCGGTAAGTCGGCTGAAGCCGGCGAACTGTCGCTACGCTCGTGTTCGTTCAGGAGATCGCTGCCGCGATCTCCCCGCCCGGCGGAGGGGGCGGGGCGCTGCGCGTGTCGAGCCGCGTGCGAGTGCAAACGGGAGAAGGATCGCGCAGCCCGCCAACCGTTCCCCCGCGAAAGAACGAGATCAGTTGCTCCGTGGCTGCCCTCACCCGCCCCCTTCCCGCGGACCCTACGTGTTCGCCGAGCCTTGTCCTCTCCGGGGGAGATGCGGCTCCGCGTAGTCGGAGACGGACTGGGGAGTAGCGAGACATCACCCGTTCCCGCCCGGTTGCATCTATCCGATTCACGGGGAGTTCGCCTGCGAACTCCTGAACGAACACGAGCGAAGCGAGAGTTCGCCGGGGGTTGCCCCGATGCCTATCGTGCCGCACCTACGAGATAGGCTGCAGCGCCACGATCACGACTGAGGGAGAACACCGTATGCCGTCCGAAGGCCCGAACGTACTGTTCCTGCTGAGCGACGAACACAGCTACCGCTACTTCAGCTACCTCGACCCAGATGGTGAGGGCGAACCCGTCCACACGCCAGCGCTCGACGCCATCGCCACGAGATCGGCGAACTTTCGGCAGACGTACTGCCAGATGCCGCTCTGCACGCCCTCCCGGATGTGCATGCTGACCGGTCGCGATCAACGTCGCGCGGCGGCGTGGGAGAACGGCAGCTTGCTCTCCCCGGACATTCCGACGCTTCCGGGCGCGTTCGTCGACGCGGGATACGAGACGTGTCTCACGGGCAAGATGCACTTCGGCGGCGACCGGCAGTTCTGCGGCTTCCAGCACCGCCCGTATGGTGATCTGACCGGCTTGGCGGGACATCAGGACGAGCCGGTCCTCGGACGGACCGAGCATGGCTCCATGCGCGGCCGCACGCTCACCGCCGGGCCTACCATCACTCCCGAGAGCCGCCTGCAGGAGCAGATCGTCGTGCGAGAATCCATGGCGTGGCTGCGAGACCGGCAGCACGTCGCGCCGGAACAGCCGTGGTTTCTCTGCGCGAGCTTCAGCCGTCCGCACTTCCCGCTCCACGCGCCGCGACGGCACTTCGAGCGCTACTGGCCCGAGGGCGTTACGAGGCCGAAGATGGGCCCGGGTGATACCCATGAACATCCCATGACGCGCGGTATGCGAGCGGGCTTCCGGTCCGACGAGATCGGCGACGAGGAGATGCTCAAGGCGCGCGCTGCGTATTTCGGCTGCGTGGACTATCTCGACGAGATACTCGGCGACTTCACGGCGATGCTCGAACGTGACGGATTGCTGGAGAACACGATCGTGGTCTACACCACCGACCACGGCGAACTCGCCGGCGAGCACGGGTTGTGGTGGAAGAATTCGTGGCACGAGGGGTGCGCGCGCGTGCCCTGGTTCGTGCAGACGCCGGAGCACCGTCGCGGCGAAGTGGCGCCGAGCGATGTCGAGACGCCGGTGAGCCTCGCGGACCTGTTTCCGACGCTCTGCGGTCTGACCGGAGTCACGGCGCCGGGCGGCATGGACGGCATCGACCTCTCCGACTCGGTGCGCGGCGGCGACGAGCCGGATCGCGGCCCCGTGATGTGCGACGCGCTGATACCGCGTTGGGGCGAGGGGACGCAGTTCCGCATGGTTCGCGATGGGGCCTGGAAATACGTGGCGTTTCGCGACGCGCCTCCCATTCTCATCGATCTCGCGAACGACCCCCACGAGCAACACAATCTCGTTGGCGCTCCCGAGGCAAGCGAGGATGCGCACGCAGCGGAGCGGCGTCTCGCCGCGGTGGTGGCCGAGTCGCTCGACTTCGATGCCGCCGACGAGGAACGCCTGCGCGACGAGGAGGACCTCGAGTCACACACGCTTGCGATACCGCTGGGGCGACGCAATGCGTATATGCTCTCCGACGGCCGCGTCATAGATGAAGACGGCGGCCTGCATGATGCGAAACTCCTGACGGACGATCCGGCGAGCGCGTTCGCCGATTTTCCGGGACGGCGCGACTGAGTTCCGGTCGACGCGTTCGTCATTGGGTACATTCTACCCGAAGCGATCCCGGTTCCATCTGCAATCAACGAAACAACAGGCATGCCCCGGAACGACACGCCACACACCAGCGACGATCTACGCCATACGCTCCACCGTATCGATGGAGCGGGGTACGGTGCGTACAAGCAGATCAAGGGCACATACGACTTCGGCGACTTCGAACTCGTCGTAGATCACGTCCAGGGCGACCCCTACGCCCGGCCCAGCCGTGTTCGCGTCAGGATGCAGCAGGACGTTGCGCGGTTGCCGCAGCAGTACTGGGAGCATCGAAGCCGGGAAATCGGGCTGCGCGACTACCTGACCCGCCGTTTTCGGAGCGAGGTGAGAGGTAGCATCCGGCGCGGCGAGGGCTCCGGGCGGAGTGGCGCCGTGGTCATGGATGAGCCGGCACAGGAGATCCTCGAGCGAACGAGCGTGTTCGTCGACGAATGGGAGGTCGAAGGGCGCTTCCTCGTCGGGCTGCCGGCTCAGGGACGACGCATCCTGGGCCGCGAGGCCGCCCGCATTCTCGTCGACGAGCTGCCTGTTGCCGTGAGGGCGGCGTTCGTCTTCGACAATCTCGACGAGGCGGACCTACGGCGTCACGTGTTCGCCAACGAGGACCAGGACGCACTCCGCGCCCAGTTGGCGGATAGCGGACTCGTGGCGTTCGTGGCGAACGGCAGCCTGCTTCCGAGGCGATCAGGCATCGATCCCCGTCCGATGGATGCCGCTGATGCCGTGCGATTCCAGTCGCCGCCGTCGCTGGAGGTCGCGTTCGCGCTGCCCAACGCGGGCGAAGTGCGAGGTATGGGCATCCCGCCCGGTGTGACGCTCATTGTCGGCGGCGGGTACCACGGGAAGTCGACGCTGCTGGATGCCGTCGAACTCGGCGTGTACAGCCACATTCCCGACGATGGCCGCGAAGGCGTTGCGACCGTGCCCGAAGCGGTGAAGATCCGCGCCGAGGACGGCCGGTCGGTGGAGCGTGTGGATATCAGCCCCTTCATCACCAACCTGCCCCGCGGACGGGATACGCGTGCGTTTGTCAGCGACGACGCGTCGGGTAGCACGTCGCAGGCGGCGAACATCGTCGAAGCGCTGGAGGTTGGCGCAACTGCGCTGCTCATCGACGAGGACACTTCGGCGACGAACTTCATGATCCGCGACCACCGAATGCAGGAGCTTGTCGCGAAGGAGCGCGAGCCCATCACGCCGTTCATCGACAAGGTCCGGTCGCTCTACGACGATCTGGGCGTATCGACGATCATCGTTGTCGGTGGTTCGGGCGATTACTTCGATGTCGCGGATACGGTGATCATGATGGATGAGTACTTGCCACGCGACGTCACCGACGAGGCGCTGGCCATCGCGCGGGAACACGGCGTCGAGCGCGAGTACGAGGGCGGCGACGGCTTCGGGGACGTTACGTCGCGCTCACCGCGGCCCGACAGCCTGAACGCCGATCGCGACAGCCGCGGAGAACGGGCACGCGCGCACGGGGTAAAGACAATCGAGTTTGGGTGGCGCGAGATCGATGTGTCGGCGGTTGAGCAGATCACCGACCCGAGCCAGCTTAACGCAATCTCGGCGGCGATACTCTACTGCCGCGACGAATTCATGGACGGGACGCGGGCGCTCTCGGAGGTGCTCGACATGCTCGACAGCGTCTTCGACCGCGATGGGCTGGGCGTGCTCAGCCCCTACCCCGTCGGGGACCACGCCCGGTTCAGACGCTTCGAGCTTGCTGCGGCGCTGAACCGCCTCCGAGGCGTTCGGATGGAGGCCGGGCAGTAGCTCGCCGGATGTGCCATCGCGGCGTGCCTCTGACGCCAGCTCGTTCCCGGCAGGTGGTTTGTTCCCGAACCCGCGCTCCACGTAGATTTCCCACGGCGCATTCCTCTACCTACCGCGCCCTGTAGCGCGATTCGCCTCATGTGACGTGTTGGCGCACACTACGTCGGAGGTCTGTTTCATGGCCCATGCGAAATCGGATGGCAGCACCCCGCGTTTCCCGGTACGGGTCAATCCCGTGCATCTGCATCCCGACGAACGGCGTGCTCAGCTTGCCGACGGCTGGCGCTTCCGGCTCGATCCCGACGATGTTGGGGTCGCCGATGGGTGGCACGCCCGTCAGGACGGAATCGCCGACTCCATAGCGGTTCCCGGTTGCTGGCAGGGGCAAGGCTACGGCGACGACAGCACCGACGAAGTGTGGGACTTTCGCCTGGAGGCGCGCACGCTTCGCGCGACGTACACGGGCACCGGTTGGTACGCCACGACGTTCCGCGTTCCAGATGAACTCGTCGGCGAGCGGCACGAGTTACGCTTTGGCGGCGTGCATCCCAGCGCCGAATTCTGGCTGAACGGCGTCCGGCTTGGTGAGCACCATCAACCGTTCGTCCCGGTCGGTTTCGACGTTGGCGATATCCTTCGCGATGATGCCGACAACGACCTCGTCGTCCGTGTAAGCGAGGACGCCCGCGAGCTGGGTTTCGCCTTCAGTTGGCAAGGGAACTGGTCCGGGCTGTATCGTCCTGTGGAGATCGTCGCGACCGGCGACGCGTGCGTCGAGCAGGCCCGTCTGCTGCCAGACACCGGAACCGGTGTCCTGCGCTGCGAGTTCGCGACTGGAGGTGTGTCGGATGGCGCCACGGCGCAGGCTGCCGTTTCACGCGACGATGCGGACAGTGGGGCGATGGCCACCGGCGAAGCGCCGGTGCGGGATGGCGTGGCGACGCTAGATCTGGCTGTTCCGGGCGTGGATCTCTGGAGCCCGGATCGCCCGGCGCTCTACCGAGTGGACGTAACGCTTGCGCGCGGCGACGTCGTGCTCGATGCGCTCTCGGAGCGCACCGGGTTCGTCCGGTTCGACACCGACGGCACGCACCTGCGCGTCAACGAGGAGCCATACTACTGGCGGGGCACCGGCGAGTTCCTCGCCGCGCCGGAGACAGGATCGCCGGACACGGACCGGGAGCGTCTGCGTCGGAAACTCACGAACCTCCGCGAGTATGGCTACAACTACGTGCGTTTCCAGTCGTACGTGCAGGCGCCGGAATACTACGACGTGGCCGACGAGGTGGGGCTCGTCATCCAGAGCGAGATGGGAATGCTCGGCGGGTGGGGCGGCCACAATCAGTGGCACGTGTACGCGTGGCCGCAGCCGACGCCTGACGCGCGCAGCGCTCTGTCCGAGCAGTGGGATGCGACCGTGCTGCGCGACGTGAACCACCCGTCCGCGAACTTCTACTGCATGAGCAATGAACTCGGCAGTCGCTGTACCCATCCGCGCCTGGCGTGGAAGTGCTACGAGCGCACGCGGGACATAAAGCCCACCGCGCTGGTTCTCTGGACCGACGGTGGCTGGAATCCCGATCTTCCTTCCGATTTCGTGAATGCCGAGGCGAACATCGCCGACGAGTGCCCGAAGCCGCTGATCCAGCATGAGTACCGCTGGTGGAGTTCGTTCCCGGACGTGCGCATATCCGACCGCTACGACGGCGCGATGCGCCCGTACGCTCAGGATATGGCCCGCGCGGCGGCGCGCGAACATGGCGTCGAGCACACGCTCGAGGAGGCAGCGGCGAACAGTCAGCGCCTGCAGCTCGTCGAGGCGAAGGGCAAGATGGAACTCTGCCGCCGCGACAATCCAACGCTGGCGGGCATATGCCACTTCAACGCCATGGATACCACGCCTTCACCGCAGGGCGTCATCGACGAGTTCTTCGAGCGTAAGGTCGCTTCCAGCGACGAGTGGCTCCGCACGAACGGCGATACCGTCGTCATGTGCGGCCTGGGATTCGACGAGCGCGTATACGTGCCCGGCGATACGGTCGAGGCCGAGCTGTTCGTCTCGGACTACTCGCATCCGCCACTATCCAGGCCCGTTGTGGGCTGGCGGATCGTAAGCAGCGGAAGAGTCCTCGACAGCGGCGCGCTGACCTACGATCATTCGCCGTTTGGCACGTGTCGCGTTGGAAGGCTCACGGCGCGAATCCCGGATGACGTGTCGGTTCCCGCGCGTGCCCGGCTCGTGGCCGAGGTCGTCGAGGGCGAGCGCCGGTTCTGCAATGAGTGGGACCTCTGGCTCCTGCCCGCGGACGGCCCGATCGGAGACGTGGTCCGCGTCGGCGATGAACTTCGCACTTGGATATCCGGCGTGGACGCCCAGGTCGCGAGCGTGGCGGACCTCGCACCCGACGGTGCGCGCGTCGTGCTGGCCGAGGAGCTGACAAAGGATATCGAGCAGTTCGTGCGATCCGGCGGCCGGGCGATTCTCGCGGCGGGCGAGGGGCTTCTCCGCCCCTGGCACGCGAAACTCGGCGAACACCACAATCATTACTTCTTCACGCCGCCGGCGAACTATCCGCCGTACGAGGACGGCCACGACGGCACGATCATCCAGGAGCACCCGGCGCTGGACTGTCTGATGCACGAACGGTTCGCTGATCTCCAGTTCTACCGGCTGATGAAGGACGCCGCGCCCATGCCGTTGGAACCCCTCGGTCTGAACGACGACGATCCCATCGTGCGCCCGATCCACTCGTTCCCGGTCGGGAGATCGCTCGGATACCTCGTCGAACGCAGGATAGGCGACGGCGTCATCATGCTCTGCGCACTAAGTCTGGACCGGGAGTATCCCGAAGCAAGCGCCCTGCTTCATTCACTTGTCGAGTATTTGGCCTCCGGCGTATCGAACGCGCCGGAAATGACCCGTGACGCGATCGACGCCGTGCGCGCCGGATCGATGCTTAGCTGAAACCCGTTGGAGATCGCTCATGCCGCATAGTTACGAGACCGACGTCTACCGGCGCATACACACCGCGTTGTGCGACGTTGCCATGATCGACACGCACGAGCACCTGCACCGCGAGCGCGACATGCCCGTCGGCGACGATATCCACATTGGGCGCCTGTTCACGCACTACGCGTCGTGCGATCTGATATCCGCCGGAATGCCGCCACGCGACATGGAGCGCGTGCGCACCGATCCGACGCTCGCTCCGCGCGACCGGTGGGCGCTGCTTGAGCCGTGGTACCGCAGGTCGTGGAACACGGCGTACTGCGAGTCGCTCCGCATCGCGATTCGCGAGCTGTACGATATCGACGAGTTCTCCGAGGGCACGGTGGAGGTGCTCACTGACGCGATGCGGCAGCGGGTGAAGCCGGGATTCACGCGGGAAGTCTTCGACGAGTCGGGCATCGACTACGCTATGAATAACCCGTTCGGTCCGCGCCTCGGATTCAACCCGGATCACGATCCTGCGTGTTTCGTCGTCGATACCGTCGACTGCTTCACGACGCTCGACATACCGGCGCTTGCGGCGCAGGAGGACACCGACATCCTCTGCCTGGACGACTATCTCGGCCTCATCGACCGGGTGTTCGAGCGCGACGCGCCGTACTGCAGCGGGGCGTTCAAGGTCGGACGTGCATACGATCGGACGCTCGTGTGGGACGACGTGCCGATGAGCGCAGTGGAGGGGACCTTCATCCGCATGCTGGCGCGGAACGATCTCCCCGACCGGCGCGAGGTGAAGGCGCTTGAGGACTTCGTGCTGCACTACCTCTGCCGGAAATGCGGCGAGCACGATCTGCGGATGAAGTTTCACACAGGGCTCCAAGAGGGGAACGGCAACGACATCACGAACAGCCGCGCCGCTCTGCTCATCAACCTATTCCTGAAGTACCCGAATACGAAATTCGACGTCTACCACGTGTCGTACCCGTATGACGCCGAGCTTGTTGTGATCGCAAAGAACTTCGCGAACGTCACCGTGGACTTCTGCTGGGCCTGGATCATGGCGCCCGCCGCGACTCGCCACACGCTCTCCGTGATGCTTGACGCCGTGCCCGCCAACAAGCTGCTCGGCTTCGGCGGCGACTACGTGTTCGCCGAGGGAGTCTGCGGGCACGCGGTGATCGCTCGTCGCGAGATTGCTCGCGTGCTCACGGAGAAGGTCGAGGAAGGTCGCTTCGCAGAGGAATACGCCGCGGAGGTAGGCACCATGCTCCTGCGGGACAACGCAATAGAAAGCTTCGGCCTTGAGGAGCGCCGGACGCGCTACGCCGAGATCGCGGGAGAAGATCGTTCGTTCGAAACGCGGAGATCAGCATGACACCACGGGAGAGATTCCTTCGGCAGATGCGTTTCGAGCGGGTGGATCGTCCCATGCGGTGGGAGACGCTCGGCTTCTGGGGGCAGACCATCGACCGGTGGCGCGGGGAAGGGCTGCCGGAGGGTGTCACGCCGGAGGACTACCTTGGCATGGACGTGCGCCCGTTCTTCCCGATCAACAGCGGCTTCGTGCAGTTGCCGCTCGATCCGCCCTTCGAGGTTGAAGAACTCGAACGCGAAGAGCGGCACTTCGTGTACCGAGGGGCCGACGGCATCGTCCGGCGCGAGCGCACCGACCACTCTTCCATGCCGCAGTGGCTGCGCTTCCCGGTGGAGTCGCGCAAGGACTGGGAGAACATGCTCCCCCGGCTCGACCCGGACACGCCCTCGCGCTACGGCGACTGGGCCGAACATCGCCGCACGTATTACGATCGTGACTACCCGCTCCAGCTCGTCATCTGCGGGGCGTACGGTACGCAGCGCAACTGTTTCGGCGAGGAGAAGCTCGCGTACGTGTACTATGACGATCCCGACCTCGTTCATGAGATCATGCGCTGGTGGCTCGACTTCTACAAGCGCCTCGTCACCATCGTCACGACGAACTTCGTCGGACTGGACTGCGTGCAGGTTTGGGAGGACATGGCCCATAAGACCGGGCCGCTCATCTCGCCGGAATTCGTGCGCACTTTCATGATGCCCTACTACGAGGCGCTCATCGACCACATCAAATCATGCGGCATCGACATCATCTGGGTGGATACCGACGGCAACGCGGACGTTCTGCTCGATCAATTCATCGCCTCGGGCGTGAACGCCATGTGGCCATTCGAGATCGCCGCCGGGTGGGAGCCGCAGGACGTGCGGAAACGCTGGGGGCATCAGCTCGCTCTCGTTGGCGGCATCGACAAGCGCGCCGTGGCGGAGGGTGGCCAGGTCATGCGGGACGAGGTGATGCGTAAGGTGCCCGCGCTTCTGCAGGACGGCGGCTATATCCCGTGCATCGACCATCTGACGCCGCCGGATACGTCGTTCGACGATCACCGCGCGTACGTCGAGCTTGTGCGCGAACTTGGCGAGAAGCATGGCGGGTAGCGAGCCCGGCGGCTCACTACTAAGGGAATCGCTTCGCGATTCCCCGCTCTCATATGATGGAAGCGCGTTACTAGGGGAGTCGCTGTGCGACTCCCCGTCTGGCGTCACCGGAAGTGCCTGTGCGCGGATATGGCCAGGCCAACGCTCGGTGCGCGAGTCGCGCACCCACGGCAGGCGGATAATCCAGGTCTCCAGTGTCTAGAGGAAGGAACCATACATGAACTCACGCGAACGGTTCAAACGGCAGATGCATTTCGAGCGGGTGGACAGGCCGGTGCGGTGGGAGACGCTTGGATTCTGGGGGCAGACCGTCGAGCGGTGGCGAAAGGAAGGGCTGCCGGAGGACGTCGCGCCTGACGAATACTTCGAGATGGACCCGCGCGTGTACTTCCCCATCAACAGCGGCTTCACTCGCCTGCCGCTGGACCCGCTCTACGAGTACGAGGAGCTTGAGCGGACCGAGTCGCACGTGGTCTTCCGCGGCGACGACGGCATCGTCCGGCGGGTGCGTGCCGACCACGCCGAGCTGAGTATGCCGCAGTGGCTGCGCTTTCCGATCGAGTCGCGGAAGGACTGGGAGGAGATGCTGCCACGGCTCGAACCCGGCAAGCAGTCCCGTTTCGGCGATTGGGCCGATCTGCACGCGCGTTTCGACGATTGCCAGTACCCGTTGGGCTTGACGATCTGCGGCGCATACGGCACACAGCGCAACTGCTTCGGCGAGGAGAAGCTGGCGTACGTCTACTACGACGACCCTGACCTCGTCACCGACATCATGAGGTGGTGGCTCGACTTCTACATCCAGCTCATGACGACTGTGACAGAGAATTTCCCCGGCCTCGATTACGTCATCTTCTGGGAGGACATGGCGCACAAGACCGGTCCGCTGATCTCGCCGGATTTCGTTCGCCGGTTCATGATGCCGTACTACGCGCCGCTCATCGATCACATCCGCTCCTGCGGAATCGATATCATCTGGGTGGATACCGACGGCAACGCCGACGTGCTGCTCGATCAGTTCATCGCCTCCGGCGTCAACGTGATGTGCCCGTTTGAGATCGCCGCCGACTGGGAGCCGCAGGACGTTCGCAAGCGCTGGGGGCACGACCTGGCCCTCATCGGCGGCATCGACAAGCGCGCCGTGGCAGAGGGCGGGGACGTCATGCGCAAGGAGGTAATGCGGAAGGTGCCGGCGCTGCTGCAGGACGGTGGGTTCATCCCGTGCATCGACCACGCGACGCCGCCGGACACGTCGTTCCAGGCGCACCGGGAGTTCGTCGACCTGATCCGCGAGCTTGGGGAGAAATACGGGGGGTAACCAGCCACGGGCTGGTTACTAAGGGAGTTGCTGCGCAACTCCCCGGTATGCACACGTACCGCTGATGCAGACGCTGCGCATCTCGCCGTGTGCAGGCATCGCATGGGACACGTCGGGCCGCTCGAGGCCGTTGGTGGCGCACGAACGCGGAGCGTTCGCTGGACACTCCTGTCTGCGCGTGTGGTTAACGCACCAGTAGCATCCTCTGCCAGGCCCGGTCCGCTCCCGCGGTCAGCCGCGCGACGTACACCCCGCTCGCGACGGCTCTCCCGGCGTCGTCCGTGCCGTCCCACGTGACCGAGTGGTGACCGGCGCGACGGTAGTCGTCAACGATATCGCGCACCCACCGGCCGTTTGCATCGTAGACGGCCAAACGGACCGCGCCAGCTTCAGCGATGCTGAAGCGCAGGGCGGTTCGCGGGTTGAACGGGTTCGGCGCGGCGGGGTGAAGCGCGAATCGCGCGGGCCTGTCCGGCGCGACCGCCACGGGCGAGTCTTGCCCGTTGAACGTCGCGGACAGGATCTCCGGCGGCTCGGGCATGGCAGAGCCGGGTACCGTCAGCAGCACGTCGGAGCCTGGCTCGGTGCGTACGAACGCGATGCGGGTGCGCTCCGACTCGTGGTTGGCGGAGCTGAGGTCCGCATTCACGGTCAACTGTCCGTCCGGTACCGCCGAGAGCACGATATCGCCGGAGACGATGTTGCTCGCGTCGCTCAGGAGAAGTTGCCACTCACCGTCACTGTACTCCCATGCGGCGACAGTGATCGCGTCCGCGATCGGAATCACCGGTGGCACCGCGAACAGCTCCTCGACCGGCATCATGTAGTCTGGATAGAGCGTCTTGAACATCACTTCCGCGGCGTCCTGAGCGCTGACGAAGCCGTTCGCTGTCACATCCGCGATTTCGAAATCGAGCCACGAAATCAGGCCCACGGACTGCATCAGGATGAGTGAGGCGTCGTATGCGCTGACGTGGCCGTCGCCGCTGACGTCTCCGTAGACCGTGTTGCCGATGACGATGCTCCCGTCGATCAGCAGCACTTCGCGCTCGCCGAGATGGGTTTCGGGATACGGCAGCCACGTGAGAGGGATCGTGCGACCGAGTTCGCTTTCAGATATCGGGTCCAGCAGAATCTGGAACGTCGAGGCGTCGCCCGGTATGATGTAGCCGATCGTCGCGACGCCGATGCGCAGCGTATCTCCAATGAGCGATGTGGCAATCTGCACTTCCCCCAGGTCAATGTAGCCGTCTTCGACGGCGAGGGAGGGGTCCGGCACGAGGGCGTCGAAGTCGGCTACGATCGCGAGGTTGAAGGACTTCACGCTGTCGAAATGCGCGGTGATGTGCAGCGTTGTCGGCTCGCCCGGCCTCACCCGCATCGTGGGGAGTGCGAGGAACCATTCGTCTTGCTCGGGGTCCGGAGGCTCCACGGGCGGCTCGATCGGCGGGGGGAGAATCGACGGGCCCGCGGTCACGCCCTGCTCCGCGTACCCGGTCCACGTCCACCATCGGGAGCTTTCGAGCGGAGTACCCGGTTCGGACCAGTTCTGACTCCCGTCGTCGATTGCCGTGACAGCGTACCAGTATTCGAGTCCCCCGGTCACGTCGTGGTCAGAGTACATGCGGCCCGCGAAGTCGACCGATCCATGCGCCTGCACCAGCCCAAACGATGTCGCAGGTCCCTCGGCGACGATCGCCCAGGGAGCCAGTCGCGATCCCTCCTGCCGGTACACGCGGTAGTGCGAGAAGTCCATGACGCCTGTGTCGTGATCGTGATCGGATTCGGCCTCCGTAGTCCAGCAGATCTCCAGGTGTTCCGGATTCGGTTCCGCCAAGTCCCCGGTTTGCATCGGCGCCATGGCCCCCTGCACGGCGACCTGCGCAGGCGGACGCGGAGCGTCGGGAACGTTGAACTCGCCGTACCCCGCGGGCTTTGCGGTAACGTGGTTTGCCATGTGCCAGCTTTGCAGGTGCGATCCGGTCACCACGGGCGGGAACTCGCCGTGGAAATTCCAGTACGCCAGATTCGCCGCCTTCCTGACCGTGTCCTCGCCCGATTGGATGAGTTCGGTCTCATACGGGCTGAGCCAGTTGCCCATCGGATCGCTGGTGCGGCGCTCGGCCCAGTTCTGACCGATCGCTTGCGCCAGATCGCGGTTCAGACCGCCCCCCGCCATCATCTGGACGGTGCGCACGGACTCTTGCCAGCCCAAGGTCCAGCCCTGAGCGGACATGTTCGCGGGGGAGAGCGGCGCATTCAGCGGGCCGTAACCGAGCAGCATTGTTCCGCCTTGAGCGCCGTCGCCGGTGTTCGGATCGGCCCACTGACCCGACTGCGGATCGTCGCGGTAATCCTGGTCCATCGGCATCTGGAGGTCGCCTGAGGCGATCAGCGCGCGCTGACTCTCCGGGTCCCATGGCGAGTAGTCCTTGCCGGCGAAATCTACGGCGCGCTCAGCGTAGATGAGTCGCAGCCCCGGTTGACCGGCGAGATTCACGCCGTATTGGCCTGGGCTCGTCGAGACGAACAGCGGCCCCCACATCACGTGCGCATTGCCAAGCAGGTGCCCCTCGAAATAGTCGCCCATGGCAGGATCGCCGAGGTCGCCGCCGCGGTACGGCGCGACATCTGGGATGAGATGGCGGGCCTCGCCATCATACCAGTACAGGGCCGAGTTTCCGGATTGCCACGGATCGGTGTACATGGCGTGGTTGTCCCAGACCTGAAGCTCCCGGCCCTCAGCATGCTTGTTCTGGAAATCGTATGCCTGTGTCCAGATGACGCCGGTGAGCGTCTGTCCGGCGAGAACCGGCGCGTCGGGCGTCCTCCCGCTGACGCCGTTGTTCGTCAGCGTGATGTCCGCGATGATGTAGTCCTGATGAGGTCCACCGAATGGGTACGCGTAGTGCGTTCGCCGCAGCTCGACGCCCTGGATGTAGCGCCACCACGTCTCGACCGTTTGCTCGGTTACGAGCGTCGGATCGACGATGTCCGCCGGGTACGGGCCGGTGCCTGCGTGATCCGGGAGAGGCGTTGTGTCCGCCGCGTCCGGGCGGAACCATACTTCTAGTCCGTCGACAGACACTCGTGGCCGTGGGAACCGCCGACGTATTTGCACGCCGCCGGGGTAGAGGTAATTCATCTCCGCGATGTGCGAGCCTGGCACCCAGTCCGGCGGATAGTCGTAGTTGTACGAGCGGAACATGTACGACGACGCGAAATCGTGTGCAACGCCGTTCGGGTCGGTCCAGTCAGTGCTGAAGAGGTACGTGCCGGCCTTCTTGCCCTGGCCGACCCAGCCCCGTATCATGCTGTTCTGACTCGTCCACGGATCCCGGTCGGCGCGGACAAGGCCGCCGGGGTACTGCAAGACCGAGCCGTCCCAGCCTTCGGCGCCATCGTATTCCGGGTTCATCCAGATTCGGCCCAGGTGCAGCGGCACCTGCGGGACGTTCGCAAGGCATGGGGACACTGAGAGAAGCAGAGTGACGAGCAGAGGACGCATCATCGGACACCTCCGGTGCGATGCGTGATGTGGTACGGCAGTAGTACTGAATAGGGTACGCGGCCCGCACTGGATTGTCAATACGATTGCTCGCGCTTGAGCCGGTCCCATGCAACAGCAGACCGGCAATGGGTTTATCCGACAGCATCCGCCGCCACACTGGACGCGCCGCACGTGCGTTCGGTACCTTCCTCGAACGGAGCGCTTCACGCACTTGTGCAACGCATGGACGGGCAGATGAACGACTACCTGAACGCATTCACGGATTGGATCAACAACGGCGGCACGGCGGCGACGACCGCAGCGGCGGGCGGGGTGATCTTCCTGGCGGTCATAGCCCACGTTGCGACCCGCCGGGTAATCCTTCCGATGGCGATCCGCGCGGTAGAGCGCACGTCAATCGAATGGGACGATATCCTCTTCGATAGGCGCCTGCTGAGTCGAGTGTCGTGGTTTGCGCCGGTGCTGGTGGTGTACGCGCTGCTTCCGCATGTGCTCGGGCTGGGAGCCGGATGGGTGGACTTCTTCCAACGCCTCACAGGCGCGGTGGTGGTCGGGTTGTTCGTCGCTTCGACAACAACGCTCCTTTCCGCGGCCAACCGGTTGTACGAAACGTTCCCCGTGGCGCGGACCCGGCCGATCAAGGGCTACGTGCAGATTCTGAACATCGTCGTTGTCCTCATTGGTGTTGTGCTCGTCGTAGCCGTACTGTCGAAGCGCTCGCCGCTGGTCTTCCTGAGCGGGCTCACTGCGATGACAGCGGTTCTGCTGCTTATCTTCCGCGACACCATCCTGTCGTTCGTGGCATCGATTCAGGTGGCGCAGAACGACATGGTGCGCATCGGCGACTGGGTGGAGATGCCTCAGCACGACGCCGATGGCGAGGTGATCGATATCGCCCTCCATACGCTCAAGGTGCAGAACTGGGACAAGACCATCACCACGGTGCCCATGCACGCGCTCGTGAATCAATCGTTCAAGAACTGGCGGGGCATGGAGCAGTCCGGCGGCCGGCGCATCAAGCGGGCGATACACCTCGACATGTCTACGATTCGATTTCTGTCAGAGGAGGAGGTCGAGGGATTTCGTCGCTTCAGGCCGCTACGGGACTACATGCAGGCGAAGCGCGAAGAACTCGATGCGCACGCCGCCGAGTACCGCATCGAGTCCGGGGAGCTGGGCGACCCTCGCCGACTGACGAACATCGGCACGTTTCGGGCGTATGTGTGGCACTACCTCAAGGAGCATCCCGCGCTCGCCACGGAGTCGATGACGTTCATCGTCCGGCAGCGCGAGCCGGGGCCCGCCGGTCTGCCTCTGGAGGTGTACGTGTTCGCCGGGGATACTGCGTGGGTGAACTACGAAGGCATCCAGTCGGACATATTCGACCACCTGCTTGCGATGGTGCCGGAATTCGGTCTACGCGTATTCCAGCAGCCCAGTGGATGGGACGTTCGCGCGCTGGGAGGATCGGGCGAGGACGGATAGGTGCGCGCGGCGCCATACGTGATGAAGCGCGTTTCTCGTCCCCATCCCAGTTATATTGACTGACTCCTCACGCCGGCCATATCGTCTCGTCAGGAACTACATGCCCAAAGGCACCCATAGCGCGGAAGTCGCCACCTCCAAGCCGGAGTGGCACTCCGCCCTCTCGCGATACGCTCGCTCGCAGCCCGGGCGAGCGACATGGCAGCTTGTGAACACGCTCATCCCCTACGCCGCGCTCTGGGTGGCGATGGTGTGGACCCTCGCACGCGGACACGTCTGGCTACTGCCGGCGCTGATTCCCGTTGCAGCGGGATTCCTGGTCCGCACGTTCATCATCTTCCATGACTGCTGTCACGGATCGTTCCTTCCGTCGCGCCGAGCGAACCGCGTGGTGGGCTGCTTTGCCGGTATTCTCTCGTTCACCGCGTTCGATGATTGGCGCTGGGCGCACCTCACGCATCACTCAGCCGTGGTGGACCTCGATCGGCACGGACCGGGAGAGATCTCCACGATGACCGTCGCCGACTACCGATCGGCAACGCGAATGCGACGGTTCGGTTACCGGTTGTACCGGCACCCGCTGGTACTCTTCGTCGTCGGGCCGTTCTACCAGTTCTTCCTCCGACAGCGGCTACCGGGCCACGGCGCACCGGCGAAGGCGCGGACAAGCGTCATCACGACAAATCTGGCTCTTCTCGCCATTGCGACGCTCGCGGGCCTGACCATCGGAATCGGGCCGTACCTCCTGATCCAGTTGCCGGTCATGCTCCTTGCAGGCGCGGCGGGAATCTGGCTGTTCTACGTTCAGCACCAGTACGACGGCGTGCGCTGGGTCCGGAGCGACGAGTGGGACCCTATTCGCGCGTCGATCGAGGGGAGTTCCTACTATCGCTTGCCGGGGCTGCTGCGCTGGTTCACCGGGAATATAGGCCTGCACCACATTCACCACGCAGGTCCGCGCATTCCGAACTACCGCCTGAGGAGGTGCTTGGACGGCGTCCCGGCGTTGCGCGACGTAGAGCCGCTGACGATACGGGCGAGCCTCCGGTCGATCGGCATGAAGCTGTGGTGCGAAGAGACGCAGCGGCTTGTGAGCTTCCGATCGCTGAGATCGGCGTAGGCGCCGGGTTCAGGCGTTGGCGTGAGGTTAGCACGCCGCAGCACGGCAGCCCACGCCAGGCGACGATGGCGCAGCCCGGCTGCCGGGATGGAAAGCAGAATACCGGGGAGCGGGCACGAAAAAGGCCCCGGAGGCTAGCTCCGGGGCCTTTTCTAGCTCGGCATGAGGTAGATGAGACTAGCTACCTCCTGCCTCCCCTGTTGCTGCCAGGGACGATGCGAACGGAATCAGTGCCCTCGATCTCCGTATCGTCGTTCATCTTCCCGGTCAACGTGACTTCTACGCTACCGTCAGTCAGGCCAATGTCCTGCGTCTTGAAGTGCAGAACAAGGTCGACCAGCCCGTCATCGTTGACGTCTTCATAGCTGCCTGCCTTCGCTGGGGCTGCCCCATTGGGTCCCAACGCGAGGGAGGCAACATCGACTTCGGCAACGTCATAGTCGGCACTGCCAAGAATGGCCACCGGCGTGACGCCCCTGCTCTTGAGGTTGATGCTGTTCGGATCGCCGTCAGGCTTGACGTCCAGGGTGACCTCCACCACGGGGAATCCATAGGTGAACACGAGCGTGACGTCAGCCATGTCGATCCCGTTCCAGTGGTTGACCACGTAGATCGAGTTCGTGCCATCCTTCACGTAGCCCGGAGGGCTTCCCACGTAGGTGCCCAGGAATGGAAGTAGCGTCCAGACGGGCGGTGCGGACGTCACCGTGTTGCCGATGGCGCTGCCGTTTACGATGTAGTCCTGCTGGGCGATAGCGCTATTCGACCACCATCCCTTCGTCGTTGCCGATCCATCTATGCTCAGAATTTCGGCGCCTGGAGGCGTCGGATCTACGAACGTCTGCGTGCCGGAATGCGCGTTGCGACCAATGTACCCGAATGCCGGAATCGTCACACTCGCCGTTCCAGCGGGGACCGTGGGCTTGGCGGCGGGCATGATGTTGCTGACAAGGTCCTGATCCGTCGGTGCGGTCGAAACATCCGAGCCGGTGGGAGCGGGATTACTTGAACACGCGGTGAATGCCAGCCCAGTCAAGGTAGCCAGCACCATTCCGAAATGAGTCTTACGCACGATCATCGTTTATCTCCTCGTGAATTCCTACTGCCAGCTGTGGGATTGCGGACTGCCCGCAATCCCGTCTCTCATTAACTTCGCTAGTGTCTAGCCAAACCTATCTCGTGGTGTATCTACGAGCCCCCCTCGCATCCCGGCGCGTCCAGTCGGTTTCGCTTGTTCCTTCTCGATGCAGGATACTGCTTACGCGGCATAGTCTGCTCCCGTTTGAACACGGTCCCGGTACTGACTCTCGACACGGACCGGTTTCAGGGGGGCATGTCCACGCCCCGCTATGTGGACTGAGACTCAGTCTCACGTGGGCAAGAAGACAAGCCAGAATTGCCGATCATCAAGGTTTGGCGCACGAAATACTTGCATTAATCGATTCGTCAATGTCTTCGCCAGGAGTCATGGGGACAGGATGAATCTACATCGGCCACCAGGGCTTGGCGCCCACGTACAGCCGATCCGAGGCAGGCTTCGGGTCGAGGAGCAGGAGCCGGGTGTTCGTACGCCAGCCACTGGCTTTCCCGCTCAGCGTAATCCGGCACCCACGTACCCCCGATTCGAGCCAGGCTCCGGCCAACTGGCATGAAGCTGCGGTGCCAGGAGACGCAACGGCTCGTGAACTTCCGCTCGCTGAGACGGTCCAACGACGGCCCGGCGGACCAGCACGATCCGCCTGCCCCCACCAGTTGGTGACGGAACTCGCGGGCCATGCGTGTGCGTGGGCCGCTTCGACGGGTTGGTGGGGCGATGTGGCTCCGCCACGCCCTAGGCTCGCCTGTCATTCGCAGCAGGAGACCGAGATGTACTGCGTGACTGGGGGAGCCGAGGCGAAGCCGCATCTCAGCAATCTTGATAGGATAACCCCTTTCGTCTTCGATCGCACCTCTGCATACTGACCACGAATGCTACCGATACGAATGCGCTCGCCCATCGACCGCAGCAGGCCCGGGCGATGCCGTGACCGCTTGCCCAGGTCGAGATAGGGCATAGACTCGCCGGTTTCGTGTGTTCCGTTCGCAGGGACTGACTGATTCGTCACTCAGGCCGACGCAGTAACAGCGTCGGCGTCGCGCGAGAGAGAGGTAAAAGGGGGCCGTTATGCGTGTCACGAGACTTTGTGTCGCAGCGCTCGCAACCGTTGGACTCGGAATTCAGGTTCGTGCGGAGACAGTGATTCCGTACCCGATCAACACCCAGACATGGACCGCCGCCGGCAGTCCATACGTGCTTGCAGGCCCGAACCCGGGGTGGATACCAGCGGGCGAAACGCTAACCATCGAACCGGGCGTCGACGTGCTCTTCGATTTCGCCGGCGACGCATTCTGGATCGACGGCAAGATGGAGGCCGTGGGCACGGTTTCCGACAGCATCCGGTTCCTCCCACGGGCCGTGCCGGAGTGGCTGGGACTGAGATTTCGGGCTAGTCCCGACAGCAGCACTCTGGCTTATGTGCGCGTGAGTGGTAGCAAGGGACATTCGGTGTCGGCGCCGGGGCGATAGCGTCTACCACGGTACTGAAGATGTTCGGCTGCACGATGGCGGACAATGTGGCGCTGACGAGCCAATCCGGCGCTTTGGCTTTGACAACGGGCATAGGCTCCGCGGAACTGACCGGCTGCGTAATCGCGAGAAACCACTCCGACAACGTGTCCGATGCCAGCCGAGCCGGGGCGATCTGGTCAGACGGTGGGCCGATCACCTTGCGCTCATGCACGATCGTGGACAACACAGCAGACGATCCCAACGCACTGGGTGCCGGAGCCGCGCTTTTTCTTTTCGGCGGGGCTGTGGCGACGATCGAGAACTCCGTCGTCTGGGGTAGTCAGCCTCCAACGATCGCCATCACGGGCGCGACTGTGAATGCCACATACAGCGATATACAGGGAACATGGGCGGGTGCGGGCAACATCGACGCGAATCCGCTGTTTGTGAACAGTGCGGCTGGTGACTACGAGCTCCAGGCAGCATCGCCGTGCGTAGACACCGGGAATCCCGCGTCGCCGCTCGATTCAGATGGGACGCGAGCAGACATGGGGGCGCTCTCCTTCGATCAGTCGTACCTGGCGGCGGGCACTCCCGTCGGGTACCCGAGCGGCACGGCGGACCTGACCATCACAGGCAGGATCTTCGACGCGCGGTCGGTGGGAATTGCGATCGACATCGATCCGTCTGTTGTGGTCGGCGCGACGCTGCAAAGCCACGCGTTCGAGAGTGGCCTCGTCAACATCGTTGGCGACACGCTTTTCATCAGTCTGGCATCCTCAGCGGGTGTGAGCCTGGCTGACGTTCAGGTCGCTGTCGTCAGGCTCGACATAGCTGGCGCGGCGCCGCTGGGCAACGTTCCGCTGACGTGGTATTCGCATCCGGTGACTCACGTCGACGAGCTGGACCTGACAACGGCGGACGGGAACCTGACAGTATTCAACGATCCCCCGGTGTGGGTGCTCCACGCAGATACCGTGACGATCGATGCGGGGTCCACGTTGGTCTTCCCCGTTTCGGCCAACGATCCGAACGTTGCTCAGACGCTGACCTACACGACGCCCGCGCTTCCTTCGGGCGCTGACTTCGATCTGCCGTCGACGACACTCACGTGGACGCCCTCGCTGTGTAGGAGAACCGACGCCACTGCGGTATTCAGCGTCAGCGACGGCGTGGTATCGGTGAACGACACGCTTCATATCGTAGTCCGACCGTTCTACGGTGACGTAACGACGAACGGAGATATCGCAGCACTCGACGCTTCATGGGTACTCCAGTACAGCGTGCGTCTGCTCGGCTCCATCGATGTCGCTCGGGCGGACATCAGCGCGAACGGGCTGGTGTCATCGTACGACGCAGCGCTCATCCTGTACCGTGTAGTCAGCCCCGCCTACGAGTTCCCGGTGTGCGGAGGTGAGGCGGTCAGGCCCGCTATCGCCGGAGCGTCCAGAGCGCCGATACTCCTCGCCTGGCGTCCCATAGCGGGCGGGTGGTCTCTTGGCGCAGATGATCTTGGCATCGTGGCAGGAATCGAACTCGCTATCGACTCGCCGAGTGGCGACTCGCAGCAGGTGTTGTCAGACCATCCCATGGCCGTCAGGCGGCACGACGGCGTTCTGAGTGTCGCGCTCGCGTACCTTCCCGGGGCGAGCGGCGAACTACTCCGCGTTATCACGACGTCTTCCACGCCTCCCACACTGAGTAAGACCATCATCAACGACGGCGTGGTGCCCGTGCGGGCCTGGCGTCCGACGAAGTTCGCGTTCCATCAGAACACGCCGAATCCTTTCAATCCTTCTACGACGCTGGGATTCGATCTCCCTGAGACCGACCACGTGCGGTTGGCAATATTCACCGCAGGGGGCCAGCTTGTGCGCACGTTGGTGGACGGAGAACTCCCGTTTGGGGCACACGAGATAACTTGGAATGGCAAAGACTCTTCCGGGCGGCCTGTGGCGAGTGGTGTCTATCTCTGCCGGATCACGGCCGGGACCGAAAGGATCACGCGAAAGATGACTCTCCTCCGCTGACGGCGGTCGGTGTGATGTGGGCGCCGGTCGCTGCTTGGTGCGACCGGCTTCCACCCACCATGGCGGCCGACTCGCAGCGCGACCAGCTGCGCGCTAACGGCGCTCTAGCTCGAGACGTAGAGGCGCGTCTCGTGCCCCGCCATCATCGTGCGCAGCCCGCCTCGGGTCTCGACGATGTCTTCGTACGGGCCGCCGATGGGACGCAACGCCCCGTGGTCCACCCAGTCCAGCCCGGTGATGACGACTTCCAGCGGATGGGAGTCCTGATTCACCAGCGTGACGAGTGTGCGATCTCCCGCGCGCCGGGCCGCGCAGCCGACGTCCAGGATCGGCGATCGCAGGTTCGTGTCGGCATGCGCCGCGACGCTGCTTGCCGGTCCGGCCTGGAGGAATGCGTGAAGCTGCGCGATCTCGCCAATACAGGACATGAGGTCGTCCATGAACGGCGTACGCCGGTCTCCGTTCGGCGCGGGTCGGTCTTCATGGCTTGAGCCCCACCAGAGCAACCCCGTCGCTCCGTGCAGGATCGCCTGCCAGGCCATGAAACGGTACTGCTCGCGCGTCGGATACTCGTCGCCGAAGTCGACCGGGTCCTCGCCGATGCTCGACCACTTGAACGCCTGCTGGACGATCCAGACCTCCCGGCTCGGTGCCGCGTCGCGAAAGCGTGCTGTCTCCGGCCCCATCAGGTTCATGGGACGCCACGTGCGCTCGGGAACCGGGTAGTAGTCGAAACCGACGATATCGAGGAATGGCGCGCATCGCGCGAGCACGTTCGTTGGCGAGATCACCGCCTCGTTGAGCCACAGCTTCCGACCGGGGTCGCGTTCCCGGATGAAAGCCGCTCCCCGCGCGAGGTTCTGCACAAGGGCGTCGAACGCGGATGCCGTTTCCTCGATCACCGCCGGATCTCGCGAGCCGGAGCGGTTGCGCCACGCGGCGAGGATCGCTTCGTCGGGCGCTTCCCACACGACCAGCGCCGGGTGGTCCTTCAGCGAGTCGATGCGCTCGCCGAGCGCCGCGCCGTCGTCGTTCTCGGCGAGCACCATGGGCACGTGTACCCAGCCGGACATGCCCCATTCCCGGGCCTCGTCGAGGTCTTCGCGCGAACCGCATCGCACGAGGTTGATGCCCGCTTCGCTCCATGTCCGCCACTCGTCGTCCGTGCGCGGACGCTCATACATCCCGAGTGGGAAGAGTTTTCGGCCAGTGTCGTCGTAGATCATCGGATGATTCCCCCTTCCGCCCTTGCGACGCTATGCGCTCGCGCGGGCACCTTCCCCCGGCGAACGCGGCGCGTTCGAGGGGTAGGCAGCGTCGGCTGGGCGTAGCCGCGTCTACAGCCACCGCGCGAGCCAGTCCCACGCTTTCCGTCCGGACCACTCGTGGCGACCCTCGAACAGGTCGATGTCGAGCCGCTCCGGCACACCCGCCGCGGCGTAGACGCGTTCCGTTACGTCGTACGCCGTCAGTGTCGATTCGCGGCTGTAGCATTGATCGCGGTCGGCGCTTTCGACAAGCAGCGGCCGGGGCGCGATCAGCCCGCCGATCTCGCCCCGGTCGGCCCACTGGAGCAGGTTCGGTACCGCGTTGCATATGCAGCCGAACGACCCGTTCTCGTAGTTGCCGAGGTGGCCGCTGATCACCGCGCAGCCGACGCGGTCGTCCATCGCCGCGAGCCACATCGTGCCACCGCCGCCGCCGGACAGCCCGATGCATCCCACCGGCCCGTCGCGGACGTCGTCCCGCGCCAGCAGCCAGTCGACGATGCGCATGTTGTCCCACGTGTGCAGCCCGATGACGCTCATGCCGAGCTGGAGCGCGCTGACGGCGAGGGTCCCGCACGTATTGCGCTCGTCCCGGCGTTCGCCGAACCCGCGCTTGTCCGGTGCGACGACCAGATACCCGCGCTCAGCAGCCTGCGCACCGTAGGTGTAATTCAGCTCGTGCATCCGGTCGCGCTCGGCGTCCGTTTTGTACAAACCGACCACGTCGTCGCTGCCGCGTCCGTGGCCGTGCAGCGCGACGATTGGCGTGAATGGTGGGTCGGATTTCGGACGGAGCAGCCAGAACGGCGTCCAGTAGCCCGGCGCCGTCCGGAGTTCGATGCGAGTGCGCGTGTATGACCCGGCGTCCTGCAGCTCGCCCGCTCTGACCTGTGGCTCGAACGTCCAGCGTGCCATTCGGTCGAGGCCGGAGAGTTCGGTCAGCTTCGAGAATAGCGCGCGGCGCCACGTCTCCCAGCCGTCGTGTGTCGTCGCGGTGAAGGCCATGCGGCGCGGTGAGTCGTCGAACAGGCGTACAAGGGCGTCAAGCGCGCTGAGCATGGATATCCTCGGCTGGGGGAACGGGCTGGGTCTCGCAGGAAATGTACGGCGGTTGCGGGGTGGCGCAATGATGTCCGGTTGCGTCGGCTGGTGCGCCGCGTCACCTTCACTCCGTACAGTCGACTGTCCGGCCCCCGGCCATCGCCACGGGCAGCGCGGTAGAGGAGTCGCCATGCTGATGAGACGATATGCCACAATCGCCCGAATGATCCCTGCCGTCGCGGTGACGCCTGTCCTGTTGACACTCGCCTCGGACCAGTCCACCCACGCGGAGCCACTCACGCTTGTGGAGGACGGCACGCCTGCCGTCGCTGTCCTGGTCTCCGAAAGCGCATCGGCTTCCGTGCGTGACGCCGCCATCGACATGATCGCCATCGTCCGCGAGATGTCCGGCGCGACGCTCCCCCTCGTGCGCGCGGCCACTGGGCCCGCCATCGTGGTCGGCGCGCGGGAGCAGGATCGCGACCTCCATCCGTTGGCTTACCATGTGGCGCGGGACGGCGACACGTTGTATCTGTCGGGCTCGACGGACCGGGGCGTAGTCAACGCGGTGTATGCGTTCCTCGAACGCGAGCTCGGCTGCGGGTGGTACATTCCGAGCCCGCTGGGGACATACATACCCGATAGGCACACGATCGCGGTGGGCGACGTCGATCTGCTGGATACGCCCGACTTCGACCACATCGGCGGCTTCGGGTCCTATCCCGACGGGGAAGCGGGTCGGCTGTGGCAGATCCGGAATCGGCTCGCAGGCTTCCCGGCAGCCTATCACAGCCACAATTGGCAGAACATCGTGGACCCCGCGGCCCGCGCGGTCCGTCCTGAGCTGTTTTCGACCGCGAGTGCCGGGAGCAAGTTTCAGCTCTGCACGACCCATCCGGACGTCATCGACTCGGCGGTTGCCGCGGCGCGACGGCACTTCGACCGGGCGCCGGGTCATCCGATGTACTCGCTCAGCCCGAACGACAACGGCAAGTTCTGCGAATGCGAGCGGTGCCTCGCTCTGGACCGGCAACTGGGAGTCGATCGTTCCTTGCCGAAGACAGGCTGGTTTACGCCGCGACTGGTGCATTTCTGCAACCAGGTGGCCGAGCGACTTGTTGAGACACATCCTGGGAAATTCCTGGCGTTCTACGCGTACATGGTGCACACCGATCCGCCGGAGACGATCACGCTGCATCCCAACGTGATTCCCGTGGTATGCAAGACTCCGTGGGAGCATTGCGCGCACCACGCCGTCGACGATCCGGAATGCGAGCGCAATCGGAGGATCGCCGCCGCGGTCGAAGGTTGGAGTGCCGTGGCGTCGCAAGTGTGGATACATGAGTACTACGGGCACTACCACTGGTTCGGTCCGTACGGGCTCGTGCACACGATCCGGCAGGACATGCCGTGGATGCGCGCCAACGGCGTCGTCGGCTTCACCAGCGAGACGCACGCCAACTGGTGGACGCAAGGGCTGAACTTCTACGTGGCCGTCAAGTTGTCATGGGATCTCAATGCCGACGTGGATCGTATCGTGAGCGACTACTACGGCGATCTCTACGGACCGGCCGCGCGACACATGCTCGCGTATGGACGGATGTTCGAGGATCTTCTTCGGAATGTTCCGTACGGCCGCGACTGGGAGCGGTCGTTCGTTCGAGACGTGACGCCCCGGCTTGTGGCCCGGGCAGGCGCTCGCCTCGACAGCGCGGCGCGTGCGCTGCGGGATGCCCCGATACCGGACCGGCAACGCATGGCGGTCTCCATGAGGCTGCGAAAGGTGCGAGCTGGGCACGAGTTGATGGCCTCTCAAGCGCAAGTCATGCGAATGGATCCCGAAGCCGAGTCACCGATGCCGCTCATCGCGGAGATGGAGGCCGACTCCGATCTGCGGGACGTAGCAGAATGGGGTCTGGCACCTCTCTTCATCCCCAACGACGTGCGGGAAGCTCAGTTGTCCCGTCGTGTGTGGGATGAGACATCGCTATCCGACACATGTCGCCGTGAGCTAGTGGCGTCGCTCCGCGAGAACCGGTGGTTGGAGGTCGCGCGGGGCCTCGGTTTCATCACGGACTGGCACGTGATCGGTCTGTTTCCCGCTTCCCCGGGTCGCGCGCTGTCGAAGCCTCATCCACCGGAGGACGAAGTCGATCTCGACGCCGCGCACATGGGGAGGTACGGCGAAGTCCGCTGGAGGATGCACACCACGGACAATCCGTACGGTATCATTGACCTCCGGCGTATGTTCTGGCCGCAGAGCACCGATTCCAGCGTGGCGTACCTGTACACGGAGGTGGAGATTCCGGACGGCGAGCGTTCAGTCCAGGTCCGTCTGGGCAGCAACGACGGCGTCGTGTTGTGGCACAACGACGAGCGCGTGCTCCTCAGCGATACGGAACGACCTCTCGCCCTGGATCAGGACAGGCTCGTGATCCGGCTTTCGCCCGGTATCAACACGTTCCTTGCGAAGGTGAACAACACGGACCACAACTTCGCGTTCGCCATGCGCCTGCTGAACCGCGACGGCGTGCCGTTGCGACTGACGGCGCAGTTCGAGTAGGAGCGCGTCGGCGCGATGGTCGTCGATCTGCGCGAACTCATCGGTCGACGTCCAAGGTTCGCCGCGCGACTCAGAACAGCCGATCTTCCCGCGTGCGGATGCCGTGTGCCATGGCGCGGTTGGAGTTGACGTACTGGAAACGCGCGTTGCGACCTGCGAGTATGAGGTTGCTGAACGGGCTCAGCCCCTCGTAGAAGCGCCGCAAGTGTCGCTCGTAGTCGAGTGGGTAGATCGGGTAACAGCTCGGCACCGTCACATGGGTGATATCGGTCACCGCGTTCGCGCTGGGGCACAAGCCGGTGCGCACGCACGTGTCGATCACGCTGTCATAGCGGTCCGCGGCCCGGTTCACCTCGTCGATGCTGGTTGTGCCGGCTTCCGCAACGATACCGCTTCGTCCTTCAGGCACGAGATCAGGCGAGATCATCTCCGGGAAGTAGCAACGGTAGAACGCGGCGTCGTCGGCCAGAGGGCGCACCTCGGTGCCTCGCCGCGGATAGCGCTTGTCGAGTTCAACGAAGTATGTCAGGGCGTGTAGTGTCGGAAGTTCGAGCGGGGGAACGTCAAGGAGAGACGCGAGATATCCGGGGGAACCTGTCCAGATGAGTCGCTTGACCGGCATCTCCTCGTCGCCGACGACGACGGCCGTGATCCGACTCCCGTCATGCACAATGTTCTCGACGGGCGCTTCGAGTCGTACCTCCCCTCCCGCCGCCAGCACGCGCTGGGACAGTCGCTCTCCTATCGTCCCGAAACCGCCGCGCGGGTAGTGCAGCGTACTTGCGCGAAACGCGTGAGCGATGCCCTCGAAGAACCGTGCCAGCCTACTCGCCACCCGAAGTCGGCCGGTAGTGTCGGAGGGCCCGGCTGCTTCAGGCCGCGATACGACGCCGCGGTCGTGCTCCGCCATAGACCACCAGTCTCGATGGAGGGCGTCGCACAGGTCGTCGCCACCCATCTTCGTGGTGAGATACGGGCGGAAGAAGAACTGGAACATCTCGCCGCCGTAGACGCCGGACATCCTGTGAGCGAACGAGTCCGGATCGAGCTGGTCGGAGGGGGAGGGGGTGCCGCCGGTGAGGCGTGTGCGCAGGAAATCGAGCTGGACGGTCGTCGGCACCTTGAGCATCGACGCGGGCGAGAAGGGATAGCGAATCCACTTACCGTCTACGATCAGCCAGATCACCGGAGCGAACGGTAGCAGCTCATCCGGCTCGAACAGGATGTCGTGCCATTTGGTGCGTTCGAATATGTAGTGCGGCCCTATGTCGAACGTGAAACCGTTGCGACGGATAGACCGCGCCATCCCGCCGCCGAACGACTCCCTCTCGGCGACAACGACGTCCTCGCCTGCGTCGCGCCACTCGTTCGCCGCGACCAGCCCTGCGAGGCCCGCGCCGACGACTACCGTCCGGCCGGTGCGTGATTCTGTCATTCGCGTCCTCGTCGACGACGCGACGTTCGGCAGTTACCCGTTCGACCTCACCCGTCGACAGCTCCCGGATTCGCGGTGAACCATGCCGCGACCTTTCCAATAGCCTCGGCGAGATCGCCGGCGTCGCTTGCAGTGATGCCCTCGTTCCAGCTCAGGTTGATCGTGTGCTCAAGGAACCAGAGCGTGTTTGGCACGTCCTCGTCGCGATACTCGATGCCGGGACGTGCCTGTGGCAGTGACCAGGGAATCTGGCTCGTTCCGTACGTGACGCGGTCCTTGATGGCGGGGTAATCGAAGAGCGGGTTCGGAATGTACCCGGCGCCAAAGGGCGCTCCCTCGGCGCGCAACGCATCGGCGAACTGCCCGGCGCTAACACCGAGGCGCTCCTCGTCGATGGTGAACGAGAATATCCAGTACGAATGCGTGATTCCATCGTACAGGTGCGGCGGATTCACGCCATCGATGTCCGCCAGCGCCGCGGCGAGGCGCTCTCCAGACGTGCGGCGCCTACGCAGGATTTCGTCGAGCTTGCGGATCTGCGCGATACCGACGGCGCCCTGTAGTTCCGTCATCCGGTAGTTCATGCCAAGGAACGCGTGCCCCCGGCTGCCGCTGACACGCGGCCACGCCTTGTCCGTGAACAGGCGCGCCCGGTCGGCAAGGGCGTCGTCGTTGGAGATAGTCATTCCGCCGTCGCCTGTCGTCATCTGCTTCGACTGCTGGAAACTGAAAGCGTTGATGTCGCCGATGGTGCCGACCTTGCGCCCGCCGTAGACCGCGCCGTGGGCCTGCGACGCGTCCTCGATCACCAGCAGGTCATGCTTCGCCGCGAGTTCCATGATCGGGTCCATGTCGCATGGCTGCCCGAACAGATGCACGGGCATGATGGCGCGCGTTCGTGGCGACAGGACGGCCTCGATCGTCTCCGCCGTGATGCAACCCGTCCGCGTATCGACGTCGGCGAACGTGGGGATCAGGTCCTGCGCGAGGATGCCGATCACGCTGCCCATGTCGCTGATCGTGCTCGTGACGATCTCGTCGCCGGGTTCGAGGTTCAGTGCCGCAACGGCTACGTGAAGCGCGCTGGTGCCGCTTGACGACGCCACGGCGAAGGTCGTGCCGTACCACGCGGCGAACTCGTTCTCAAACTGCGTGACCTTGTCGCCGTTGTTGCGGTTGAGTTTGCCCGAGTCGAGCACCTCCAGGACGAGCGCCTTCTCCTCTTCGCCGATCATGCGACCCGATGCATCGCCTACCGAAGGCAGCCCGGCCTCCCGAATCTTCGTACCGCCATGAATCGCGAGTTTCTCCGCCATGCTCCGGCCTTCCTTCCATCGAGATCGTACGCACGTGGAATCGTTGAGAGCGCCTAAGGTAATGCAATCGCGTCCACGGCTCAATACGCGACCGTCGATTGAGTACGGGTTTGCCCGAACGCTTTCCGTCGGGAAATTACGGATCGCTGGCCACCAACCGTACCGACGGAGGAATCGTCCATGTCCGCCACTCTGACCGCCGTGCCACTCGCTCAGCCGTGTCGCGCCAAGCAGGTGCTATCCGGCTGCGTGACACCCGATCCCGTGGACGGCCGTGAGCGTCTCTGGCTCACGAACATGAATGAGAACACCGGTGGCGAACTTATCGCGGTGGATTTCGAGAACGACACGGCGGAACTCTACCGTTGGCCGGCCGGGGATGGTTCCTGGCACGTGATGCCGCTTGATGGCGGAAGATTCGCCATCAGCACCTACTACGACGGGAAGTTTCTCCTGTTCGACGCCCGCGCGAAGGAGTGGCTGCACGTCGCGGACTTTCCCGGCGAGAGCTACATCTGGGACATGGCCGCAGGGAACGACGGCAGGATCTACGGTGGGACATACCCCGGCGGGAAACTCGGCGCATTCGATCCCGAGACCAGAGAATTCGAGGACTGCGGCAGGCCGGACGACCTCGATGAGGGAAGTCTCTACCTGCGGCACGTGGTAGCAACTCCAGAGGGCGACATCGTCTGCTCATTCGGCTACGCTCAGCAGATGACCGCCATCTACAAAGTCCGTGAGAAGCGATTCGTGCAGGTCTGGGAAGACGATGACTTGGCGGCCGCGGTGAGCCTGCTCGGATATCTCATCGCAAGCTCCAGTTCGCGTGGTCTGCTTGCTCTCGCGGGCGCCGATCCCTGGCCCGTTGAGCAGTCGCCTCTACCGGATTGTCCGGTCGCCGGCGGTTGGGGCGGAATCCATAGTTTCTCAACCGACGAGCGCGTCTACCTGACCGTGGAACAGGAGACGTGGAAGTGGCTGCCCGAAACGGGCGAACTCACGCGCATACACGAACACGGCGTGCGTGGGGGTACTGTGTACGGATTTGCCGACGACGACAGCATGCTGGGTGTGCGAGGGCAGGATTACTTCCGGCTGCGACCCGGTGAGGCGGAGGGCGACCTCAGGCCGATACCGGCTGAGTCGGAGGGGCGCCCCATGCATTTCCTCGTCGCGGGAGAGAGCGGTCGGGTATGGGGTGGGCCGCCGTTCGGGCAGACCGTCTGCTGGTATGAGATCGCCACCGGTGAGTATCACAACACCGGGCAGGTCGTCGACGGCAGTGGCGAGGTATACGGTGGGACCGAGGTTGACGGGAAGCTCTATACGGCGAGCTACGCGGGCGCCGATTTCGCCGTCTACGATCCTGAGCAGCCGTGGGATCAGTGGAACCACGTGAACCCGCGCCCCATCGCGAGTTTGCGCAGCGAGGGTCTGTGCCGTCCCACCGGTCGGATGCGCCTGGGGCCCGACGGCAAGCTGTACTCAGGCTGGCAGGCAGAGTACGGCCGGTATGGAGGCGCACTCGCCCGGCTCGACCCGGCGAACGGCGAAGTCCGTACCTGGCATGACCCGCTCGGCCCGGAGGCCGTGGGCGCCATGACGCTGGACGACAGGTACGTCTACATCGGAACGAACCTGTCCGCCAACGGACTCTCGGCCAAACCGGGGGACGGACACTTCGGCGTCTTCGACATCGCCGCGGAAGAGTTCGTCTACATCAAGCAGATGAAGGACGATCCGAGCGTGCGGCCGGTCGGCACGTTGCGTGATGAGGACGGCAGCCGGCTCGTTATCGTGCCGGTGGGAGATATCGCACGGGTGTTCGATGCGGACGCGCTCGAGTTCCGCGACGATATCGCCGTCGAGACGCCCGATTCTCCGGGGGTTGGCGAAGACGCGATTCACCTTGCCGACGGATCGCTCGTCTATGTTCGCGGTCCCTGGCTTGTGCGCGTGAGGTCGGATCTCTCGGTAGAGCACCTCGGGCCGCTTGAGCATCGCGTCGAACACATGACGGTGGGATCGGACGGGAGCATCTACTACAGCAGCGGGCCGACGCTCTATCGACTGGACGGCGTGTAGGTCGTATCCGGGTCGAGCGGCAGCACGGGGCGCCGCAGGTGCGAGTATTCGAACCTGCCGACGTCCAGGTCGGTGATGCCGGGTGTCGCGACGTCGATCATCCGCGCGGCGATGGGGCTGTACGCGGCCCGGTGAGCGATCGCGGCCTTCACGACGATGATACCAAGCCGAGTCGGCTCGATGCCGAGAGAGCGGAGTTGCTGGAGGTTCCACATCGGCATCCTGCGCTCGGTGACGACGATTGTCACGCCGCCGTGTTCGAGTACCGCCGTCCGGCCCATGTCGTCGGTGATGCCGTCGCGCATCTCGCCGATATTCGTGTAGACGCCATCCGAGATTGTCCGCACGCGGCACGTGAGGGGCGCCGGCGCTCCGTACGACGGGTCGGTCTTGCCGCCGATCTCGAACGCGGCCTCGTTGCGGACCCCCGCGCTCACCGCTCGCTCGACGGAATCCGGATCGGTGATGACCACCAACGCCCGCGACACATTCTGAGCGACAAGCTCGTTGAGCAGGACCGGGTAGTCGCCCGGAGTGCCGCCGCCGACGTTGTCGCCCGTATCCACGAGCACAACAGGGCCGCTTCCTGACGCCATCGCTTCGCGCACGGCGCCGGCCGTGTCCATCGTGGGCCCGTCAACAAGATTACTCCTGCGAGCCCACGCCTCGCGGGCGATTGCGCGCGCGACTTCCTCCGCGCTGGCGGGATCGTTGTCGGTCCCTACGACGATGGAGAGCCCGTTATGTGGGACATCCGCCCAGGCGAAGCCGCCGAAGACGCTCGCCCAGATGGTTCCCGTGCTTCGCTCTGCGCGATGCGCCTCGGCGACAAGACGCTTCATGACCCCGTCGCCGGTGAACTGTCGTAGCAGATGTGGGATGATCGGTAGCTGCGCCACCCGCATCACGGGTGCAATGCTGCCGCGCATGATCCTGTCCAGCAGCGAAGCCGCCTCAGCACCGCGCTCGCGATAGTCGACGTGAGGATACGTGTCGTATCCGACGAGGGCGTCGACGAGTCCCAACATCTCCGGAGTGATATTGCCGTGGAAATCCGCCGTGGCCACGATGGGAACATCCGGGCCGACGGTCTGCCGCACGCGGTCGAGCCAGTACGCGTCCGGGTCGGTACGTGACTCGCTGACCATCGCTCCATGGACGAGGAGCAACACTCCGTCCACCGGCCCTGCGCCGACGATACGCTCGCATAGCTCGCCGGCCAGCGCGTCCAACGCGTCGTCGGTCAGCGGCCCGGAGGGCATGATCCACGCGGCGAGCGTCGGGGCCAGCTCCCAGCCGAAACGTTCCGCGCCGTCGATGAAGCCCGCGATCTCGGAGTCTGTATCACGCCAGCGGGAGAGAATGTCGTCGCCGGTATCGACGCCGCCCGCCTGGATGATGTCGAGCGTAGTCGGGCTCGCGAACGAGTTCGATTCGTGGTAGATGCCACCTATGGCGACGCGCATGGAGGTCTTCCCATCAGTGTCGGTCGGATGCCGCCCGCCGCTCGTTGTCAGCTATCCTCGAAACGCCTGATCTCTCGCTGCTCAAGCAGGTCCGCGTCGATGGCGTCTTCGAGAGCTTCGTTCAGCTCGTCGCGGTCGACGACGCCGTACTCACGGCGCACGAGGTCGCGAATCTCCTGATAGGCTCCCTCGGACGACATGCTGCGCATGTCGGCAATCTGATCCTTCGTAAGTTTCATCGTCTCCTCCGTTCCACGCCGCGCTCCCCCGATCGAGCGCGTATGCCTTCAGTCGGCGCGTTGTGCGGTATCAGCCCGCCGTGCCAAGAAAAGGGGCGGTCGGCGCGCTCTGACGAGAACGTACCGACCGCCCTTACGGTGGTCAACTTCGCCTGGGGCAGGCGCTACTCTTCCTCGGAGCCGATGGCGTCTTCCTCGTCCATCTCCTCCAGAGTCTGAGTCTCTCCGGCGGCGGCGATGATCTCGGGACTGCTGAACGTCGGCTCCGTGCCGTCGTCGTCTTCTTCCGAAATCTGCGCGACGCTGTCGTCCTCGGCGCGGTACGCCACCCGGGCAACGTCGATCACGCGGTCGCCATCATCGAGCTTGATGAGCCGAACGCCCTGCGTGTTCCTGCCGATCACATGGATCTCATCGATTGGCAGGCGAATGAGCGTGCCCTGATGCGTCACGATCATCAGTTCGTCGTCGTCGATGACCTCCTTGATCGCCACGACTTCGCCGTTTCGCTCATTCGCTTTGATGTTGATCACGCCCTTGCCACCGCGGTTCGTCAAGCGGTAGTCCTCGATGGGAGACCGCTTGCCGTGGCCATGCTGACACACGGTTAGCAGCGTCCGGTCGCGGTGCTTGTTACAGACCATGCCGACCACGGAATCGCCTTCGCGCAAGCGGATTCCGCGAACGCCCTGAGCCGTGCGTCCCATGGGGCGCACCGTCTCCTCCGGGAATCGGATCGCTGTCCCCTGCTTCGTTCCGAGAACGATCTCGTACGAGCCGTCGGTGGTGTCGGCTTCGATGAGAGTATCGTCCTCAAGAACGTGAATGGCTCTCACCCCCAGCCGGTTGATGTTGCCGAACGCGTCCAGCGACGTCTTCTTGATCGTACCGTTGCCCGTCACCATGATGAGGTGCCGTTCCGGGTCGAAGTCGCGCACCGGTACGATCGCCGATATCTGATCGCCCTTGGCCGCCTCCAGGAGGTTCACCAATGGCCGCCCGCGGCTCGATCGGCTGCCTTGCGGGATCTCATACACCCGCAGCCGGTAGCAATGCCCCTTGTCGGTCAGGCAGAGCAGGTAGCTGTGCGTCGACGCGATGAAGACGTGCTCGACGAAATCGTCTTCCTTCGTCGTCATGCTCGTGATGCCGCGACCGCCCCTTCGTTGCCGACGGTAGGTCGCCATCGGCTGACGCTTGATGTATCCGCCGTGGGAGATCGTGACGACCATGTCCTCTTCGGCGATGAGGTCTTCGACGCTGAAGTCGGCCGTGGAAGCGACGATCTCGGTGCGGCGCTCGTCGCCGTAGCGCTTGCGGAGATCGCGCGTCTCTTCCTTTACGACGTCGAGGATGCTCTCGTCGGAACTCAAGATGTGCTGGTACTCGCCTATCTCGACCTGCAGGTCGTCATACTGCTTCTCCAGCTTCTCGACCTCAAGACCGGTCAGCCTCTGGAGACGCATGTCGAGGATCGCGTCGGCCTGCCGGTCCGAGAGTTCGAACCGCGCGATGAGCTGCTCCTTAGCTTCCGCACCGTCCGCCGACGCCCGAATCGTAGCTATCACCGGGTCGATATCACGCAGGGCGATGAGCAGGCCCTCGACGATGTGCGCCTGAGCCTCGGCCTTCGCGAGGTCGAACTCGGTCCGTCGCTTCACGATCGAGTAGCGGTGGTTGATGTAGTGCTGGAGCATGTCCTTGAGCGCCAACACTTTGGGCTCGCCGTTCACGAGCGCGAGGTTGATGATGCCGAAGGTGCCTTCCAGCGGCGTGTGCTTGAAGAGCTGATTCAGCGTCACTTCCGCGTAGGCGTCCCGTTTCAGTTCGATGACCATGCGCATGCCGTCGCGGTCGGATTCATCGCGAAAATCCGAGATGCCCTCCACCGTCCGCGTGCGAGCCACCTCCGCGATCTTCTCTTTCAACGTCGTGGCGTTGAGCATGTACGGGATTTCGGTGATGATGATATTCTGCCGGTCGTTCTTCAGCGTCTCGATGTTCGCTCGCCCGCGCACCTTGATCAGTCCGCGACCCGTTCGGTAGGCCTCGCGGATGCCCTCGACGCCGTAGATTATCGCTCCTGTCGGGAAATCCGGTCCCTTCACGTAGCGCATCAGGTCGTCGCTGGTAAGCTCAGGATTCTCCACGAGGCGGATGATCGCGTTGCACACCTCGGTAAGGTTGTGTGGAGGAATGTTCGTCGCCATACCGACGGCGATGCCGGTCCCGCCGTTGCACATGAGATTCGGGAAGCGACCGGGGAGCACGGTCGGTTCCTGCAGCCGGTCGTCGTAGTTCGCGACCCAGTCGACCGTGTCCTTGTCGATGTCGGCGAGCAACTCCATGGCCATGGGCGCCATTCTCGCCTCGGTGTACCTCATGGCCGCCGGGGGATCGCCGTCGATCGAGCCGAAATTGCCTTGACCGTCCACGAGGCGGTAGCGCATGGCGAAATCCTGCGCCATCCGGTACATCGTCGGGTAGACGATCGCTTCGCCATGCGGGTGGTAGTTGCCGGAGGTATCGCCGGCGACCTTGGCGCACTTGTAGTACTTGGCCGAGGGGTGAAGATTCAGATCGCTCATCGCCACCAGGATGCGCCGCTGTGACGGCTTCAGGCCGTCGCGCACGTCGGGCAGAGCACGCGCGACGAGCGTGCTCATCGCGTACTCCATGTACGATTCGCGTACCTCTTCTTCGAGCTCCTTGCCGATGATCTGTTGTCTCGGTTCGAGCATGGATACTCCCTATTTCAGCTTCCGTATCTTCAAACGATCATGCCGCGTGAATGTCGAGATCCTTCACGTACCGTGCGTTGGTCTCGATGTACCGTCGCCGCGGGGCGACATCCCCGCCGAGCAGGACGGTGACGATGCGGTCCGCCTCGACGGCGTCGTCGAGCGCAACTCGCAGGAGAGTTCGCCGCTCCGGGTCCATCGTTGTACGCCAGAGCTGCTCGGCGCTCATCTCGCCGAGGCCCTTGTAGCGCTGGACCGAGACGCCGCGTGCGCCCTCGTAGCGCTCAAGTACCTCGTCGCGTTCCTCAACGCTGTACACCCAGTGCTCTTCCTTGCCTCGTTTCACAAGAAACAGCGGCGGCTGGGCGATATATACGTGGCCGAGCTCGACGAGGGGGCGCATCAGGCGGAAGAAGAACGTCAGCAGAAGCGTGCGAATGTGCGATCCATCCACGTCGGCATCAGCCATGATGATGATCTTGTGGTAACGAAGCTTCTCCGGGAGGAAATCCTCGCCGATGCTGGCGCCCAAGGCCTGGATCACCGGCTGGAACTTGTCGTTGCCGAGAACCTTGTCGATTCGGGCCTTCTCGACGTTCATCATCTTGCCCCACATGGGGAGCACTGCCTGGAATTGGCGATCGCGGGCCTGTTTTGCCGACCCTCCCGCCGAATCGCCCTCAACGAGGAACACCTCGCACGCCGCCGGATCGGTTATGGAGCAGTCCGCGAGTTTCGTCGGCAAGCCGCCGCCGTCCAGAATGCTCTTTCGACGGGTCAGGTCTCGCGCCTTCCGAGCGGCCATGCGCGCGTGGGCCGCCTCGACCGCCTTGCCGATGATCTTGCGGACCACCTGTGGGTTCTCGTCGAAATACTCGGCCAGCGCCTCGTTGACCACCGACTGGACAAGGCCGCGCACTTCGGGATTTCCCAGCCTGATCTTCGTCTGGCTCTCGAATTGCGGATTCGGAATCTTCATGCTCAGTACAGCGGTGAGTCCCTCGCGGACATCGTCGCCGGACAGGCCGTCCTTCATATCCTTCAGCAGGTTGTTCGTCTGGCCGTAGTTGTTGACCGCGCCGGTCAGTGCCGAACGCAGCCCGGCGAGATGCGTGCCGCCCTCGACGGTGTTGATGTTGTTTACGTACGTGAATATCGACTCGGAGTATGTGCTATTCCACTGCAGCGCGAGTTCGACGATCACGTCGTCACGCTGTCGTTCCACGTAGATCGGCGGCTCATGGAGCGGCGTCCTGCCATCGTCGAGGAACGACACGAATTCCACGATTCCGCCTTCGTAGTGGAACTCGTCGTACACTTCCTCCTCCGCAGCTCGGATGTCACGAAGGGTGATCTTCACGTTGCGGTTAAGGAATGCCTGCTCGCGCAATGTGTGCAGCAGCGCCTCGTGGCTGAATGACGTGTCGTCCATGATCGTCGTGTCGGGCTTGAACGTGACCTTCGTACCGCTTTCCGATGTGTCGCCACGTACCTCGAGTTCGGTGACGGGCGCGCCCTGCTCGAAACGCTGCCAGTGGACCTTGCCGTCTTGGCGGATCTCGACTTCGCACCATTCGGAGAGTGCATTCACCACGCTCGCTCCGACGCCGTGGAGTCCGCCCGATACCTTATAGGCGGAATGACCGAACTTCCCGCCGGCGTGCAGCTTCGTCATGACGACGGTGACCGCGGGGATGCCTTCCTTCGCGTGAATTCCTACCGGGATGCCGTTGCCGTTGTCGACGATAGTTGCCGAACCGTCGGCGTTGAGCGTGACGTCTATCGTGTCGCATCGACCGGCCAGCGCTTCGTCGATCGCATTATCCACGATCTCGCGAAGGAGGTTGATAAGCCCCTGAGAGCCTGTTGAGCCGATGTACATGCCGGGGCGCTTGCGGACCGCTTCGAGGCCCTCCAGGACCTGAATGCTCTCAGCGTCGTATGCCGCGGGAGTGTCGTCCTCGGGGAGCGTATCAACTTCTGGAATCGCGTCAGCTTCTGGCAGCGCGGGCTCCAGGTTGTCGGAATCGGTTGTTTCCATCGCGTCGTCGCTCAGATGGTCGGTCATCCCTGTCGGTTCCTTTCGCGTAAAACGCCCGCCGTTCCGGCCGGATCGGGCTGCATCTGTATCAGCGTCTACGTCCCGTGTGCTGTTCGACGATCATGTCGGCGAGCTTGAGTCCGCTCACCTCGCATACTGAGTCCAGCAGCGCCTGCCACCTTGCGCCGCGCCGCTGGAGTTCCATACGCACGCTCGACGATTGCACCACCACGACAAGCGTTCTGTCTCGGTCTATCCGGATCGGCTCAACTCGCCTCATCCACGTTTCGCGGGCTACCTCGCCCCATGCCTGCTTCAGCTGGGTGACGGTGTACTCCGCATCACGCCCCCACTTGTGGACGTTGCGCGCTATCGGGAGGTCGAGCGCCTCCCAGTCCATATCCGTTCGATCGCCGCTATCGTGGCTCGATCTCGCCGTCATGCACCCACCAGCTCGGATACCCGATCTTGTCGAGTCCGAGATCGGCGTCCCGGGCGGTAGTGATCACCACCTGCTGCTTCGTCGAGAAGGCCTCGAGCAGCGCCAGGGCGCGCGTGCGATCAAGCTCGCTGAATGGGTCGTCAACCAGCCAGATCGGCTCGACGTCCGTTTCCGCCTGAATGACATCGCCTTCCGCGAACTTCCACGCGAAATATGCGCCCTTCACCTGGCCCTGGGACGCATGAGATTCCAGGTCGCGATCGTCCACCAGTACGTCGACGCGATCTCGATGCGCGCCTTTCGTCACGTGTCCGACACGGAGCGCTCCGTCGCGCGCCGCCGCCAGGGCTTCCTCGCAGGCATCCGCGCCATCCTCGACCGGCAGCGAGGGATGTATGCGCAGATCCAGTCGTGTGCCGCCAAACAGCGTCGCGAAATGCCCTGCCGCCGACTCCGCGACAGCGGGCAACACTTCGGCCCGACGTCTACCGATGTCTGTGGCGACTTCTGCGAGTTGCCGTTCCCAGACGTCCATCTCGCCGTCGTGCGGCGTCGTGCGCTTGTAGAGCGAGTTCAGGCGCACGACGATCTGACGATGCCGCTTGAGGCCATCCAGATACCGCCGGTCTACCTGCGACAAGAGCACATCGAGCATCTTACGCCGGCCGGCGGGCGACCTGATACTCCCGTCAATCGTCTCCGGTGACAAATGCACCGATCGCACGATGCCCACGAGGTCGCTCAACACCGTGAGCGGCGCTCCGTCTATGGTCGCGGACTTGCGTTCGCCGGGGCGAATTTCCAGCGCGAGTCGCTCGTCGGCGCCCTCGCACAGACGGCACGCCACCAGACTCGCTTCGGCGCCCCACCGAACCATGTCGGCGTCGGGCGCGCCTCGAACCGAACGACCTATCGAAAGCAGCCCCATCGCCTCCAACAGATTCGTCTTGCCCTGGCCGTTGTCTCCGACTACGAGGTTCACGGCCGGCGCAAGATCGATTCCGGCCTTCGCGTACGAGCGGAAATTCGTCAGCTCAACAGAAGCGACGCGCACGAAGGGCACCTCGGAGCCCCGAACAGGCGTCGCGAACGCTGGCGCCTGCCACGGCTACGCTTCTACCAGGCGCAGCGGCATGAGCAGACAGAAGTAGTCCTCGCCCTGTAGCTGCTCCGCCGGTTCGACAATCACCGCCGATATGGCCTCGCGGAACTTGAATCGCACGGTGTCGGTATCGATCTTGCCGAGTACCTCCAGGAGGTAGTTGGCGTTGTAGCCGACCTCCATCACGTCACCGGCGTACTTCGCTTCCAGCGTCTCCCGGGCTTCGGCGCCCGTCTCACGGTTCAACGTCGACAGCTCGATGGAGTCGTTGCCGAGGGCGATGCGAATCTGATGGTTCTGCTGACTGGCGAATATCTGCATCCGTCGGACCGCGGGAACCAGCCCTTCGGTGTTCACGAGGAGGTGCTGGTCGTTGTCTTTCGGTATCACCGAGTCGACATCGACGTAGGCGCCTTCCACGAGACGCGCGAACATGTCCGTGTTGGCGTATGAGAAGTGTATCTGCCGCTCGCCGATGGTGACCGACGCGAACTCGTCGCCTTCCTGCATGAGCTTCACCGCCTGCTGCAGGATGCGCGGCGGGACGATCACGGAGATACCCGCCTCCTCACCCAACTCCACCTGTTCCGTGATCTTCGCGAGCCGGTGTCCGTCGGTGGCGATCATCACCATTTCGTCGCCGGCGACGCGCCACGATACGCTGTTGAGCGTCGGGCGGGTGACGTCGGGGTGAACGGCGAAAGCGACTTTCGTGACCATGCGGCGCAGTAGATCTCCGTCCAGCGCGAGCTTCGTGCCTTCGAGGTCGCCCGGCACTTTCGGGAACTCCTCCGGCGGCATGCCGAGCATCGTGTATTCGCCGGTGGACGAGGTGAGCGTGACCTTGCCGTCTTCCTCGCCGATGGTGATGGTCTCGGCGGGCAGTTCGCGGACGATGTCGAACACCTTCCGGGCCGGGCATGTCGCGCGCCCCTCGTCAATCGCCTCAAGTGGGCGGCGGGTCGTGACGGAAATGTCCAGGTCTGTCGCCGATAGGGAGAACGTGCCGTTCTCCGCCGTCATGAGAATGGTCGACAGGACGGGCAGCGTGCCCTTTGCCGGCACGGCATCGATGACCGTCTGAAGCATTCCCAGGAAGTCGCTCTGCGAGAGTTCTACGCGCATCGTGAAACGCCCCCTTCGTGTCGGTGATTTTCAGCTATGCAAATATACGTTTTTTCAAGGTTGAAGACAACATTTCAGGGGCCGATTTACGGACATTCAAGCCGTTTTTCGCACCCCCGTTCGCGACCCCCGTCGGATAGGCGACTGAGCGCTCGTTCTCCGGCCTCGTACAGCCCCCATTTCGAGGGATGTTCACGGTTGTCGATCCGGCGTGATTCGGTATCTTTCGTGCGAGCACCACAGGGCGCGTGAGCGTACTCTTCACGAAGGCGGTACATCGTGGCCACTTCACGGTCGACATTCCGGTCCGGCTTGTGGGACGACGGACATCCGCTCCAGCGTTCCAAGGTCGGTCGGCGACTCCTGTTCCTCCTTCGGGTTGGCGCGTTCGCCTGGAAGAGCTTCGTCGCTGACGAGCTGATCCTGCGGGCCACGGCTCTCGCGTACGCGACGATCCTGGCGATTGTGCCGCTGCTCGCGGTGGCGTTCTCCGTGTTCGCGGCGTTCCCCGCGCTCAATGACGCCTACGAAACGCTTCGCACCGTGATATATCAGTACCTCACGCCGACGGCGAGCCAGACCATCGTCGACTCGCTCGACAGTTTCATCGCGAAGATCCACTCGGGCGCCATGGCGGGAGTGGGAGTCGCTTTCCTTTTCATCGCCGTCATCATGCTTCTCGGCGCCATCGAATATTCGTTCAACAGGATCTTCAGCGTGCGGAAGAGCCGCAAGCTCCTGGATCGCATCGTCTACTACGTGGCGATCATCATGGTCGGTCCCATGCTCGTCGGTTTGTCGCTGCGAACATTCGTCCGCTCCATAATCGAAGGCTACGGTTACTTCGGCCTCGTGGAGCACGGAATCCTCCACGACATCTGGAGTGCCTCCGCGTCGATCCTCACTTCCATACTCGCCATCGCCGTACTCTACGTGGTGATACCGAACACAAAGGTGTCCTGGCGCGCCGCTTTGGCCGGAGGGGCGTTCGCGGGTGTGTTGTTTGAGTTGGCGAAAAAGGGCTACACGTTCTACGTCACCAACATCATCAACTACAGCGCTATCTACGGCGCTGTGGGGGCTATCCCTGTGTTCATCGTCTGGATCTACTTGGTCTGGATCGTCGTGCTGTTCGGCGGCGAGTTCGCGTACGCCTGGCAGAACGTTGACGTTCACAAGATCAAGCTCGCCCACAGCGATACGAGTCAGTCGTATCGAGAGTGGCTCGCGGCGTCGATCTGCGTGGACGCGGTGCGCCGGTTCGATGGCGGACGGGTCGGTCCCAGCGTCGAAGACATCGTCGACACGTTCGCCGTGCCTCAAGACCTGGCCGGGGAGATACTTGACCGGCTCAGCGCCGCCGGTATCATCGCGGACTCTGTGCGTGGTCACCTGCCGGCGCGGGACCCGCGCCTCGTCACGCTGGCGGACGTATTGAGGGCGCTACGAAACGGCTTCGATACAGAGCTTCGGAAACATGGCGATCCCGTGGTTACAACGGCGATCGACGCGTTGGAAGAGAACGCTTACGAACCTTACCGTCAGGTTTCCCTGGAGGAACTCGCGAAGACGGAAGGCGTCGACCGCCTGCTCTCGGACCGGGCGGGCTAGATCGAGTGGTCTCGATGGCCGTGCGTGGATTGCCACCCCCGGCCAACGACGCTATCTTTTTCAATTCGCGAGCACTGCGAAGACTATGAAATCCAGCGGTGACCAGGCTACGCGAACACATGGCTCTGGAACTAATCGCTCACGTCTCGGAGGCTGACCCGTGCAGGAATCCATCCAGAATCTGATCCAGCTGATTGGCAGCATGTTCTTGGGCATGTTCGAGAATGCGCCGACGATCATGGGATCGAAGTATCCACTGTTCTTCGTCGAGTTGCTCATCCTGATCGTCATCTTCGATCTCGTGATCTTCGGGTGGCGTCCGCTCGTGCGGAGATTCGCGCCGGATCACTATGCGAACGTCGACTACATCTTCGGTCAGGCAGTGAACGTACTTGCGTTCATCGTGCTGGTGGTATTCACGTTCTACCTCGGTAGCGAGCTTGGCTCGACGTGGGGAACGTGGCTCGGACTCTCGGGCATTGTCTGGATCGCGATCGGTATCATCGCCGTGATCTTCGGTGGCCGGTACCTCACGACTGGAAGTCTCATGGGCTCCCGTCGAGGTGGAAACAGCGCCAAGAACGAGGGCTGACCGGCGCGGGGCGCGCGAGGTCGCAGCCTGACCGATTGCAGAAAAAGGGCCGACGCGTAAGATCGCGTCGGCCCTTTCTTTTCTACGTAAGGCCTGCACTTCCGCCGCGGATCTACGACCCCTGCTCGCTTACCACTCTGAGCGAGCGCCGTCTCGTCACGCGCTCACCGCTCTTGAGATCGTGGATCGTTACTACAAGAACATGGCGGCCCACGGCCAGGTCGGCCGTTTCCAGCTCGAATACCTGGTGCTCCACCTCCCGCACGCCCTGCACGACCTGTTCCACGCCGATCGTCTGGCTGGAGCCCCCGAGGATTCTCCCAACGCTGCCCAGGATCCCGGTCGATCCCTCCGAGCCGTCGTCGTGGATCGCGTGTTCGATCTCGTATTGCGTTTCGCCGTAGTCCGGGCCGCGCATCAGGTTGTAGATCTCGAAGTACACATGCACGGGTTCGCCGCGCTGGACGGTTAGCGACGCCAGTGGCAGCATGAATCGCCCGTCTCGCACGAATTTCGGCGCATCGCCTGGTTCCGTGTCGCGAATCGACGTAGCAAGCAGTATGTCGCTTGCGGAAAGATGCGTCGAATCGAAGCGGCTGACTCTCAGGTTCTCCTGATACGTCTGCAGGCGGCCCGAGATGACGTCCTCCGCCTGAACCGACAGCAGAATACGGTCGCCGCCGGGCATGTATATGGACCTCATGTCCGTCTGGATGGCGGACAGCTTCTCTCCCGGATTCTCGTCGGTGCGGAGCGTCGCCCGGTCCTTCGTCCGTCCGCGCACGTTCCAGAGCGTATCGTACACCGCGACGCCGCTCTCGATCACCGCGGAGAATTCACCGTCACGCTCGCGAAACATCATCTGCGATAGCGGGATGCCGTAGCAGACGTCGATGCGCGTCTGATTAGCCCGGGCCCGGAATTGCGCCGTGTAGTAGTAGAAGTTGAGCGGGTCCAGCCTGGTGTCGTATGCGTAGCGATCGGGGATTGAGCGACTCAGCACGTCGAATTCCTCCGCCGGGGCCAGTTCCACGAGTCTGGCGGCAAGGTGCTGGTTCTCGGTGGGAGGCGGTTGGGCGAAGGAGAACGTGCCGCCCATGGTGGGGTCCGCGAAGGTGAACTGGGTTCCTCGTCCCAGCGAGGAGTAGGTCCAGACCTCCCACCGCTTGCGCGCCGACCCGCCTTCGGTGCCAAAGATCACGTCCGTGTTCTCCTCATCGCCCAGAGCCTGCCCCCCTGCGCCGGGGAAGTAGCCCAGCAGTTTGCCGGAATTGGGGTCGAAGTCGAGGTTGGCAGGATCGTCGAGAGGATAGGCGGGTTGGGTGCTGTCGAGCAGCAGCGTAGGAACGTTTGATCCGTATAGGAGACGCAGGTACCGCTCGCGAACCACCTCGACCCCGCGCGGGGTGAGGAGGTTCGGACGACTAGATGTGGTGCGATGGTCCGGTTCTCCATACCGAACGTAGACTGTTCCTCGGTCGTCCCACGGATGTACGTGTTGGCTGAAGTGGATGCGCGAGTACGATACCCTTCGAAGGTGCTCCAGAAGTCGCTCGTTGATTGGTGTAATGGGCGTTGGATCGCGCTCCAGCCAGAAACGCTCAAGGAACGCCACACGCTCCGGACCGGTCAGATCCCTCGCACGCTGCGCCAGGTCCAGACCGGCGATCGGGCTGATGTCCTCGAAGAGCGAGCGGTCCTGCGGAGCCATTACTTCGAGGGCTTGAGCATAGAAGTCGCGCGCCATGGGAAACTGCCGGTCCGCCATGTACGTGGCGGCTACCAGCAGGCATATCTCGACCTCACGGCGCAGCGTCACCTCGAAGGCGTTCATGAACAGGCGTCGAGCGTGCCATGTTTGGCCTCCGTCGAGCAGAAGAGATCCGAGTTCAATGTGAGCGTCTCCGCTCCGTGGATACACCTCGAGTTGCTGCCTGAAAAGCTCGATTGCCTCCTCTGTAAAACCGGCTTCGCGCTTGTATCGTCCATACTCCAGATGGGAGCGTGGGTGCTGAGGGTACGCCTCGATCGCTTTCCTGTACGCGCGGTCGACGATGTGCCGGCCGAGGATTGTTTTCCTCTTGATCAGGGCGAGTTCGAGCAACGCGTCGGCATGTAAGCGGTCGTGGATGACAGCGGCTTCGAAATCGTATCTCGCCTGAGCGATCTCGCCGTCTCGTAGCGCGAGCAGTCCGCGTCCGTACTGGATGTGACCGACGTCGGGCTCTCGCTCCTCCGCCAGCGCGAAGAGTCGCTCGGCAGCGTCAACGCTGTCGGCGGCGAGCGAGAGACGGGCGAGCCCGACCGTGGATCGACCGTGTGACGGATCGACGGCGAGGGCGCGATCGTAGTAGGCTTCGGCACTATCGAGCCAGCCGTTGGTGAACTCCATGTCGCCGATCGTCGAGAGAGAGTCGGCTATCCCCCGTGCGGGAGCATTTAGGCTCTGAGCGCCGGTCGGCGCCGCGCAGATGCAGAGAGTGGCCAGGGCGACGAGACCCCGCGTCATGTCGCTATCCTCCTCTGATCGCAGTTGGCAGTTCTACGCGCTCCCGCGCCGCAACCTAATCCCCCACGTGGAACTTGCGTTGCTTCGTGACGCGCTCATCGCTCTTGAGGTCGCGTACGGTGACTATCAGCGTGTAGTCGCCGGGCGTCATTGTGGATGTGTCGAGCCGGAAATTCTGGAACTCCGCGTCCCGTATGCCGGCGATGATGCGACCGACGCCGACGCTCCGGCTCGATCCGCCGAGTATGCGCCCGACTCCGCCAAGGAGGCTGCCTCCCTCGC
>CAZEAI010000008.1:0-78608 GCA_964510105.1 uncultured bacterium
CGCACCCAGCCCCCACCTCCCGACGCTCGAAACAATCCCTCTGAACTCCCAGCGTCCGACGCCCCTTCCCAACATCTGTAGCAATCCGTCCAGGTCTGTCAAACCTCACTCATCAACACGTGCCCGGCGCCAAGTTCATGCACCGGATCACCCTCCACCTTCGGCTCGATCACCGTGGCGAGTTCGTCCGGCGCTTCCTCAGATGTGTCGTTCGCGGCCACGGCGCATTCGCCGCGCCGATCATCGCTGCGCTGCACACACGCGCCCGCCTCTGTGGACTGTCGTTTCGCGCGCCGGCCGGTTCAGCGAATTACCGTGAACTGCCTGACCGCGACGAACGGACGCACTTCTCCCGATTCACCTTCGGCTCTCATAGTGAGAGCGTAGACGCCGCTGCCGACACTCCTGCCCGAGTCGTCAATGCCGTCCCAGGTGAGACGGTACCAACCGGGCTGCATGCGTTCGTCGCTCAGGATCCGGATCCGCTGACCCAGGATGTTCCAGACGCCAATCCGCACGCGGCTCGGCTCCGCCACCGAGAAGCGCACTGACGCAGCCGGATTCATCGGATTCGGCGCGACGTTCGAGAGCGAGTATTCACGTATCCCGTGCGATGTGTAATCGATGGACACAGGACCGTAAAACTCGCTGCCGCCGTTGAGCGAGACTTCCTCGAGTCGATAACAGTGAGGCCCCGGCTCCAGGACCGAAGTGTGGTAGTACTCATATGCTTGACCCATCGGAGAATTGCCCAGGCTGGGAATCAGCTGATCGGTCACACGCACGTACCCCGACGAGGTCGGTCCGCGGTGCTGGACGTGGAAGCCGCAGCTGTTCACCTCACCCCCGGTCTGCCACGTCAGGTGGACACCGTGCGCCACCGCTTGGGCGCTGAAGGCCACGAGTACCACCGGGAGGGAGTAGTCCCCGCTCACAAGGACCGGATCGGACGACGTGCAGAGCATGTACGTCGCTGCCTCCTGCGATGTCGCGGTGATGACACTGGCCGTCGCGTCGACGACGACCGTCACCTCCGCTCCGGCGGAAACAGCCGTCGGCACGGTGATAGTTACCGTGTCGGGGTCGGCTCCGCCGCCGCTCGCCGCGCTGACGGCATGTGCGTCGTATGAGTTGACGCTCACCTTTGTCGAGGTAATCGTACCCGGCATCGTGGTGCTGTTAGGATAGAGGAGACGTATCGTGCCTTCCTCGGCGCTCAGAGCACCGGAGCTGCTCGTTGTGAACGTCCACGTCCATGTCGCCGAGCTGGAGGTTTCGGCAGGGTCCGCCACCACACCCAGCGACGTTGGTGCGCTCAGGGATTCGTCTATGGTATACCCCGACGACGTCGCGGGAGTCGGCTCCACGTCCGTCCACGCCTGCATTGTGTAGGTGCCTGAGCTGGATGGATTCGTCACGCCGGCACCAACCTTCACGAGCACGGTACGTTGGGTGGATGCGGGCCAACTGGATGGGTTGGTGATGGTAAGTCGACGGGTACTCACGTTCCCCGAGATCGCGGTGGCGTCAACACCGCCGATGGTCGCGTTCGTCGATGCGATGGTTCCGTTCGGCATCGTCGTTCCGTCGGGAAATGCGAGAGTTAGCACTCCATCCGCCGGCAACGTCACGCCTGGAGTGATCGGTATCGAGTACTCGGCCGCCCGCGCCGTCGTGTCGGGTACCACAGCCACGGTTCCGACGCCCACGGCCGTCGCAGCGGCCGCTATTGCGTACTCGCTGGACGTGATGGCACCGGATTCCACGGATGTCGAGACCGTCAGCGTGTACGCGCCCGCCGTGGGATTGGTGATCCCCGTCGGCACTACGACCGAGACGTTCGATGCGTTGTCGATCGATACGCTCGCGGGTACGGTGACGGCCACCGTTCGCGCTCCTCCGTCGCCGGCCGCCGACGCGGCGGCTCCGTTGACGGTTACGCCGGAGACGGTACCCACGGTTGTACCGGTCGGGAGTGCGAGGGTGATAGTGCTCGAACCGGCGGCAAGACGGCCGTACGTGCCGGTGTTGAAGGTCGCAGTGTAGTCTGCGTCGGCGGTTCCGCTACCGGCCGGGCTGACGGTGACGGCAGCCGCCGAGATGGAGCTCGTCGCCGCGGTGAGCGTGTAAGAGGGAGATGTCCGGTCAGTCGGCTCCTGCGTGGTGTTGACGCTCAGTGTGTACGAACCCGCACCTGTCGGGTTCTTGAGGCCGGCCGTTTCGTTGATGAGAAGGGTGACGTCCGTCACGTTTCCGACCGTCGCCGGTGTAGGGATCCCAATCAGACGATTTGCTGCGTCGGTGGCGATGCTCCCTGTAACGGTGGCGCCGTTGATCCTCACGTCTCCGCCCGACATGACGTCGGGCAACACGGTTCCACTCGGAAACGCAACGTGTATCGTGTCGTCAACGCTCAGAGCGCCCGAGGATCCCGTCGTGAACTTGATCGTGTACGAGGCGCCCGCGTTCACGATCGCCTTGTACGGAGTGACGAGATCGACGGCGAGATTCTGCGTCGCCGCCAGGGAGTAGTTGGCGGTACCACCTGCCGCGCTATCGGCGGATGTGGTCACGACCGCGGTGAACGTGCCCGTGGAGGCGCCGTGATTCAATCCGGCGGCGCCATTGAGCAGCACAGTCGTCTGAGTGCTGTTCGCGACGGTGACGCCGCCCGGTACGACCAATCGCACGACCCCGCCCGCGCCACTCGTCGGAACGGTCGCCTCCGAGCACGGCGTGTTGCCGACCGTTATGTTGCCGGCGTCGATGCTCGACGGCACGATGGTCGCCGTGTCGAAGTCGAGATAGATGCGGCTCGATCCGGCGAAAGTCCCACCCGCGAGTCCGCCCGTACTGCTCGTCGTGAAGACGACCTCGTACGAGACGCCGGTGGCGTTCACCACCGACGGGGTGGGTGTCACGGACACGCTTCCGACGCTGGTCGTCGTCTTCTCGGCGATGGTGTACGCAGACGACGTGGCGACGGGTGTGTTCTGCGACGTGTACGCCTGGATGACGTAGGCCGACTGCGAAGGCACCGGCGGATTCACGATGCCGGCGCCGGAGAGGAATGAGAAGCTCGACGGAGTCACGTTGTTGCCGGCCACGTACATGGTCACTGAGCGCGCCGACTGGTTCACGGAGACCGACGATGAGTTGGAACCGTTAATCTGCGCGTTCGCCGTGGAGATGCTCGCGGGCAGTACCGTACCCACCGGAAACGTGACGACGACATAGTCATTGGCGAAGTTGTCGATCTTCGCGGCGCCGCTGACGTTGATGGTATAATCGCTCGTCGAGTTGACGGTGGCGGTTCCCGGTGTCACGCCGGAGATCGTGAGTGGCGACGTCGCGCTTATGCCGTAGTTTGCCGATTGCACATCCGTCGTCTCCACGCTCGTACGCAAGTCGAGTGTGTATGAACCGGCCGTCGGGTTGGTGATCATGTTGGCCGCGTTGGCGAGTACGATCTCTATCTGCTCGCTGTTGCCAACCTGGACCGCCGCTGGGAGGGTGACCGCGACGGTCTGACCGGAGACGTTCACGAGAGCGGCCGAGACGCCGTTCACCGTCGTGTTGGACGGCGTGCCGGAAACAGCGGGTCCGATAGTAGTGCCTGCCGGGAACGTGATGGAGATCGTCGATTCGTCCGGGTGGAACCGACCGTAGACGCCCACGTTCGAGCAGATCGTATACGCCGCGAGCGTACTCGGAGTAGCAGGACTCACGGATACGGTCGGCTGGGAGACCGTGCTCGTCGCGGAGCTGACGTGTATCGGATTCGACAGCACCTCGCCGTCGCGGCTCGTTGCGACGGAGATAGTGTAGTTGCCGCTAATCGACGGGTTGAGGAGTCCCGACGACGTCGAGAACTTGACCTCGATCTCGTCAGTGTTCCCGATGTCGAGCGACGTCACCATCTCGACGGTGTCCGCGTCGGTCGCGATCGCCTGTCGAGTCGTCACGGCGGAGGGATTATCGATGAATCCGCCGCCCTCCAGGACGATGGTCGCCGGCGGAATCGTGGCGGGTATGTATGTGTTGTGAGGGAAGATGAGTGTGAGAACATCCTCGCCGGCAACGAGGGCTCCCGATGAGCTTGTGTAGAGGTGCAGCTCGTACTCCGCGGCCGCGTTGACAGTGGAGGGCTCCGGCGGGAAGGCCGATGCTCTCAGCACGGTTGCCGCCATGAGGTCATAAGAATCCGACGTGATGTGCGTCGTCTCAGAAGACGTCCACACCTGCGCCGTGTGAGTGCCCGCATCGGGATTTACCAGTCCGGAAGTCTTCGCGAAGTGAAGGCTCAGCGAAGCTCCGTTGCCAACCGATACCGGCGTTGTGACAGTGATCGTATTCCCGGACCCGCTCGCGATGGCCGACACCCCGTCGACATCGACGCCGGGGATATTTCCCGACGGAACCGTGGTACCCGTTGGGAACTCTACACTGATTGTGCCCTGGTTCGCTGTCAGCGCGCCCGAAGACCCTACGCAGAACTCAACGTAGTATTCGGCAGCAACCAGCTCCGTCGGACGATGGGCCTGCACGGCCGCCGCCATCACGGTGCTGCTCGCCGTCGTGATCTGGAACGTGCTCGACCCCGGCCCGTCCGTGCCCGCCGGCGCCGCCGTCGTGACCGTCACGGACAGGCTGTAGTTCGATCCGGCGGAGGACGGGTTCTGAATATTCGCGCTCGCCGAGAACACGAGCACGATTGTGGCGTTCCTCGAGACGTTGACAGGGCTCGGCACCGCGACGGTCTGATCGCGAATCACCAGCGCGTTGCACGAGGTCCCGTTGACGGTGAGGAGGTTCGCCGGGATCGATCCCGGCAGCGTCGCTCCCGCCGGGAACGTGACGAGGATGCTGTCCTCGTTCGCGTCGATCCCCCGCTGCCCGGAATTGCTCGCAATCGTCGCATCAATGGCGTATTCGGCGTACGAGTTCACCGTCGTGGGCGAAACGGCGACGGAAGTGACCGTCAGGGCGTGACTGGATGCTGCCAGCAGCGCGATGAGTGGCAACACCACCAGCAGCACTGACGAGAGCGGTAGCCGAAGAGCCACCAACGAACCGAACTCGTTTCTCTTCAGGCCGAGAACCGCCTGTTTCGATGTGTGCCCTCCGGGGCACCCGCTGGGTGCATTGTACCGGCGCGTACATCCCATGCAGAGACCTCCTCACGCCCCCCTTTCGGCCACCCCGTGCGGTCTCCCCCCCCCCGAACCCACAAGACAGCTCGTGTCTGCCTGCGGCTATGGGGCTATCGAGTCCTCCCTCCAACAGGATATCGCCCAAGCCTCGAGTGACCGTGATCGGCGACCGCTTGGCGGGCTATCCCGTCGGTGACATCCCCGTTGCATCGCTCAAACCTCACTCATCAACACGTGCCCGGGGCCGAGTTCGTGTACCGGATCGCCTTCCACCTTCAGCTCTATCACCGTGGCGAGCTCATCCGGCGCTTCCTCAGGAAGACCGCGCAGTACGAGGCGGTCCGCCTTCTGCTCGTAGTCGACGTCTCGATTACCCATCAATCTCGCCGCAGTCACCTTGCACCGCAAGCCACCAATCGCGAGTTCGCTCCCCGGCCAGCGATTGCAGTGGTAGTACACCGTGTCGCCCTTGCGCGTGAAGGCTCCTGTGATCATCCAATCCTGCGGCGTCGGATCGGTAGCTTCGTATACCGACGGCCCGTACTTGTCGAGCCAGGCTCCCACCTTCTCCAACTCGATATCGCACGGCGGGTAGAGGCTCCCATCGGGCTTCGGACCGACGTTCAGCAGCAGATTCCCGCCGCCGGCGGCGCACTCGCGCAGCATCGAGACGACGTCCCGCGCCGACTTGTAGTCAGTATCGATAGGCGTATAGCCCCAGCTACCGTTGAACGTCATGCACGCTTCCCACATGCGCCCGCCGGATTCCGCCACAATCCGCTGCTCCGGAGTGCCGAAGTCCGCATCCAGGCCGGTGCGGTTGTTGACGATGCAGTCCGGCTGAAGCGACATGATCGTCGAGAGGATATCGCCGGCCATCCACGCGTCCGTGGAGAGCGGCCAGTTGCCGTCGAACCACATGACGTCGACTTTGCCGTAGTTGGAGCACAGCTCGCGCACCTGTCCATGTACGTAGTCGATGAACCGGCGCCACGCTTCGACGTCCTTCACGCACCGGGCGCCGTCGGGGTGATGCCAGTCCAGCAGCGAGAAGTAGAACCCGACCTTCAGCCCCTCCGCGCGGCACGCTTCGACGTACTCCGCGACGAGGTCGCGCTTCGCGCCACGCTTCACCGCGGTGTAGTCCGTCAGCGCCGAGTCGAACAGGCAGAACCCCTCGTGATGCTTGGTCGTCAGCACCATGTAACGCATGCCCGCCTGCTTCGCCAGCGCCGCCCATTCACGCATGCAGTTTGGCTCAGGATCGAACTGGTCGGCGAGTGGCTCGTACTCTTCGACGGGAATTCGCTCCCGATTCATGGCCCATTCGTGCCTGCCCAGAATCGAGTAGAGGCCCCAGTGGATGAACATCCCGAAGCGCGCGTCCCGGAACCATGCGAGTCGACGCTCCTGATCGCTGTGTGGTATCACCGCCATGATCGCCTCCGTGTTGTCTGTCCGTCCGCCTATACGTGCACGCCGGCATATCGTCGGCATGAAAAGAGACCGCATCGTAGAACGTCCACTCGCGAACGAAGTGGGGGTAGGCGGCGAGCTCCCTCTAGTGCCGCCCTCATAGTCGTAGATCGACCGGAATATCTCTTTCTCACAGAAGACGGCCGATGCTGTAACACAACACGCCTCTGGAGCGTCTATCGGGGTGAGACGCGATAGTCACTACAACACGGACGGATGGGGCCATGGCTCGGAACTACGATGCTGTCTGCGCCGCTCGTTCCACCACCATAGATACATATAGCCGGCCAATCGGTGCGGGTCACGACATCCCTGTTGAGTCAGCGACCGAGCCCATTCCCGGCACAAGCCCAGGCTGACACCATGGGGGAGGACAACGATGGACCAGAAACCTGTCAACGCGAGATTGTGGCGAAGACTAGCGGCGACGTGGATCGATTCGCTGGTTGTCTATGCTGTTGCGTCATTCCTGATCGCAGTCACGGCGGCGGCGAGCGTACGGGTCTCGATCGAGCCGCTCTACGTGCTGCTGGCCGCCGCTTATGGAGCGGCGCTTCTGGCATGGCGAGGGCAGACCGTCGGCAAGGCGCTGTTGGGAGTCGCTGTCGTCGACAAGACCGGTGGCGTGCCGAGCCTACGGGCCGCGCTGATCCGGGAGGCCCTGGGCAAATGGGGCATCGCCGTCGTGGCGCCTGCGATTCTCGGCAGAGCGTTGGTGGGCCAAGGCTGGGTGCCGACGGTGTACGACGTGCTGCTACTGCTGCCGGTGTCGCTATCCTTGCTCATCTACTATTTGATCGCGAAGAGGACCTGGTACGACCGACTGGCCGGCACGGCAGTCGTGCGCACCTCCGCGCCCGGCTTTCGGGCATGGCCGGCATTCCTGGCCCTGATCGGAGCGGCAATACTGGGGGCGGGTGTGAAGGCCGCGGAGTACGCACAGTACGACTACGTGCCCTGTCGCCTGGCCGTGTACAGAAGCATGAGTTCCACGGAACCGTACGTGGAGTTCCTGGAGAGGGGGCACGCCTCGCCCGTCGACTACGTCATCGGGCTGTTCGACCGGTACGACGTGGTCGTGTTGTGCGAACGCCTGCATCCGGAGGCGTCGCAGTGGAACTTCATCTACGACGTCGTGCGCGACCCGAGGTTCATCGAGCGAGTCGGACACATCTTCACCGAGTACGGCCACGTGGGGATGCAGGCGTACCTCGACGACTTCATGTCAACGGAAGGACTCGACACGAGCGAGGTGAATAGACGAGCGGTTCATATCATGCGAAACATGCCGATCTGGCCGGCATGGACCAACACGAACCTCTACACATATCTCACGCGCCTGTACGCTCTGAACCAGTCCTTGCCCGCAGACGAAAGGATCCGGCATCATCTCACCGACGCGGCGGTCGACTGGTCCGAGGTCATAACGGAAGAGGACTACCAGGCGTACCGGCGGACGCTTTGGGATCGCGACGAGGACATGGCGCGGACCGTGATCGACGAGATGGAACGTCTCACCGTATCGGCCGATGTGCGGCCCAAAGGCCTCGTGATAATGAACACCAGACACGCCTACGATCTCACTGGACGTTCGCCGGACGCCCGGCGTCGAAACACATACGAGTACATCAAGGACGCTCTCGGCGAGCGATCGGCCAACGTGCTACTCAATCAGAGCATACTCATCTCGATGCCCATAGCGGGGGGGCTGTGGGAAGTGGCGTTCAACGAAACGGGTCACGTGCCGGCCGGTTTCGACCTCGACGGATCACCCTTTGGCGAAGACCCGTTCGACTTGTTCCCGTTCTTCCCGGCGGCAAGGGCAAGGCTCAGGTTCCGCGATGTCTTCACTGGATTCGCGTACACACACCCTTGGGAAGCACAGTATACGCAGAGCGGCACACCGCGTATGTATGAGGGTTTCGAGCAGGAGGTGCTGCGCCGAGCAAGGCTCGTCAGCGAGCACAACGTGCGCGCACATGAGGCCTGCATCAAGGCGGAGCGAGAGGGACAGGTGCCTCGCACCCAAGAGCTCCCCGGTCGGAAGTTCGAAATACTCATTGAGCTTGTGCTGCTCTGCCTGAACGGCGTCGGACTGCCGATAGGCATCGCTGCGTTCGCCACGTTCCAGCTACGCGCACGTTCGAAGGGGATCGCCGCATGACGACCGAGCCATGCACGCACCGGTATTGATGCACGCGGAGCAGTACCGATCAATCAGTCGCCAAACCAGAAGGAGTATAGCTCCGCCTGCCACAGGTGAAATCGGAGGCGCACGGTCCGGCCCATCAGCGCGGACAGGCTGTCGCTCCCACTCCAGCGGGCGACCTCGTCGATGCTGTCGACAGTCGCTGGCGCGCAATCCTCGCGCGTGAATCCAGCGAGCGCGCCGCCCGTATCCGCGTCGAGCACCTCCACGAGCACCTTGCCGCGCCACGAGTCCACGTTCAGGTGGAGCCGCTCCGCCGACACTACCAGCGGACATGTCAGCACGCTACCCCATTCGACGCCGCCCTTGAGCGAGACGAAGCCGTCCATGCGCAGCCGCGCCATGCAGACAGCGCCCGCATCGAGGTATTTCCGGGCGAGCGTGTCCGCGATCGAGATGCTCCGATACCGCAGGCCGGTATAGTAGAACCACAGCTCGTTGTTGCGCACAACGGGCCCGTTGGTCGTGACGATCTGCCCAGTATCGTAGGCGCTGCCGTCACCGATTGGCGAGTGTTCCATGAACACCGCACGGTCGGCGACGCGGTCCCACCGTCGCAGGTCGCGGCTCGACGCCAGCTCGACGGATTTGCGGCTATCCACGTTCTCGTACATCGGTGGATGCTTCGCCGCCCAGTGGTGCATGACCGGCAGCGCCAGATGCATGCCTTCGTACGGAAACACGGGGAAGTTGTACACGTCCGTGCGCCACTCGTCCGGACGGTTGTACACCGGGCCGAGGTACGCTGGATCGTCGATGATCCGCTGCAGTCGTGCGGCGCCATTCTCCTGATCTGTCTGATCGGCGTGGAACGCGAGTTCCTGATCCGACCAGTGCTCGAAGTCCTCGCTCGTCGTCAGGAAGAACGAACGGCCGTACGGTCCGCCGTGCTTGACCGTCGCGATGAAGAGCTTCCGCTCGGCGTCCAGGGTGACGTTGGCCTCGTCGCTGCTTGGCATCGACGCCCATCCGGGGTCCTCCCAGGTCAGCGCGTCCGCCGAGACGAGCGGCTTCAGCTCACCGCCGCGGTACGCCAGACCCTTGAATCGGCGGCTCGGATCGTCGTCATGGGGATCGTGGATCGGTCCGAGCAGCATGCCCTGCGCCGACGGCAGGATGTTGTTGGCCGTGCCGATCGGCTCGCCGTTCCAGCGCGGCCCCTCGTAGTCGTGCAGCCCGAGGATCGGCTTCTCCCAGTTCACTCCGTCGCTGGACGTCGCGTAGCAGTAGAAGGCGCTCCCGCCCGCCGGCGCACCGGTGGCATCGAGCCGGACTTCGGGGTCAAGCGATTCGGCCGAGCTCAGGTAGATCATCGTAAAACATTGCTCGACAGGGTCCCACGCCGGGGTCGTGCGGATCTGTATCGCGCAGTTCTCCCAGCGATGTTCCGGGCGCACGACGGCGTTGCCGGGGGCTTTCTCCGGCTGATGGAGCTTGCGGGCGAGGTTGTGGATATCCTCGATATCGTGGTCGTCGATGAACAGGTGTTTCATCGCTGCCTCCCTCGGTCCAGCCGATTACTCGCGCCGCCCAATCGCAGCGCTCGTTCACCGACCGGATCATATCCAACCGGTAAGTTCGGCCAGCAGGCGGCTGTAGTCCACGAAGTCCGACCACGAGATGTCGTGCGGCACCCCGTGGTCGCAGCCGGGGATGTAGCCACCATCCCTGAGTAACGGCGGCACCACGCGCATCACCTCCCGGCGCATCTCATCACCCCCGGCGGCGATAGATCGCTTGTCGATGCCCCCCATGAATGCCATGTCCGTCCCGAATCGCTCGCGCAGCGCGACGATGTCGTTACCCGCGGCGACTTCCATCGGTCGGCACGAGTTGATGCCGGACTCGATCCAGATGGGCATCAGCTCATCGACCCGTCCGTCCGAGTCCATGTTCACTACCGGACATCCGCCGGCTTTGATCGCGGGCACCCACCGGTCGTATGACGGCTGAAGGAAGCGTCGCGCCATGGCCGGCGAGATCATGCTGTGCGCTTTGTAGGCCATGTCCTCCGATATTTCGATGTACTCCAGTCGGACCCGGTCCAGAACCGGTTGCATAGTTGCAGAGACGAAGTCTGCCCAGAACCGAGCCATCTCATCCACGAGTTCCGGGTCGTCGATCATCAGCACGCACAGACGCTCCATCCCGCACCACTCCCGCAGTTGCCAGAACGGAGCGTTGAAATGAACCATGGCGACGTCGTCGTGCCCTTCGTGGGCTCGACAGCGTTCCTCGAAGTCATCGGGGAACCGCCCCTCGGCTCCAGACTCGTAGCGACACTTCATGTTCTCCCAGTCGTCGCGGCCCTCGACGGGGAACTTGTGCCACTTGCGCGTGACGAAGTCCTTGCCGTAGCGGATGTAGGTGTAGTCGTACTCGTCCGATATCTCGGTGATAGCCCCCATCCAGTCCTGGACGATGTAGTGCCCATCCCGGTGTTCGAGCACCTTCTCCTCGAACTGCGGGATCATCCGGAAATCGACACCGAGATCGGAAGCCGGAACAGCTGGCTCGTTCGGATGGAATCCGAGTGCGTCGTAGACAGCCTCCATGTAGTCGACGCCATCGGGCAGACCTTCCCGCTGCCACCGGGAAAGCGTCTTCTCGCGTGGGTGACCGGGAGCGAAGGGCACCCGGTCGGGGTTGCCGAACCGCATTGTCTCGATAAAGCGCTCGCGCTGATTCATGCTGTGTGTCGCTCCATGTGGTCGTGGTCGGCTTCGCCTTGCCCACCCGCGTCGCTTCCGCGCGACGGGTTGGGGGCCGGTCTCGGTACCGCCGCTACTCCATGTTGTCCGGATCCCAGATCGTGGCGGCTATGTGCTGCTCGGGACGCTCCGGTGTCGTGTAGTAGTAGATCGTGACAAGCCTGCCGTCCGGTCGCTGGACCATGCGCGGGTATCCCAGATCCCACGTTCGCCCATCGTCTCGCAGGATCATCTCATCCCCCCACGTGGCGCCACCGTCGGCGCTGAGTTTCGCCCGGATTCCGTAGGGAGCGGCGCGGTATCCGTATGCAACGCAGAGCCTGCCGTCCGCGAGGCATACCATGGCCGAGGGATTACCGTTGCGCCCGGCGCCCGGCGCCGTCTCGGCAACCTTGCTGAGAAACTCCCACGTCGCGCCGTCGTCGTCCGATCGATAGACGTCTATCCAGTTGTCGTCGACGATTTCGCCGCCAGGTCCCTCGGTGTCTATTCGCCTGCGCAGCGCCGACACGAGCGTGGTCTCGGAGCAGCGAACAGTGGAGGGCATCACCGACCGCGCCTTGTCTTCAGGCGAGGTCATCCACGACACGAACTCGAACGTTCTCCCGGCGTCGGCCGTCCGCAGACACACCGCGCGATCACTCATCTTCGCCCCCACATTCGGAGCAATCGCGGACATGAAGACGTGACAGTCCGATCCGTCGTTGACGATGTAGTCGGTCCGGGCGGTAAGCTTCTCGCCGACTCCCGGCAATTCGTACGGACCCTCCCATGTCCTGCAACGGTCGTAGGACACCAGGAACACGTTCCCACCGCAACGCATGGCGAAGTCCGGATGGGCGAAGTCGATTCCGCTCTGCGGCGTCGCGAGATCGTCGACATCATCCGTCGTCCACCTGAAGCCGTCGTGGCGGGGAAGGTCACCGGGCTCCTCGACGCTCCACGTCTCGCCGCCATCCAGGCTTCGCGCTAGGACGCTCCGACTGGGTCGCTCTCGATCCTTCGAGTGAGACGTGTCGCTGGCCTTGTAGTATGCCTGCTCGAAGCCGACGACGATCTCGCCGTCCCAGCTCCAGTCGCCTGCGTTGGCTGGCCATCCGCCGAAGCGACCGGGCTCGTAGTAGACGACCACGTGCACCTTCGACGACCTTGCGTTCTCGCTCACCGCTCTCTCCCTCCGTACGACCGCCCACCGGCGAGGCGACTACTGCTGCTCTGTGCCGCGGGATCGAACCCAACCCGCCGCGACACTGACCGTCGCCGTCGGTCCACTCTCCGCATCGGTATCCATGAACATGTAGCGGAATCCTGCGCGCGGGGCCATGCCGCCGGTGTGTTGCGTCGGGCCGAAGCGGTGTTACTTTCGCGAGTAGTTGGGCGGGCGGGCTCAAGCACCCGATATCCGGGAATGAGCGTCTCGGCCCCGGGGTAGTGTCGACCATCGGAATGAGCTCGACATCTCAGGCAACGCAGCTGCAGGGAGCAAGGCAGACATGTCGGACAGGAAATACGTACGACCAGACATCGACCGCGCCCAACTCGTGAATCCTGCCCGTCAGGCCGGTGAGTTCACGCTCGAGGAGAACGAGATACAGCGGATCTTCGACGAGCGCGTCCGGCAGGAAAGGACGACATTCGGCGTTGCCCACCACCAGTACGACGCTCCGTTCAACTACGACAATTTCCGCGTCGAGCTGGGCCGCCCGTGGGAGAACGCGGCGAATCAGAGCCGGCCGGACGCACCCGAGGAGGACCTGGGAAGCCGCTCCGATGAGTACGAGCCAGGCTACGTTGGCGCCGAGATGAATCCGGATGGCGTCGAGATCGACGTCCCTCCTTACGGCGCCATCACGTTCGTGGAAGATCAGCCGATCGTCGAAGTCACCGTCGTCGGCAGCGCGTGCGTTCCGCCGGGGTACGTGCTGCTCCACGGTGAGCCGGTGGAATGGACGTACGCCAGATCCGGTGTGAAGATGCGCGTGGACAACCTCTGGGGCGAGCACCTCCGGTGGCATCTGTGGAGCAAAGGCATCGACGAGAGCTACCGCGACGCAGGACTGAGCTGCGCCATCTTCCGGACTCCGCCGTGCCGCAAGATCACGATCATGGCAGGCAGCCAACACACGATCGACGCGCTGGACGTCAAGAACATGCGCCACGACGCTCATTACGCGGTGCGGCATATCTACGTCACGATGCAGACACCGGCATAGCGGCGGCGCATCACTCGCCGCTCAATGCCGCCGAGACAGCGCGGACATCTCCGTAGATGTCGTCCCAGCCGGTGTAGCGGGCATCGAAGATCACGAGCGCTTCCTCCGCGAGGCCCCGCAACGGCGAGAGGTCGAGACCGGAGTCGACAACCGGTTTGTGCGCGTCGTACGACTGCCCAAACGCGTCGGCCGCTGAGGCATTCACGAGTACGCACCCAAGCGATGCGGTCGCGGCCCTGACGCTCTCCACCGCCTCGACAAGCGTCTGCCCGTACATCGTCGCATGGCCGGTGTTGAGCGCGTAGCGAAGGTTCGTCGCGCCGACCTCTCCGACGAATCCCAGCATCGCCTCGGCCGTTCCATGCCACTTCACCGGGTGGTGCTCGAGATTCAGCGACGGATCGTCGGGATGCGATACATCCACGCCGTAGTAGGATTCGCCCGGTTGGTGCTGCACGTACAACGTCACGTTCCGCTCGCGAGCCCGCCGACAGAGATCGTCGACACCGCGCAGAAACGACTCGTCGATGCCCACTTGGTCGCACGGGTACTCCGGCTCCCGGTGGAGAGAGATCACCGCGTCGCGAGCGCCCCAGAGCGCCATCTTGTCCAGTAGCTCGTCGATGATGACGACGCTCTCCTCGTACCGCATCGCGAAGTTGTCGAGCAGCGTCAGATCGGGGTAGAAGTTCAGGCCGGAGCTGACGTCGACGATCAGCCGCAGCGACTGCCGTTCCAGCCAGCCTTTTTCGCGAGCGAGCTGCTCGACACTCCGCGTTCGGAGATAGCGCCAGTCGACCTTGACGCCGTCGAAATGCTGGAAGTACGTCGGCCACGCGAGTATCGCCGACTTCGCGTCGGATACGCCCGGCACCGCAAGGGCTCGGTTCCTGACTGGGGCGGGAGGCTCCGCTTCGGGCAGCATCCGCACGTCCGCGCCGGAAAGTGAAACCTCGAACAGTCGCACGTCGCCGCCGGCAATGGTATCGGCTGTCGACGCGCCGCGAGTGTCGTCGAACCCGGTCGGTCCGTAGCCCGGCGCATTCGCTTCGGAGCGATCGAGGGTGAGTTCGCGCAGCCCGGTCACCGTGCCGGTTGTCGCTGAGATGGCGAGTGGCTTCTCGTCCAGACCGTTGTTCTGAACGCCGAGGGTGTACGCGCCGTCGGGCCGTCTGCATGCGATGAAGCTCAGATCCTCGCCGACGGCAAAGATCTGCTGCATGCCGAATTCGTCGGCCAGCACGCGCTTCACGTGTTCCAGCATCGTGAATGGACACGGCAGCGCGCGCTCCTCCCCGCTCTCGACAGGCCCTGTCACCAGCGGTTCGGAGTTCAGGCCCAGCGGGCTGAGCAGGAGCGTGATATGCCCCGCGCCGAGCGGGATGAGCGAGATCGCCGGTTGCCCGGCACACTCCGCGATGGTTTCGGCCCCGGCGGGCAGCTCGATGGTGCAAAGCTCAAAGGCGTTCACTTCCTCGACCGATGCGCCGTCGGCAAATCGGACCGTGCTGCCGGTTGGGACCGGGTGCGCGCTGCCTATACCCCATTCCGGCCAGATAGCACGAGCATTCGCCGCTGTGACGACCAGGCTGCCGCCACCGTCGACGAACTGCTCCAGATTGTAGCGCGTCTCGGCGTTCGCCCCCTCGTTCAGTGTACCGGCGAGGACCACCAGGCCGTACTGCCCGAGCACCCACGACGAAGCATCTGACAGCAGGCAATCCGCGATGTCTCCGTACGGAGTGGGCGAGAGGAAGCCGCGCTCATCCCGGAAGTATGAGGCGTCCTCGTAGCCGGGGTACAGCACGGAAAGCACAGCGTGGGTCAGGTAGTCGCCCGCGTCGTACGGCATGGCTCCCCACACCTGGTAGTAGTGCTCCGTGTAGAGATGGCGCGGCACCGCCCACCCGGCGAAGTGATCCAGCATGAGCGCGACCGGGGCATGCATGACACCGGGCTGTCCGTGCTCCTTCACGAAGCGCGCCGCACCGGCCTGTATCTGACCGATCGGCGACAACTGCCTCTCGTCGCCATCTCCGATAATCCACCCACTCTCGAATCCGGCGGCGACGCAGTTATAGAGGTAGTGGGTGTACATCAGGCGCTTCATGAGCGACAGACTCGTGCCCAGCCCGGGACCGTAGGTGTACCCCTGCGCTTCTCCCTCGCTGCCGTATTCCTTGAGGCTCCAGCGGTTGAACACCGACACGTTGCCGAACCACGGTATGCCGTACTGCCTGCCCGCACCTCGGATGAAGGCATAGTAGATTTGCGAGTTCGGCAGCGCCTGCGCTGTCTCGGCGCCGATGAGTGTGTGGTTGCCCTCCCGTATCTGATAGTGCCCGAAGCTGAGCGAGACGAGTGTGCTCAGGTGGTTGTCCAGATCGTCGCCCATGCGTTCGAAGTGGCGCTGGAAGTTCAGGTAGTGCGCGAAGCGATCGTCCGGCGATGGGCACTGCTGCTGAGCGTAGCCTCCTATGTACCTGCCGTCCTGCTCGCCATTGTCGATACTGAGGAACCGGTCTCCGAGGATGCGCGTCAGTTCACCGACCATGCCATCAGGTGGCATGATGTGTCCCCACTTCGTCGGATCGCCGGAGCCGGGTACGTGGCCCGAGATGTCGAACAGATACAGGTCGCGGTTCGCTACTTCCTCTACCAGCTCCAGGAAGTTCTCCGTGTGAATCGTGGGGAGCAGTAGCCACAACACGTTGCCCAGGCCGAAGCGGTCAACGTACTCATCCAGCGCCTCGCGCCAGCCGACGAGCCTGCCATCCTTTGTGCCGAAATTCCTGAGCGTGATGAACTGCATCCGGTTCCGGAAGGTCTCCCACGTCGGCACGCGCACGTGCCGGCGCTGATAGTCCGGGTGGATGGTCGGATCAAGCAGATGCGGGTATATCGTCGCCACGGTCAGGTCCTCTCAACATGTGCGCGGCGGAGCACTTCGCCACGAGACGGCGCGTGGCTATTCGACGGTAACCCGGTCCCCACCGACAAGATCCACGGGCTCGGCGAGACTCAACACGGTCAGCCCATCAACCGCCGATACACCTGCCGCCGCGACGGCGTCGTTGATCCGAATCGTCGTCACACTCGGCTTCACGCGCAGCTCGGCGAATGCCAGCGTTCCACCGTCGCACGAAATCGTGAGCGTGCCGTCCCGCTGCTCCAGAGTGCCCCAGCCTGTCGACGAGACCCACGGCGTGCGAATGTCGTCTTCCACCGGCGCGATGGTAATGCGGCTCGCCGGGATGTCCACGGTGAAGCCGGAGGCGGCGAGCATCAGCGTCCACGATGACATCGCGCGGTAGTAGTGGTTCCCACACTCAAGGTGATTCCAGGTCTCCCCGGCGCGAGCGTGCCGATCCTCGATGTTCTGTACGACGGCGCGTGCATCGTCGATCCGACCGTAGCCGTAGAGCAGCGCCGCGAAGAGATATTCGATGCCGGTCCAGTTCGCGTCCGCCTGGATGTTCTGGAACGTGTGGTAGATGCGCGTCCCGGCGAAATCGGCGGGGTACGCCGCGTTGAGCAGCCCGCCTTCATCGGTGTAGTCGTGACGCATGACGGCGTCGCACGCGGCCTGGATGCGTTCCTCCGGTAGGCCAGGCGGCAGTCCGACCACCTTCGCGAACCACTCGCCGTCGATCTGATCGGCCATGCAGCACTCGTCTCGGAGGTCGCCGTCGACCCACAGGCTGTAGTACTCGCCGTTCCAGAGTTTCTCGTCGAACGATGCCGCACACGACTCCCGCAGCGACTCCCATCGCCCGGCGCGTTCGGCGTCGCCCATATCCGCCGCCATCCGCGACGCGGCGGTTAACGCGGCGAGCCACAGGCTGGCGATGTACGACGGCGTGCCGTAGAAATTCCAGTTGTCGTACGTATTCTTGCGCGTGTCGTGGTCCGGCAGGCCGTCGCCGTCGGCGTCGAGCAGGAGCATGTTGTCCAGCGCGCGGACGACGCCGGGCCACTGGCGTTCGAGGTAGGAGCGGTCGCCGGTCCAGAGCCAGTCGCGGCACGTCAACAGAACGAACTGCGGATTCATGTCGACGCGTTCGAAATCGTCGTCCACCTGCTGGAGGTCCACGGCGAGCAGGTGTGGAATGCGCCCGTCGTCGCGCTGGTATCTCGTGGAAAGCTCCATCTGCACCGTCTCAAGCTCAGGGAAGAGCGCGAGCAAGCTGAACGACCCCTGATACGAGATATCCATCGTGTGGAACCCGCAACAGCGAAGCCCCTCCCAGATGCCGAACCGGCCGTTCCTGATCCACCAACTACACTTCACGAGCGTGCCAAGCTGCCCCGACCACGCGTTCGGGTAGACCTCGTCCAGGCTCGTGTCGCATAGCGTGTCGGCGAACCGGCGCGCAACCGGGACGATGTCATCGCGATTCGCCACGAGGTATCGACACGCCTCGCCCGCGTCGGCGAACCAGTTTTCATACATGTGACCGAGGAGTTCCTCGTTCGCCGCGTAGTGGTAAGGAAAGTGCCACGAAAGCGCGAACCGTATTTCGCGCTCCTCGCCCGGCTCAAGCGTCACGTCCACGATGAGCGCACCGTCACCCCACGCGCTGTCGTCCGCGCCGCCGTACGCGGATATCCCGGCCAGGGAGGTCTTCACGAACACGCGCAACCCGTCGTCGGTGTCCAGCGCGCCCGGCTCCGCCGATTCCACGCGCCGACGTATATCGGCCACGTACGGCATCTCGCAGAGGTCTGCCGCGAGTTTCTGCAGCGCCGTGATGTCCATGGCGTCCACATCGGCGTCGGTGAGCGCACGCCACTCAGTCGGAGCCGTGGAACGCCCCCGCGCCGCTCCGGCGAGACCCGCTCGGAGATCGCGGTACAGGCCCTGCATCCATGAGGCGTACGACGGCGAACCGAACGACGTCCCCTGCCCCATGAAGGCCCGATACTCCCCGGCAACCCACGATAGCTCACCACCATTCGCCGCCAGACACATGCTGCCCGTGGTGGGACGGCGCTCGACCGCGCGTATCGTGGACATATCGAGATACGCCGTGCCGCCCTCTACCGAGACAGTGTTCACGAGGCCGCGGTCGCGCATCCCGTCGTGTATGGGATTCCGCATGCAGGCGAGAAGGGACGCGGATACGGTCCGGTCGCCGTCGTTGCGCAGCCGGTAGGTGGCGTAGAAACCGGGCGTGCCGGATGTTCTCGCATCGTGCGGCACGAACGGCGCGCTGAATTCGGACGTCACCTTGATCGGCAGCGAGGCGTCTTCGTAACGCAGCCGCGCCACGGGGAATCGCTGCTCGAACGCTATCTCCTGCACCGATTTCAGCCACGATGACGAGTAGAGCGTGCCGGACGGATTCGGATTCATGCCGAGGGTCCGGACCACCGGCTCCCCATCGACGATCTGGGTCCGCAAAACGAACGCCAGCGCGTCGGGCGGCATATTCGGCGTGGGGGTACCGCTGAACACGTCGGAGCGGTTCTCGGGCCAGGCTTGTGGTTTCTGTCCGAGCTGGAAGATCTCGTCCCAGTCGTAGAATCCGCCGTCCGGCCGCAGCTCTACCGATCCCGCTCCGACTCCGCCCAGCGGAATGCCACTCGCTCCCGCCATCCTCGTACGTATCTCGCCCACGTTCGCCTCTCCATGCCGGGGGTCCTGCCGACGGTGAGTTCCGCCGCACGATAAGCTACCGCGCGAAGTTGGAGTGGGGGTAGGCGGTACGCGCCTGCCCGTGTCGTCGCGAACGCCGTTGGGGTGAACGCGGCGGCTTGTCATCTTTCAGCTTCAACTTGATGCCGTAGGTCGGGACTGACACGCGGCTCCGTCGCGTCTCTCATGTCGCGGGGAATTGTGCTCCATGATGCCGATACAAGCTCGCGCTGTGTACATCAAGCGGGAGGCCTATGAGGACCCCCGCGCTATGGAGCGCGTCGACCGAATGCTGCCGTTCATTCATTGCGAATCAGAGCCGGTGGTCATCGACGACGAGGGGTGGTACCGGCTCGTTCTCGACGGAGGACTCAACTCACTGCCCCGACACGGGCGAAATGCCGACACGATCGAGCCGATCGTCATCTTCAACGCCTTCCTCTACGACCACACGCCGGAGGAGCGCGACCGGCGGCGCGAGAAATTCCCGAAACTGTTCCGGACGCCCGGTACGAACGATCCATACAGTGGCTACGGCGGCTGGGAGTGGCGCAAGTCGGGCGCGGACGAATACCGCCGAACCACGGGACTCGTCTGCCAGCCGGCGTACGCCATCCATTCGATCTGGGGTTGTCATTTCCGATGCTCGTACTGCGATCTCGGCGGCGTAGCGAACGTCTACGTGAATCTCGACGATTGGATCGATCGTATCCGGGCGGGCCTCGGTAACCTTAACAACGCACCCGATCAAACGCTCTTCCAGTGGGACAACGGCGCGGACGTCGTGTGCTGGGAGCCGGAGTACGGTGCGACGAGGCTGCTCGTCGATCTCTTCGCGCGGACGCCGGGCAAGCATCTCGAACTCTACGTCGGTAAGAGCGATCACGTCGACTACCTGCTCGACTACGACCACCGCGGCCACACGGTCTGCTGCTGGAGCATCGCCGCGGAGACGCAGTGCCGCGATCTGGAGAAGCGCACCGCATCGCTTGAGGACCGCCTCCGCGCGGCGAGGCGGTGTGAGGACGCGGGCTATCCGGTCAGGATGCGCCTCAGCCCGATGGTACCTATCGCGGGATGGCAGGACGAGATCCCGCACATGCTCCGCCGCATCTTCGAGGAAACATCGCCGGAGATGCTCACCATCGAACCGCTGCGCTTCTATACATATGACCAGCTCGTCAGGGACTTCGCGCCCGGAGTTCTCGACGCCGAATTCGTGGACGCCATGCGCGATCTGCCCGACGACACCGGCGACTGGCACCGGCGCGAGTTTCCCGACGAGCTTCGGCAGCGCATGTTCGCCCTTGTGCTCGACGAAGTAGCTCGCCTGTCACCGGCGACGCCGGTGGCGTTCTGTCGCGAGAAGCGAACGATGTGGGATGCGCTCCAGAGCGACCTGGCGCGGATGGGGCAGCACCCCGACGATTACGTATGCAACTGCGGCCCGCGATCCGTCGGCCCGGATGCTCGCCTTCTACCCACGGTGGCGCCCGTGTGATACACCTACCCATGCGTCTGGACCGGGGGCTCAGCCCTCCCGTCCCGAGGACGCGCACAACACTACCCATCGTCGCCGCGGCGGGAATCGAGTGTCGCAGCGGCGACGTGAACGACTCCCTCCGGCTTTGTGTGGAGAACGCTCCCGTCGCGGTCGGGCGGACATCGAAAGGAATCCCATGAAATCGCTGCTGATCGCCGTCGTGCTCGCCTGGATGCCGACACACGCCGGTGTGCTGGAGAACGGCACGCTGATGGTCGACGGGAAGCCATTCTTCCCGTTCGGCACGTGGGGCGGCAGTCCGGAGCTCTGCGCAGACCTGGGGCTGAACACGGCGCTGCACACCGTGCCGAAGACACCGGAGGGAGTTGAGGAATTCCGGACGCGCCTGCGCGTATTCGCCGACCATGGGACGCAGGTCGCGGTTTTCCTGGGGTACGGCGGCAGCGAGCCTGTGCCGTGGACGCGCGGTGAGGTAGTCAACGCAACGGCGCTTGAGGGCGAGCCGAACCTGCTCGCGTGGTACCTCGGCGACGACGTGTACGAGACCGGCTTGCCAGGCGTTCGGCAAACGTCGGAGTATCTCCGCGAGCTGACGCCGGACATCCCGACCGCGGCGGACTACATCGGCGACGTCGACTCGCCGGAAGCGCAGGATGTGTACGGCAACTACGTGGACATCAAGAACAACTACGCATACCCAATCCCCGGCGACGATCCCGTAGACGTACCGAGCCTCGACGAGTATGCCGCGTTCTTCGACGACAACCTCGCCGCATTCGGCGAGCCGCGCTGGACGGTAATCCAGTGCTTCCAGTGGAACCGGCACTCAGATCGTTACAACCTCGGCGTCGGCGACGCCACCGGAGCGATCCCGGAGCCCGAGCAGGTGCGGCTTCTGGCATTCACGGCGCTGCATCGCGGCGTGCGCGGGCTCCTGCTCTATCCGGACCGCTCACTTGCCGCGCAACCGGAACATGCCGGCGAGTGGGCGCTGCTCGCACGAGAAATCGACCTCGTCGCGCCGCAGCTTGCGGCAGGACGCTGGGAGCCGGATCTCGCCTGCTCCGACCCGCAGGTACGCGCGTCGGCGTTCATCACGGATACGGCCGTGGTGATACCGGCGCTCCAGGCGAAACCGCACTACAACCGCTGGGTGGACGCGGCAATCGCCGAGGAGTTCACCATCGACTGCCCGTGGCTCGCGTCGGAAGCGCCGCGAGCGGTAGTGGTAGCTCCGCCGGACGTCCATGAGTGCTCCGTAGAGCCGCTCGGCGACGGAATGGTGCGAGTGCGCGTCCCCTCGCTTGAGATCGCACAGTTCGTGGTGTTGACGTCCAGCGACGAAGCTGTCGCATCGCTGCGGACCGGCGCTCGTGCGGCGGCGAACTCGCTGGCGCACGTCATCGTACCGGCGGCGGCGGCGCAGGCGCGGGAATCGGCCGCGATTCTGCGGCATTCGGGCAGAGGCGGCGCGCGGCAGGCGGCGGCGCTGGTGGCGCAGTGCGCGCGCTCATCGGTAGCCGGGCGGCACGACGAGGCCCTGCGCCATTGGCGCGCTGCGTTGCGCACTTCACGGACGGCCATCGACGGCTTGATGAAGAGCCTCGACGCCGAGCGCGGCCTCTTCCCGGCGTCGCAGCGAGTGTACCTCGAGTCTCCGCACGCACTGCACAACATCTCCGGCATAGCGCGCCCGCTGAGCCTCGATCCGCAGTGGCATTTCGTGACCGAATGGGACGTCGTAGGCCCCTTCGCGCTGGGCTGGAACGGCACGTTCGTCGAGGGGAACACGCATCAGCCGGCGCCCGCGCCGAAATTCGACCACCCGTACCCCCCTGAAATCGATCCGGCGGCCCCCGGCCCGTTCGCCACCGTGGACGGCCCGGCGATGTGGCGCTCGGCGGAAACGAACGTTTCGGGTATGTTGAACCTGGTCGGCCTGTTCGACACGCCGGACACCGTCGTCTCCTACGCGCGCGTGATCGTGACTGCTCCGCGCGACATGGCGGTGGAGGCGAGCCTCGGCTCGAACGACGGCGCGAAGGTGTTCGTCAACGGCGAGGAAGCTTTCTCGCGCTACTGCGCACGCACGGCGTTCCCACATCAGGACGCGTTCCCCGTTGACCTGCGGGCGGGGCGCAACGTCGTGCTCGTCAAGGTAGCGAACCTGGCGTTCGGCTGGCAGTTGTACTTCTCGATCAGGGACCAGGAACGCGTGCTCAGGTATTCCCGCGAATGAGCTTGCGAGCCCACTAACCCGTTCATGCCGGAAGGATCATACCATGAATCGCCGCAGTACGCGCAGACTTGCGCGCGTCATGACGCTACTCGCTACGCTCGGCACGCCCGCGCCGACCCTCGCCGCGAATGCAGAGGTACTGTGGGTGTACGAGACCACGGGCGGATACCTCGACAGCTCTCCGGCCGTCGCGGATCTGGACGGCGATGGTAGCCCGGACATCTGCATGACGAGCCTGGCCGGACCCGTTTTCGCGCTGGACGCCCTCGGCCGAGAGATATGGAAGATCGACCTGAAGGAGCGGATCACCATCGCGCCTACAGCCGCCGACGTGAGCGGCGATCGCGCTCCGGAAGTCCTCGTCGTGACGCAGACCGGTCGACTATATTGTCTCGAGGGCCGCAGCGGAGACGTCATCTGGGTCTACGACATACCGTCCCGCGCCAGGCTGGACAGCGTGGCGAGTTACACGCTGGAATTCACGCCGGACGAACCGATCAAGCATGGCGGCACGACAATCGTCGCCGCGGACATCGACGCGGACGGCGCGGTGGAACTCGTAACGAACACGGTACGCGGTGCGGTGCTCTGCCTGAACGCGGCGGGCGACCTGCTCTGGAGCTACGACGCCGGCGAGAACCTGCCCGCGGCGCCCGCTGTCGGGGATCTCGACGGCGACGGGGTGGCGGAGGTGGTGATCGGTTCCCTGGAACATCCCGCGACATGCCTCTCCGCCGAGGGCACGCTCCGCTGGCAGTACGATGCCGACGCCGATCTGCCGAACATCGGCCGTAACAAGGACATTGCCAGCCCCGTCATCGCCGACCTGGACGGAGACGGGCGAGGTGAAGTCGTCACAGTCGATGAGAACACGATGCTGGCACTCGACGCCGACGGCGCGGTGTTGTGGACGACCGTGGTCTCCCGCAAGCGAGTCGACGCGTCGCTCACCATCGCCGACGCGGATCGTGACGGCTCGCCCGAGATATACGTCGTCGACCTCACCGGAGACGTGGTCCGAGTGAACGCCGACGGCGCCCGCGTCTGGACGACGAACATCGGCCAACGGTGCCGCCGCGGTTTTTCGGTTGCCGACGTGGACGGCGATGGGGCGGTCGAGATCGTCGTCGGCGCCTACACCGGCAAGATCCACGTCTTCGCGCCGGACGGCGTAATCGAAGAGGAGCTGGAAATCGGCTCCGGAACGAACGCTACGAGCACACTGGCGGACCTTCTCGGCGACGGCGGCGTATGCGTCGTCACTCCGGAAATCACGGGGAATCTGGCGGTCTACCGCTGGGCTCCCGGCACCACGGTATCCGAGATACTCGTACCGGGGTATCGCGGCGGGAACTCCCGCACGGCCTCATCGTTCACCACCCCCGTCGAACGGGAGCCCCTCTTCGAAGCGCTCTCCACCGGCTCCATATACGACCGCCGCCCGGTCTTCACCGTGGAACTGAAGAACCCGGCGCGCGACGCGCTCACGGTCAGGCTCACCGTCGCGGACGACAACGGCATCGCCGGGGAAACGACGCGGACCATCCGAGGGAACTCGCGTGGAGCCCGCCTCTCGTATGACGGCGATCGCCTCGTGGGAAACGCGATCTACACTTGCACGGCGTCTCGCGACGACAGCGTGTTGGAGTCCCACACGTTCACGCGGGTGATCCGACCGTTCGCCGCGGCTCTGGACGCTCTGCGGGAGCAGGCGGCGCGTATCGAGACGCTCATGTCGGAAGTATCCGACGTCAGCGGCGTCGCGGAGCGTCACGCATACCTCCAGGGAGCGCTGCCCGCGCTTGCCTCCCGCACGGGGGAGCTTGGCCACCTTTCGGCGATGCAGCTTCGCGAACTGTGGAGCAATCTCGCCGCGCTATCGGAGGACCTCGCCAGGCTGGAGATGCTTGTCAGCGCGGCCCGAGACGCCGGCACGGCTCTGGTCGTCTCCCAGGCCAACCCGTGGGCGCCGTTCGGCGGCGTGGACGAGCTTTCGGAGGGCCGGATGGGCGGCGAAAGTCTCTCCGTGGAGGCATTCGGGGGCGAAGTCGAGAGCGCGGCGCTCAACGTCTGGAACTTCTCGGGTACCGCGAAGACGCTCCGTGTGACGATGAGCGGCCTGGCGCTCGGCGACACCGTGGTCTCGGACGCAGTGACGGTGCGCGAAGTGGTCGCCGTCCCGACGCAGCGAGCGAAGATGAGCGCCGACGCCGTTCCGGAGCTTCGCGGCAGCCGCACCATCGTCGTACCGGCCTGGAGCGCGCGCCAGGTGTGGCTGGAGGTCCACACGGAAGCCCTTCGAGCCGGAACGTGGACGGGCGAACTGCGCCTGAGGAACATGAGCGTCGTGACGGAGGAGGCAGTCGCGCCCGTGACCATCACAGTCTGGGCGGTGGCGCAGTCGCGCGAGCACGTGTTCAACCTCTGCGGGTGGGCGAAGACCCGCGGTGAGGGTGTATTGGAGGACATGCTCAGCCACGGCATGAACGTCTTCACCGACGCGCGTCCGGTGCCGTTCCAGTACGACGCCGACGGGAGCATCGTCTCGGCGGATTACTCCGCGCTCGACGCCTACATGGCCTCGCACGCTCCCGAGGGCACGGCCCTGTTCCACTCGCTCGTACGACTCACCGGACCCGCCGAGCGGTTCAGCGAGGTCTGGAACCGGGCGTACAACGCGGCCGTCAAGCAGTTCGTCGCACACGTGGAGGAAATCGGGTTCGACTACAGCGACTACGCGTACTACCCCGTGGATGAACCCGGCATCGGCGACGGTCGCCGCGTGGCTGCGTTCGTGCAGTGGTCGGCAATCACTCGACAAGCAGATCCGGACATCCGCATCTACACGAACCCCATCGATCTGCCGTACGAATGGCTGGAGGAGCTTAACCCGTACGTCGACATTTATGCTCCGTTCCATAGCGGAGCGTGGCACAACGATCCGCAAGAAGCCCGTCACGTGGAACTGATGCATGGCGACGGCCACGAGCTTTGGACGTATACGTGCAGCGATAACGCCAAGCACCTATCGCCGCTGGGCTACAGCCGCGCGCAGCCGTGGATGTCATTCAACGACGGTCACACCGGCGGCGGCATCTACACGTATTCTCGCTACAACGACACCGACTGGCATGTGGCCGGACTGGAGTACAACCTGGTCTACTCCGGCGACGACGGCCCCATCCCGAGCAAGCGGTGGGAGGCCGTGCGCGACGGCGTCGAGGACTACTCGATGCTGATGGCGCTCAGGGCCGCGGCGGCAGCACCGGGCGCCCGTCCCGACCTCGTGCGAAGAGCGCGTGCGCTCTTGGCCGGCGATGTCGTGACGGTCGGCAACTTCTGCGGCCTCGACGACGACGGAACGGTGCCCGGCAAGGAAGGCATGTCCGCCGCGCGACGCCTCGCCGACCGGCGGTACGCGACTATCACCTCGGTCCGCCGCGAAATGCACGACCTGCTGGAGGCGTTCGCGGAGTAGCCCGGACGCCGCACACATGACGGAGGAAGTTCCATGAAACTGAGGCAGCCGCTCACAGGGAGCGCGGAGGCGCTCTTCGACTACGCCACCGATACGCCGGTCATCGACACGCATGAGCACATTCCCCGGACCGAGACAGACTACAACAATGCGACCATCGAGTTCGGACACCTGTTCAACCCTTACGTATCGAACGATCTGGCGTCGGCGGGCATGCCGTTCCCGAGGGATGTCTGGGCGGCGTTCCACAAGATAGAAGACGACTGGGATGCGTTCGAACCGTACTGGAATGCCGTCAAACACGGCAGCTACGCGCGTCCGCTCCGGATCGCGCTGCAACAGTTCTACGGCGTCGACGACCTCACCCGCGAGAACTACCGGGAGATCCTCGCCCGGATCAACGAGAACAACACGCCGGGCATCTACGACCGTGTCTTCCGACAGGCATGCGGCATCGAGAGAGCGATTCGCTGCGGCGGAGACCTGCCCGAGATCGACGATCCTCTCCTTGTTGGCAACATCACGTCACCGTCACTGCAGATCGGATCGAAGGATTCGCTGGAAACCATGGCGGAGCAGGTCGGCGCCGAGGGCATCTCCGGCCTCGACGAACTGATCGAAGTGTCGGACCGCTGGATGGAGATGCAGGCGGCCAACGGCGCGATGGAGTTCAAGAGCTTCGCCATGCCGGTGGAGGAGCCGGTGCGAGCCGACGCTGAGGAGACGCTATCGCGCCTCCTGGCGGGCGAGGCTCTGCCCGGTACGGAGACGACCGCGCTCGGCGCGTACCTCCGAGAGGCGAATGCGCGGAAGGCGGCCGAATTGGACCTGCCCCTCGCCCTCCACACCGGCGTCTGGAACGACTTCCGCACGCTCGCCGTGGCGGACGTGATCGGGTTCGTTCAGCGCAACCCCGATACCCGCATGGACATCTACCACCTCGGCATCCCCGACGTGCGGACGGCGTTGCAGGTCGTCAAGAATTTCCCGAACGCGTACCTGAACCTGTGCTGGTCGCACGTCGTCGCCAGCGACATGACAACGAACACGCTGAAGGAAGCAATCGACCTCGTTCCGATGAACAAGATCTTCGCGTTCGGCGCGGACTACGTCCTGTTCGTCGAGAAGGTGTACGGGCACCTGCACATGGCGCGGGAGAACGTCGCGCTGACGCTGGGCGATCGCGTCGACCGCGGCCTGATGGACCTCTCCGAGGCGAAGCAGATTCTGCGCGCGTGGTTCTACGACAACCCGAAGGCGTTCTACCGATTGTGAGTCCCGCGGGCTATTCCGCGAGAAGCTCCCGCCCCTTCCGCGAGAGATCCCGGGCAATCGCCCTGACGGCTCGCTCGCCGAGTTCGCGCGACGCGTGGATTCGCGGGTCGTCGCCGCCGACGCCCTCCAAGGGCACGGCTGTATCCTTCGGCAGTCGGTAGATGTCCACGAGTTCGGGCCGTAGATGCCACAGGATGGACGTCTCCCACTTGGCCGCGTGATCGCTGGCGAAATCCAGATCGTCCGCCCATTCCATGTCGTCCGTTCCGTAGACGGCCATCGCTCCGGAATGCGCCTCGGCGACCTCCAGCATGAGATCGCGCTGCTGCTGACAGGTGTGTCCCGTGGCGAGGATCGCCGCGCGGAAGCCAACGGCCTCCAGCCCGTCTAGCGTCGTCGAGAGCACGGTCGCGAGGAACTCGGGAGTAACGGGAAGATTCGCGGCGTGCTTGTAGGCCGCTCCGTACGGGACCATGTACGGGATGCCGTAGAACACCGGCGGGAACGCGATGCCGCCGTCTATGCGCGCGGCCTCGCAGCAAAGCGCGTGCATCTTGATGGCATCATTACCCAGCGCGAGGTGTTCGCCGTGCCACTCCAGCGAGCCGACCGGAACGAACGCCAGCGGACACTGCTCCATCCGGGCTTCGAACTGATGAGGCAGCAGATTCTCGTATTGTACGACGTCTTCCATCCCTGAACTCCCGGCGGCTGCTTGCCACGTTCGCCCGGCGTTTGCCGGACCAGCGCACAAGCGGCCCTGAAACGGCCCCGGTCTACGGGTCCACCCAACGCAGATCCGGAACGGGGTCTCCGTCCTCGGCGGTGATCCGCAGGTAGAAACCCCACTCGCTGCCCCCCGCGTCGCCGATCTTCACGGCGATCTCCGACGTACCGGCAGGTAGATCGACCGGGAAGCTGTCGTCGTCGATCGCCGCCGGACGGGGCTCCAGCAACGTGGCGATGCGCTCGCCGTCGACAAACACGGCGCCGTAGTCGTTGCTGCCGAAGCGTATCCAGACCCGCTCCGGCCGGGCAAGCTCCACGTGCGTGACGCTCCAGGCGACGGGAGTGCCCTCCTTGCCGAAGATCGCCTTGAGGTCGACGTAGTTTGACGAGTCCAGCGCAACTGCCTGTGGCGGCTCGGCGGTCTCGGGCAGAGCGTCGCCCCTCGGGTACGATGCGTCGAAGTCGCCCACCTGCCCCACAAAGGGGCCGGTATGCAGCCATCCGCGCGGGAATCCATCGTACTGCGGCGGCTCGCGATGTTCGCGCACGTTCCGTGCCGCTTCCGCGAAGAGATCGTCGTGGAGGGCCTCTCTGTCGCGAATGACGGCCAGGTACTCGGCTACGTTCGGGACGATCGGCAGCGTGTCGTTGGGCGAACCCACGTAGGTCACCATGTCTTCCGGGGTCATGCGCAGGAACACCTGTCCGTGGCAGTACAGCCATGCGTATGCGCCGGAGATCATCCGGGCGGAGGCATACTGGTGCCGGAACGCCGTGGCGGGGTAGTTCTCGCTCTTGTCGGCCATCGATCCGACGAGACTGTCGCCGAACACTTCGGCTCTGCCGCCGTGACCGAGAAAGGCTCCAGACGAATCGAGTATCTCGCGGTAGTAACCCAGCGGCCACGTTCCGATGGCGCTCGTGCCTCGACGCTTCCAGTAGTCGATCGAACGGTCGCCACCGTTCTCGCGCAGCATGCCTACGAAAGCGCGCTCGTTGCTCTGAGCCAGCGTCAGCAAAGCGCGTGGTCGGGTCTGCGCGTACGTCATCTCGGTGCTCACGTGGAATCCGCCCGGCGCGTCCCGCTCGGCGAACGCCTGCATCATCCCCGTGAATATGTCCTCTCCGAGCGGCGTGTTGGTGGGAGCCCACTCGGGCAGGAACCAGAGGACCAGATCCGGGAAACCGTCGAGCATCGCTTCGGCGATCTCACGGCCGCGCATTCTGACCTGCGGCCGCAGGCGGTCGAAGGGGTAGCCCGGCTCCCGGTAGGTCGGGTAATCCAGCTCGTAGAGTTCGGAGATGTACTCGATATCGAACGAGAGGCCTGCGAATCCAGCGCCTTGAGCGAACACGGCCAGTTCGCGCAGGTTCTCGCGGATGCTATCCCACTCCGCGTCGTTGAACCAGTTCGGTCCGTGCATGGTCGCCGCGAGCGTGAGGCTGTTGTGTTCCATACCGACGACGCGGCAGCTGTCGTTCATCCGCCTGCACATCTGGAACAGAGGGTTCGCATCGCCGACAACACGGCCGGCCGGTTCATCCGGCGCGTACCTGTTCGGCACGGACCAGATGTCCTGGAACCAGTCGTTCACTACCGTCGCCACCATGATCCCGTCGACGCCACTCTCAGCGAAAAACCCGGCATGGTCGGCGAGATAGTTGGGTGGGATCCTCAAGTACAGGATGTTCTTGACTCGATCGCCGTCTGGGTCCACTCGGTACCGAGGTGCGGGATGGAGGACTGTTTCGCCGTAATCCGGCATGAGCGCAGGCCCGGGAGCCGAACAGCCGGCGAGGCCCAGGACTACCGTGGATGCCAAGACAGAGCCGTAGACCCGTTGAAGCGTAGCCATGGGATACCCCGCGGAAGTGAGTGATGCGATCGATTCCGACGAATCTACTGGGCGTTCCTGCCTGGTGGCAATCCGGCGTGCTCTGGACGCTCGATCGGAGAGAGTCCGGCCGTTCGGAGCACGCCACGGATCGTCGCGGCCGCGCCTATTCCGACTCCCACGCTCCCAAGTCCGGAGCGGAGCCGCGATACTCCGCCGGAGCGACGACCCGGACGGTGCTATCCCGCCACGCAACGTGGGTCACACCTGCGTCGATTGCCGGGCTGCCCTCTTCGAATCGCATTTCGGCGTCGAGGAGCGGATCGGCGTGCAGCGTCGTGGCGACGTCTATGTTGGAGTCCTGATGGTCGGCTCCGTTGCTCCAGAACAGATTCCTCAGCACCTGCGAGTTTCCGACGGCATTCGAGACCGCAAGGACGCGTGCCCCCGCGAAGATGTTGTTGGCCGCCAGGAGGTTGCCGCCGCCGGTGAGGTGTTGACTGTTCCCGGCGAACGTGTTGCCGAACACGTGTATCGGCTCCGGGATGGGCGCGCCCGAGTAGTCCTCCCGCGTGTTCGCACTCGCCATGCAGCCGATGCCGGCCATGGCGTTCTCCGCGATGACGTTGCCCTCGAAGAGGAACGTTCGGTCCGACACGGTGTCGTAGTCGATCAGTTGGATGCCGTCCTCGCCGTTGCGCTCGATACGGTTGTTGCGAATGTGAATCGGAAGCACCCCGCCGGTGTACGGGTGGAGCCGTATCTCCACACCGTCGTCGCCGTTGTCGGAAATCACGCAGTGCTCGATGGTCGCCGCCGTGGGGCCGTCCAGATCGATGCCGTCATCGCGATTGCCGGTGAACCGGCAGTACTTTACGAGCCCACCGCCGCCTTCGTAGTCTATGCCGTCGGAGGTCTCGGTAACGTGGCAGTGGGTGAGCGTGAACGGCACGTCGGCGGTGATTCCGTCATCGGCGTTGCGAATCGTGAAGCCGCTGATCGTCGTTCCACTCCCGGCGGCGGAGACTCGGACGGCGTAGTCGCCCCCGCCCCCGTCGATAACGGTCTCGTCGATCATCTCGGGGCCGCTCGTGAGGAAGTGCATCGATACCAGTGTCAGCGCTTTGTCGGCCAGAACGAGCGATTCGGCGTAGACGCCCGGCGACACGACTATCGTGTCCCCGTCGGTCGCCGCACCTATCGCCGCCTGGATGGTCGGATGGTCGGCGGGCACGCGGACGGGATTCGCTACGACCGGCTCCCGCACGAGCCGTATCTCGCTGATCGCGCCATCCAGCGTGTTCTGCTTGGGGAACTTTCCATTGTCGATGCCGCGATGCGAGACGTAGATCGAGTGGATGTCCGGATGGTCGTTCGGGTCCGACGATGGCGCGAACGTGAGCCCGCCGGGCAGCGTGGCCGCTACGTCGGGCCTACCGAGGAACGCGAAGTCGAAGAGCTGGACAAACGCGCCGTCGGTCGTGAACTCCGCGATCCCTCCCCTCGAAACCAGGAACACGTTACCGGTCACCGGGTCGACACCGATGCCCTCGGGATCGCTGATGTGTGCCTCGACGCTGAACTCGCCGAGGAACACGAACTGCCCGGTCTCCACGTCGAATCGGTACTTCAGCACCCGCTCCTGTTGCGTTCCCGACGCGACGTAGAGCACTCCGGTCGTCTGGTCGCAGGCGATACCCTCGGGGTCCGTGTACCGTCCGTCAAGGGTCGTTGGTGTAGCGGCGATCGGCGGCCCGAACTTGCCGTCCTCATCGAAGCGGAACCGCAGGATTCGCTTCCGATCGTCGTCCGTCACGTAGAGATGATCGTCCAGCGGGTTGTAGGCGATGCCCACGGGTTCGGTTCTCGTGCCACTATCCGGCGGCGCGAAATATGCGGCGTAGCGAGTTTTCAGATCGAGCGACGCTTCGAATACGTTGTGGCCCGCGAAGACGAGTTCTCCGTTCGCGTCCGTGGACTCGCCGTACTCGCTGATCTCTGAGTCCACGATGATCAGGTGTCCGCTCGCCGGATGGTACATCAGGCCTGCCGTATCCGAACTGCGCACGGGGCTGCCGTCCCAGAGATTCACGTGCGCGATCAGCTCCAGGCGATCCGCCGTCGCGTATCCGCCGACGAGAAGTAGTGCGGCGACTGCGGCGATTCGAATGTGACCCCTCATGCTGGTTCCCTCCTCCATGCCTGATCAGAGCCCTTGCGAACAACGCTCCGCCTCACGCCAACCGTGCCATCGCCTCGTCATCCAGGACGATGTCGAGCGCTTCGACGATCTCCCGCAACTGCTCAACGGAACTCACGCCGACAAGCGGAATCACCGTGGCCTCGTGATGCCGCATCCACGCGACGGCGAGCTGCGGTGCAGACACTCCCAGCTCTCGCGCGACACGGTTGAGCTGCTCCAGCCGCGCATCGCTGTCAGGCCCTGCGTACTGTGAACGAACTGGTATGTCCGGGCGCGAGGCGAGGGCTCCCTTCAGCATCGGCGCGTAGCCAACCAGCGGTACGTCGTGGGACCGGCAGTAGTCGAGCAGATCCTCGTTCGTCGCCTTCTGGATGCCGAAGTCGGCCCCGGGTGCGGGGCGCAGATACGAGTAACGCTGCTGGATGCAGCAGTAGGGACTCCAGCCGTTCGCCGCGCCTATGCAGCGCGCTTCCACGAATCGCGTCGGCAGATAGTTGCTCCCGCCGATGAATCGCACCTTGCCCGCGCGTACGAGTCGCTCGAACGCGGCCAGTGTCTCCTCGAGCGGCGTGTCGCGGTCATCGGCATGGGCGTAGTAGAGGTCGATGGCGTCGATGCCGAGGCGACGCAGGCTTCGTTCGCATTCCTGCTCGATCTGCGCGGCGCGCAGGCCGGCGGGCTGATCGGGATACTCCATGCCGACTTTCGTCGCGATGAGGATTTCTCCTCGATTGCTCCGCTCGCGCATCCACGCGCCGAGGAACCGTTCGCTATCGCCGCCGCTGCAGCCGGGCGCGTCACGGTTGTAGATGTTCGCCGTATCGATGAAGGCGCCGCCGCACTCGACGTATGCATCGAGAATCCGTGTCGAGGCGTCCGCAGGAGTGTTGCTGCCGACATGCATCGCACCGAGGCATAGCTCGCTCACAGGTGCTCCGGTCGAGCCGAACGGAACGGTCTTCATCGCTATTCCTTCCGTATGCATCAGGCAGGTTCCGGTGGGCCAACGTCCGAGTTCATCGCCCGCGACACATTGATGGTACCGACAACTCCCGCGCCGGCCTACGCCATCGCGACGCACGGTTGCGCCGAACCGACGAAGGTCCGATCCTGTGCGAACGACGTTGAACGATCGCATGACGGAACACCCCTCGAAGGACACACCCCATGACACACCGCGAACGCATCTTCGCCGCCGCGAACCGCGCGCCGGTCGACCGCGTACCCACGCTGGGTGGCTGGATCACCAGCGCGGCGCACTATCAGGAGATCGTCGGCATCGGCGAGGACGAGTTCTGGGCCGACCCCGAATCGGCGGCAGTCGAAGCGTTCCGCCTGCTTGACGCGGACGGGCTCGTGGACGTGTTTATCCCACCGTCGCAGGAGCGGTATCGCGGCATGGACATCCACGATGTCGAGGCGCGCCACACGAGTTTCCCGAACCCGGAGGCCGTCCGCGACCACATTCGGGAGCACTACGGCGACCTCGGCGCGTTTGAGCGAAGCTTCGACGGCGACGCGTTCCGACAGGAGTACGTCGAGGAACGGCGCGACAAGCAGCGCAAAGCCGGCGATATGGTCTGGATGCCGCCAATCTGGGGGGCGTCGGGCGGCTTCATGTGGTACACCCTATTCGGATACGAGAGCTACCTCGGCGCGATCGCGGAGTACCCGGACGATATCCGACGCCTATACGAGTCTTCAGCGGCGGGATGCTATCTGGAGAACGTGGAGATCGCCCGCGCGGTCCGGGAGAACGACTTCGCGCCGGTGTTCCTCATCGGTCAGGATATCTGCAGTACCGCGGGGCCGATCGTCAGTCCGGCGTTCGTCGAGAAGAACTACTTTCCATTCGCGAAGGAAGCGCTGCGGCCGCTGCACGAAGCGGGCATCAGGACGATCTGGCACTGCGACGGCAACGTTCTGCCCATCCTCGACCTCATCCTCGATCTGGGCGTCTCCGGATTACAGGGCTTCCAGGAAGAGCAGGGCGTCCGCATCGCCGATCTCGCCAAACGCACGACATCGACAGGCGAACCGCTCATGTTCTACGGGAGCGTGTCGGTGAGCGGCGCTCTCCCCCACGGATCGGTCGAAGACGTGAAAGGGCAGGTTCGCACAAGCATCGACGCGACCGATGGGCGCGGGCTGTTCATCTTCCCGGCGAACACGATCGGTCCCGAGGTTCCGCTGGAGAACATCCGCGCGATGTACGACGCGCCACGGGAGATCGCCGGTGGGTGAGAAGCGTACAGGAGGGATTCACACCATGGCCGGCGAGCGTAGCATCGGTTTCGGGCAGATCGTGGAGGACTGGTCCACCGTCAAGAAGCGATGGGAGGCCTGGTGGGAGGGCAGCCTGTACGACGGCGCCATGGTCACGGTCACCGCGCCGCGGGACGGCGTCATCCCCGACGATCTGCCGGACGTAGACCCGGAGACGCAGTGGACGGACGTCGAATACATGATCCGGCGCGCGTTGCGGGCCGCTGATTCCACCTACTATGGCGGCGGAGCGGTGCCGTGCCTCTGGAACAACTGGTCGGCGGGACATGCCCTGTACCTCGGCTGCGAGCCTCACTTCTCGTCGGACACCGTCTGGGTCGATCCGGCGCCCGTCACGGAGAGTGGCTACCCCGAATTCGACGACTGGAGAAACAGCGCATGGTACCGGTGGATGCTTGACAGCACCGAGGCCGCGGCGAAGGCAAGCCAGGGTCGGTATTTCGTCATGCCTGCCTGGGGGAATCACGCGGGGGACAACCTCGGCCTCGTCAGGGGCACGCCGCAGCTCATGAGGGACATCGCGTTCGATCCGCAGTGGGCGAGGTCGGCGCTGAAGGAAGCGTCCGAGATCCAGATCGAGGTCTTCGAGGCGCTGTGGGATCGAGTGGCCCCGGAGAAGGTCGGCGTCGAAGGTTTCGTCAACTACGTGGGTGGCTGGTCATCAAAGAGGACGATGGGATTCGACTGCGACATCTCCTGCATGGTCAGCGCGGAGACGTTCCGCGAAACATTCCTGCCGCCGCTCGTGGAGACGATGCACACCGTCGAGCACCGCTTGTACCATCTGGACGGACCGGGTGCCCTGCACCATCTGGACACGTTGCTGGACGTGCCCGAGTTGCACGCGATTCAGTGGGTCCCCGGATGGGGGCGGGAAGCCATGTCCGAGTGGATTCCGCTGCTGTCACGAATCCAGCTGTCCGGAAAGAACATCGTCGTGAGCGTCAGACAGCACGACGTGGACCTCCTGCTGGATGAGCTTCGCCCGGAAGGGCTGTGCATTCAGACCCACTGCCCCACCGAGGACGACGCGAGAGCGCTTCTTGACCGCGTAGCGGCGCGCTAGCGCAGGACCGATCCGGCCGCCCGCAAGAGCGCCCAACATTCGAGGAGAGATCATGAACTTCCGCCCGCGCAGCGCTGAACGCCATCTGTGGGACACCTGGTTCTACGACAAAGACGGCGAGTATTACCTGTACTATCTCTCGAATCCCCGGGACGCGAACGGCGACTGGCAACCGTGGGACGCGTTCTCCCTCGCCGTCAGCCGCGACCTGCTCCACTGGGAGGAGAAGGGCGAGGTGTTCCGGAAATCGGACGACCCGGCCGACTGGGATAGCGAACTCATCACCACCGGCGACATCATCCGGTATCAGGGCCGGTACTACATGACCTACCGGGCCACTCAGGACCGCGTGGAGAAGAACAACATCATCGTCTCCGACGACCTGCTGAACTGGGAGCGTATCAGCCCGTCGCCCGTCCTCGTTACCTGCGCACCCGGTTCGCCGTACGAATCCGACCCCGCACGGACGATCAACGACTACGTCGAGATGCGCGACGTGACAATCACCGAACTCCCGGACGGCACGCTCGAAGGGCTGTTCACGGCGCGCGTTGACTCCGGGCCCCATACGGGACGGGGCGTGATCGGGCGCGCGTTCTCCCCGAACATGTCCGACTGGCGGATGACCGAACCGCTCTTCGCGCCGGGGAGATTCAACGTCATCGAAGTGCCGAGTCGGTATGAGCACGACGGAATCCACTACCTGATGTACTGCGTGAACGGCTGGCTCGAATCCGCGCTGGAATCGAGCAACTACCCGTCGATTCACTGGTGCACGGGATACGCCGTGTCGCGGCAGTTCGACACGGGCTTCGAGTACGTGCCGGACCAGGTCCTCGGCATAGGCGACGCGTACGTCGGGCGGCTCGTCGACGCGGGAGGAGAAACGCTATTCCTCCATCACCTGTGCGGGGATCGGCCCGCTTTCGCGTTGCCGAAGAGCGTCTCCTTCGCCGACGACGGGACGATCCGGCTTGGCTACTGGCCCGGCATCGACTCGCTCATCGCGGGCGAGCCGGTGCGCGGATTCTCGACGCTCCGCTTCTTCAAGGACGACGGGAAGGCGGTGTGCTCCGGGGAGATCGGCTCCGACGCCTGCACGCTCGACAACGCCGGGGGGTTCGGCGACGCATACCTGGCCGGCAGCTACTCCGACTTCGTGCTGGACGTGGACATCTCCTTCGACCGGTGCGTATCCGCGGGCATCCTTCTGAACACGGACGTGCCCGCCCGGTCGGCTGCCATGGCGACACTGCACGCGGATCGCGGCGCCTTCCAGGTCGGCAGGTCGCGGAGAGTCTACAACCACCTCGCGCCGCTGGATGTCCGCCATGAGTATGTCGATGACGGATTGCGACGCGGCCGCGTGCATCTGAAAGTAGTATCGCGCGCCGAGGGCTTCGACTGGTATCTCGACGGTGTGCACGTCCTGACCACCATCGACGAGGATCTGCTGGCGGGATCGATCGGCTTCTTCGTCCGCGAGGGCAGCGCCCGGTTCTCGAACCTGACGATCGCCGCGCTTGAGCCGGAAGACTGCCCGAATTTGAGGCGGCCATCGTGAAGGCGATCCGGTGGGACGGTCTCGGGGGTTGCCGCAGCGGGAGTAGTTTCGCTCACGTCGGTCGCGACGGCGCATTCGCCGCCACACAACAGATAGACTAGGAGGGATTGGAGGTCTTCGCCGTTGCAGGGAGAGCATTCCCTCCGTCTGCGCGAGCACGGGCTTCTACTCACGTTCGTGCTTTTCCACGTCCATGCCGAACCGTGTGCCAGACGAGGGATTGACCTGTTGGATGGCCCGACGGATTTTGAACGCCGCATTCCATACCGAGTTTGCCGACAGGACACCGTAGACGGCCCGCGGGACGGGTTGCATTCCGAGCGCCGCACACAAGGAGGGCAAGTCGATGAAGAGGCAGCTGTTCTATTCGCTACTGTCCGTGTACATTGCGACCGCCGTCATCACGCTCCTTGGCGTCATCGGCGTCTTCAGTGTGTCGGGCGGCATACTGGGGACACTTGTCACCGCCCTGCTCGTCCAGACGGCAGGCGCCGTGATCGCTCTCAGCCGCAGTGTGGACGTGTTCGGCGATGACGAGCAGGTCCTAGCAGCAACAAATGCAGGTCTTGAGCGTGAATTGCGGCAGCTTCGGGGAGAACAGGAAGAACTCTTGGAGGAGTGCAAGCAGGCCAAGGCGGAAAGGGACGAGCTTGGAGCGGCGCTCAGTGAGTACGACTGCGCTCGAAACGAGGTTTTGGCATTGGTCGGGCCGGGGCCGGTCAACATCGACACGATCTGCTCCAAGCTGCAAAGTGCTTCGGCGCGGGACAAGGAAATCGTGCTGCAGGTCATCGGTCGACTCGTTGAGGAGGGCAAGATAGAGGCAGACGACAGGTCAAGCATCGCCAGAGAGTATCGCCTGAAGGTCTCATAGTATCCCAAGGCGGAGCCCGGATCGATACGACCCGCCTTCATGCGTTGGGCGCGCGCATCTTGCCAAAGCGCTACTCGCTGCGGGCAGTGACGACGCCGAGCCATCGGCGCGGGGGTCGCCGCGCGGAGGCGCGAGATCGGAACGTGTTCGAGGCCATCACGGAGAGTCCACGAATCCTGAGCAGCGATGCCAGACCCGAAACGCACAAGGAAAGGTGTAGTCGATGCTGAACGTGAAAATTGGGTGCCAGCCAATACTCTGGAAGTCAGGCACATTCGAGGAGATCGCCCACGAGATCGCCGACATCGGCTATGACGGCGTCGAGGCCCCCGTTGCGGCCTACAAGGGAAACGAGGCGGAGCTCCGCCGCATCCTGGACGAGACGAAGCTCGAACTCGCCTCGACGTATACCGCCGGCTACTACATGGATCCGGCAACGCGGCAGGCGGAGATCGAGAGCACCGTCGAAATCGGAAAGATGCTGCCCGATTACGGCTGCCACGTCATGATCAGCGCGCCGCAAGCGATGCAGAAGGACCGGAAGGCGTACACGCTCTGGGAGCATCGCATGTTCGCCGAGGCGCTGAACGAGATCGGCCGACGCCTCGCCGAGTACGACGTCGCGCAGGTATTCCACAACCACGCCTGGACGACGCACGAGACACGCCTCGAACTCGACCTGCTGCTGGCAAACACGGACCCGCGCTACCTGCAGATGGGTTTCGACACGGGACACCTGCGCCTCGGATGGGCCGACCCGGTGGAGATGTTCCAGCTCTACGGCGACCGCGTCGGATATGTCCATTTCAAGGATTCCTGCGGCCGTGCCGACGTGTGGGACGCCATCAAGAACGACGAGGACTGCTGGGTCGAACTGGGCAAGGGCGAAGTCGATCTCGAGGGAATCCTCGCCGAGCTGGACAAGCGCGACTACACCGGCTGGCTCACCTACGAGCAGGATCGCTCGAAGATCCCCGCGCGGGAAGCGGCGACTATCAGCCTGGCCCATGCAAGGGAGCTGGTGGCACGGTTCCAGTAGTGGTCAGACCGGGCCGTGCGTCGTCGGTCCAGTCGCATATCGCCGGGCGGCGGGATGGTCCCGTTCATCGCGCCGCCTGGATGCGGATTCAGTGGGCAGCATGATTGCATCGACAACCGAGTCACGAAACGAGGCAGACGTGAGCAAGGCATCATTCCCGCGCCAGATGGTACATCTGGACTTCCACACTTCGCCGCACATCCCGGACGTGGGGCGCGAATTCCACGCCGACGACTTCGCCCGGACCTTCGCCGACGCACATGTCGACAGCGTCACGCTGTTTGCCAAGTGCCACCACGGCCACTTGTACTACGACACCGATCGCGCCGAACGGCATCCGACGCTGCGGAAGGGGCTCGACCTCCTAGGCGAGCAGATCGAGGCGCTGCACCGACGCGGCATACGTGCGCCGATCTACGTGAGCGTTCAGGTCGACGAACACGCCGCGAACACCCATCCGGAGTGGATCGCCGTGGCCCCGGTCGGCGCGAAACTCGTCGGCGGCGGACCGGCCGTTCCGGGCTGGCAGATACTCGACATGTCGAGCCCGTATCAGGAGTACTTCGCCGAGCAGCTTGCGGAGGTACTCGGGAAGTTCGCCCCGGTGGACGGCCTGTTCCTCGACATGTGCTGGGACCAGGTCAGCGTCTCCCGCTGGGCGCTCGACAGCATACGCAGCCGTGGCTACGATCCGCTCGACGCCGAGGATCGCCATCGGTACGCGCGCGAGGTGAGCCATTCGTACATGGATCGCTTCAAGACCATGATCGATGACGCTCAGGGCCACGGCGAGCCGGCGTACATCTGGTTCAACAGCCGACCGAAGACGAGTCTGCACGTCGAGAAGAAGTTCCTCCGCCACGTGGAGATCGAGAGCCTTCCGACCGGCGGGTGGGGCTACGCGTATTTCCCGTATGTATCGCGATTCGTGCGGCCATTCGGTCTGCCGACGCTGAGCCATACGGCGCGTTTCCATCGGAGCTGGGGCGATTTCGGCGGGCTGAAGCCGGAGGCGGCGCTGCTCTACGAATGTTGTCTGATGCTCAGCCAGGGCGTCACGAGCGGCGTTGGCGACCAACTCCACCCGCGAGGAGTCCTCGATAGGGCCGCGTACGAGCGAATCGGCAGCGTGTACCGGTACATCGAATCGTGCGAGCCGTGGGTGGACAACGGCAGGGTGCTGAGCCAGATCGCCGTGATCGTGGACCCGGAACTCGGAGACGACCCCGGACCGTCAGGACTGGGCGTTGTCCGGGCGCTCCAGGAACTGCGCCAGCAGTTCGACCTCGTCACCTCCACGGCGAAGCTCGATTCCTACGAACTCGTGATCGTCCCGGAGACGACTCCCGTCGACGATCGGCTGCGCGAGAAGCTCGCGGCGTACATCAAGGCGGGCGGCGCGCTGATCGTCAGCGGCGCGGCAGCGCTGGACGATGCCGGAAAGCCGGTACTCCGGGAGCTTGGCATCCGCGCGGACGGGATGTCGCCGTATTCAACCACGTTCCTCCGCGCCGCTCCCGGACTGGAGCACGCGCTGCCGGCGCTGGATCACGTAATGTACGAGCCGGGATTCCGTATGACTCCGGCGCGGGGAGCGCAGGTTCTGTGCCACGTTGTGGAGCCGTATTTCGAGCGTACATGGGAGCATTTCTGCTCGCACGCGCAGACGCCGCCGGACCACGCCGGCGAATGGGCTGCGGTCGTCCAGCACCGGAACGTGATCACGCTGGCGGCGCCGATCTTCACCGCGTACGGCAAGCACGCGAGCGTGCCCTATCGCCAGTTGCTCGGCGCGTGTATCGACCGTTTGCTGCCGCGCCCTCTCGTGCGCGACGACGGCCCGGCTCATCTGGAGACATCCGTGGTGAGGAAGGGGCGCCGGACGATCGTGCATCTCGTCAGTTTCTGCGCGGTGAGGAAAGCCGACGGGATGGACATCGTGGACGATCCGTTCCCGCTCGTCGACATGCCACTGGCTGTGCGATACGATAGCGCCCCGCGGCGTGCGCTTCTCGCACCGGCGAACGAGGAGATTCCGTTCACGTATGATGACGGCTACGCGCATATGAACGTGACGTCGCTGACCGGGCATACGATGGTCGTAATCGAGTAGCCGTAGCCGCGGTGGCGTTCGATGTAGCGCCATGCTCCTATCGCAGGCCACATTCGCGCCGAAAGCGCACTCCGGGCTGGGTTTGCGTATACGTGCGACACCTCCGTTCCTGACTGATCACCCATTTGGCTCGCGGACGTTTCCAAGCGATATTGCTCGGCAGGTGTACCTCTGTGCTTGCCGAACCTCCTCGGACAAGGAGTGTGAACATGTCCCTCCGCCGCCTGTTCCCGTTCGTCGTCCTCGCGCTCTTGACATCACGCTCCCACGGCCAGGAGGCTTTTCGCGCCGCCCCGGTGGAGGAGCAGATCTCGATTGTGCAGGACATCGCGATCGCTGAACACACTCCTTCGATCAGAAATGCCTCCGTCACCAAAGACGGCCAGTACGTCGTTTCCCTGGACAACTACAACTACTACAGCCTGTGGAGCCTCGGCGACGGCGCCCGGCTTCGCTACGAGTTCCTCGATTACGAGGACTACGAAGCGCAGGCGATGGCGATGTACCCGAACGGGTCTCATTTCGTCACCTTCGACACCCGATTCTCGGCCGAGACCCAGCGACCGGGCTTCGGCGTGCGTCAGTATCGACCCCACGACGGCAGTCTCGTTCGCACCCATTCGGGAGATTGGGGCGAACTCGCCGTCTTCGGAACGGTGTGGCGTGCCGCGGCCATCAGCGCCGACTGGCAGTATTTCGCCGGCGCGGTCAGGTCAACGTAGAGGAGATCGGCTCTATCCCATCAGCGATCGTGATGCGCAAAACCGACGGCGAGGTCGTGTTCCGCTACACCGGCGATCCCGGCGTCGCCCAGGCTGTGGCGTTCAGCCCGGATGGCCAGTACTTAGCAGTCGGGGGGAATGAGCGGGATTCAGAATCGGGTTTCGTGAAAGTCTGGGAGCTTGCGACGGGCGATCTCGTACACACGCTCAGCCACGCACGAGTTGTCTATGCCGTGGCGTTCGCGCCGAACAGCGACACGCTCGTCTTCGGCGGCACCGACTTCACCGAGGAACCGGACACAGTCAAAGTGTGGGACCTCGGGAGCAGCACGCTGGTTCATGCCCTCCCACAGGAAGAACCCTATACGAAGGTCATCACAATCAGCCCGGACGGTGAAACCATCGTAACCGGTGGTCAGAGCATGGTCAACGTGTTCCGGATGGACGATGGCACGCTCGTCCGGTCGATCCCCGAGGTCCACTCGGCATCGCTGAAATCACTCTCTCTGGGCCTCGACGCCGAGATCGTGGTGTCGTCGAGCTTCGACGGAACCATCAAGGTGACCGAGTTGGGGTCCGGCCAGATTCTGCGGGAGATCGGCATCGGCACACTCCGGAGCGCGGTCATCAACTCCGCGGGACGGTATGTGACGTCTGCCAGCGGCGATGGTGCGCTTCGGAAGTGGAATCGATACACGGGCGAGCTGCTCCAGACATCGGTCGAGCGCCACACCGGTCCCATCGGTGCGCTATCGCTGAGGGGCGGAAGGTTGACGTCCGGCGGCGGCGGAATTGCCAGCTCGCTTCGATCGTGGTACGCTCGTACCCTCCGCCCGCGCGTCGAGTTCCTGGCCGAGTCGCGCACTAGATTCCTCGATGCAGTGGAGACGTATGCGGTCGATCGGTTCTACTACGTTGCGGCCACGCGTGGACAGGGCATCATGATCTGGGACGGCGAGACCGGCGAACTGGTCCACACTCTCGACGACGGGGCAATCGTGGAGGCCGTCGCGGTCACCCCCGGTGGAGAGACGGTAGTCTCGGCGCCACGGGGCGGCAGCCTGAAGTACTGGCGATTGTCCGATGGAGAATTGCTCCACACCGAGGAGCTGGCGCACAACGATATCGTCGGTGGCCTCGCCATGACAGATGATGGGCAGTACGTGATTTCGGCCAGCATGGACGGCCTCATCAAGATCTGGCGGCTTTTCGACTACGGCCTGGAAGCCACGTTGACGCATCCGGAGTTGAGCGATGATAAGGGGTTGTTCGGCGTACGCGATCTGGCGGTGAGCCCGGATGGGCAGTACCTGGCGTGCGGCAGGCACGGCGACCTGTCATCCGTGGAAATATGGCGTATCAGTGACGGTAGCCTCGTTACGTCGGTGACGGGTCACCGCGAGCCGATACGCAGCATCGCATTCGACGCCACGGGCAGCACGATCGTCACAGCCGGCGAGGACGACGTGATCTACACGTGGCTCGTGGATCCGCCGATGGGCATCATCCCGCCATCGAGCCTCGCGATCCAACCACGGTCCGGGCTTCCGGTGACCCCGATAATCCGCGCCACGCTTCACGGAGTCTCGGCCTGCACCCTCAGCGTGAACGTCGACCCGACGAAGCTGGTGCCCGCCGAGAACTTCGTACCCGCCAGTGTGTACTCCGCGCAACCCGACGCAGCGGCGTCGTACACGGTGGACGGCTCCACCATCACGGCGATAATCTCCGCGGGTCGGCCAGTCTCGCTTGTCAACGGATTCCTGGCGAAGCTTCTGTTCGAGGTCGCGCCGGGAGCCGAGCCGGGCACGGATGTCGCACTGACCTGGAACGTAAGCGGAACATCGTTAGGCGGCGACGCGCCGGACGAATTCGTCGACGCGGTCTACACGATACCCGTGCCGCGCGACACGCGCATCACGGCCCTCTCGCCGGCAAGCGTGGCGGCGGGCGTCCCGAGCGAAGTGGTGATCTACGGCGCCAACTTCACCGGCGCGACGGAAGTCGCTCTTGTAGACGGTGGGGACGTGCCGATTGCGACATACTATGTCATCAACGACGGTCTCATTCGGGCGGTTCTCCCGGTGACGCTCACCGCCGGCTCCTACCAGGTTCGCGTCTCGTCGCCCATCGGAACGTCTACGAGCGTCGAGACCCTCACCGTCACCGAGGCGTCGAGCGATACTCACCCGCCGGCCGGCGTGACCGATCTCAGCGTCGAATCGTCCACTACCACGAGCCTGCTCGTCCAGTGGACGGCACCCGCGGACACGCTCGACAATCTATCCATCGGCACGGACCCGGTAGCGGGGTACGATCTGCGCGTGACGAGCGCGGTGATCGACTCCGAGACCTTCACGAGCCTGCCGCGTGTGCCTCTTTCGCCGCCGAAAGCTCCCGGCGAGATCGAGTCGGCATGGGTGGGCCCGCTGGAGTCCGGTCGGATCTATTTCGTTGCGCTTGTGAGCACTGACGATTCCGGCAATCGCTCCCAGATATCGAATGTGGCCCACGGGATCACGTTGGAGGATACCGAGCCGCCGACCGCGCTGAAGCAGGTCGTAACCGCGATATCGGACGTGCAGGCTACCGTGATCGTCGAGTCCGACGAACCGGCGAGAGCAGTGATGAAATTGTTCGAAGCGTTCGGCGGCTTGGCAGATACCATCGTCGTGGCAATCGACGAGCCGGCAAAGACACTTCGCCTTACAGCGGAGGGGCTCACGCCTTCGACGATATACGGGTACACCGTCGAACTCATCGATGAGCGCGAAAACTCATCCGTCACCACGATACGTCCAATCACCACGTTGGCCTTCCCCGACGAGACACCCCCGTCGTTTGTTGTGCCGGTGTTCATGGGCACTCGCGCGGACAACTCCGTCACCCTGGGGTGGACCGCGAGCGAGCCGGTAACGTCGACGGTGTTGTACGGCGTCACGACCTCATACAGCGACTCGTTCGAGGTGACCGATGCGTCGCTCGCGAATGTCGTGAAGATCGAGGGGCTCGAGCCGTTGACGAGCTATCACTTGCAAGTTCGGCTGTACGATCTCGCCGGGAACGGCCCCATATCCAGCGACGACATCGTTCTGCGCACGCTACGCGATCCGGATGTCTACGCACCACAGTACATCGCGGCCCCGGCCGTCGTCTCGCGCGACTCGACCAGTGTCACGCTGACCTGGGCGACGGACGTGCGCACGGAGGCAAGAATCGACTACGGTATGACCGAGGACTACGGCCTCGCGAAGGCCGTCTCCATTCTCGAGACGGCACACTCCGTGGTGCTGACGAAGCTGCTCACCGACACCCGCTACTACTATCGCGTGACGGCGATCGACGAGGATGCAGCGGAGACGGCCTCGTCAGGCGGCGTCTTCCGCACAACGGATGGACCCGATCTGAACCCGCCGGTGGTGCTGGAAAGTCCGGTGGCCATCGTCGGCACGGATGAAGTGCGGATACGCTACCGCACGGACGAGCCGGCGATGTCGCTCCTGCTGCTGTACGAGCAGGCGCAAGGCGCGCTGCTTCGCGTGATCCCGCCCGCGCTTGAGTTCACCACGGAGCACGAGGTGTACGTCGGCGGTCTGGAGCCGGGCAAGACGTACTACTACCACCTGACGCCGTTCGACATGGCGCGGAACGAGCCCATTCTCAGGCTGCGATCATTCCGCACGGCGGAGTCTCCTGACGAAACGCCACCTGTGTTCGTGGCGGGTCCGGCCGTCGCCTATTCCTCCGATGAGCGCGTGGTGATCCGGTGGCGCACCGACGAAGTCACTGCGGGTGAGCTTTGGTATCAGGCGGAGGGCGACTCGGTGGCAACGAGCGTCGTCGATCCAACGCTCGACTGGGGCCACCAGGTCACGATCACGAACCTCGAACCCGGCGCGAGTTTCGATTTCGCCGTCGTCGCGCGGGACATGAACGACAACGAGACGATCGAGCCCACCGGAAGCGTGATCAGCCTCGCCGCTGGAAAGCCCGCTAGGCTGGCCACCGGCAGGTCGAGTTCGTTCGCCACATCCGCGTCGCCGGACGAAGCGGCGCCGGTGATCCTGACCGGGCCGATGATCGTCGGCAGGAGCAGCCGGTCGCTATCGGTTGCGTGGAAGACCGACGAGGTCGGCACGAGCGTGGTGCGGTATGGCCGCGTGGCTGACGCGAGCGGGCGACTCGCCCAGGTCGTCTTCGACGGACAGACCGAAGACGGTGCGTTCGGTCGGGATCATCAGGTGACGCTCACGAACCTGACGCCTGGCGCAACATACCAGTTCGAGGTGGCGTCGGTAGACCAAGCGGGAAATGCCGAAACGACGTCCTCGCTGGCCGTAGCAAGCACAACCCCGACGGTGGACATTACCGCTCCGCGCATCACGGAGGGTCCGAACGTCGACGTGAGCGACGACAAGGCAATCGTGCGCTGGCGCACCGATGAGATCGCCGACAGTGAGGTCAGCTACTGGGTCGGGAGTGATCCGGCAAACACGGTGACGATCGGAGAGCGTACCAGGTCGCATGTGGTCGTGCTGACGAATCTGCAGGCGTCTACGGCCTACGAGTTCGTCGTATGATCGGCGGACCTGCAGGACAACGGACCGGCCGAGGTGGCGGGCCTGTCGTTCACGACGTCCGCAAGCGCCGATGTCGATGCACCGACGATCGCCGGAATGGACGTGTCGGCGCTCGGTGACATCTCCGCGAAGATCGTCTGGACGACCAACGAACCGTCCGACAGCTTCGTGGAATTCGGAACGACGACGGCGCTCGGACTGGCGGAGGGCTCGGAGGAGACGGTGACGGACCACGAGGTGTGGCTGACGAACCTCGAGCCGAACACCGAGTACCATTTCGCGCCGACCTCTACCGACATCGCCGGCAACGACGCCTCCGAGCCGACCGACGCGTTTAGGACCCTGGCAGCGCCTGAGAGCGATCCGCCCGACGCGCCGCTCGGCGTGGACGCGGTGCCGGGAGACCAGGCGGTCCTCGTGACGTGGAACGCTGTAGCCGACGGAGACGTGGCGGGATACAATGTCTACCGTACTCCCGATGTGCTGGTGGCCACGCTCCTTCAGGACACAGTTCACATCGAGGACGGGCTCGACAACGGAACGACGTATACCTACCAGGTGCAGGCGGTGGACGAGTTCGGTAACGAGAGCGCGCTCTCCACGGTGACCGGCGCGGCAACACCGGCCCCATCGAACGTTCCGTCGGCCCCGACCGCGTTGTACCCCACCGAAGGCTCCAGCGACGCGCTCCAGCCGTATCTGACGGCGGAACCGGCCGAACCATCCGCATCGCGGCCGGATGCGGAACTGGTGTACACGTTCGTGATCGCGCGCGACGCCGAGATGTCGGACATCGTCGCAACGAGTACACCGACAGCGAAGCTCCCCGGCTATCGCCAGCCCTGGTGGAAGCTGGCAGTGATCGAGCTGGAGCATGACAGCACGTACTACTGGGCGGCGGCAGCCTCGGACGGCGTCTTCCGGGGGAGCCTGGGAACGCCGAACAGCTTCGTCGCGGACAGTTCCGCGGAAGCGGTACTCACCGACGTTGCGCTTGCGACCTTCGCCGCCACCCCCAACGCGCAAGGGATCACGGTGGAATGGTCCGGAGCCGAGCCCAACGACCGGTTCGTCGTGCTGCGATCCACTGAGGAGGACGGCCCGTCATCGCCGATATCGGGCTGGCTCACCGGGGAAACGTCGCACGAGTTCACGGACATGGCGGTTACCGGCGGCAGGGAATACTACTACCGACTGCAGCGCGTGTTCGCTTCCGGCGCAACTCACGGGTATGGACCCGTATCGGCCATCGCTTCGTTGCCGGACCGGTTCGCGCTCACCGGCGTCGCGCCGAATCCATTCAACCCGACGACGGTCATTCGGTTCGACGTCCCACGCGCCGAACCAATGCGGCTTGACATCTACAACGCCGTCGGGCAGAAGGTGCGGACACTCGTTGACGGCATCCTCACGCCGGGCGTACACGCTCGAACCTGGGACGGATGCGACGATACGCTGCGTGGACTCGGATCGGGCACCTACTTCATCAGGATGGAGGCAACACAGTACACAAAGACGATCAAGGTCACCATGGTGAGGTAGGAGGCCGATCCGCCCCGGTCGGATTGGCGAATCGCGTGGCCGCGACGGGCGCTCTGTCCCTCGCGGCCGCCTGCGTGCGGGGTACCGCTGTGCGGGCTACCATGGGGGTGCCACGCCACCGCTGCCCTCGTCCGCACCCTCAACGCCGTGTCGACGTGCCTCCGGTGAGCGCTCAGGCTTCGCCCTTCGCGCAGGGTTTGATGTTCGCGCTATCCGAAGTAATTTCCACGCCATAAGCGGCAGTTAGCCATATCCGTTCCGTACCGAGCTAGGGCGAGGAAGGAATCGGTAATGGGCTCCCAACGGCTGTTCGACGGCGTACCTGTCGTACAGCGCTGCCTCGGCAGCCATCGCGAGACCCCCGCTGGATCTCCGAGTGCGTTCGGGCAAACGGCGTCTGCTCGCCACCTCCCAAGTTCCGCCCTGATCCATCCACGTCGTCCGACACCGCAGCCTTCGAATTGCAGCGTACTACACCCGCGCCCGCGCCATCCCCACCATCGCAGACCATGCCATCGGCCTGCGCCGGAAGGGGCGGACGTTCTTGAGGCTCTCAAAGGAGAATGAGCTATGCGAACAAGGCTGGGGTACTGGATCTCCGCCGGGATCGTCGTCCTGCTCGCGGGATGCACCGCGAACCAGGATTCCACGATCAAGTCGAATGTCGAGCGGTACCTGACTGAGAGCGCTCGAGCTGTTAACGCGCGAGACTGGGAGGCTTACGGAGAACTCTTCACCGAAGACCTGCTGATGTTCGCTCCGGGATTTCCCGGGACAAGGGGGCGGGACGCTCGTCTGGAGATGGTTCAGGGCATCATGGCAGCGTTCCCTGACGGTCGCGTGGATGGGCAGCGGGCGTTCGGCAAGGGCGAATGGGCCTGCTTCCAGTTCGAATTCTCCGGCACAAACACTGGGCCGCTCGCAGCGGCTGACGGCAGCGAGATACCCGCCACCAACAAATCTGTCAAGTTCTCATACTGCATCGTTGCGCGGTACGAGGCAGGGCAGATCGCCGAACTCCATGAGTACTTCGATCAGATGGACTTGCTGACGCAGCTTGGCCTTGTGCCGTAGAGGGGGCTGAGCGACCGCATGGTGCGGACGGCGACCCCTGGCCTCGGCGAAAACAGTGGCGTCGGAGGGTTGACGCGTGCCGCTATGGCGAATCTCGCACCGGATCAGCTCAACACAGGCTGCGTAGAGGTTAGGGACACTCTCAGAGGAGGGCGTACGATGCGAGCGAGACAGACTTGCTGGATTGCCGTCGGGGTCGGCCTGATGTCCATGGGTTGCAGCGCGACGGGGATGGCGGACCGCGATGCTTTCGAGGCGGCAGCAAAGGAGTTGGCTCAGGACTACTCCGTGGCCGTGGATAGTGGAGATGTGAATCTCTATGTCACCCATTTGGACGACAACGCGATATACATGGCGCCAGGCGCTCCGGAACACAGTGGGCGGGCGGCTGTCGGAAGAGCGTTGGGAGAGTGGTTCGCGGCAGTGAATTTCGAGGAATTCGCCGTCAACCTTGAAGAGTTCGAGGTGTTCGGTGATTTCGGCTACATCCGTGGCACGTACTCCTGTCTCACGATCCCATGGGCAAGTGGGGACACAACTCGGTTTGAGGGCAAAGTCCTGAGCATCCTGAGACGGCAACCCGACGGTTCCTGGAGGATCTACCGCGACTGCTTCAACTCGAACGGGCTTCCGGCTATCTGACGTTGGCGCCATACCGGCGCCGACGACGGCGAGCTGTCATGCGCACCGGGAGACGGAGACGCACCGGTCTTTACTACCAGCTATTCCTTAGTATATTACCCCCTGATGTCGATCGCTGAGCGGGATAGTTGTACACGGCCCGCCCGTTCCTAGTGCCCTCCGTAGGCGGGTGGTCCCGCGCACTGCCGGCGCCGCCCGAGGTGGTCGCAGTGGATACTCAACGGCGAGCAGACGACGCAACTCTGGTCGGGCGTTGCCTCGACGGTGACCGCGAGGCGTTTGCCGGGCTCGTGCAGGCCTACGAGCAGACCGCCCTCGCGACGGCGATGGCGTACGTCGGCAACTCGGACGACGCGGGAGACGTCACCCAGGACGCCTTCGTCACGGCCTTCACGTCGATCGGCGATCTACGAAACCCGGCGCAGTTCGGGAGCTGGTTCCGACGAATCGTGCAGCGGCACGCGCTTGAGCGTGTACGCGATGCCGGACGAAGCACCCCTCTCACCGACGAGCACGGCGCCACACCCCCGCCCGCGTCGCCGGATATGCCGCAGACATCGTTCTCCGCCGACGTGTCGTCCGCCGTGCAACAGCTTCCGATGGCATACCGCGACATCGTCCTGATGTATTACCTCAACGACTTGTCCTACCGCGGCATCGCGGAGATCATGGACCTGCCGGAGTCGACGATACGGAGCCGTCTGCGAACGGCACGGCGAAGGCTGAAAGGCGTCCTGCCCAGACAAGGCCGCAATCGCGGCGCCGACGACCACGGGCAGATCCGCTCGGCGATTCAGAAGTCGGTAGGCAAGCGCCACTATCGCGACGCTCTCGAACGCCTCCTGTCGGCCGGAATGGAGCACATACGCGATACGCTCTCGGATGAGGAACAGGAGCTGTTCGGACGGAACGTCGAGACGATCCTCTCGCACGTAACCGGCATCGAGGACGAAAGCCCGTGCAGAGCGGATTGGGGGGAGGCGCCCGACGTCGAGGGATTCGTCGGGCGCGCGGAGGAACTCGCGACGTTGCGCACGTGGATCGCGGACGAGCAGTCGCGCCTGATTGCCGTCATCGGTATGGGTGGAATCGGTAAGACAGCACTCGCGGCAAGAGCAGCCAGGATCGTCGCAGGCCAGTTCGAGTGCGTCTTCTGGCGATCGCTGGTGAACGGACCGCCGCTTTCGAATGTGCTCACTGAGTTGATCGGGCACCTTCTTGGCGAGTTCAGCGTGCCACGCTCCGATCGGATCGACGAGCAGATCCGACGCGTCATGGAGTACCTGCGGTCCCACCGCTGCCTCATCGTGTTGGATAACGTCGAGGGAATACTGGAGGCCGGCGCCGCCGGTCGCTTCCGCGAGGGATACGAAGGTTACGGGCAACTGATACGACAGTTCAGCGAGTGCCCTCACCAGAGCACGGCGCTGCTCACCAGCCGTGAGCGGCCGCGCGATTTCGCTCTTGTGGAGCGTGTTGACGGAACCGAACTGCACGCCTTCGAGCTGAAAGGCTTGGATGGCGACGCCGCACGGGAGCTTCCGGGCCTGGAGAGCATTGCAGCATCGGACGACGACTGGCAGACGCTGGTGGAGCATTTTTCCGGCAATCCGCTCGCTTTGAGGCTGGTGGCGGAGAAGGTGTTGGACCTGTTCGGGGGAGATCTGTCACACTTCCTCGCGGCCGGACTTCCGCTGTTCGACGACGTGCGCGACATACTCGATCGGCAGTTCGAACGCCTGACGCCGCTTGAGCGTGACGTGATGTGCTGGCTGGCGATCGTACGGGAGCCGGTAACTCCGGATGAGATCCGCGTACGACTGGTTCCGGCCGTGTCGGCGAGTGAGCTTCTCCAGATCATGCACTCCCTCAGTCTGCGAACGCTCGTGGAGCACCGTTCGGGTACGTTCCTTCTGCAGAACGTCATCACCGAGTACGTTACCGACCGAATCGTCGAACAGGCGGCCGGCGAAATCGCGGCGGGCCTGGTGACTCTCCTGGATACCCACCCGCTGACGATGGCAACGGCGAGACCCAACGTGAGAGACGCACAGCGGCGTCTGATACTGTCGCCCGTCGGCCTTCGCGTGGTGAACGAATTCGGCCCGAACGCCGTGGAAGAAGCGCTGAAGGCAACCGTCGATTCGCTTCGTGCCGGCGACGCGCTCCCGAACGGGTATGCCGCGGGCAACTACTTCGACCTCGTGGCTCATCTCTTCGGCGAGGTGGTCGGCTGGGATTTCTCGCACCTCTCGGTCCGTCAGGCGGACCTGACCAGTGCACACGTGCACGACACCAGCTTCGCGCACTCCGTGTTCGGCGAATGCGCGCTTCAGCACGCACATGGCAACGTGGATTGGGCTGAATTCAGTCCCAGCGGCCGGGAGATAGCGATCTCAGCGTTCGGACGACTGGAAACGCGATCGTTCCCGGGCCTGGAGCCGCTCAGCGCCGATTGCACGGAGGGTGTACGGTCGGCGACGTACACGACAGACGGTCGCCTCCTCGCCATCCGTCTTGAGCACGCGGAGAGTTGGCCGGAAGCAGCCGATCGCTACTCGCCTCGACGGATCGATGGTGGGACCGGTAGCAGATGGCATAACTCTGTGATGGATGTTGCATCTGGAGCGGCCCTGTTGGAATACGATGTGCAGTGGATGAATATCGGCTGCCTATGCCCTTCCGGCAGGCTACTCGCCCACGACGACATCGACTTCACCATCAAGGTGCTCAACCTGGAGAACAAGGAGTGCGTCGCGACGCTGCCGAGCAGCGTAGGCCGCCTCTCTCAGCACGGACTGGCATTCCACCCGGACGGTGAGATGCTGGCAACCTGTGGCTACGACGGATCGGTCAGGGTGTGGGATGTTCGGTCAGCCGAATGCAAATGGACGTCCGAGCAACAAGGATGTAGCAGAATCGCATTCACCCCGGACGGCGACAAGCTTGCTATCTCCGATACCCACAGCCATCGGACTCGGTTCATGGACGCCGATTGCGGTACGTGTCGAGGCACCATGGAGGCGGCTCTGCTGTCGTTCCATCCCGACGGCAGAACGGTGGCCGGTCACGATTCGGCCAACCGCATCGTGATCTGCGCCGTCGATACCTCCGATCTCGCGGCGACATTCCGAAGCGAAACGGGGATGGTGACGGCCGCCTCGTTCAGCCCGGATGGACGGTACTTGTTGGTGGCGGAGGAGCCGGGCCTGCTCCGCGTCTGGGATCTGGAGACGGGGCAAAGCCTGAATTCGTCACAGGGAAACCGGCACGCGAACGAGCCGAGGGCCGATATCGACCCAACCGGAAGACTTGTGGCCGTAGGTGAGGAAGCGGGCCAGGTGCATGTCTGGGACGTATCGGCGTCGCGCGTCGTCACGACACTGCGTGAGCGAGAGGCCCTGCTATCTGCGCACGAGTTCACGCCCTCGGCAAGCTCTCCGTCTGAACGCGACTGGCTCAACATAGATGAAGAGTGGAGAGTCTACGATGAAGACTCGGAACTATGCATCAACACAGCGGATGGGAGTCTGCGACGACAGACGCACCGAATTGCCTCGCCTGTACGCGACGTGGTTTTCAGTCCGGACGGATCGCTTGTGTCGGGCGCGGATCCGGCGGACCGGGGATTCAGGGCATGGCACGTGAGCACGGGAGAGTGCGTTGGCTGGTACAACAGATCGCATGCCGTCCGCTATGTCTGTTTCGCGCCGAATAGCTCGCTCGTCGCCTGTCACACGACGGATGACGAGGCCGAATATCCGACAACGATCTGGAATTGTCGTACCGGGCAGCTCGTTCGTGGGCTCCCGTGTCACTCGTGGCATATGGCTTTCACCCCGGACGGCAGAACCTTCGCGGGAGCGACCTACCGCGACGGGGAATTCGTCATGAACCTGTGGGACGTTTCCTCGGGTGAGCGACGGCTGTCCCTCGAAGCGCGGGAGTGGATAACGTATTTCTGGCTCTACAGCGTGACCGGATTCAGCGCGGACGGGAGACTGCTGGGTACGTGTCTGGGCGGCCCGAACTACAGGGGAGCCATCGTGTGGGATACGGCTGTAGCTGAGCCGCTGCTGAAGGTGCCCGGCAGCAAATACCTCAGCTTCCTCGAGAACGACCGAGTGTTGGTTCGCGGCGGGATGGAAGGCCAGACGGTGTCGGTCGTGGACGTCCGAACGGGTGAACAGATGGACTCGTGGAACACCAGTATCACCGGCCCGACCAGAGCATTCAGCTCCGACGGCAGGATGATTGTCACGGCATCGGAGCATCAGCCGGGTGTATCGGTCTGGAATGTCGACGATGGATCCCACGTGTGCACGATTCCCCGGATTCGTCCGTACGATGGAACGAACATCGCGCACGCGGACGGGCTGACGCCTGCCGAAACAGCGACACTGAAACGCCTGGGCGCCATCGAGCAAGAGGTGGGGCTCTCCCCTGCCGAGCCCCAGTCGCCGCCGCGTTCGTCGCCACGGGACCCTCTCGAACGACGATTCACCGCATGGGCAGGGGGACCGAGGGCGCTCGTGTCGGTCGTCTGCGTCGAAGCGGCCGATCGAACCATCCTGTCCGACCGGCTTGAGGGTAACCAGCGCGTCGAACGCATGCGCGCCCGGCACGCACAACGGCTGCGGGATCTCACCGGTCGGCACCACGGGCTGACAATCTGCGACGACGGCGCGAGCGCTTCCATCGCTTTCCACACACCCACGGAGGCGCTGGAGTTCACGCGAGAGTGCCGTCGAGAGACAGAAGCGGACGGGATCAGGCTGCTTACCGGCATCCATGTGGAATCGATCAGGATCGGGAGCGAGGACCCCTTCGACCACCTTGCCACACACCTTACCGGGATAGTCGAGAAGGCGAATTCGTCCGGGGTCTGGGCGAGCGACGAATACAAGGACCTCCTTGCGAGATTCGGTCCGAACGGCCTGCCGGAGCCGGTGTGGATCATGCACCCCAACTGCCAGCTCAAAGGGCTTCCGGGGAAGCACAAGCTATGGTCGCTGACCGACGACGCGCCGGCCTGACGCAATTCTCAGTCGCCGCGCGACCGACAAGTCGCACGGGCTCGGCACGATCCATGAACTCCTCGCGGCGCGTCGCCCCACCACGGGGATCGTCAGGCGGTATTTTCGCAGTGCGGTAAGCGACTTACGCACCTTTCGCGCTATACCCCCCTGGGGGTCGGAATGCCTCGACATGAGCACATCCAGCCACCGTACTCCATCTAGTAGGCAGCAGCGGGCAGAGCAGCGGTGATTCGTATCGCCGTGAGAAGCCTCGTGTTGTACCGATTCGAACCAGATCAACTGGACACCCGGCACACACGCGGAGGAGGAGAGCAATGCGCACGAAATCAGTGTGCTGGATCGCCAGCGGCATCATCGCCACCATCGTTGTTCTCGCGGGCTGCGGCGACGGCTCGGCGGACGCGTCGGGCGATGTGGACTTCGGCGCAACTCTTGCGGAACATGCGGCGAAGTATGCCGCGGCGTGCAACGCGGGCGATGCGGACGCCTACTGCGCCTTACTCGACGAGAGTTTCACTCAGTTGCCACCAGGCGCTCCACCATTCATTGGGAAGGCAGCCGTCAGGGATGCGATAGGAGGGTTTTTCGAGGCATACGATCTCGAGGATTTCACGATCGAAACACAAACGTACGAGGTGTCCAGGGAATTTGCATGGAATTGGGGCACGTATTCCTATCGCACGGCTCCAATGGGTACGACCGATTTCGCTCCGTACGAGGGCAAGTACCTGAGCGTACTGAAGAAGCAGCCTGACGGTACCTGGTTGTTCTACATTGGCTGCTTCAACTCGAACACGCATTAGGGTAGATCGCGCCGTCGGCGATAGCACCAACGAAACGGGCGGGTCTCCTGAGATGGCAGCCCCGTACCGCCTGCACGGCCGACAGCGATCTGCGGAAACCGGAGCGACTGGGGAGTTCGTTCCGGCGCATCGTTCAACAGCTCCTCGAAGGGGAGGAAGAGCAATGCGATCACGACTGACGCGTTGGATTATCAGCCGTATTGCGGGCAGCAGCGACGACGCGACCACAGTCCCGACGACGGCGGAGACCGAGGGCTTCGAGACGGGCCCCGAGGAATTTGTGCGGGCCTTTGTGGCAGCGTGTAAGGCTGGGGATCTGGATACCTACATGGCCCTTGTCGACAAGGACTTCGTCAGGATGCCCCCGGATGCTCCACCGATCGTCGGAGAAGCGGCGATCAGGGAGTGGGCCAAAGGTTTCTTCGAGACATTGGAACTTGAGGAATTCACGGTCGATAATCGCGAATCCCACGTGTTCGGCGATTTTGCCTGGTTCTGGGGCACGCACTACATTCGCTCGGCTGTCAAGGGACAGGAACCCTCGGTATGCGAGCATATCGACGGCAAGCACCTCACTGTTCTGAAGAAACAGGCTGATGGCTCCTGGGCGGTGATCGCCGACTGCTTCAATGGAAACGCACCTCCTACTGTGCCAAACTGACGCGGTGGGGGGGCATCCGAACGCGCCGGGCGGGCTGCCGTGCGGGTAGCTCCGGCCGCTCTCAACGTCGCACGGCGGTCAAGCGATCCACAGAGGCCTGCGCACCGTTCAGCAGCGTCTCGAAGAGGAGGAAGAGTAATGCGAACGCAACTAGCCCGTTGGGTCACCAGCGGCATCATCGTCGTTCTCGCGGGCTGCGGCGACGACAGGGACAGCGGCCCAACGGCGGCCGAGATCGAAGCCTTCGAGGCGGCTGAGGTGACGCTTCCGCAAGCGTATGCCGCGGCGTGTAACGCGGGGGATGCGGACGCGTACGTCGCTCTTATCGATGACGACTACGTTCAACTGCCCCCTGATGCTCCACCGGTCATTGGGAAACCGGCCATGCTCGAGCGAATCAGACTGATGTTCGGGGCGTATGATTTCGAAGAATTCACCGTCGATAACCGCAAGGCGGAGATGTTTGGCGACTGGGGTTGGGTCTGGGGTACGCACTCCTATCTCCTGGCACCCCAGGGCACGACCGAATTCACAAAGTACGACGGCAAGCACCTGAGCATTCTGAAGCGGCAAGCCGACGGTTCCTGGCTGTTCTACGGCGACGCCTTCAACTACAACGCTCCCGCGATGAAACTGGCGCCCTGAGCGAGCGTACCGAAAGGCCGGACGCGACTCAGTGCACGGGTGGTCCCGCCCGTTCTCGACGCTGAGGCGGAGGGCGGGTCGCCCATACGACCGTCGCATCGGTTGGCTGCGCACTCGAAGGGGAGGAAGAGAATGCGATCCCGACTGACGCGTTGGATTACCAGCCGTGTTGCGGGCAGCAGCGACGACACCACCGCCGTCCCGACAGCGGCGGATGTCGAGACTTTCGAGGCATTCCTTGCGAGGCTTGCGGTGGGTGCGGATGGGTATGCCGCGGCGTGTAACGCCGGGGATATCGACGCCTTCTGCGCCCTACTCGATGAGGACTTCACTCAGATGCCGCCAGACCAGCCACCATGCGTTGGGAAAGCGGCCGTTAGGGAGCGAATGGCAGGACTGTTCGCGGCAGTTGATCTCGAGGACTTCACGATCAACCACCAGGATTGGGCCATGTTTGGCGATTTTGCCTTCCTGTGGGGCACGTACTCCTGTCGCACGGCGCTGCAGGGGCAGACACCCCCGGTATGGAGTTCGTTCGACGGCAAGTACCTGAGTGTCGTGAAGAAGCAGACTGATGGTTCCTGGCTGGCGTACCTCGACTGCTTCAACTCCAACGTTCCTGGAGCGGAATTGGCGCTGTGAGCGAGCGTACCGACAGACCGGGGGGCTCCCGCGCATGGAGCCCCCCCGGTCTCCGTACCGCCCTTACGCACGCGAGCCTGCCTGGCGCCGCATTCACCCGGCGTGCTCGCGGCGCCGTGACACCTCCTCCAACACCGCCTGACGCACTGATCGCGCCGCGTCGACGCGAGCTGCGGATTCCTCACGAACTGTCACGCCTCAATGAGAACCTCAGGGTTCCGTTCGCGCAGTCCAGTGTGCGACTTACGCAGATTTCGCCTATACCCCCCGGGGGGTCGCAATGCCCCGGTTCGGCCACATCCGGCTGTCCCCATCCATCTAACAGGCAAGCAATCACGGTCAACTGCCCGGACCGTGGGAGTCACATCGCATCAGGGCGGGAAGATCGAGTTAGGGAGGCATCGATGGCCTGCGATCGCGAATCGGGCGATCACGGATCGGGCGAAAACGACCTCAGCGTCGAGCCCGTGTCGAGCGGAATCGCGCTAGTCTCACTAGTAGCGACACTCCCCGCCGACCCGTCGGTCCTCGTCGCCCGGCTCGAAGGGAACGAGCGAATCGAGCGGGCACGCCGGGCGGTGGCGTCCAGGGCGAGCGACGTGATCGGGAATCACAGTGGATGGCAGGTCGCCGGTAACGGCGAATCGATCACGGCTGCCTTCGGAGCGCCATCGGAAGCGCTTGACTTCGCGCTTGAGCTGCAGTTCGACACCGGTTCGCGGCTCATCAGGCTGCGTGTGGCGGCGCACGTTGACGTCGTGGCAGATCGGGGATCCGGCGTCGCCTGCGGCGACGTGGGACCGTACGACGACATGCTCGCCTTCACGCGGCAGTTGCTGCGGAGGAACGGCGGCACGGAGGTGTGGACGAGCAACGATTTCAAGACTCAGATCGACCACCACGGCACAACGCGTCAACGAGAACTCGACTGGATGATGCGACCAAACTGCGTGCTCGACGGGTACGAGGGACGGCACATCCTCTGGTCGGTGAATAGCCGCGAGGCGGCGATTCCTTAGGCAGTTCGCTCTGCGAACTGCAAAACGAATGCGAGCGCCACGAGCGTTCGCCGCGCGGGCAGCCCCGCTCCACCCGTTCCTCCTCGGGGCTGCCTGCCATGGAAAGGAGTTCATCATGAACATGCGCCGCACCATCCTTCTGTGTCTGGGGATGCTGCTCTGCGCGGGAGTCCGAATCGCACACTCAGCCCCCGCCATCGCACCCGACTGGATACAAAGCGGCCATTCGAGCTATGTGTTATGTGTGGCGATAGACTCGGTTGGGAATACCATCGTTACGGGGAGCGCCGACCGCACGATTAAGGTGTGGGACCTGTCCGGCGGCAGGTTGCTGCGGACGCTCCCCGTTCCCGACAGTGGCGACGAGGGTCACACGGCCGGCGTACAAAGCGTGGCGATCAGCCCTGACGGGAGCACGATCGTCTCGGGAGACTGGGACCACACTACGAAGGTGTGGAACCTGTCCGACGGCAGGCTGCTACGCACGCTCATCGGCGGCAGAGGCGATGCGTGGAGCGTAGCTTTCGCCCCGGATGGTAACACGGTTGTCTCGGGCGGCTTCGATGCCACGATCAAGGTGTGGCGGCTGTCCGACGGCACCGTGCTGCGCATACTCAGAGGCCACACGAGCTACGTGACCAGCGTGGCAGTCAACGGGAATACTGTCGTCTCGGGGAGTGCCGATCGTACGGTCAGAGTGTGGGATCTGTCCGACGGCACGCTGTTGCGGACCCTCACTGCTTCAAGCTGCGCGGGCGCCGGTCATACCGCTTGCGTGGCCAGTGTGGCGATCAGCCCCGATGGGGACAGGATCGTCTCGGGGAGCGCCGACGGCACGATCAAGGTATGGAATCCGTCCGACGGCACGCTGCTGCGAACACTCCCAGTCCCGGGCGGCGGCGACGCGGCACACACGGGTGGTGTCCGAAGCGTGGCGATCAGCCCCGACGGGAACAGGATCGCGTCGGGAGGTCTCGACGCCACGATCAAGCTGTGGAGTCTAACCGAAGGCTCGCTGGAGAAGACCCTCGCCGCCCATGGGAACACGGTGTGGAGCGTGGCGATTAGCTCCGATGGCGGATCCATCGTGTCAGGTGGAGGAGACGCACGGGTGATCCGATGGGGTGTGTATCCGCCGCTCAAGACGCTGACACCGCCTAGTGCGGTAGAAGGGAATCCACGGCAAGCTCGTGCGACCTTGTCACAGAACGTCCCGAACCCGTTTAACCCATCGACGTCCATCCCGTACTCGCTTGCGTCGGACGGCGTTGTGCGGCTCGAGTTGTACGACGCGATCGGCCGGCCGGTGCGGACGTTGCTGGCCGACTACCGCCACGCGGGAGAGCACTCCGTCGTGTGGGACGGTCGCGACGACGCGGGTCGCGCGGTAGCGAGTGGCGTCTACGTTGTACGGATGGTGGCAAGCGGCTTCGTCACAGCGCGGAAGGTGACACTGCTGCGATAGCGAGAGGATTGCCGCAGTTCGCCTAGCGAGCTGCAAGACGAAAGCGAGCGCCACGCGCGTTCGCCGCGCGGGCAGCCCCGTTCCACCCGTTCCTCTTCGGGGCTGCCTGCCATACAGAGGAAAGAGTCATGATACGCACACTGACAACGCTCACAGCCACGCTGTTCGCGCTCGGCCCGCTCGCTGGGGCAAATACGGACGTCAGCGGCGAAATCACGACTACCACGTGGACCGCCGCAATGGGCCCCTATCAAGTCACCGACACGATCACCGTCCCGACGGGCAACACGCTCACCATCGAGCCAAGCGTGGATGTGCTCTTCGACGCCGACGTGCCGTTCGTCGTCGAGGGCGCGTTGGATGCAGTCGGCACCGAAGTCGACAGCATCCGGTTCATCGCGGGCACCGCCGACGAGTGGGGCGGCATCCGCTTCAACGGCGGCGACTCAAGCACGATCCACTACGCGCGCGTCAGCGATGCATTCACCCACGCGCCCTCTCCGTTTGTTGGTGGCGAAGGAGGCGGCATCCACCTGTTGAGCTCATCGCTCGGTCTGGCACACTCTGTCGTAAGCGGCAACACAGTCGAGGGCTACGGAGGTGGTCTGTTCGCCGACAGCGCCACCGTCACACTCGACTCATGCGCGATCACGGGCAACGCGGCGAAGAAGGCCATGGCTGGCGGCGACGGCGGTGGCGTTTATGCGGTCGAGTCGACCGTTTCGTTAACTGGATGCGCGGTGTCTCAGGACAGCGCCGCTGGCGCTGGAGGCGGCGTACACGGCCGGAACTCGACGCTGTCTCTCGAGGCGTGCGACATCCAAGACAACGCCAGCCTGTCCACTGGCGGAGGGCTCCACCTCGTTGGGGGCACCGTCGGTATGACGGTATGCAGTGTCTCGAACAACGACGCCGGAGGCACAGGAGGTGGGCTATACACCACTGGGGTCGACATGGTCCTGGCTGACTGCGACGTATCGGGTAACGCATCAGGCGCGTCTGGGGGCGGGCTGTGCGTTGCGGGAAGCGGAAGCGGTCTCACCCTGACCGACTGCACTGTGTCAGCGAACGTGGCTGGTCTCAACGGCGGCGGAATGGTTCTCAACGGGGTTACTGCGACGCTCGCAGGCTGTGCCGTCGATGGCAACTCGGCAGGTACGGCGCCGGTCGCAGGCGGCGGCTCCGGCAATGGCGGGGGATTTTCCGCAAGGGGTGGGGCGATCACGCTCTACAACTCCACGGTGAACCGCAACACGGCAGGCAAATGGGGTGGGGGGTTCTACACCGGCGGCACGGCGGTCACTATGGGTGCCTGCGAGCTCCGGGGAAATGCGTCCTGGGGAGGGGCCCCGACCGATTTCTTCGGCGGCTCGACCGTTACGATGACGAACTGCCTCGTGGCCGGGAATACTGCCTTTCTGCCAAGCGCAGGCCTGGATTTCCATGATGCCTCCGCGACGCTGGTGAATTGCACCGTCGTCGACAATCGGTCGCTGGGCGAACCCGGTTGTACCCCGCCGGACAGCGTATGGGGAATCATAGGCGCCGCCGCCAGCAGCCCGGACCAGACGATCACACTCATCAACTCCATCATCTGGGGACACAGTGGGGACCACGGTCTGGACTACTGGCTATGCGGAGCAGAAACGGGCGTCTGCCCGGGGATCTGCATCCCAGGACCTTTCCCGCCTGGCGCGCCGACGACTGCGACCTACTGCGCCGCCGGGGCCGTCAATGTGGAAGGGTGGTGGTCGAGCGTGGGGAACGTCAACGCCGACCCGATGTTTGTCGACACGATCGCGTACGCGCTGCTGCCGAGCTCACCGTGCATCGACACGGGGTCACATTACATCCTCGATGAGGACGGCTCCCCGTCGGACATGGGGTACACCGGCGGAGGGCGGTACGGGCGGTGCCAGGTGTCACTCGTGCCGGACACGCTGTACCGCGACTCCACTGACTTCGTTCGCGTCAGGAACGTCGGCGACGCGCCTCTCGGCGTGTTCGAGCCGGACCTTCCTGATTCGTTTGTGACGGACATGGTCTTCCCGCAAGCCGTTGAGCCGGACAGCACGCTCTACATTCCGGTGACGTATACCCAGCGCGGCTACCATGAGAAGACCGCCGTCATCCATACTTCTGATCCGTGGACACCGGATACGGTGGTGCTGCTGAAGGGCAAGTGGCCCGTGGCGATAGCAGCAATCGCTCGCCCACCGGCGTTCGCGCTGTCGCCGAACGTCCCGAATCCGTTCAACCCGGCGACGCGCATCCCATATGCGCTCGCGTCGGACGGGGATGTGCGGCTCGTGCTGTACAACACCCTCGGCCAGCGCGTGCGTACGGTCGTGGACGAATATCGAAGCGCGGGCGAACACTCCGTCGTGTGGAATGGGCGCGACGACGCGGATCGGCCCGCGGCGAGCGGGGTGTACATCGTGCGGCTGACTCACACTGGGGCGAATCGGAACGATTCGCGGACGAACTCGAACGCAGTGAGAGTTCGCAGGGTGACGCTGCTGCGATAGTCGAGGCGAACCGGAGTTGCGTAGCAACTCCCAGACGAACGTGAGCATCGCGAGCGTTCGCGGGGCTGCCGGCAACACTTGCCGGATACGCGCGGTCGGGCTGACGACTCTCAGCGCCGTTGACGAGGCGAAAGAGTGCGATCGAACGAGCGGGGCCCATGCGGGGAGCGGCGCGCGCCACGGGTATACTTGGCACCGACGGGCTGAGGCACAAAGAGGCTTGAACGCTCAAGAATTTGGGCGTATGTTCGGTACGGGAACCAACCATGGGTGAGAGGAACACGACATCGCGTGTTGAGGAGGTTTGCCATGCAGCCAATTCGCGTAGCAGTGACGGGCGGAGCGGGCCAGATCGGGTACAGCCTGCTCTTCCGAATCGCATCGGGCGAGGTCTTCGGTCAGGATCGTCCAGTACGTCTCCAACTCCTTGAGATCACGCCCGCGTTGAAAGCGCTTGAGGGCGTAGCCATGGAACTCACCGACTGTGCGTTCCCCACACTCGACGGCGTCGACATGACGGACGATCCAGAGGTGGCGTTCGACGGCGCGAACTGGGCGCTGCTCGTCGGCGCGAAGCCGCGCGGCCCGGGAATGGAACGCGCGGATCTACTCCAGGACAACGGCAAGATTTTCGTCGGGCAGGGCAAGGCGCTCCAGAAGGCGGCGGACGACACACAGATCCTCGTCGTCGGCAACCCATGCAACACCAACTGCCTCATCGCGATGCACAACGCGCCGGATATTCCGAAAGGGCGCTTCCAGGCGATGACGTTGTTGGATCATCGTCGCGCCAGAGCGCAACTTGCTCTGAAGGCCGGTGTCAACGTCGACGCGACCTCGAACATGGTGATCTGGGGGAATCACAGTGCAACTCAGTTCCCGGACTTCGAGCAAGCCAAGATCGGAGGCAAGCCCGCCGAAGAGGTGATCGGGGATCGCGCCTGGCTTGAGGGCGAATTCGTCTCGACCATTCAGAAGCGTGGTGCGGCCATCATCGCCGCACGCGGGTCGTCGTCTGCGGCGTCCGCGGCGAATTCCATCGTGTGGAATCTGCTGTGCATGACGCTGCCAACTCCCGAAGGCAACTGGTTCAGCGCAGCCGTTTGCTCCGACGGTAGTTACGGCGTCGAGGAAGGCCTCATAAGCAGCTTCCCGGTGGCTCGGTACGGCGGCGGGGACCTGAGCATCGTGCAGGGCCTGTCGATCAGCGACTATGCGCGTGGCAAGATCGACGCGTCGGTCGATGAACTCAGGCAGGAGCGGGAGATGGTCAAGGATATGCTCCCGGACCGCGCCTGACGAGTGCGGCACCGTCGGGAGGATTCGCGTAGGCACGTTTGTCATGAACGATTCTGACGCAGCCGGGGCGCGCCAGCGATGTTGGCGCGCTGGACTCCATCCGACCAGACGAGCGAATGTGCAACCGTCACGTCGGAGCGTCCTGTCACGGGGAAGTCTTCATGGATGCGTCGATGATGTCGAAGTTCCTGCCAGGGATGGATCTGTGCGAAGCGTTCTACCATGAGGTCGTGTCCCCAATCATCGAGCAACGGTTCCCGGGCTTGGTGTACTCCGCTGCAAAGCTGCACCACGGATCGGATGTTCTGGGATTCGATACACCGCAGTCGATGGACCACGACTGGGGGCCGTCCAGGATCGACCTCTTCCTGCGAGAGGTGGACTGCCACCGCCTGTCTGAAGAGGTGGGATCGGTTCTCTCGTCTGAGCTCCCGCATGTGTTCCGCGGGTTGCCGACGGATTTCAGATCGGACGATGAGCACGCTGGGATCGTTCTTGTGGCTGAAGGACCTGTATTGCACAGGATCAACTGCACTACCACAGACCGATTCTTTCATCGCTTCCTCGGATTCAGCCCGCTGGATCCCATCGGGGAGACGGACTGGCTGACCGTCTCTCCGCACTACCTTCGGATGATCGCATCGGGTAAGGTATTTCATGACGGATTGGGCGAGCTTCGGGCAGCACAGGATGCGCTGCGCTGGTACCCCAGTGATGTCTGGCTCTACCTCCTGTCGTGCCAATGGGGAAGAATCGATCAGGAAGAGGCGTTCATGGCGCGGTGCGGCGACGTCGGTGATGAGCTTGGTTCCCGCCTCGTTGCATCTCGCATGGTGGAAGAGCTCATGAAGCTCTGCTTCCTGATGGAACGCCAGTATTGGACTTTCAGCAAGTGGTTCGGCACAGCTTTCTCGCGGCTGGAATGCGCCGCGACGTTGACCCCCGTGTTTGACGCGGTGCTCAGCAGCACGGGATGGAAGGAGCGAGAAAAGCACCTCTCGGAGGCGTATGTCGATGTGGGTATTATGCACAACACTCTTGGAATAACCACCTTCATCGAACCGAACGTATCGCAGTTCTACGATCGGCCTTATCAAGTGCCACACGCTGAGCGGTACTGCTTCGCGCTGCGCGACTGCATCCAATCGGACACGGTGTTGTCCTGGCCGAAATACGTAGGCGGCGTCGGGCAGTTCGTGCACTCCACCGATGTTCTGTGCAGCACGGTGCACTGCAAGAGGATCGGAGCGATCTATGAATGAAGAACCGATCAAGTAAGGTCGCCCGAACGCGTGCGGCATCGTCGCCGTCTGCGCCCCGACCGGACCAGGGGCGAGCGGTCGCGCGGATATCTCGCGGTGTGCACCGTGGAAGTGCGGCGTAGGACCGATGCCGCGTACGCTGGTCGCTCTCGTCGTAGCGGAGCACGCAGTTCACCGCGCGCCGATCACGCCACGCTGTCGGAGCAGGCCGAGGAGCCGATCCACGGCCTGGTCGACAGTGAGCTGGGTGGTGGAAACCACTATGTCGGGATCGCCAGGCTCTTCGTAGGGGGCGGAGATGCCGGTGAATTGCTTGATCTCGCCGCTGCGCGCTTTCTTGTACAAGCCTTTCGGGTCGCGTCTTTCGCATTCGTCCAGATCGCACTCGACGAATACCTCTATGAAGGCATCGCCTATGATCTCTCGGGCGCTATCCCGGAACGTTCTACTGGGAGAGATGAAGGACGCGATGACCAGCATGCCTGCGTCGTTGAACAGATGCGCAGTTTCAGCGACACGACGAATGTTCTCTTCTCGATCGGCGTCTGAGAATCCGAGATCCCGGTTGAGGCCATGTCGAACGTTGTCGCCGTCGAGAACATAGCAGGCCTGCCCCATGTTCATCAGGCGCAACTCAAGCGCGTGAGCGATGGTCGATTTCCCGGAACCGCTGAGGCCGGTGAGCCACAACGTGGCCGGTCCCTGCCTGAAGAACCGCTGACGTTGATCTGTTGAAACCAGGCTCTGCGTGCGCGTGATATTCGCACTGATGACGCCGCCCTCATCGGGGAGTCGGTCGATGATCATGCCGCACGCAACCGTACGGTTGCTTTCAGGATCTATCAGAATGAAGGAGCCGGTGCTGCGATTGCGTTGATAGCTCTCACAGGGGATCGGCTGGAATAGCCCCAGTGAAACGCGCCCGATCTCGTTTGTCGCCAAGGTGCCGGCATCTGCACGGTGGAGCGTGTCGGGATCGACTTTGTAGGTGATCTTCTCGACAGACGTGCGCAGGATGGCGGTGCCATGTTTGAGACGGTAGTCCACACTGATATCCAAAGGCGCTTCGTCCATCCACACAAGCATGGCTTCGATCTCTCGACGGATCTGCGGTTGGTTGCCCGGATGTACCAACATATCGCCGCGGCTCAGGTCGATCTCGTCGGCCAGGCATACGGTGACTGCGTGCGGAGGGAAGGCGTAGTCGCTCTCACCATCGGCGGTGAGAATGCGCTCGACCGTCGTGTTCCCACCGGAAGGCAGGGCCAGAACCTCATCGCCCACGCGAAGGACACCGGACTCGATACTACCACAGTAGCCACGAAAGCCTGAGTTCGGTCGGTTCACGAACTGGATGGGCATGCGAAAGTCGATCAGGTTACGGTCGCCGGCTATTTCGACGGTCTCCAGATGCGGAAGGAGAGCGCTGCCCTCATACCACGGCATCTTCTCGCTGCGTGTTACGACATTGTCGCCGCAGAGCGCGCTGATCGGCATGAACGTGAGTCCGGGCAGGTCTAGCTTGGCAGCGAAATCCGCGTATTCGCCGTGCAGATCATTGTAGACGTCCTCGGAGTAGTCGACGATGTCCATCTTGTTGACGGCAACTACCACGTGGGCTGTACCCATCAGGGAAGCGATGAAACCATGGCGTTTCGACTGCGTGGTGATGCCGTTCTTGGCATCAAGCAGGATGATCGCGAGGCCTGCGCCGGACGCCCCCGTGACCATGTTGCGGGTGTACTGCTCATGTCCCGGCGTGTCGGCGATGATGAAGCGACGTCGCGGCGTGGAGAAGTAGCGATAGGCGACGTCGATCGTGATGCCCTGCTCACGTTCGGCTTTCAGTCCGTCCGTCAGCAATGCCAGATCCGTATCGCGGCTCAGCTTCCTGGAGGCCTCGCCAACCGCATGCAGATGGTCCTCGTAGACGGAGTTCGTCTCGTAGAGCAGGCGTCCGATCAGGGTCGATTTGCCGTCGTCAACGCTTCCAGCCGTGCAGAAACGCAGGAGTTCGGTGCTCTGTGCGGGGTGGTTCATGGCTGCTCAGTCCTACGTTCAACTCGTGCGGGAATGGATCGCGGTGGCCTGTTTTTGTACCGCGGTTCAGGCTCTGGGCTTTCGGCCGAGCAGCTTAGAAGTAGCCCTCGCGCTTCTTCTGCTCCATGGAAGCATCCTGATCGTGGTCGATGACGCGTGTGCTGCGCTCCGATTGGCGAAACTCTTTCATCTCTTCGATGATCTCTTCAGTGCTGGTCGCGGTCGAGCGCACCGCCCCGGTACAAGGACTGCATCCCAGAGTGCGGAACCGGCACATCACAGTCTGGCTATCCTCATCGGGATCGGCAGGAATCAGTTGGCCGTTCCTCTCGATCACCTGACGTTCCGTGGCGTAGTACATCGGTACAATCGGAATGTCCTCCTGCTGGATGTATTCCCAGACATCCAGCTCGGTCCAGTTCGACAGGGGAAACACCCGGATTGATTCGCCTGGATTGAGCTTGGGATTGAAGAGGCGCCAGATCTCCGGGCGCTGGTTCTTCGGATCCCACTGGCCATACTCATCCCGGAAGGAACAGATGCGCTCCTTAGCGCGGGAACGCTCTTCATCGCGACGGGCGCCGCCGAAGGCAGCGTCGTAGCCGCCCTGACGCAGGGCAGCAAGCAGTGCCTGTGTCTTCAGAAGCTCGCAGCAGCGGACCGTGCCCTGCTTCGAGGGATGGGTGCCCTTGCCAATCGCATCCTCGTTCCGGTAGACCCGCAGGTCGGCTCCGATCTCCTTGCAGAAGCGGTCACGAAACTCGACCATCTCCGGAAACTTGACGCCCGTATCTACATGCAGTAGCGGGAACGGTATCTTGCCGGGAGAGAAGGCCTTCTGGGCGAGCCGCACCATCGTGGACGAGTCTTTCCCGATCGAGTAGAGCATCACGGGTTTCTCATACTCCGCGAAGACTTCCCGGATGATGTGGATACTCTCGGCTTCCAGGTCTTTGAGCGCGCCTATGCGATAGCTTTCCATGCGTCCTGTTCTCTCCAGCACTGACCTGGGTGGCCGCCTGTAATCGTTCCTGATCGGGTTCGTTCCTGGTCGGATTCAGGCTCCCGCCTAATTCAGAGCGACCTGTTTCGCACCGCGATAGAGGTTGTTCGCTTCGTCAAGAAGAGATTGAGGAACGATGCCGGTATCCACTTCCCGCAGCCTGACCGGCTGGATCGTAGTCGCGGCTGAAAGCAATCTGTCAGGATGCTGAGCTCCAATCACATCGGCCAACGCTTGTAGTCCGTGCTCCGGATCCTCACACAGTCCGTCGTAATGGAGGAAATGCAGATTGCCTACACTGTTCGCCAACAGATGTCGGTAGCCAGCTACCCAGTACTCAAGCCAGAAAGCCAACTTTCCGGCGTCCTTCGACGTACGTCCATCCAACCAGCCATCGAAATCGATGGGTCGCAGGTTCTCGCCGAAGTCGAAGTGTCCGATCGCTCGCATGTATTCCGATGCGAATGGGTCATCTTTCTGGATACTGAGGAAATTCAGATGTTGCTTCAGCAATGAAGCTGCGTGCTGAAGCGGCTCCCGAAATGGGACGAGGATCTCCGAAGTCGGAAAATGCCTATGCAGCCAGCCGATACGCGCGGTGTTGGGGTTGTTCTTCGACACATATCGTGCTGTTGCTACATCCCGACCTCGGCGCAACAGGACGATCTTGCGCATGTGATCGCGAAAAAACTCTTCGAACTCTTCATGCGCCTCGTTCTGCCAGACTACGATGCGATCATCCCTGTAATGTGACCGCCAGAAGGTCTTCCACAGCACCTCCTCCAGCGCCTCGGGGCTATCGACATTCATGAGCATGCCGTCACCGTGAGCGCGTTCCCGCAGCGCGCTCTCGCGTCTGAAGACCGCAGAGAACTGGTTCCACAGACAGGGCGTGAGTACGAATGGCATATCGCGGTAACTGTGAGATGCGAGATCCGGCATCTGTGCGCAACACTCGAGTAGCAGAGTCGTACCCGCGCGGGGCAACGCTGTGATGAAGACTGGACGATCGATCTTGCATGCGGCAAGCTGGCGGGCAAATAGCTGGCTCTCGATGTCGGCGAGCGGGATCTGTGCTACGTAGGTCTTGAACGCAATCCGGTGCACTAGCCGATCTATGGGCGAGTAATCGCTCTTTTTGTCGCCGATCTTCGGGGAGTTCGAAACCAGTGACAGAGCGAGAAAGGCGAATGCGCTGCTCGCGATGAGGAACGCCGGAGATACCGCGACATCCATGACCGACTGGAGAGAAACGAGGTCAAGACGATCACCGATCCATAGTACTCCTACTGGTAGCAGGAGCGCCGCTGCTCCACCAACGGCCAAGACGAAGGACAACCCGAACAACCGTTTCGCATCGGCCTGGACCGCGCTCTCTTTCGCGTCGTCATCCAAGGTTGTGCTGCGAATCACCTCAAGCGAACGACGTGCGATCGGGATGACCTCTCTGCTCTTGTCAATCAGTCCGAAAGCTCGAATGAGAGCGAAGAAGCCTACGACAAGGAAAGTCGCGACAATCCACTCGATCATTCGGAGGGTTCCTCGGTCTCGCTATGACTGGACTTCTTCAGCATTCGTATCAGCCGCCTGACCGGATACCACACGAAACCGAACAAAGCGAGAACGATGGCCGCAACCACGGCGAGAAACGCACCAATGGCAGACAACCCAGCGCCCGGTCCGATATAGGCCATGGCAGACACTGGCGTCAGGCAGGCCAGGATGATGGCTCCGATTGCGCGCTCAGGCACTCGTTGGCAGGCCATGAATTCCCTCCGATCGTCGCTATCGACGCAGGAACCGAGAGTAGTCTACCGGCAGCCCTTGCGCCTGCGATACGAGTCCGACTATTCCACGGTCGATGTAGTTGACGTACTCCCAGACGATCTCGCCTTCCCGGGTAACCTCAAACACTCTGCCGTAGTGTGCATCGGTGAGGAGTAGATTACCGTTCGGCAGCCACTGATGCGCTCCTTGAGCGCCAGTGAAGAACGGATTGTCCGCCCCGCCCTCGTAGTACACCCGCGTGCTGTCGCCGGGTGCCGATATGATGAGTATACGACTGTGAAGGACACCGTCGTCCGACGGATTTCCCGGGTTGTTGTCGAAAACGGAGAAAGTGTCTCCATCGATGAAATCCGGATCGTGCTGCCTTGTGAAGATGCCAGTGGAGATGTACTTGATACTCTCGGTGTCTTCGTTGAAAACAAATATGGTACTAGGGTTGCGCAGCGAAACCAGCACGTCGCCTCTCCCAAAGAAACCTTCCTCCAACGCGTCGGGGAACGGCTCGGCGTCGTTCATGTGCAGTCGGTCGTCGAGGAGTTCGAAGTAGGGCTCCGCAGGCTGCTGCATGACCCCCAGTCGTCCGCTCCTGCGCAATATTTCCGGAACTGACCATTCTCGGAGGATCTCCCCCTGCGGACTTACTTCCAGGACCGTGTTCTCGTCATACGGCACCGGACGGTATGGGAAGCGCGGATCGCTTTCCATGCGCCTCCGCACCCCGCAGACCCAGATGTTACCATCTTCGCTAACGTTCATCGAGTGGTGCGTGCGGTAAGGCAGGCGCCACACGACCCTGCCATCGAGATCCAGGCGGACCATCCCCAAGTTGGTGTAGTTGAAAACCAGGTCACCATTGCCCATAACAGCCGCCCCGAGAATCAGGCCACCGGGCCTCGATCTGGGAGCGATGCCTTCCGGTAGATGCACGGGATCGGGCCATGTCCTCCACCAGTCTACATCCCACGAATGGACCAACTGACCGCCCACGTTCAGGACCTTGGCGAATAACCTAAGGCTGTCGCCAACTCCCGTCACCAGCCTCAGCCCTGGGTACGCCTGAGCCGTGGTGTAGATGGTTGCGCGATATGGTTCGTCCACTCGCTTGTAGTAGTGGGGGAGCGATTCATCGGACACTGCGCCGGCGCCACTAATACCGATCATTTGTGTCTTGAGCTCTGTGAGCCCAGAGTGAGCCAGGGAGAACATCTGATAGGGGAAGAATTTGTACCTGCCGACCGCGAGGCCGAGGCCAAACAGAAGACACGCAGCAGAGAGCAGAAACAGAACAGGGATCGATCGACTCGTCGCCTTGTTGGTTGTGTCCTCCATCTACCTGGATCTCCTTCGTGTGCGGGCCCCACGTGCTTCGTCCCTCTCCGCAAGATCGAGACTCGTCCACGAATCGGAAATGCGCTAGGACGCCACGAATCCGCGCTCGAACAGAACCTCCAGGATCTGGCGGGCGTTTTCTTCCAGAGTCTATAGTACCGTAACCGGCAAACATTCTCTGGGAGAAGTGGTGTCCATATACTCCTCAGGACAGTCGTCAGCTAGCCTACGCACACGTCGTACAACATAGCCGAGAGTGTGGACGGGGGGGAACCCCCACCCGCCATACCGTCCCGACGCGGCATCCGCCTTGCCCCATCCGAGCGTTCCGGTTTCCGTTTCAGCACCAATCCACGTAATCCCTTCAGCGCACCATCGTGGACGAGTCTTTCCCGATCGAGTAGAGCATCACGGGTTTCTCATACTCCGCGAAGACTTCCCGGATGATGTGGATACTCTCGGCTTCCAGGTCTTTGAGCGCGCTTATGCGATAGCTTTCCATGCGTCCTGTTCTCTCCAGCACTGACCTGGGTAGCTGCCCGCAATCGGTTGCGCGCGCTCGTCCCTGACCGGGTTCTGCGATGTCCGCGCTAATCGAGATGAAAAACCTCGGTCAGTTCTACAGACTTGGGGCTGTTGTCGGGGTTGGAGGGCATGATGTCCTTCATATGAGCCCACCACTTCTTGCAGATCCCGGTATCCGCGATCGATGCCCACTCTTCCTCGCTCTCGATCTCGACATAGCCAAACAGCTTGCTGGTATCCGGGTCGAGGAAAATGCTGTAGTTGTGCACGCCATGAGAGCTGAGTGTTTCTTCCAGCTCGGGCCAGATCGGCCGGTGCCGATGCTCATACTCGTCGTGCTGGTCGGGATCGACCGACATTACAAATGCCTTGCGGATCATAGTGACCTCCTGTTCACACAGCCGTGTTGGTAAGCTCGTAGCCGTACTTGGCGATCTCATCCTGGAAGATCGGAAAATCGTACTGGTCTTCCGACATCTTCCAGCGACCGACGGCCTCGGGCCGTACGGGGATCCTGGCCATCGGGAATCCGAGAAAATCCTCAAGCTTGCCCAGCGTCTCGTCCTGCTTCATGACGAAGTCTTCAAAGCGAATTTCGAGCAAGTTACGCGGTGCCGGAGTCGCTCGGTATATCTCGGACTGGTACTTCCAACTGATGGCTCGCCGCTCCTGCTCGTTGTCGGTGTGATCATATGGTACGAGGAAATCGGCCAGGTCGTCAGTGACGTGACCGCCCAGAATGCTGTCACGCGGATCGCGCACCCAGAAGATGTAGCGAATATCCGGGAACATCCGGACGATCCACGGGTAGATCAGCGTGGTCTCAGGCAGCTTCCATCCGCGATGGGGCGAGTCATTCGTCATCACCGAGTCGAGAAAAGACATCACCAGACGTTCGAACTCAGGATCGATCTTCATTGTGTGCAGGCTCTCAAAGTCCCACTTCATATCGCCCAGATACTTCACGTGCCGTGACATCACACGACACGCCTCATAGAGATCGTCGGGAGGGATCAGGTCGCCCGAATCGTTCAGAGGGGCGCCCATGAAGACGCCGCTCTCAGTCAACGTATGCGACATGGCGCGCGTCCCGGAGTGGCCTCGGCCTATTATCGTGATCAACATGTTCTTTCTCCCGCTGTATGTCTATCTGACGTGCCATTCGCGGTTTTGAGCCTGCAAGAACGAAATGTGGGAGGCTGCTGCTACTTCCATGGGCTGATTCAGCGCCAGGACGGGCGGAACATTGAGAAGTGGAGCATGGTTCGCCCGTGACAGATCCTTGTGTGTCGTTGTAGGTGGGCTGGTCTGCAGAGGATAGATTGCTGTAGGAAGCGAATAAAGTTGCGTACCGATCCGAGGTGGAGCAAGGTCCGGCGGACGAATACTGCTCGCGCCGGCACGACCGGGCGGCGCGCCGCCGAAGTCAGCAAATGCGCACGCTGCTCGGTGTCGTCCGGTACTGTGGCGGGGTGCATCGGATCTGCACCTCGATCGACTGGTGCCAACCCGCGCCGTCCATCAGTTCCGTGCCTCGGCACAGGCCCTCGCGCGTGTCTTCCGACCGAACGCAGGCCGCCACACCAAGCCTGGAGCGAACCAGGGGAACGGTGCGAGTGACGCGCCGCGCGCAGTGTGCTACGCCGCACCGTAGCGTTCGAGCAGGCGGAGGACCTCTTCCTCCTCCGTGATGTCGGAACGCCCCATCACGATGAGGCCGCGGGTGCTGCCAATCTGCTCGGAGATCACATCGACATGCCACCTGCCGTCTTCCGCACGCCGGTGCTCCAACTGGATGAGTTTCCCCGCCTCATGGATCTTGCGATACACCTCCGGCCACTTGTCGTGCATTGGGCCTGCCGCCCCGGGCACCCACTGAAACGCCCTCAATTCGTCGATCTCAAGGAGCGAATCGAGATGGGCAAGCTGCCCCGGTCCGTCGAGATGGTAGATGGCGTTTCCGAGCCGCCTGCACGACGCCGCCAGTTCAGGCCTCACGAACTCGTCGAACATGTCCGGTCCGATCATGTAGCAGAAGTCGCACTGGAGGATGTAGTACGGCTTCTCTGAGTAGATCGGAGTCCAAGCCGTGTACCCGGGGTTGGTCGGCTGCAGGATGCCGCTCAGGTGGTCGAACGCGTTCCACGACATCTCGTGAGTGCGCCAGGTCAGGCGATTCACCTCATCGGGATGGTCGACGAGATCGAGCAACAGGCGCTCGCCGGGGCGGAAGCTCGACATCACATCGAACGTCCCGCCAAGGTCGGTCATGCCGACCTGAACCAGGCCATCCCAGCGTTCCATCTGCTGCACTGCCGCGAGTTTGCGCCGCCGGTAGAACTCCCGCGCACCGACTTGATGCGCCACTGCACCGTTCTCTCATCCAGCGACCACCGACGTCACTCATGCAGCCGCAGGACCTCCGAAAGCGATAGCGTCGAGAGCACGTGCCCGAGATCGGCCCCGCTTATCGATGGTACGGCGTCATCTGCAACACCTTCCGCGACGGTGGTATCGATCTGCACCGGTTGTGCTGTACAGCAGATGACGGGTTCCCCACCGCCCGGTTCGGCGTGCACAGCGCGGGACGGGGCCTAGGTCGCTTCGTCCCGGCCTTCGGTCCTCTCTCCGGCTGACTCCTCACCGGCGGGGCTGCGGGGCTCCGGTAGCCCTACAGACTCCGGATCGGCGAGGTTCATCGTTTCATGCACCACGTACAGCGGTCGCCGCTTGACCTCTGAGTACGTCCGACCCAGATACTCACCTAGCAGCCCGATACCCATGCTGTTGACACCGATGGCTACTGCGAGGAGTATGATGATCGTGGTGATGCCTGGCGGGGGCGAACCGACGGCCCGTAGAACCGAGTAGACCACCCCGCCGAGCATTGCGAGCCCCACCATGGCGAACCCGAACAGTGCGAAGAGCCGCAACGGCTTGCTTGAGAAGCTGACGATGGCGTTTATTGCGAAGTCCACTGTCCACCAGAACGGGGCTTTGCTTTCGCCGGCCGCGCGGGCACGGCGCTCGTACGGCACGCTGGCCTGCGGGAATCCGAGCCACGCTATCAGTCCGCGGGTGTATCGGTTGGCCTCGCCGAACTCGTTCAGCGCTTCACGCACCTGGCGGCTGATCAGGCGGTAGTCACCGGCATTCCGTGGTATGCTAACATCGGCCATCGCGTTGATGACGCCGTATGCGATCTTCGCCATCATGTTGCGCCACAGTGGATCGCCACTTCGAGCCGTGTGTATTGCGAACACGACGTCGTAGCCTTCCTCCCATTTAGCCAGTAATTCGGGAATAACGTCGGGAGGGTCCTGGAGGTCAGAGTACAGGACGATGGTCGCGTCGCCCCTGGCGTGGCGATACCCCGCCGTTATCGACATCTCGGCTGTATAGTTGCGGCTGAAGCGCAGGTACCGCCACCGGCTGTCGCGACGGCACATCTCCTTGGCCATCTCACCTGTGCGATCCGTACTGGCGTTGTCGATGAGGAGGAATTCGAAGTCGTAGGGCAGCGGGTCCACCACCGACAGAAGCTCCTCTTCCAGACGCGGAAGGCTGTCCTCCTCGTTGAGGGCCGGTATGACTATCGACACGAGAGACCGATCCGCGCCGCCTGCATCTCTTTCCGTCGGGTCTGCTCCCACGTTGCCTCCACTCGTATCGCGCGATGCTCCGGCACTCGATCGACGTGTTCACCGGCTTGCCGAAGACGGCCCATCCATGTGCGAGCGCAGGCCCGGCCCGCGCCTCCGAAGCTTCGGCCGCGCCGACGGTCGACAGCGGTCGGGAATCACGCGGACAGCAGGCCGTCGTGCGTCGGGCGGTGCAGGAGGAAGAAGTTCGTCTCCTCCTCTTCCTCGTCTATTCTGGCCACACTACGCCACTTCGAGCCGTCCGGCGCCCAGCATTCGTATCCGATGGAGCCGACCAGGTCCAGGATGTCGTTGGGATGGTAGTCGTAGACCGCGCTCCACTTCCGCAGCATCTCCAGCATGATCACCGGACGACACCGCTCGATCGTCTCAATCGCGCCCTTCAGTGCGAAGATCTCTGCTCCCTCGACGTCCAGCTTCATGAGCGACACGTCCGGCAGCTTGTTGGCGGCGACGAACGTGTCAAGGGACGTCAGGTGGCACGTAGTGGCGACGTTGTCATCGTCCGGGAACAGCGCCCGGCGCGATGCGCCGACGCTCCCGGCGATGCTCGGGAGATGGAACGTGACGACCTCATCCTTGACGCCGGCTCCGAGATTGAAGGTCGTCAGCACGTCCGAGGCCCGGTTGAGCGCAACGTTGCGTTGCAGCATCTCGAACGTGCTCGGTACCGGTTCGAAGGCGTAAACCCGACCGCCGCTGCCGCGGACCACGCTGGCCGCGTGCAGACTGTACCAGCCGACATTGGCGCCGATGTCGAACACCACCGGAAACCTCTCTGCCATCTCGAGGAAGATGCGTCGCTCTTCCGACTCGTAGTCGCCGTGGTTGATGAGAACGTTGGGCACTGCCCGTACGTCGTCCGGGTTCCAGGCGAATCTGAGGCCGTTCGCCAAGACCACCTGCGTGCCCTCCGCGGCGATCTCAATCCGATCGATCAGGTCGCATTCTACCAGCCTGCTATAGTCGGAAAGACGGCGGTGCCATAGCCGCATCTCCGCCCAGTAGTCCTCTCTGGTGATGCTGCCGGCCCGGTAGGCTGCGCCGACCTCCAGAACGCTCTGCCACTCGTTCAACCGGCGACCCCCGCTTCGCGCGCCCGCACGAACCAGTCTCTCATGCGACGCAGGCCTGCGTCCAGTGGAACACTGGGTGCATAGCCCAGGGCCGTCCTGATCTTCGCGAGGTCGGGACACGCCCTGTTCGGCGCGCCGCACAGGTGTTCGGGCAGTCCGCCCGTGTTGACTTTTACTTCCTCCTCGTAGCCGAACAGCTTGGAGATCATCGTGACCAGGTCCAGCATCGAAGTCTCCGGCTCGTCGGCCCCGACGTTGAAGGCTTCGCCGTTCATGTCGCTGAGGAGGACCAGAAGGAACCCCACCGCGGCGTCCGATGCGTAACCGAAGGTCCTCGTAGCTCTGCCGTCGCTCATAAGCTCCAATGGCTTACCCTCAAGGGCGTTGCGATACATCTCCGGCACGATGCGCCCGTCGTTCAGGCGCAGTCCGGGGCCGTACATATGGAACGGGCGAGCGATCTTCACGGGCACGTCGTGCTGGTCCCAGTACGCGCGGCACAGCGTCTCGCCGAACCGCTTCGACTCGGCGTAGCAGGCCCGACCGCCGAGCGTATCGACTCGGCCGACGTACGTCTCCGGCGTCGGGATGCACTCTGGCTCAGGATCGCCGTACGCCTCGCTCGTCGGAAGGAAGAGCACGCTCTCCGATTCGTCTCGTACGGCCAGTTCCAGCAACTGGTTGAGCGCTTGGGAGTTGCAGAGCCCCGTGGACACAGGATCCTTCCGGTACCAAACAGGCGAGGCGGGCGATGCTGCATGAACGATGAAGTCGATCCGCTCATCTATCGGCAGCGGCTCGTTGACGTCATGCTCAAGTATCGAGACGTCGGATCTACCGGCCAGGTGTGCGAGGCGGCTCATCGGTGCGGTGGGCGTCCTAACTATCAGCACCAGTCGGGCGGGCGAACCGTCGAGGATGGTGGTGTTCATATGAGCGATGATGTCGGCGACGTAGCTTGCCAGGAACCCGCTCGCCCCCGTTATCAGCACCGTCTTGCCCGCGAACCGCCTGGCGCGGTCTCCCAGTTGGCCAACAGCGGCCGCGGCGTCCTCTTCTACGGTATGGATCCCGGGATGCGGCTGCATCGGGGCTTCTGCCATCATGTCACTCCTGTCGTGCAACCATCAACGTCGCCGATTCCGCAGTCCTCCAGCCCGGACGGGATCGGCGGAGCAGATCGGCTGTGACCTGCCCCCTGCAGTCGGTCCACTTCCAATGTTAGTGATAAGTGCTCTGGGATCCATGGGTCGACGCCGATATCCCAGGGCACTGTGCGGGCGGATGTTGTCTGTCCACATTCGCCGACACTCTTGTCGCGTTCGCGTGCAGGTGGCGACCATTGCGCCCACGCTGCTCGAAAACGCACCGGATTGCCCTGTGGTCGCGTTCGAAGGCCGTACATGGGAGAACCGCGACGTGGATTCGGAGCTTCCGTCCGAGGTCTCCCTTCCACTCCGCATCAGCCGCCGGTGCGTTCTGGCAGTACAGCATGACGCGCTGATTGTCGGGCGCAACACTCGGCCACGCGTAGAAGAGATGGCGAAATCGGCGTCCGTGAGCGCTTCGCGCCGATCGAGAGTCGCCGAGAACGTGCACTTTAGCGAGTTCTGTTCCTTCATGTTCTGCAGGATGTTGTAAGCCCACCCCAGCCTCT
>CAZEAI010000009.1:0-2962 GCA_964510105.1 uncultured bacterium
GACGCACCGTCGGCGCCGGTTCCGTCACGAAGATTATCCAGTAGGCGCTTGGCGCATCTGAAGAGAGGAACACGCACGTGGCTGGTCAGAAAATTCGAATAAGGCTGCGCGGCTACGATCACAAAGCGCTGGACCGGTCCGCTGATGAGATCGTGCGCACCGCGAAGCGTTCCGGCGCGCGGGTGAAGGGTCCGATCCCGCTCCCGACGAAGCGCCAGATAACGACGGTGCTCCGTTCGCCGCATGTGAACGTGAAGTCACGCGAGCAGTTCATGATGAAGACGCATAAGCGGTTGCTCGATATCCATGACTCGTCGCAGACCACCGTCGACGCTCTCATGAAGCTCGATCTGCCCGCGGGCGTCGACGTCGAGATCCAGGTTTAGCGCTCATCCATGGACGGCTATCCGACTCGCGCAGGTTAATAGCTGAACGGGGTCGGTCGCCGGCGCCTCGCAGCCGAACACACGGCGCGGGGTCCAGAGGGTGGCATTGAGTCAGTATACGCCGGGCACGTTGAGATCCGGCTTACAGGACCGACAATGAAACAGGTACTTGGACGCAAAGTTGGCATGACGCGGATCTACGATGACACCGGGATCGAGATTCCGGTCACCGTCATCGAGGTCGAGCCGCATGTGGTCATCGGCCTGCGCACCCAGGACAAGAACGGCTACGACGCCGTCGTCGTGGGAGTCGGAGAAGAGACGCGCGGGCGCGTTCCGCGTCAGATCGCCGGGCAGTTCCCGGACGGCGTGGATTCGAAGCGGAGCATTCATGAGCTGCGCGCCGAGCAGGATTACGAGGTCGGCCAGACTATCGACGCCGCCGTATTCCAGCCCGGCGACCCCGTGAAGATCACCGGACGATCTCGTGGCCGCGGTTTCGCGGGCGTCGTACGGCGACACGGTTTCAAGGGCGGGCCGAACACGCACGGTAGCATGAATCACCGGCTTCCCGGCTCGATCGGACAGTCGGCTTCACCCAGCCGTGTTTTCAAGGGAACCCGAATGGGTGGCCGGATGGGCGGGTCGAACAGCACGGTCAAAGGCCTGCGCGTAGTGGAAGTCGATGCCGAGCGGAATCTGCTCGTAATCAGCGGCAGCGTTCCCGGTTGGCGCGGCGGCCTGCTCACGATCACCTCGGACGAACGGGGCAAGTAGGACCATGACGACGAAGCACTACGACGTAAACGGCGCCGAAGCGGGCACGGTGGAACTCGGACCGCAGATCTTCGCGGTAGAGCCGAGCACACCGGTGATCCATCAGGCAGTCGTCGCGCGGCTGGCCAACGAACGCCAGGGCACCGCGTCGACAAAAGGTCGCAGCGACGTGCACGGCACCAACCGCAAGCCGTTCCGGCAGAAGAAGACCGGTAATGCCAGGCGCGGTGACTACAAGACGAACCTGCTTCGCGGCGGCGGAGTGTATGGCGGTCCGAAGCCTCGCGACTATCGGCAGAAGCTGCCGAGGAAGATGCGTCGTGCCGCGCTGTACGGAGCGCTTTCCATACGGGCGAGCGAGGACGCGGTCTCGGTCATCGAAGACGTCGCGCTCGAATCGGGCAAGACGCGGGACATGGTCGCGCTGTTGAAGACGCTGGGGCTCGAAGACAAGCGCGTTCTGCTGGTGACGGATGATGCGCCGCAGACGCTCGTTCGCGCCGCGCAGAACATACCGTGGCTCGTTACGATGGCGGCGTCACACCTCCACCCGTATGAGATCATGTGGGCGGAGCACCTGCTGTTCACCGACTCCGCGCTGGCGGCGCTGACGGGAGGCTCGGAATCATGAAGTCACCCTACGACATCATAAAGCGCCCGGTCATCACCGAGAAGGCGAGTCTACAGCAGGAGCGATTCGGTCAGTACGCGTTTGAGGTGGATCGCTTCGCGAACAAGTATCAGATCAAGGAAGCCATTGAGACGCTCTTCGACGTGAACGTCGTTTCGCTGCGCGTGATGAATGTGCGTGGTAAGAAGCGTCGGATGGGAATGCGCTACAAGCGCATAGGGTTCACGGCGAGCTGGAAGAAAGCGATCGTGACGCTGGCGCCGGATCAGCACATCGATCTGGTGGACGAGGGAGTATAATCGATGCCGTTCAAGACATTCCGGCCGATCACGCCGGGTCTCCGGACGAAGATGGTCGATACGTTCGAGGATGTCACCAAGTCGACTCCCGAACGTTCGCTGACGACGCCTCTCGCGAAGAAGAGCGGGCGGAACAACCAGGGTCGCATCACGATGCGGCGCCGAGGTGGCGGCCACAAGCGGCGTTACCGGATCATCGACTTCAAGCGCGACAAGTTTGGCGTGCCGGCGCGCGTAGCGGCGATCGAGTACGATCCGAATCGCTCCGCCCGAATCGCTCTGCTCTTCTACGCCGACGGCGAGAAGCGCTACATGATCGTGCCCGAAGGGTTGCAGGTCGGAGCGACGGTTGAGTCCGGCCCCGAGTCGGCGATCCGCGTCGGAAACGCGCTCCCGTTGCGCAACATCCCGAGCGGCACCATCGTGCACAACGTTGAGCTGCGTCCCGGTAAGGGCGGTGAGATGGCCCGTAGTGCCGGCACGTCGATCCAGCTCGTGGCGCGCGAAGCTGGCATGGCGCGTCTACGCATGCCGTCGGGCGAAGTGCGCCTCGTCCCGGATACGTGCATGGCGACGATCGGCGAAGTCGGTCACGCGGATCACGACGACGAGGTGATCGGCAAGGCGGGTCGTAACCGTTGGCTCGGCAAGCGCCCGAAGGTCCGCGGCGTGGTGATGAATCCGGTCGATCACCCGCACGGCGGTGGCGAAGGCAAGGCCCCGCAGGGCGGTGGCGTGGGTAAGCATCCTCGCACCCCGTGGGGTAAAATCACAAAGGGCAAGAAGACCCGGAAGCCGAAGGCATCGGATCGTCTCATAATCAGCCGCCGCAAGCGTCGGTAGTAGCGAGGAATCAGGACATGGCACGA
>CAZEAI010000009.1:2972-58599 GCA_964510105.1 uncultured bacterium
GATCCATCACGTTCCACGGGGAAGCTGGCGCATGGCACGATCGATCAAGAAGGGCCCGTACATCGAGCCGAGTCTGGCGAAGAAGATCGAGAAGATGAATCAGAGTGGGTCGAAGCAGGTCGTGAAGACCTGGTCGCGCCGCTCGACGATCAGCCCAGACTTCATCGGCCACACGTTCGGTGTCCATACCGGCAACAAGTTCATACCGATCTACATCAGCGAAAACATGGTCGGCCACAAGCTCGGGGAATTCGCTCCGACACGCACGTTCCGAGGGCATCCGGGCGGCGGCAGGTCGACTGAACGGACAGCAACCGTTCGATAACGCTACGACGTGAGCCGGTGCATGCCGGACACGGATGAACGCACGAAGGGATATCGGCGATGGCACTTTCAGCTCGTGCTCTCACCAAATACCAGTGGCACTCGGCTCGCAAGGCGCGCCGCGTGGCCGACCTCATTCGAGGCAGAACGGTGAACGAGGCGCTCAACATTCTTCACTTCAGTCCGGCGGCGGCGAGCACACCGATCGAGAAAACCGTTCGGTCCGCCATGGCGAACTTGCTGGAGAATGAAGATGCCGATCGCCTGGTCGAGGAGGATGTGATCATCTCCGACATCCAGGTGAACGAGGGACCGACCTACAGGCGGCTCCGCGCCCGAGCAATGGGCCGGGCGTTCCGAGTTCGGAAGCGGACGTGTCACGTAACTGTGATCGTCACCGCCGACGTTGAAGAGAACGCAGAAGCAACGGCCTGAGAAAGGGGCGATTGCGTGGGACAGAAAACACATCCGATCGGCCTGCGCCTGGGCATCATTCGCACGTGGAGTTCGCGGTGGTACGCGACCAAGGGCGAATATGCTAACCTGCTGAAGGAAGATCAGACGCTCCGGGCGTACGTGAACGCGCGGCTCGCTCGTGCATCGATCTCGCATGTCGAGATCGAGCGCGCTCCCAAGCGCGTGCAGATCACCGTGCACACGGCTCGCCCCGGGATCGTCATCGGCCGGAAGGGCGCCGAGGTTGACAAGCTCCGCGATGAGCTTCGTCACCTCACGAACAAAGAGATCTTCATCAACATCCAGGAGATCAAGCGGCCGGAACTCGACGCCCAGCTCGTCGCGGAGAATATCCGTCGGCAGATCGAGGGACGCGTCCTCTTCCGGCGCGCGATGAAGAAATCGCTCGACAACACGATGCGCATGGGCGCTGAAGGCATCCGCATTGCGTGCGCGGGTCGTCTGAACGGCGCGGAGATGTCGCGGCGTGAGCGATATGCTCGAGGGCGCGTGCCTCTGCACACGCTGCGTGCGGACATCGACTATGCGCAGGTAACGGCGCTGACGACGTCCGGCGCCATTGGGATCAAGGTCTGGATCTGTCGGGGTGAAGTGCTCGATGGAGACGCATTCGTTGGCATGGCCGACCAGAACGAGCCCGAAGCTCCGGACACTCGTGGTAGAGGCGGTCGCGGCGGCAGGAGATCATAATCAATGTTGATGCCGAAGCGAGTAAAGCATCGCAAACAACAACGCGGACGCCGTCGCGGTCTTGCGTGGCGCGGATCGAGCCTGAATTTCGGCCAGTACGGCATCCAGGCGCTCGAGCCGGCGTGGGTCACGGACCGGCAGCTCGAAGCCGCACGTGTGGCGATGACTCGTTATATCAAGCGCGGCGGTAAGGTGTGGATGCGGGTCTTCCCGGATAAGCCCATCACGCTCAAGCCCGCGGAGACGCGGATGGGCAAGGGCAAGGGCGCTCCGGAGTATTGGGTCGCCGTCGTGAAGCCGGGCCGCATACTCTTCGAAATGGAAGGCGTCTCGGAGGATGTCGCTCGCGAGGCCATGCGCCTTGGACGAGCGAAGCTCCCGATCAAGACGCGCTTCATGTTACGTCGCGAAAGCGCCTAGGCGGCCGGGAGACTGTTGAACGATGAACGCAGTAGACATCCGGAAACTGACGGTCGAGGAGATTGAGCAGGAGATCGAGGACGCTCGCGAAGAGTTGTGGCGTCTCCGATTCCGAGCGGCAACTGAGCAGCTTGACAATCCTGTGCTACTTCGACATCGCAAGCGGGATATCGCACGCCTGCAGACCATACTGGAAGAGCACCGCAACCCGGAACACGGGACGGTGCTGCCGAGCGCCGAGGAAGGTGCCTGAACATGACAACGGAAGCTCGCGGACATCGCAAGGTTCGCACCGGTCGCGTCGTCGGCGATGCCAGCGACAAGACGATCGTGGTAGCCATAGACCGGCTCATGCAGCACACACGCTATGGTCGGATCGTGCGCCGGACGAAGAAATTCCACGTGCATGACGAAAGTAACGAGGCGCATGTCGGCGACTCGGTGGAAATCATAGAGACGCGTCCGCTCAGCAAGCTGAAGCACTGGCGGCTTGCGCGCATCATTGAGCGCGCCCGGTAACAGAAAGGTCACCGTCGATGATTCAGATGCAGACGTCGCTCGTCGTGGCCGATAACACCGGCGCGAAGCGGGCGACAGTTATCAAGGTGCTGGGTGGTTCGCGCCGGCGGTACGCGTCGGTTGGCGACGAGATCGTCGTCACCGTGAAAGAGGCGATACCGGGCTCGGCCGTGAAGAAGGGCGAGGTCGCCAGGGCGGTCGTCGTCCGGACCAAGCGGGCGAACCGTCGTGCTGACGGTACGCACATCAGGTTTGATGACAATGCCGCGGTTCTGATTGGCCCCGAGGGCGAACCCCGCGGAACGCGCATCTTCGGCCCTGTGGCTCGTGAGCTGCGAGACCAGCGCTACATGCGCATCGTCTCGCTGGCCTCGGAAGTAGTGTAAAGGACGAACGAAATGGATATCGTCAGGGGCGACCTCGTCGAGGTGATCGCCGGCGAAGGCAGAGGACAGAAGCGCGGCGACGGAAAGCAGGGCAAGGTGCTCTGGGTCGACCGGGTGAAGCGGCGGCTGATTGTGGAAGGCGTGAACATGATTCGCCGCCACAGCAAGCCTTCACAGCAGAACCCGCAAGGCGGCGTGGTCGAGAAGGAAGCGGCGATTGATGCGTCGAACGTCCTGCTCGTCAGCCCCCGCAGCGGCAAGGGTGTGAGGGTGCGCCACCAGCGCCTGGAAGATGGCACGCGCGTCCGCGTCTGCTCGGAAACGGGAGAAGTCATACCTCCCCCGACTGAAGAATAGCGGCGGGAGGGAGAAGCGATGGCGAAGGAAGAGAAGAACACGAAGGCCGGCGCCGAAGGCGAGGCCAAAGCTGGCGGTAAGGGCGGCTCCAAGGGCAGCTCCAAAGGCGAGTCCAAGAAAGCCGGCGGCGCGAAGAAGGGCAAGGGTGCTCCGAAGGCCGACGCCAAGGGCGGGTCCAACGGCACCATCCCGGTCCCACGCAAGCGCAACGAGTACGTTGAGCGTGCAGTGCCGCAGATGATCGAGCGTTTCAGCTACACGAACGCGATGCAGGCGCCGCGGTTGGAGAAGATCGTGGTAAACATGGGCGTCGGCGATGCGGTGTCGAACTCGAAGCTCATCGACAACGCGCTTGCTGATCTGCAGACGATCACGGGCCAGCGCCCGAGTGTGCGACGCGCACGGCTGTCGATCTCGAATTTCAAGCTGCGCCAGGGGAACCCGGTCGGCGTCGCGGTAACGCTGCGGCGAGTGCAGATGTGGGAGTTCCTGGATCGTCTGATCACGTTCGCGGTGCCCCGGATCAGGGACTTTCGTGGCATTCCGCGGCGTGGGTTCGACGGGCGCGGCAACTTCTCGATCGGGGTGAAGGAGCAGCTCATCTTCCCGGAGATCGAGTACGACAAGGTCGACCAGATTCGAGGCATGAACATCACGTTCGTGACGTCGGCGAAGAGCGACGAGGAAGCGTTCGAGCTTCTGAGTGCTCTTGGGATGCCGTTCACGCGCGACGAATAACGCGGATCAGGCTTGCCTGATCGGAAAGCGAGGGTATGACGTGGCTAAAAGGTGTTTGCGCGTCAAAGCAGCACGGAAGCCAAAATTCAAGGTTCGTGGCTACAACCGGTGTCACCGGTGCGGTCGATCGCGCGCATTCCTGCGCAAGTTCGGCATGTGCCGCATATGTTTCCGGCAGCTCGCGCTGATGGGCGAAATCCCCGGCGTGGTCAAGGCGAGCTGGTAACCCGCACCGGTAGACGAGGAATCGCAGATGTCAATGACCGACCCCATAGCGGACATGCTGACCCGCATTCGGAATGCGTGCCAGGCAGGACACCGAACCGTGGACCTGCCCGCGTCGAACATCAAGCGCGAAATCGCGCGTATTCTGCTTGAGCAGGGGTACGTGAACAGGGTGTACGTAGTTAAGGACAGCAAGCAGGGCATGCTCAGACTGTACCTGCGGTACGACCGTGAAGGGCAGCCGGTGATCCGTGGCTTGCGCCGCGCATCGAAGCCGGGGCTCAGACGGTACCGGAATACGCGGGACATGGATCGCGTGCTCAATGGACTCGGCGTGGCCATCATTACGACCTCCAAGGGTCTGATGACCGACGACGAATGCCGCACCGCCGGAGTAGGTGGCGAAGTGCTCTGTCACGTCTGGTAGGAGGATAAGGCGGATGTCGCGTATCGGACGCAGGCCCATTCCCCTGCCCAAGGGAGTGACGGTCGAGATCAATGGTCGCGCGGTAAGCGCGAAGGGCCCGAAGGGCGAGGTGGCGGTGACGCTGCCGTTGCATGTCACTGCCACGATGGATGACGACATGGTGAGTGTGGCCTCGGGTGAGGGCGCAATCCCCGGCGCATGGGGGCTTTCTCGCTCACTCATCGCGAACGCCGTCCAGGGCGTCGCTGAGGGGTACCGGAAGCGCCTTCTAGTGGTCGGAGTCGGCTATCGGGCGGAAGCGTCCGGCAACAAGCTGACGCTCAGCGTGGGATTCTCGCATCAGGTGGTGATCGAGGCGCCCAAGGAAATCAAGTTCACGGTCGAGGAATCGATCACCCTGACGTCGAAGGGCTCAAACCATCCGACGGTCCCGGTGGTTGTCGAAGGCGCCGACAAGCAGGTCGTGGGCGACTACGCCGCGAAGGTTCGCGCGGTGCGTCCTCCAGAGCCCTACATCGGCAAGGGCATCAGATACGAGAACGAGCGGGTTCGCCTCAAGGCCGGCAAGTCGGCGGCGTAACGGCGTTGCGCGTCGCCACGCAGTGCGATGGGCGGGAGTGAAACAGTCATGAAGGAAACACGTGTAGATCGGCTGAGGCGCTGGCGCCGCGCGCGCAAGATCCGCGGTACGGCGGAGCGCCCCCGGCTCGTAGTGAGTCGCGGCGGCCGCAGCATTCAGGCGCACTTCGTCAACGACACCGACGGCGTCGTCGTGTGTGGAGCCAGCACGCTGGCCGGCGGGTTCAAGATCGCTGGTAACGGCGTGGATGCCGCGGAATCTCTCGGCAAGGAACTGGCGAAGCTCGCACAGGAAAAAGGCATCAAGAAGGTCATTTTCGACCGGAACGGATATCGCTATCACGGACGCGTCAAGGCACTTGCCGATGGCGCTCGTGAAGGTGGTCTGGAGTTCTAGAGGCCAATCGAGGAATACGCATGGCGCGAGATGGTGCATCAAGCAGGCAGTCAAGGAACTTGGACGACGTAGAGTTCGTCGAGACGGTGGTCAAGATCAACCCTGTGTCCAAGGCGACCAAGGGTGGTCGCGACCGTCGGTTCAACGCGCTCGTGGTCGTCGGCGACGGCAAGGGCCGCGTCGGAGTCGGGATGGGCAAGGCGCGCGAAGTGGCTGAGGCCATTCGCAAGGGCACCCAGACCGCTCAGCGCAACATCACGCGCGTTCCCGTGGGAAACACTATCCCCCACATTGCATGGGGCCGCTACGGCGGTGCGCGGGTGTTCCTGCGTCCGGCCAGCCCCGGTACCGGCCTGATTGCCGGTAGCGCGGTGCGAGCGGTTCTGGAAGCGGCCGGCGTTCAGAACGTTCTGACGAAGTCGGTTGGTTCGACGAACGCGCACAACGTGGCGATGGCGACAGTCGAGGCGCTGAGCGAACTTCGGACATATCGCGAAGTGCGTGCGCTCCGGCGCCTGGATGCGCAGCCATCCCGCGAATCGGAAGGAGCCGGGTCGTGAACAAGGTTGTGGTGACTCTGTATCGGAGCCCGATCGGCCGCACGCAGCACCAGAAGCGGATCGTGCAGGGGCTCGGCCTGCGGAAGATGAATCAGACAGTCGTTCACGACGATACGCCCAGCATACGGGGCATGGTTGCGAAAGTGCCGCACCTTGTGCGCCTTGAGACGGTGGAGTGATCGAGCATGGCAGGTGAACAGATGACGCTCGCCGATCTCCGGCCGGCGAAGGGCACGAAACGCGACCGGAAGCGTCTTGGTCGCGGAGCCGGCAGCGGCCACGGCAAGACAAGCGGCAAGGGTAGCAAGGGGCAGCAGTCGCGTTCCGGCGCCAAACACCGCGTCTGGTTCGAGGGTGGTCAGATGCCGATTCAGCGGCGTCTCCCCGAGCGTGGATTCGTCCATATCAAGAAGGTCGTGGACCAAATCATCAATCTGCGCGACATCAGCGATCGTACTGAAGGCGACCGAGTCGATTGCGAGACGTTCAGGGCGGCAGGCCTCATCCGGACGGTGGACCGTCCCGTGAAGATCCTCGCCGACGGCGAACTCTCTCGCGTCGTCACGATCGTGGCCGACAAGTTCAGCCGTGGGGCGCGTGAGAAGATCGAAGCTGCCGGCGGCACAGTCGAGGAAGCTGCACGTGCTTGATCGTTTCAGGAATATCCTGAACATCCCCGAGTTGAGGAATCGTATCCTCTTCACGTTCGGCGTACTCATCGTCTACCGCATCGGGGGCGCGATACCGACCCCCGGAGTGGATTCGGCCGCGCTTGCCGAGGCATTCAGCAATCGCGCACGCGATCTCTTCGCCGTGTACGATCTGTTCGCCGGTGGCGCGTTCAAACAGGCGACGATCTTCGCGCTCGGCATCATGCCGTACATCTCCGCGTCGATTATCTTCCAGCTTCTTGGTTCCGTGTGGGCGCCGATCCAGCGCCTTCAGAAGGAAGGCCAGGAAGGCCAGAAGAAGATCACGCAGTACACGCGATACCTCACCGTCGCGCTTGCGGCAGTGCAGTCGCTCGGCGTGAGCCAGTTCCTGGTGCAGAGCCAAGCGGCCCTGAGCCCCGGAATCGGATTCCGTCTCATCGTCATGCTCACCATGACGACGGGGTGTGTGTTCATCATGTGGCTCGGTGAGCAGATCACCGAACGCGGCATTGGGAACGGCATCAGCCTGCTGATCTTCATAGGTATCGTCGCGCGCTTTCCCAGCGCGGTCATCGGTCAGCTCCGGCAGATGCTTGAGCCCGACGGTGGCGGCGTGATCCCGACGCTGGTGCTCTTTGCGCTCATGGTGGTGATCACGGCGTTGGTGGTGCTCATCACGCAGGGCACACGACGGATACCCGTGCGATACGCCAGTCAGCGCGTCGTCGGGAATCGGGTCTACGGTGGCCAGAGCACGCACCTGCCGCTGAAGGTGAATGCATCGGGCGTGATTCCGATCATCTTCGCGCAGTCGATCGTGCTGGTTCCGACGACGATCATCCAGTTCGCGGGTGAAGGCGCAACCGAGAGCATGTTCATGCAGACGCTGTTTAGCTGGTTCCAGCCCACATCGCTGGTCTACTGGACAATGTACTCGCTGCTGATTATCTTCTTCTCTTACTTCTACACCGCGATCATCTTCAATCCGGTCGATGTCGCCGACAATCTGAAGCGCAACAACGGGTTTGTTCCGGGCGTACGTCCGGGACGGCGCACGGCCGAATATATCGACAAGGTTCTCAACCGCATCACGCTGCCGGGGTCGGTATTCCTCGCGGCGATTGCTGCGTTTCCCGTATTCGTCATCTGGGTGTTCGAGACAACGGTGCGCATGACGGTCATGCGCGACTTCTCGGACTTTTTCGGCGGAACCGGACTGCTCATCGTCGTCGGTGTCGCGCTTGACACGCTTGACAAGGTGGAATCCCATCTTCTTGTCCGTCACTACGACGGCTTCATGAAGCGCGGAAAGCTTCGCAGCAGAAAGCGATGACGGGAGGACGCACATGCGGCTGATCCTACTCGGACCACCCGGATCCGGCAAAGGAACGCAAGGCGCGATGCTCGCCGAGCGGATCGAGGTCCCGGCGATCTCGACCGGCGATCTGTTCCGAAAGAATCTTTCGGAGAAGACCGAACTCGGCAAGAAGGCGCAGGGGTACATGGAGAAGGGCCAGCTCGTACCGGACGAGCTAGTCATCGACATGGTGAGCGATCGACTGGACGAAGCCGACGCCGATGTCGGGTTCATCCTGGATGGGTTCCCGCGCACGATTCCGCAGGCCGACGGCCTCCGGAGCATGCTCGATGGACGCGGTCTCGCCATGGACCATGTGGTTCTCGTCGACGTCGCCGACGAAGCGATCGTCGAGAGACTGTCCTCGCGCAGGACATGTTCGGAGTGCGGGGCGATCTACAACATATTGCTCGCTCCTCCGAAACAGGACGGCGTATGCGACAAGTGCGGAGCGAAGGACTCGCTCACGCAGCGCGCCGACGACGTTGCGGAGACTATTCGCGAGCGTCTGAACGTGTATCACGACCAGACGGAGCCGCTCATAGCCTACTATCAGGAGGCGGCCCTTCTCCGCAAGGTCGACGGATCGAAGGATCCGGCTGACGTGTTGGCGGATGTTGTTGCCGCCGTCTCGGACTGACCCACAGAAGGTGGGAGTGTATAGTGGCTAAAGAAGAATCGATAGAGGTCGAAGGCACGGTTACGCAGGCGTTGCCGAATGCGAGATTCCGGGTGGAACTCGAGAATGGGCACGAGGTGCTCACGCACATTTCCGGCAAGATGCGTATCCATTTCATCACGATCAAGCCGGGTGACAAGGTGAAGGTCGAGTTGTCGCCTTACGACCTGACTCGCGGTCGGATCACCTACCGTCACCGCTGAGAACGCACGGGAGTATCACGAGATGAAAGTACGGTCGTCCGTCAAACGCCTCTGCTCGTACTGCAAGGTCGTTCGCCGCAAGGGCGTTGTCCGGATCATCTGCAGCGCGAACGCGACGCACAAGCAGCGTCAGGGCTGATCTACACGAACGGGAGCTGAGAAATGGCGCGTATTGCCGGAGTGGATCTGCCGCGTGAGAAACGCGCGAGGATTGCGCTCACGTACATCTACGGGATCGGTCACACGTCCGCCGAGAAGATTCTCGACGCGACGGGTATCGACCCTCAGAAGCCCATCAACGACATGACCGACGACGAGATCAACCGTCTGCGCGCCGAGATCGAGAGCAACTATCGAGTCGAGGGCGTGCTGCGTACCGAGATCGAGATGAACATCCGCAGGCTGCAGGATATCGGCAGCTACCGTGGCATCCGCCACCGCCGCCACCTGCCTGTGCGCGGTCAGCGGACGCACACGAACGCTCGCACGCGGAAGGGTCCGCGTCGAGCGATCGCCGGAGCGCGGAAAAAGGGCAAGGGCTGAGAACTCATTCTGCTCGTCCGGTATCTGCCGTGCGAGTCGAGTGTGACACCGTTCTGGAGAACGAAGCATGGCATCACCGCAGTCAGCACGCCGCCGTAGCGGCCGCCGCAAAGAGAAGAAGGCCGTTGAGTCGACCGGCATTGCCCACGTCAAGGCGACTTTCAACAACACGATCATCACGTTGAGTGACAAGGATGGTAACGTGATCTCGTGGAATTCGTCTGGCAAGTCTGGGTTCAAGGGCTCCCGGAAGAGCACGCCGTTCGCGGCGCAGTCGGCCGCACAGACCGCGGCGCGCGAGGCCATCGATATGGGCTTGCGGCGAGTGGAAGTCTGGGTGAAGGGGCCCGGAGTCGGGCGCGAGGCCGCCGTGCGCGCGCTTCAAGTTGCCGGGCTCGAGATCTCCGCGATTCGCGACGTGACTCCGATTCCGCACAACGGATGCCGTCCGCCGAAGCGTCGCAGAGTCTAAGAGTCTAGAGGTTCGCAGGCGTAGCGATATCAGGTTCGAAGCCGCTCGCGAGGACGCGAACGGTGTCGGCGGAGATGATCCGCCATTGGAGATGAGATTACATGGCTCGTTATAGCGATTCGGTGTGCAAACTCTGTCGTCGCGAAGGGACGAAGCTCTTCCTCAAGGGTGAGCGCTGCCTTTCGGACAAGTGCGCTGTCGAGCGGCGCAACTTCCCGCCTGGTCAGCACGGCCAGGGGCGGCAGAGCAAGATGAAGGAGTATGGCAAGCAGCTCCGCGAGAAGCAGAAGGCGCGCCGCACGTATGGCGTCCTGGAGCGGCAGTTCCGTCGGTACTACGAGACTGCGTCGCGTATGCCCGGAGTCAGCGGCGAGAACATCCTCCGGCTGCTCGAGTCGAGACTGGACAACGTAGTCTACCGGCTCGGATTCGCGGCCTCTCGTGCCGGCGCGCGCCAGCTCGTTCGCCATCGGCACATCGAAGTGAACGGCCACATCGTGAACATCCCGGCATGCCAGGTTCGCCCGGGCGACACAGTCGCGGTGCGTGAGCGGAGCCGGAACGTCGAGGCGATTCACGAGTCGCTGCGAAAGCTCGGTCGCACGCGTGAGATGACATGGCTCGACCTGGACAAGTCGAAGCTCGCCGGCCGCATGATCGACTTGCCGTCGCGCGATGATATCCAGATCCCGCTGGAAGAGCGGTTGATCGTCGAGTTGTACTCTAAATAGATAAACCCCTCGCGCCGAACCGTATGCGGTTCGGCCTGCTGCCGGGAGTGCCTCGGCGGCCACGATCGGGTTGGCGCAAAGCGACCGGCATACGCGGGCACCAGCGAGCCGGTCGCTTCCTCTGACTGGGGGGCGGGAATACGATATGCTAAGAAACGAAATCCAGGAACAGGCTCCCTTTGTGATGCCGGAGCTGCTAGAAGTCGACGAGGACGCGCTCACCGACTCATACGGCAAGTTCACGCTCCAGCCGCTTGAGCGCGGGTTCGGTACGACCCTCGGCAACGGTATTCGCAGAACGCTGCTTTCCTCGCTTGAAGGCGCGGCAATCCAGTCGGTCCGCATCGATGGCGTGCAGCACGAGTTCAGCACCGTTGAGGGCGTCATCGAGGACGTTCCGGAGATCATCCTGAACTTGAAGGACGTCCGGCTTCGCTACCACGGCGAGGCGCCGAAGGTCATCCATGTGAGTCGTTCGAAAGCCGGTGACCTCGTGGCCGGCGATCTCGAAGTCGATAGCGACGTCGAGGTCATCAACAAGGACCACAAGATCGCTACGCTCGACGCCGGCGCGGAACTCTCGCTGGATCTGCAAATCGGCAACGGGCGAGGATTCACGCTTGGCGATGAAGTCGAGGCCGAGGAACTCCCCATCGGCACCATCATCGTGGATTCGATTTACTCGCCGATCCGCAAGGTGAATTTCGAGGTCAGCAACGCTCGCGTCGGCCAGCGTACCGACTATGATCGCGTCGAGATCGAAGTCTGGACAGACGGCACAGTGTCGCCTCGGGCTGCCGTCGCACAGGCGGCGCGGCTTCTGCGTAGTCACCTGCAGTTGCTGCTGGAAGAGGGCGAGGCCAGCGAAGAAACCATCGGCGCGGCGCGAGAGGACGCGGTGACGAGCATATTCGACGTCAAGGTCGAGGAACTCGATCTGTCGATGCGCTCGACGAACTGCCTGCGCGCGGCCGGGATACAGACCGTGGAAGAGCTCGTTCTGAAATCCGAAGCCGACATGCTGAAGTACCGCAATTTCGGTCGGAAATCGCTTATCGAGCTTACCGAGAAACTCGACAGCCTCGAACTGCGATTCGGCATGCTTGAGGACGAGGTCCAGGCTGTGCGAGAGAAGGGCGCTCCGGCCCCGCCGGAGATCGCCGACGGGAAGGAAGACTAAGCATGAGGCATCGCGTAAAGGGCCGTCGCCTCGGCCGGAGCACGCCACACCGCAAGGCGATGCTTGCGAATCTCGCCACGTCGCTCATTGAGCACGGCGGGATCAACACCACGGAAGCGAAGGCGAAGGAGCTTCGTCCCTACGTCGAGAAGCTCGTGACGCTCGCCAAGAAGGGCGATCTGAACTCGCGCCGACGAGCGATTCAGATTATCCACAACACCGGCGCCGTCAAGAAGCTGTTCGACGATTGGGCGCCGCAGTTCCGCACGCTGCCCGGCGATGGCAGTGAGCGCGACTGGAACGGTGGATACACACGGATACTCAAGCTGGGCCGCCGAAAGGGCGACGCGGCAGAGATATCGATGATCGAATTCGTCACGGGGCAGGCGGTTGCCGCGGCGACTTCGGTAGAGGCGGGCCCTTCGGCGTCGGATGAGACGTCGGATGAGGACAATCAGGCTTCCTAGAGAGGCCGATCCCCGTCGTAATCTGGAAGCATTCAGGAAGAGCGGAGCGGAATCGGCCCTGAGCTGATCCCGCTCCGCTCCTTTTTTATGCCCATGAGGGGGCGTTGAGGTGGTACAGACCGGCTCGAAACTCGCGCGTGGCACCGTGGTGGCCGGAACCGTCGAAGGCGTGTACGCGGACGGCCGCGGCGTGATGTACGCCCTGAACGGCGCCGGTGAGCGGAGAGACGTGCTCGTTCGCGGCGCCTGGCCGGGAGATGTCGTCGAAGCGCAGATCAGCAAGCGCCGCAAAGGGCGTTTCGACGCCGAAACCATCGCGATCATCTCAACACAGACGCCGAGACGCGAACCGGCGTGTCTGCACACCGGCGAATGCGGCGGATGCCGTTGGCAACAGTGGGCGCACGACGACCAGCTTACGATGAAGGGCCGCCTCGTACGGGAGGCATTCGTTGCCGAAGCGCCGGAGATGGCTCCGCAGGTGTTGCCCGTCCTCCCGGTCAGTGACGAATTCGAGTATCGGAACAAGATGGAGTTCACATTCGGACGCGCGAAGTGGGGTCCGGACGCGGGCAAGCTTCTCCTCGGTCTCCATCGGGCTGGGCGGTTCGACTGGGTATTCGACGTCGGACGATGTCATCTGTGCGGCCCGGAAGTGAGCCGCGTCATCGCGTGGGTTCGTGACTGGGCGGTACGGAACGAGCTTGCGCCCTACGACCAGCGTCGGCACACGGGCCTGCTCCGACATCTCGTCGTCCGCGAGGCGCGAGCAACATCGCAGCTTATGGTGAATCTCGTCGTGACGCAGGACTGTTTCCCGGAACTGGACGAACTTCGCGCAGGCTTGCCGGCCGAGGTGCCGTCCATCGCGAGCCTTCTGATAGCCGTCAACACGCGCGACGGCGACACGGCTCAGGGGGAGAGCACACGCGTCCTCGCGGGTAGCGAAACAATCGGCGAGCGCATAGGCAAGTTCGACGTGCGGCTCTCGGCCGAATCGTTCCTGCAGACGAATAGCGCAGGTGCGGAGCGACTCTACGACCTCGTTGCCGAGGCGGCGGAGCTGACGGGCCGGGAGCGCGTGCTCGACCTCTACTGCGGCACCGGACTTATCGGCGCGTGGCTGGCCCCGGGTGCGCGGGAAGTCGTGGGGCTCGAAAGCGTCCCGCAGGCAGTGGCTGACGCTGGTCGTCTTGCGTCCACGGCGGGAGTCGAGAACATCCGATTCGTGCACGGGCTCGCCGAGACGGTGCTCCGGGATTGGGTGCGAGCCGGGGAACGATTCGATGTCGCAGTCGTCGATCCGCCGCGCATGGGATTGCACCCGAAGGCGCTGCCGGCGTTGGTCGGCCTGCGTCCGACGCGTATCGTATATGTCTCCTGCAATCCGCGTTCGCTTGCCCGCGATGTGCGGCAGCTTGTTGACGCGGGATACGCTCCGGGTCCGATTCGCCCCGCGGACATGTTTCCGCAGACGGCGCACGTCGAGTGCGTCATGCGCCTGGACCTTGTACACGCGCGCTGATTGAGGGTGTGAGGCCATGTCGGTACCGACCGTGATCGAACCGGAGAAACGGGTCCCCGTGTCTCACGATGCGGACGTGGTCGTGGCGGGTGCCGGCGTCAGCGGTGTCTTCGCGGCGATCGCATCGGCGCGTCGAGGGGCTCGGACCGTTCTCGTCGACCGGTTCGGCAGCGTCGGCGGCAACATCGGTCCGGGCATGATCGTCAACGGGCACATGGTGAGCGGTCAGCCGCATCCGGATGTCGGTTTCGAATCGACGGTGTATCCGTCGCTGTACGGCATCGGACGCGAATACCTCGATAGGTATCGAGACCTCGGCGGCGGGCTGATCTTCCCGCTTCCCGATGGTCCGAAGAATTACGCCGGAAGCGCGAGCATAGCGTCGCACGTGGCCCAGTGCATGCTGGAGGAGAGCGGCGTGACGCTCCTCCTCTCGACGTTCGCGGCGGACGCGATCATGGACGGCGACAGGGTGACGGGGCTGTTTGTCGAGAGCAAGTCCGGGCGGCGCGCGTTGCGCGCGAGTGTGGTCGTCGACGGCACCGGCGAGGCAGACGTCGCCAAGCGTGCCGGCGCACCGATGCTCTACCCGAAGGCCGAGTACAAGGAACTCGACGGGCATTCGCCGACGGGAATGGGTTCGTACTTCCTCGTTGGCGGCGTCGATTGGGATCGCTACACCCAGTTCGCTCGGGAGGCTCAGTCGAGCCCCGAAGACGAAGCTTGGGCAACGGAGCGGTACGGCGAGAAGTTCGTCGCAGGTAACCGGCATCTGCTCGCATCACTTAGACGGGCGCATGGGCAGAGTGCGTACGAGCATCGTCGTGTGGTAACACTCAACGGCGTCGAGATAGGCATTCTCACGTCGTTCGCCGGTCCGATCGGACCAGGCGGAACAGTGCAGGGACGTACCGCTCCTGAGCGGGTGCGGGACGAACTCGACGCGGGCGACGGCGATCACATCGCGATGCTCGAAGCGGCGATTCGTCGGCAGACGTGTGAGACGTGGCTGTTCATGCGCGAGAACGCACCGGGGTTCGAGCAGTCGTCGCTGCTGTGTGTCGCGCCGTTTCTCGGAGTGCGCGGTGGGCCCTGCATCGACGGCGAATACGCGCTCACCATGCAGGACTGTCGCGAGGGCAGGCTGTTCGACGACGTGATCTACCGCTATGGAGAGTTTCGTGCGCTGAAGTGGACCGCCGAGCGCGGTGGCCCGAAGTGGGTCGACGTGCCATACCGCGTGCTCCTGCCGAAGCGTGTCGACGGGCTGCTTTGCACGGGTCGAAGCGCTTCGGGGAAGCCCGATACGCTCCTCCGGAACCGCATGGCCGTGAAGGTCATGGGCGAGGCATGCGGCACCGCTGCGGCAATGTGCGCCGACCAGGGAATCCAGCCGCGCGAACTCGACGTGAAGTCGCTTCAGAGGAGCTTGCTCTCCGCGGGGTTCCACCTGGGCGACGGGGACAGATTGAACGAGCTTGGGCTTTCAGCATAGAGATTCGCCACGATGACAGCGTCCAAACCGACGCATGCAGCAGATAAGGGAAGACGATGAGCGAACCGAACATCGAGCATCTAACGGGCTGGTCGCGGACGCAGCGATGTAACGATCTGCGCACGGCGGACGTGGGCGCTGAGGTAGTACTCACAGGGTGGGTCGCGTCCCATCGCGATCACGGCGGCGTGATCTTCATCGATTTGCGCGACCGTTGGGGCATGACGCAGGTCGTATTCGACCCCAACGTCGATGCCGACGTCCACGCGAAGGCGGAGGCGTTTCGCTCGGAGTTCGTCATCGCCGCGAAGGGGACGGTGCGTCCGCGCATGGACGGGATGGCCAATCCGAAGCTCGAGACCGGCGAGATCGAAGTGATATGCAGCGATGTGCGGGTACTCAACGTCGCGGAGCCGCCTCCGGTGCCGATCGAGGGTACTCCGGCGAACGAGGAAGCGCGCCTGAGGTACCGCTACGTGGACCTGCGCCGGAGTGAGATGCAGCGCAACCTCGCGCTCCGAAGCACCGCGTATCAGGCGACGCGATCCTGCCTCCACGGAATGGATTTCATCGAGGTCGAGACGCCGATGTTCGTCCGGAGCACTCCCGAGGGCGCGCGCGATTTTCTCGTGCCGAGCCGAGTCATGCCCGGGAAGTTCTACGCGCTCCCGCAGTCGCCGCAGATCTACAAGCAGCTCCTGATGGTTGGCGGCTTCGACCGCTACTTCCAGATCGTGAAGTGTTTCCGCGACGAAGACCTGCGCGCGGACCGGCAGCCGGAATTCACGCAGATCGATATCGAGATGTCGTTTGTCGACGAAGACGACGTCATGGCTGTGGCCGAGGACGTCACGCGTGCGGTCTTCCGCGAGACCATCGGCTACGAGATCGACGAGGAGATACCTCGCATCGACTACGCCGACGCCATGTCCCGCTACGGCTCCGACAAGCCCGATACGCGTTTCGGCCTCGAACTCGTGGACGTGACCGATATCGCGAAAGACTCCGAGTTCAAGGTGTTTCGTGGCGTCGTCGAATCCGGTGGTATCGTGAGCGCGATCAACGCCAAGGGATGCGCCTCGTTCAGCCGCGGCCAGCTCGACGCGTTGACGCCGTTCGTCGCGCAGTATGGCGCCAAGGGAGCGGCGTGGATGCGCGTGACGGGGAACGGGCTTGAGTCGAACATCGTGAAGTTCTTCCCGCAGGACGTGCAGGATCGACTCCGTGCGGCTCTCGACGCGGAACCGGGGGACCTGTTCGTCTTCGTCGCCGACCAGCCGCAGGTGGTATGGGATGCCCTGGGCGCGCTGCGTCTGAAGCTGGGCAATGAACTCGGGCTCATCGACACGTCCAAGTACGGCTTCACGTGGGTCGTGAAGTTCCCGCTCCTTGAGCATGACGAAGAATCGAACCGCTGGGTGGCGAAGCATCATCCCTTCACGTCGCCGCTGCCGGAGGATATCGAAGCGTTCAGCGAAGGCGGCGATCCGGGAGCGATCCGTGCACGCGCGTACGATCTCGTTATCAACGGCAACGAAATCGTCGGCGGCTCGATCCGTAACCATCGCCGCGACGTTCAGCAGGAGATGTTCCACCTGCTCGGAATCGACGACGAAGAAGCGGAGGAGCGGTTCGGGTTCCTGCTCAACGCGTTGCGCTTCGGCGCGCCGCCACACGGCGGGATCGCGTTCGGTTTCGATCGGCTCGTGATGCTTGTTGCCGGCGCGACGAACATCCGCGATGTCATCGCGTTTCCGAAGACAAACACCGCCGCTTCGCCCATGGATGGATGTCCGTCGGATGTCGACGACCGCCAGCTACGCGATCTCGGCATCCGGCTGCGCGGAGGTGAGGCGAAGTCCGACGCTTAGGACGATCGCCGAAAGACCGCAACTCGGCAGAATGCGGGTGGCGAGTCCGGCGGGTCCGGCACGTCGAATCCGACGGACCGCGCATCCGCGATCTCCCGCGCGAACGTTTCCTCAGTGACGTGCATCGGTGGCTCGGCGACGTAGAGCGTGCCGCCCGGTTTCAACGCAGCGTGGAGTTGCTCAAGGAGAGTCCGGCAGTCGGGTGATTCGTGGAGCATCCAGAAGGCGAGCGCGAAGTCTGCCACCTGTTCGACGCCGAGGCGGTCGGGCTCGCAGAGGTGTGTCTGAACGCGGTCGCTCATGCCGGCCCGTCGCAAGCGACAGGTGGTGATGTCCAGCATCTTCTGCTGCACGTCCGCCGCGATGACCCGTCCGCCATCGCCCACCATCCGCGCCATGCCGACAGTGAAGTGCCCCATGCCGCATCCGACGTCCAGCGCTGTCATTCCCTCGCGCACGTACGGACCGAGCACGCGCTCCGGCGGGTGCAGAAGGCGGCGGAGCGGATTGTCGAACGCATAGGCATACCACCACCGGCAGATATCCGGCATGCCGGCCTCCGGGCGAACATGGTGAAACGGCGCCCGCTCCCGTTCTCGCCTCAGCCTTGTCCTGGGAGCCGCTCTCTGCGCCAGATGATCTGGATGCGATGACCTTCGGGGTCGGTGAAGAACGCGACACGGGTGCCGCCGAAGAACTCGTTGCTGACTTCCGGCTCGAACTCCACACCGCGGGATTCGATCTGACGTTTCGCAGCGTCGAAGTCATCCACCCATATTGCGAGGTGATTCGCCGAGGCGTCGGAGGTCTTGCCATCCGTCCCGGGTGGGACGATCTCGATGGCCATTCCGTTGGCGTCCTGCACGAAGAATGCCTTTGGTTCACCCTCGCTCTCGTACACGATGCTGAACCCCAACACGCGCTCATACCACGCCGCGAGCGCGACGGTGTCGTGTGCGGCGTACGCCAGGTGCTCCATGGTCATCGTCATATCTCTTCTCCGCCGCCATCTATGAGGTCGTCCGGCTTGATCGAGCCGCCGTCGGACCATGTCTCCCAGTGTTCACGCGCCTGCTCGAACAGGTCTCGCATGATGGTGCGCTTGCCGACCTGTTCGACAATGTCGTATACCTCTTCGCGATTCTCCTCGGGGATCATCCCGATCGCCGCCAGCATGAGCGCGTGGTGGACGAGCCCCGTCTCCAGAACCGCCCGGTTGAGTTGCCCCGGTGTCACGGATTCGGCCGCCTCGGAGAACAGCTCATACAGACGTGCGGAGTCGCCGCCGACCGTCACCTCAATCTTCACGACGTGATCCATAGGACCCCTCAATCACTGCGATCTCCGGAATCTCGCCTCCCTCGTCCCAGTGTTTGAGGAACGATGCAAGGCGTTCATTTTCCGGGTCGAGCTGTCGAGCCGTCTGCAGTGTCTCCCAGCATGCGTCTACGTCGCCCGCAAGGAGGAACAGCACGGCGAGATTCATGTGAGCGTACAGGAGGTCGGGCTGCACTTCGACCGCGCGGCGCAGCCACAGCTCCGCCTCATCGTAGCAGTGGAGCTTCACGAGCGTCCACCCCAGCGCGCGCAAGGTCTCCGCGTCTTCCTCGCGGAGCGCAGCGGCGCGGCGAAGCCTCCCCAGCGCTTCCTTCCAGCGCTCCAGGCCGCAGAGCGCGAGCCCGGTGAGATGCAGTACCAACGCATTGTCCGGTTCGCGCAGCTCCGCGGGCTGAAGCACCGCCAGGGCTCGATCCGGACGCCCCACCGACATGTATGTGCCGCCGAGTAGTTCCGCCAGACCCGGATACTCGGGACGCGCGTACCACAGCTTCGTGAGGTAGGAGATTGCTTCGGCGTTGCGCTCGCTGCGAGCCAGCGCGAGACCGATGTTGTGGAGCGCCTTGGGGTTGCCGGGGTCGTGCTTGAGCGCCGTGCGATAGCATGTTATCGCGCGGTCGTGGTCGTCGTCATTCAGGTAGACGTTTCCAAGGAGCACGTTCAGTCGGGCGTCCGCGGGGCAGTGCGTTACTCCCGCAGCGAGAAGGTCGCGAGCGGCGCGCCAGTGCTCGCGTTCCACATAAATATCGGCAAGGTGCAGGTAGGCGTCGGCGTTGCCAGGATGTTCCGCGATGGCCTGCTCGTAGCACTGCACCGCGTGGAGCCACTTCCCTCGCCGGGAAAGGTCCGCCGCCCGCCACATGAGCAGGTCCGCCGGATGCTGCGTCGCAGTGTCGTTTGGCATTCCCTATTCCCACTCCATGGTAGCGGGCGGCTTGTGTGTCGCGTCGTACAGCACGGCGTCGATGCCCGGTAGTCCGGCGATTCGATCCGCGATCGCGCGGAGCGCCTCGGGAGGCAGCGGGGCGAATCGCGCGGTCATCACGTCAGTCGATTCGAGCGGCCTGAGCACCACTGATTCCCCACCTGGTCGCAGCCCGAGGGGCACGAGGATCGTCGGAAACTGGAAAATGTCGTCCATCCGATCGAACTCGTCCAGCGCCCGCATCGTAATATCATCGGCCTCGCGGAGCAGGTCCAACCGTTGGCCGTCCAGCGTCGCCGGTCGAGGCTCGATATCCCCTGCGAACTCCGTCGCGGTGGTGCCGGACGGGCGTACGAGCCACACGACGCGGTTCACTGCGCGTACCCCGTTCGTCAGGGCCGTGGAGAGGCGTTCAAGTGTCTCCCAATCGGCGTCGCCGCTTACGACGGCGGGGTGTGCATACGTGCGGAAGTCGCCCTGCACCCCAACGCTCCGGGCGGGGAGTATGTCGCCGTCGAGCCCATACCGGGCCGCGATCTCGCGAGTCTGCGCACGGGCGGACTCTTCCACGGGATCGGCACTGCCGTCGGAGCACAGGCATCGAACGGCGAGCCCCGGTCCGGGGAACGGGTGCCTTCGCACAAGCGCTTCATCGATGCCAAGGGATCGGCCGACCTGTCGCACCTCGTCTTTGTAGAGTTGGTCCAGCGGCTCCACGACGCGGTTCTCGGCGATCATCTCTCGGATAATGTCCACGCGGTTGTGGTGCGTCTTGATAACGGCGGCGTGCTCTGTACCTCCCGATTCGATGATGTCCGGGTAGAGAGTGCCCTGTCCCAGTAGCCAGTCGTCGCCTCCCAGACCGAGTCGAGCGGCTTCGTCGCGTTGCACCTGGATGAACGTGTCGCCGATGATCTCGCGTTTCTCCTGCGGGTCGACAACACCCGCCACGGCGTCGAGGAACGTCTCGGAGGCGTTCGTGATGTGCAGGTTGCCGAAGCCCGCCGCGCCCATTGCCCGCTCAACCAGCTTCGACTCGTCTTTGCGCATGAAGCCGTTGTCGACGTGAAGCCCGACGACGCGTTCTTCGCCCAGCGCACTCGTCAGGAGCGCGAACGCCACCGACGAGTCGACTCCACCCGAGACGAGCAGAAAGACGTTCCGGTCTCCCACCTGCTCGCGAATTCGCGTCTCCGAGTCCTCGATGAAGCGATCCATCGTCCAGGTTCGCTCGGACGAGCACATGTCGAGGAAGTTGTCCAGCATCGCCATGCCGCTGGGGGTGTGGGTCACCTCCGGATGGAACTGGGCCCCGTAGACGTTGCGTCGCATGTCGCCCATGGCGGCGATCGGACAGTCTTCCGTCGCCCCGATTGTCTCGAAACCATCCGGTGTGCGCGTGACCGAGTCGCCGTGGCTCATCCAGACCTGTTCGGTCGGCCCGAGCCCGCGCAGAATCCCCTCGGCCCGCTCGACGCGCAGCCGCGCTATGCCGTATTCCTGATGTCCCGCGTTGGCGACTTCGCCGCCGAGATGTTTCGCGAGAAGCTGATGTCCGTAGCACAGCCCAAGCGTCGGCAGGCCCGTGTCGAACCAGGCAGGATCGTACGGGGGCTGGTCGGGGTCGTATACCGATGAAGGACCGCCCGAGAGAATCAGCCCGCGGACGCCGTCGAGGTCATCCGGGGGGTTCGACGGCAGGACAATCTCCGAGTATACGTTGAGCCTGCGCACGCGGTTGGCGATGAGGTGCGCGTACTGGCCTCCGAAATCGAGGACGAGAATCCGTTCGGGAGATGCAGCCATGCGTACCGCCTGTAAAGCAAACGGCCCCCGAATATCGGGGGCCTCAGGGGGCCGGAGCCCACGTTCAAATGATACCGCCCGACCGGAATGCGGTCAACCAGATGGCGCGCGCCCATGGACGCAAACTGCCTCGCCACCGTTCTTCGAAACCGCGCTCGGCTACGTTTCCGCTCGAGACAGCGGCATCGCAGCGCAGGACGCGCGCAGCGGGCTTCGGAACGGCCTGTCGGCGGGTCCACTCGGGCCATGGCCGGCGCTCCAACGATCAGGCGTCGGCGTTCGCCCGCATCCCATTGACGAATCCGTGTGCAGCGATGACCAGCCGCTGTCCTTGAGATACAGCACACCGCCCGGACCCATGTCGCCGCGGAGCGCCAGCGTGATGTCGAACGGCGCGTCGGCGGCCACCGGCGGTCCGTACCACGTCGCGGGCGGATGGCCGGGCGCCGGCTGGAGACGGACCTCGACAGCGCCCCTGCTGACGCCGATCCACACTGCCGGAAATCCGTACTCGTCGCCACGCAGGAGTGTCTGATCGACTACGTCCGCCCCCCTCTTCGACACTCCCTCAAAACGTAGCAGCAGAGCGTGCCGCTCCGGCCATGCTATGCCTCGCAGCGCATCGGTAGCATTGCCCAGGGGTAGCGGCGTCCATTGCTCCGGAATTCCAGGCGGCCACGAGATCCGTTCGCGTTCGGCTCCCGTATCATCGATGGTTCGGAGGCGACAGCCGTCGCCGTCGAGCGCCACGTCGACGAAGTGCAAGTACTCGGTTGCGCCGGGCATGAAGCCTCCCGGTCCGGCTACCGTTCCGGCGCCGCCTGTGCATACCTGCAGGACGCCGCGATGCACCTGAGCGTCGAACGCGATGATGTGGCTGCAGAAGTACGCAAGCACTCCATGTCGGACGAGCGTCTCCCAGAACGCCTCACCATCACGGGCATCGAGGCGCCACATTGGCTGGAGATCATACCCGTTGACCGGGAAGGCCGGGTAGTGCCCGGCGACGATCTTCCACCGGGCGTCCGCGTGCTCGCCGAGTGTCTGGTCGAGCCATTCGTGTTCGACGTGACCGTTGCCGCCGAGGCCGCTAGAGGACGTGTGCACGACAACGATGAGCAGGTCACCCGCCGTCGACTCGCGGCGCACCCAGTACGCCAGGCCTGTCTGGTCGTTGGGGCCGTTACGCGGCAGTTCGTTGAAGACTTCCCGCCAGACGTCCTCCGCCATGGGTGAGCCGGTGTTGTGGTTGCTCGTCGTATGGTAGATGGGCGTTGCGTCGCGGTCGAGCCACGCCATTTCCTCGTGGAGCCACGTTCGCCACTGGCACCGCAGCTCGTCCGGATGGTCGGAGCCGCCGATGTGGTCGCCCAGAAACAGAAGGAAATCCGGGGAAGGCAGGACGCCACGCAGTGCGCCGTTGACGGCAGCGAAGTTCCGAGCGTGGGTTTCGCTCGATCCACCCGAGCAGCAATCGCCGTACGCGGCGAAACGGTGTCCCGTCGCACGGGGGTCGGGCTCCGCGGAACGCACGGCGACGCTACTCTCCCATGCTCGGAGTGTCGGATTCTGATTCTGGGAAGCCGGCCAGCGCGTCGAGCTGCCATGTCATCTCTTCGATGAAGTCGCCGACTTCGCTGTAGCCGAGACGCGAGAACCGGATGACGCCATGCGGATCGATGTACAACGTCGTCGGGATTCCCTGCACTCCGAGGGTGCCGTAGTCGCTGCGGTTACCGTATGCCACCGGGAACGTGTAGCCCTTCGCGGCCACGTGCGGAGCGACGCGCTCTCGATCCTCGTCGAACGCCACCGCCAGGAACGTCACGTCCGATCTATATCCGAGTTCGTCATACGCCGCCTGGAAACGCGGGAGAAGCTTCTGGCACGGCACGCACCACGTTGCCCACGTCGTCAACACGACGGCCGAGCCGCCCATGCTGTCAAGCTTCGCCACGCCCCCGCCGAGCCGTTCCAGTACGACGGGGGAGAGCGGTCGTCCGATGGCGTCCGATAGCAGAAATTCCTTGCGGCGGGTTCGCGCGTTGGCCACGAGCGTGTCCAGTACGGCGTGAACCGGCGTCCGGTAGCCGTAGAACTCGGGAAGAAGCCTCGACACGCCTTCCCGCGCGGGCTCGTCCTCATACCGCAGACGCACAACCGACAGGTATCGATCCAGCGCGTCGCGGCGGCTGCCGAGTTCCTCAAGCACCGTGGCGAGAGTGAGCAACACGTTGGGAGAATCCGGTACGCTGTCCGCGGCCGCCTCAAGAGTTGTGCGCGCGCCCGCGGGGTCGGCCTCCAGCAACTGATGCTGTCCCACGATATGGAGCGTTTCGCCGACCATGAGTCGACGCTGCTCCGACCACTGCTCGTCGGTCATGTTCTCGGGGCGTTCCACCGCTCGCGCCTGCACCAGCGCACGCTGCGCGTAGCCCAGACCACCGGCGCCGGACACTCTGTGAGAGGCGTACACCGACGCGACGTAGTTCAACGCGGCGCCTGATGAATCGATGCTCAGAAAGCTCTCGGCGGCAGTCACGACGGCGCCGCTCCGGCTGTCCATTTCATCGTGCGACCGGAGCACCTGGTAGCGCGCGACGCGCTGTATCATCTCATCTTCGGGATACGCCGCGATGATGCTGTCAAGTGCGTCCACTCGTGCAACGAGATCGCCTTCGGTGCGTTCCAGCGCACGCGTGATTTCCTTCTGCCGGCGCACGTCCTCCTGATATCCGGTGTATCGCCAGTACGCTGCTCCGGCTGCGATCAGAATCAGTGCGGCGAGACCAACAATGGTGGTGCGGCTCATGGATAATCTCTCAAGGGGGGGTGCGGGGACATCACCGGTCGACTCTCGTTTCACGGTACCGCCGCGAGTGGCGCGGAGCAATGCGCAACGGCCCGGAACGGCCCGGAACGGGCCGCCGGGCCACCGGGTCGCCGGATTGACGCTGTCACGATGCCCCGGTACCCTTGCACGATACGGCGCATGCCGCCGCTGAGCCCGCCCGCGCCGCTGCTCCGGCGCGACGCACCGCCCCGAACGTCACCTGTGGAGGACCCCATGCGCGCCGCGATGCTTGAAACGCCGGGGAGTATGGTGATCCGCGATGTTGCCGACCCCACGCCGGCGCCGGGCGGAGTCGTAGTCCGGGTTGCTGCCTGCGCTGTCTGCGGCACCGACGTGCGGATATTCAACCACGGCCACCATCGCATCGAGCTTCCGGCCGTTATCGGGCACGAGATAGCCGGTGCCGTAGCCGAAGTCGGCGCCGGTGTCGAGGGATTTGCAGTGGGCGATCCCGTGGTCCTCTCGCCTCCGGGGTGGTCGTGCGAGGTGTGCCGCCTCTGCCTGCGCGGGCAACAAAATCTGTGCGAGGAACGGCAGGCGCTCTCGTACGAGTATCCCGGTGGTTTCGCCGATCTGGTCGCCGTACCCGCGGCGCTGGTGCGAAACGGCAGTCTGCATCATATCCCCGCCGGAACCGACCCCGCGCACGTCGCCATCGCCGAGCCACTGGCGTGCTGCGTCAACGGGCAGCAACAGGTCCGCCGCCGCCCCGACGATCGCGTGCTCATAGTCGGCGGCGGTCCCATAGGTGTGATGCACTCGGAGCTTGTTCGCGCCCACGGCGCCGACTCCGTGGCGATTGCGGATATGGCGCCGGAGCGGCTCGCGCTGCTGGAGGATCTCGGCGTAACGGCGATCGATGCTCGCGACGACGCTGCCGACCGCATACGAGAATGGTGCAACGGCGGCCCCGACGTGACGATTGTCTGCGCGAGTTCGCCCAGCGCGTACGAACTCGCCTTCGAGACCGCGGGACGGTGCGGCCACGTGCTGTTGTTCGCCGGGCTCCCGAAGGACCGGCAGGTGCTCGACGTGAACATGAACGTCATCCACTACCGCCAACTCGCGTGGTACGGGTCGTTCGGTTCAACGGCGGAGCAGGGGCGGCGCGCGCTGGAGCTGCTCGCAACCCGGCAGGTCGACGCCGAGACGCTTGTTACGCACCGGTTCGGCCTCGACGAGATCCCCACGGCGATGGCCGCCGCGCAGGCGCTGACGGGTCTGAAGGTCGTCGTGGAGCCGGGGGCGTCGTCATGACCGAGCGCGGCGACGCCATACTTGTCCTCGACCTGGGAACGCACAAGTGCACCGCCACCGCTCTCGACGGCCACGGACAGGTCGTAGCGAACGTCGTATCGGACCGATATCCGACCTACCGGGACTCTCCGGGGCACGCGGAGCAGGATCCGAACGACTGGTGGTTGGCGGCGAAGCGCGTGATTCGCGGCGTGCTCGACGTCGTGCCCGGCGGCGAGGTCGCAGGTGTCATCACGGTGGGCCACGGCCCCAGCCACTTGCCCATCGGCGCGGATCGGCAGCCGCTCGGTAGGTCGCTCATCTGGCAGGACACCCGCGCCCGCGAGGAGGCCCGCTGGATCGACGAGCACACCACGGTCGAGCAGCGCTTCGAGGCCCTTGGCCTGCATCTGCCCATCGCGCCCGGAATGGGGCCGGCGAAGCTCCTGTGGCTGCGAGATCACGAGTCGGAGCGCTACGCGCGGACGACTGCGCTGATCCAACCGAAGGACTACATCACGCTGCGGCTGACCGGCGAGCTGGTGTCCGACCGGTACGGCATGAAGGACCTCGTACACGCCGGCACCGGAGAGTTCGACGCGTTGTACGCTGAAGCGCTCGGGCTGCGCCGGGATCTGATCCCCGCGATGCAAATGCCCTGGTCCCGCGTGGGCAGGACCACCTCCGAGCAGCAACCCGAGACAGGACTGCCCGCTGGGATTCCCGTGGGCTGCGGCACGATCGATGCCTTCAGCGGCCTCATCGGCTCCGGCGGGCAGGACGACGGCGATGTCTGCGATGTGAGCGGCACGTCCGAGATCATCGGGCTCGTGCGGAACGCGCCCGCCGCGCCGTTCGAGTCGTTCCTCTGCTACCCGCTCATCGAGGGATTCTCGGTCGTCTTCGGCGTAACACGCGCGTCCGGCGATTCCATCGACTGGTTCGTGAATCGCATCGCGCGGGCAGACGACATCGGGGAGTGGATAGGTGGCTTTGAGCAGCGCCAGGTAGGGGTGTCCGCCGCGGAAGCGGGGTCGCTGCTTTTCTGGCCATACCTCGACGGCGAGCGGAGCCCGCACTGGAACGCGGACCTGCGCGGGATGTTCCTTGGCCTGGACATGAACTCCGATGTGGACACGCTCGCGCGAGCCGTGTTCGACGGTGTAGCCCTTTCGGTACGTCACAACCTCGAACTGCTCGAGCAGCGCACCGGAACGACTCCCGCGCGCATGTGGGTCGGCGGAGGCACTGCGCGGTCGCGGCTGTTCAATCAGATCAAGTCGGACGCGACGGGGCTCGAAGTCATCGTGCCGGAGGTCCACAATCCGACCGCGCGAGGTGCCGCCGCCATGATGCACGTGGCTCTCGGACGTGTGGACAACGTTCTGGAGGGAGCCTCCTGCCTCGTCGGCGAATGCACGCGCATACGGCCTCGGGACGAGTGGCGCGCGCGCTACGACAGGCTCATGCCCGTCTTCCGAGACATGTCGGAGCGGATGGCTCCGGCCTGCAGCGAGCTTGCGTCCATTCGCGCGGCGACGTGACCCGGCCGGCGTACCGGCGACGCATTGCCCAGATCGACGCCGGTGCTATACTTAGGCGCACGCTCCCGTCGTCCATTGCGGACGTGAACGAGTACGACGCTCTGAAGGGACAGTGACTTGGCTCGCTCTGTGCGTTTCATAGACCTGGGCGAGGTCTCGGCTCTCCGGTCGCAGGCCGCGTATCATGCGGTTTCCTCTGTCGTGAGCCGGGACCAGGACGACACCGTGCTCCTCATGGTGCCCAGCGAAAGCTACGTCTCCGTCGGGCTCTACCAGGAAGTCGGCAGGAACATCGACGCGGATTACTGCGCCGCGAACGGCCTGCCGGTGTTCCGGCGTCAGCTTGGGGGGAGATCGCTCCTCATCGAGGCGGGTCACCACCTCTTCCAGGCGGTGCTCAACCGCCGACGTGCGGCGCGGAGCGTGACTCGAATCTACCATGACACATTGCGCGTGGCGCTCGAAGTCTACCGCAAGCTCGGCGTGGACGTCCACTACATGCCCGTCAGCGACGTGTACGTTCGCAAGAGCAGGCTCGGCGGCAGCGCCGTCGGACAGCTGGACGAGGCGATGGTTCTCGCGTCGGAACTTGTGTACGACTACGATATCGAGCGTGCCCAAAACGTGTTCCTCTCCGCCGAGGACGAATACACAAGCGTCGCACGGGAGACGAAACGCTCCGTCGATCTGCCGAAGGCTCGCGAGTACTTCATCGCGGCCTATGAGGAACTCATGGAGGCGAGCTTCGAGCCCGGGGAGCTTACCGACGGCGAACTCGCCGAGATGGCGCGCTTCGAGGAACTCCTGCCCTCAGCGGATTGGGTCTGGGAGGTCGACCATCGTGTCGCGCAGCTGCGTGCCGATACCGGCGATGGCGCGTCGGTCGGCGAGGGCATGAACGTCGTCGAAGGCGGGTTCATCAGGGCGATCGCGAGGGTCGTCGACGGCGTGATCGACGATCTCGTACTCTCAGGCGACTTCTTCTTCTACGAGGACTACCGGCACGCCTTGGAGCAGGCGCTTATCGGGTGCGACCATGAGTGGGAAAACCTGATGACCAGCGTCGAGAACTACTATCTGCTTCAGGAAGTCGATAGCCCGGGTGCGAGCCCGTCCGACTGGGTTACCGCCGTGAGCAGGGCGTTTCAGGACGCCGCATCGTAATCCGATTCAGTCGGACTGCATCAGAAACGAGAACCGCGCCGGGACCATCGAGTCCCGGCGCGTTTGTGTGTACGGATCGGATGCCGGGGGGGAGGAGGTACCGGTCGGTCTTCCGTTCCACCCCCGAATCGTGCGACATGAAATCTACTCGCCGCTATCGGTCATGCGTGACATACCCTTCCATCAGCTCAGGACCGCTCGCACCCGCGTGGTTCGCCACGGTTGCGAACCGAGCGTTGAACTCTCGGCGAATCGCGCTGAGAACACGCTGCTCTTCCGACTCGGCTCCGAGCCGGGCAAACCGGATAATCGCGTCCAGAGCCCGTCTCGCGAAGGACGGGGGGTGCCTCCGGAACACGCCGTACCTCACATGCACCCCTCGCGCGTTGGGAGCCAGCACGAACCACATCGCCGAATCGGGGTCTTTCATCCGCACTACGGCGAGCCACGAGGCCGCCCGGGCGTTAAGCGTCAGCGGGGTGACGCCGGGCATCGTGACGAGCTCTTCCGGACCGTACAGGCGGATAGCGCCGACCCGGCATCCGACTGTGGCCCGATCGATCACGCCGAGCAAGCCGTCCGGCGTCGTGCGGGCGAGAAGCTGCCCGAGTTCCGACAGTGGTGCCGTTGCTGCCGCCGCGGACGCGAGAAGCACTACGGCCAGCGCCTGCGCCGTCGCGGCTCGTCGTAGCGAAGCCCGGCCATGTGATCGCGTGGGAAACATGGTATACCTCGACATGTGTGTTGGCTCGCACAAAGGTAAGATCGTGAGGCGACGAGGCCCCTATCCTGCCGCCCCGATCATTCCACGATTCGCGGCCTGACGCGCAACTGGCGACCGTCTTCTCCCGCAGCGAGAAACACGAGCCAGGCCTCCTTCACCGTCCGGCCTGTCGCGGCCTGAATCGCGCCCACGTAGTCGTCGATCTGTTTCTCGTAGTGTTCCGCCCGCGAGCCCAGTTCGTGGTCGTCCGGCTCGGAGTCGAGCCGATCGGTCTTGTAGTCGACCAGGATCAGGTCGTCGCCATCCAGAAACACGAGGTCGCAGAAACCGCGCGTAACCGTCTCGATTTCGCTTCCGTCCGTTCCCCACGCCGTTACCGGCGCCTCGCGCCACACCTGCTCGGAAGCGGCCGCCCGCTGCACGACATCCATGCGGAGGCCGCGCCGAGCTAACGTCGCAACGTATTCCGCTGAGTCGTTGTCAAGGCGACCTTCCTTCGCCAGCGACGCCACCACGCGCGATACGTCGACGTCCTGTGCATTGAATGGCAGCAGCTCCAGTGCGCGGTGGACCGCGGTGCCGATTCTGCGCGCGATATCCTGGTCCGGCGACTCGCAAGCCTCCACGGGTGGTGTCGTCTCCTCGGGAGCAGCGCGCTCGTTTTCGTGCAGCGATGGCGCTTGATATGTGATGCGTCGTTCGATTCCGCGATGCGATGCCTCGTCGCGCGTCTTGAGGAAGTTGTCCAGATCGCCGTTGAGCGTCTCCATCGGTTCGCGTCCGGGCGTCCCGTCAGCCGCTGGAGGCGTTGTCGCCGGTTCGAACTCGAACCATTCGCGCCGCTGCGCCGCATCCTGCACGAGCTGCTCCCACCGGCCTGCGGAGTCGATCTCCATGACCCTTGGCAGCAGCAGGTAGTCTCGCGCTCGCGTGACTGCTACATACAGCAAGCGGACGGACTCGGCCTCGTCGCGCGCTCTGTCCGCCGCCGTGACCTGCGCCGCGCCGGGCGTCCTGATGCGGTTGCCGTCGCCGGTGAGAGAGAGCGCCACGTCTGGTGGCCCGTGCGCCGAGGATTGCACATTGGTGAGACTCGCTTCGCTTCCCCGGCGTCCTGCCTCGGCGGCGAGATCGACGACAAACACGACCGGGAACTCCAGTCCTTTCGCCCGGTGGATGGTCAGCAGGTGGACCCACCCCTCTTCGCCACCGGCATCGAAGCTCGCCTCGTTTCCACCGGCGCCATCCTGGTCCATGGCCCGGAGATGGTCGAGCAGTCCACGGAATGTCGCCGGGGGGTCTTCCTCGAGGTGCCGCGCTTCGTCCAGCACCATGAGCAGGTTCGCCACCGCCTGATCGCCGTTCGGCGTGAGCGCGTACGTTCCGAGCACTCCCGTCATGTCGTAAAGCGCCCGCACGACCTCCGACGGCCTGCTGTCGCGACGTTGCTCGTGCAGCGCCTCCAGCACCTCGAAAGCGTCTCGTACGGATATGGGCAGCGCGCCCCATTCCTCCCGCCGACGAAAGTCGAAGCGACTGCCGGAGATGGCCGCCTCGGCGAGATCGTTGTCCGGCACGCCGAAAAACGGGGACCGGAGTCCGGCGACGACCGACAGCGCGTCGCTTGGCTGTTCTACCGCGTTCAGCACCGACACCAGGCGCACGATCTCCTCGCGGCGGCTGAGGTTCCTGCCACCGGTCTGGTAGTGCGGAATCCCCGCGTTCCGAAATGCTGATTCCAGGTCATCCAGGTGGTTCGCCGTGCGATAGAGTATCGCAATGTCGCCGTAGCGCACCGGACGCTCATCGCCGGATTCCATGTCGCGAACGAGCCAACCCTCGTCGCGCATCTGCCGGATGGCCCGGACGACCGCGTCGGCCTCGAACCGGCGCGCGTCGCCGATTCCGTCCGTCGGCGATTCTCCGGTGACGCGCATGACCCTTGGCCGGCCCGGCGTATCCGGGAAGTCAGGACGGGCTTCGAGGCGGGCATAGTCGGGCTGGTACGCCGACTGCTCGCCGTCCGCGTCATCTGGGTGATCGAAAGCGTTGGGCGCCTCGAAGATAGCATTCACCGCGTCGACGATGGCGGGATGGGATCGGAAATTCGTCTTAAGACGGCACACCGACTCGCGTCCCAGAAGGTCCCCGATACGGGAGTACGTCTCGATGTTCGCCCCGCGAAACCGGTAGATCGACTGTTTCGGATCGCCTACGATGCAGAGTCGCCCCGGTTGGATGCTTGCGGACCGCCAGTCTCCCGCCGATTCGGGCGTGGCGGTGAGGGTGACGACAAGCTCCGCCTGAACACGGTCCGTGTCCTGAAACTCGTCGACGATGAACGAGCGGTACGTGTCCCGAAGCGCCGAGCGGGCGGTCTCGTCATCGCGGACGAGATCTCGGGCGCGCAGGAGCAGGTCGTCGTAATCGAGCACGCCGCGCGATAGCTTCGCGGACCGATAGGCGTCGAGGAAGCTCCCGCCCGGCCCGGTGCCCGCGAGCCACTCCACCAGTTCGCGCAGGAGCGGAGCGCACGTTGCGTCGCGAAGCCGCTCGAGACCGACGCTGAGTGGCGCGAAGTATTTGCTGTTCTCGAACTCTAACGTCTCCAGCGCGATACGTTCCGCCGCCCCGTCATCGGCATCTGTCAGCCGCGCTTTCAACTGCCGAAGGCGCTCGACGGAAGCCGCATTCGGCTTCCTCGCGATGCCCCACTCGGCCATCCGGTCGCGATCCGGCAGCGAATAGGCTTCGATCACCTCGTCGAGCCGCGCCTGGAATCCCTCCCGATCCGCCGGTGGGGAGGTCATGTGCGCGGCCACCGTAGCGACATCCCATGCGCGTGAGTCGGCCAGCAGCACCGCGAGCCGCTCCAGCGTCGCTACAGACACGCCGAGGGCGAGGGTCCGGCTCAGCGCGGGAGGCGGCTGGGTGCGACCGAGTTCGCGTGTGATCCACTCCTCCCACGTGTCGGCGATTATCTCGCGAGCGACGCCGGGGTCGGCTACGTCGAACTGGATATCCACGCCGGCCAGGATGGGGTATGTCCGGAGCATTCTCGCGCACAAGCCGTGAATCGTGCCGATCGACGCCTGTTCAGCGTCCTCGATCGCCCGGCGGAGGTACATCGCATCCGGATCGCCCGGGGCAGTCCGCGCCAGCCGTGCGAAGATGCTCGAACGTACGCGGTCCTTCAGTTCCTGCGCAGCTCGTTCAGTGAACGTGATCGCCGCGATCTCCGTGAGGCGAAGCGGGCGTCGTGCTCCAGTGACCGCGTCGGTGATCGGTGTCGTGAGCAGCGAGAGGACGCGATCCACGATGGTGCGCGTCTTGCCGGTGCCCGCGCTGGCTTCGACGAGGAGCGACTCGTCGAGGTTCAACGTCGCGCGGTCGCGCGCTGCCCGATCGGCAAGTTCAGGCACGAGCACTCTCCCGGTCCACCCGCATCGAGCGGACCTCCGCGGTATGCTCCGATACCTCATAGCGCGCTACTCGGCGGGCCAGATCGAGGTGGGAGCCACATGCCGATCCGACGTCGCACTGGGCGCACGTGGAGAACTGCGTCGCCGGGCTCTCCGCTGGACATGGCGGGAAACTGCCCGCGTTGATGCCGCCCATCGCGGTCCCCACGATGCTGCCCAGATCGACGATTTCCTGCCCGATGGTGTCGGCATCCCGTGAATCGACCGGGCCGGAGGCGCTTCGGGCCGCTGCGAGATCCCCCGCATCGTCGCGGAGGTAGTGGTAGCACGCCTCGACGACCGTTACTCCGGGCATGTGCTCTTTCAGCCAGCTTCGCAGGCCGGCGGAGTACGCCGCGAGTTGGATGCTGCGTCCGCCGTTGAGCATCCCGAATTTCTCGCGTTGCCGCCTGCCGCTCTTGTAGTCGAAGATGCGGGCGGCGGTTCCGTCCCGGCTGATGTCGACACGGTCGATGATCCCTCGCAGTTTTGCGAGCGTGGAACCGTCCGAAAGCGTGATCGGCTCGGCAGACGATGCGGCGTCGACGTTCCGCTCGCCCGGCGTGATACCGAGCCCGAACTCCAGGTACCGCGCACGCCATTCGCCGGACTCCGCGTGCGCCAACGCCACGCCGCGCCACGCACGCTCGGCGACGGTGCGCCAGTCGGCGTCCCAGACGGGCTCCGACGGGATGTCGCCGCGATCCGCGATCCTGGCCCGCAGGTTGGCCGCGAACTCGTCGAACCGGGCACGCGTCTCATCGGTGGAGAGGCCCTTCAGGTCGACGCCGCCATCCATCAGATGCTGGAAGAAACCCGCCAGCAGGCCGTGAATGAGGCTCCCACGCGTGAGTGGATCGATCTGCATCGTCCACGCCGGCTCCGGCAGAGGCTGGAGCTGCAGCACGTGCTGGTAGAAGTAGCGGAGCGGGCATGTCGCGTAGGTTTCGAGTCGCGTCGGCGACATCGGCGGAGCCTCAGCAATCCGCGCGTGCAGAGCCTTCGCGGCGTCCGTGCCGATGAGCACTCCGTCGAACACCCCGGGCTGACTTTCCCCACGGGCGGCCAGCAGCGCGAAGCCCTTTGCGCCGAGCCATCTCGCCGCCGCGGCCCTGTCGGATGCTCCGACGGCGCGAGCGAAGCGGAACTCCTCGTTGTTCAGATGCGACGTGCCCTCGCCCGCGATCGGGACGGGCCGCCGGAGGGACCAGTTGCCCGTGGGCAGAAGCGCGGTGCGTAGCGATGCGAGGTCCCATATGGCGTTGCTCGCGGAGCCGCTGGCGTTGTGGAGCACACGCGATGCCACGTCGAAGTAGAGCGAGGAAGGAAGGAGCGTCTCCTCGCCGCCGGTCGTTCCTCGCGAATGACTCAGCACGGTGCGCTCGGACGCGGCCGCCAGAGCGAGAGCGAATCGGAGCCTCTCGGCGGCGAGTCCGGCGTCGATCTCCAGGCTGTCCTCGCTTGTCTGGCCGTCCTTGGCGTCGATGTCCGGGATTGTCCCGGGCGGCGTGACGGCTAGCGCGTCGCGTCGCTCAGGCGACGGGTACCTCCCGTCCACAAGGCCGGTGACGAACACCATTCTCGCCCGTCGGAAGCTCGCGGCGGAGATGCTCGTAACCCTCACGGCGCCATCGGTATCGGAGCGTGTCGGCACCGTCGCCGTGCGAAGCGCATCGAGCAGGATATCTCTGCGTGTCGCCGCTGACGGGAGCGTTACGATACCCTCCAGACGGGCGAGATCGTCGAGAATGGCGGCGACTCGCACATGGGGCGAGGGATCATCGACATCGGCGTCGACGAATTCCTCCCAGCACGTGCGCAGCGCCTCCGCCCACGCGCGCCACGAGCCTCCGCTATCGGGTTGTGTTATGGCGCTGGCATGGTGCGAGAGCTGTTCGACTACGTCCAGCAAGGTTCGCGTGTGATCGCCGTCCAGCTCCAGTTGGCGCTGATCGTCGGCATCGTCATCGAGGTCCGGCGACGATATCGCCCGCTCCGCTCGCGCCGCGAGCGCCTTCTCGTGATGTTGGAGTGGCGCGATCCATTCGTGCATGATGTCTGAGCGCTCGGTCTGTCCGCCGGAGATACCGATCTGAAGGGATATGCGATCCCATTCCGCCGGCGGCGCGTGATCACGGGTCCCGCCGGTCCACTTGGCCGGAAGTGCCGCGCACGTGAGGAAATCCATCACGGCGCTCCGGGACATGCCGCTACCGAATACCTCCACGAGCTGCGCGAGGCCGCGTCCCGCCCCGGTCTCGATCAGCGGGACGCCCGCGTCCCAGTTCAGCGGAATACCCGCCTGCTCGAATACGCCTCGTATCACTCCGCGTACGCTGCCGACATCGGGAACGGCGACCATAATGTCGGCGAAGCGCAGATCGGGCGCATCCTCGATCTCGTGCCAGATCCGGCGGGCGGTGTCCTGCCACTCCCGCACCGGGTCGGGTGCGCTGACGAGCGAGACTCCCGTGCCATCGACGTGATCCGAGTGCGGGCGCAACAAGTCGCCGACGAGCCGGGTCGCCGGCGCAGCCTCCCGTGGCTCCACCGGCCCGGCCCGTGTGTTCCACCGGCGCTCCAGATCGCGAACCAGCGCGGCGGTGGTAGCGAATGCGGGCGACTCAGCGACGTGTGGGATGCATGCCGCAAGCGGGAAAGCGTGAGCGGCGAGGGCGTCGACAAGGTCCCAGTCCAGCGCGTTGAGCTCGACGAATCCGACGAGAGCGACCCCGGCCACGTCGTGCAGTTCGGAGCCGCTGCGTAGTTGTTCGGCCGCGCGGATGAGCGTGTCGCTGACGTCGCACCATCCGGCTTCCGTCAGGATGCGTTCGCTCTCCGCATAGACAGCGTCGACCTCGCGCCTGAACCTGCCTTGCGATCTGGCCGCGAGATCGCCGGGCTTCCAGCCGCTCTTCTTCGCCTCGATGATCGCTCTGAGCATGGCCCGGTGCAGCGACGGCCTCTCGCGTTGATCGACTTCGGAGCCGCGCCCCTGCAGCGCCTTCGTGGCATCGGAGGACCGACGGACGGCATCGGCTGTCACCGCGAGAGAGGCGTTCCGCGGCGCTGGCGAGAACCCGTCATCGATGAACGAGCGTTCGGATATCCGACGCGCCCATGTGGCGAGGGATTCGACAGAGACGTTGAAGAGCCCGGAAGCTGAAGCTCCCCCGTGCTCATGCGCGACCAGCGGCAGCTCGTCCTGAATCGCGGTGGAGGTCTCCACGTCCGGCGCAACGACGACGACGCGCGACAGGGGACGGTCGGACCGCCAGCTGTCGATGTCGGCGACGAGGCGCTCCAGAAGAGCCTGCGGGAGACCCGTTACGACGTTTCGGTGAATGTCTGGACCTCCGCATGCCGCGTGACTGTCGACAGGGGTGCGCGTGGAGCTTCGCAGCCGGAAATGTATCGCCGCGCGGTGCCGTTGGGCAATGGCTATTTTGGCTGCCGCATGTCCTCTCCGATGTTCGAAACCCCTTGATAAAGCCTTGGTTATGACGTATATTCTGGTCGGCAGATGTGCATGTTTGAGGCGTGGAGAACGACTTGTGATTGACGACGTGCCGCTCGAGCATGAGTACCACAGGCTCGGGAACACGCACTACCGACTTGGACAGTTCGAGGATGCCGTCGAACACTATTCGATGGCGATCGAGATCGATCCGGGGATGGTGGAAAGCTACTACAACCGAGCCCTCGCCCGGGCACGGCTGGGCGAGTACGAAACGGCCATCGCCGATGCCTCCCACGTAATAGAACTCAGGGCCGCTCACCACGACGGGTACTACCTCCGCGGACGCGTTCTGGAACTCCAGCTCGACGACACCGCCGCCATCGAGGACTTCGAGCGCGCCGTCGAACTCAATGCCGAGCTTGACGTAGCCGCCGATCACCTCCGCCTCGTTCAGTCCCGCCGCTGGGTGTACGAGGAACTGCGTGAACTCAGAGCACAGATCGATGCGGATCCGCGCAACGGCTACATGAAGTTCCAGATGGGTGGCCGGTTGGCGGAGATCGACCACCACGATGACGCGGTCCGGATGTTCGAGGTTGCCCGCGCCGACGGTTTCGCCACCTCCGATCTGTGGCTTGCCCTCGGCGAGGGCTACGTGCAACTGGGTTCTCCCGTCCAGGGGATGACCGCTCTCCGTCAGGCAATCAAGGCGGATCCGACCCAGGTGGCCGCCTATGCTCACCTCGCGCAGCTGATGACGGAATCGGGCCGATACCTTGAGGCTGCGCGTCTTTTCGAACAGGCTCTCGACATGCCGAACGAGGACGAGGCTACGCTGCTCGCAGGGTTGGGGTCGGCGTACGCGGGCCTGGGACGCTTCGGCGACGCCGAGGACGCGTTTCAGCAGGCGATCCTCATCAAGACGGATCTGCCACAGGCGCTCGTCGGACTGGCCAACGTGCTCTGGCGGCAGGGGCGACTGGACGATGCGTGGGATCTGTGCGAACGGGTTCTGGAGCCGGACGGACGGTGCGTGTCGGGAGTTGTCCTGTCGGTGAACCTGTCAATCGCTCGGGATAACCTTGCCACGGCTGCCGCTACGGCAATCGAGGCGTTCTCCGCGGATGGGGCGGATGTGCGCCTGGCCTACCTCCTCTGGTCGCTCTCCGAGTTCAGCTCGACGCGATACCGCTACCACGCGGCGGAGTTGTGGGAAGCGCATGCCGGTCTCGTGGAGCGCGCACGCCGCCTTGCCCATGAGCATATCATCACCCGGCGCGTGCTCAACGATGTCAGACGAGATCTGCATCCCGACCTGATCGAGGTGTGCCCGGTGGCGGAGGAGGCCGGCGAGCGCTTCTTCCAACAGCTCATCGGCGAGCCGAAGCGGGCGCTCTTCGCGCTCTACTCAGAGCTGGCTCGATCCGATCTCACGCCCGTAATCGAGCGGTTGCGCCGGGCGTCGCGGCACGCAAGGGAGCACGGTGAGGCGTGGATCGCCGACCTGTGCGATGCGTATGCGACGGCTCTCTCCGGCTCCCCGGAGGTGGTACGACTTGGGCCGCTCGTGACGCAGCTCGACCGCCTGGCCGATCTGAGCGTGCTATGCGCGGACGCTGTTCAGGATCTGCACCGCCTCGCGCTGGCTGGGCTGGCGACGCGGTCGGTCGAGGATATGGTCGGGCTCCGCACGCGTATCGAATGGCTCGTCCTCGTAGCGGGCCGCCCGGGGTTCGTCCTGTCCGGGATCGCACCCGTGCTTGTCGATCTCGTGCGCTGGATCGACGACGCCGAACAGGCCTGCGAACGGGCTTCGGGCGAACTGGCGTCGTGCGAGGAAGCATCGGGCGCGGACCGTGCCTCAATCGCCGAGGAATGTTCTGTCCTGCGCGCTCGGCTGGCGGAATCGACCCCACCGCCCGACGAATGGGCATTCGCCGCGATGCTCACCCACTTCTCCACCCTCGTTCGGCACCACGTAGCAGCATAGTCTCGCGCATCGGCGCGTCTCAGGCGCCGTCATACGCGACCCGTGACATAAGGGCGATTATCGGCTGTCATTCCCCCCACACTTCCCAAGACAAGCTGCTGCGATCGTGTCCGCCCGTTGGATGCGTTGTCCGCCGATCGTATCTGGTGGGGCGCAACCTCGATGGCATGTCGGGGAGTTCAGAAGTAGAACACCGCGTGTCCCGCCAGCGGAAACCAGAAGTAGTCCACCACGAACCACGCGCCGCCGCCGGCGAAGCTCCCGACGAGAATGCCGAGGAACAACGGTATCATGCGGCGGTAGAGCGCGATGCCGCCGATTCTCAACGCAATGCTCTTGGCCGACCATGCTATCAGAAACGACAGGAAACTGTGGGAGATGTGGTACGAGAAGCAGATCGTCAGACCGATGGGATGGAGTGGCCACCACACGAACAGGTAGCGCATCGCAGTGAGGCCCGCCATGAGTGCGGCGCCGATTCCGAGGAAGGATAGTCGGTCAGAATCCATCGGCCTGGGATCGGTCAGCCATCGCATGAGATGCTCGTACGGTGTGAGAGCTTGCTGGAACGACCCGCCCTGGAAGTTGAAGCCGCCGTGTCTGAATCCCAGGCTCATGGTGTACCATATTGCCACCACGGTAGTGACTGCCGTGACCGCCCCGATGAGGCCACCCATCCGGCGGCGGGGAGCGTCCACCGGCGGCGAGCCCGAGAGAGCGGCGCCGTGCCCCAACGTCGTAAGGAAGAGCGACTTGATGTTGGCGAACTTCCAGTAGGCGAGCGAAAGACCGGTCAGGTTTGCGGCGCTCAGGTTGGCCGACCCCGCGGCCTCGGCGATGAGCGTGCACGCGTGCAATGGGGCATTCACGTGCATCACGCCAGCTTCGAACGCAAGCCGGGCTATGCCGAGATAGATAAGCTGCGAAACGACGACGAGCGACAGGGCGACCGGGAAGCTCATTCCCGATGCCGTCAACCAGAGCACCATGTACGCAGCGCCCAACACGAGGAGTGCGTACGAGGCGCGGTACGATGCGAGCTCACGCGCGCTCTCGTGCTCGTTTCCGCGCATTGCGAGCTTCACGGTACGGTGCAGGTGTCCCCGCGCCTGCCAGAGCAGCCACCCCACCATGAACAGGAGGGCTCCGGTGTTCAGCCACTGCATGGGCTGACCCTCTTCGGCGAAGACGATGCCCAGCCTGCGCACCCATCCGTTGGCCAGCGTGCCGACAAGGTTGAAGAACCACAGGCTGAAGATGACCTCGGTGTTGGCGAAGAACGACACGCCGATGACGGGCCAGAATATCTCCATCGGCATCGGCGGATACTCCACCCCGAACGAGATGCTGCCAAGCTGCGTCGGTAACTGCGGGACCGCCGGCCAGAACCAGTGAAGCAGCTGCAACATGAGGAATGTGAACGGCACTGAGAACCCGATCCAGAAGAGCCGGTTCTTGAGCCACGGCGGCGCCCAACCGCCCGGCGCGGGACGGCGCATGAGCTCGATCGGCACCTGCATGATCGGAAAGGTCAGCCGCTCATGATCCACCCAGTGGCGTCGAAGCAGCGCCACGAAGCCGAACTGAACGCAATACATCGCGGCGGCGAAACTGGCGTTCCAGAAGAGCGGTACGGTCCAGTCGTCCCACGGGATCGTCGCGTCGGCGGGGGCACCGTCGAACAGGTATTTCACCGCATGCCGTGCGTCGGTCGGAATCGCCCACGTCGGTAGCAGGTGCTGGAATGTCTCCAGCCAGCGGTTCTCGGGCGACGCGTAGTAGTGGACGCCCGCGATGTTCGTCACGAGCAGGCCGGCCACCTCCGTCGTCGTCATGCTCGACCCGATGGTCGCGACGATGAGCACCACCGCGTGCTCGGTCGGTGAAAACGGACGCCACAACGAGAGGCGCCGAGCGACGACGGCGTCTAGGAGGATGAGCGCGATCCAGCATGTCACCACGCCCCAGGAGAAGGGCGTGAACACCAGCGGCGTCGTGCCGAGTACGTAGCGTGAGTAGGGCGCCGCCACCGCCATCAGAAGGGATACGGCTGTACCCAGGAGCACGGACCGCGCAGTCAAACGAACTCTCCCACCATGAGTGTGTAAGCCGGCACCGAGGGTCGCCCGAACGTTTCGCCACCGTAGCCGGTCATGCGCGATCCGCTTCTAGCGAAACGACCTCGTACAACGCCAATTCCGGCACCTCCAACACGCTTCGGCCGTTCTCACGAACGATCTCCAACCCGACCGATCCACCGAGCGCCGTTGCCCGGCGAAACACGCCGTCGACGCAAACTCGTATGCCCTGCACCGGAACCGGGTCGTCGAAGTGCCCGTCCCAGCATCCGCCAGCGTTGACCAGATGAAGCAGCAACCTGCCCGCCTGCCGGTACGCCGCGATCTCCACGAACGGCGGCGCGTCGATCTCCACCAGCCCGACTGCGTCCGGGGAGAGCCCAGTCAGCGCGCCCATCAGCAGCGCCTCAAGTGCGGGCTGCCGCGCTTCGTGGTACATCCGGTCCGGTGCCCACGGCAGGTACGCGACGCGCCCATCGCCGTACGCGCTCGATACGAGTCCGGGCTGCTCGGTCCACTCGCGGATGTAGGCATCCTCCGGGATGCAATCGGGCTCTGGGCCGGTCATCGACATCGCGGCGCTCGCCCCTCCGGACACCCGTACTTCGAGAATGTCGCCGTGAACGGGCACGACGTCGATGTCCGGCGGGAATCCGGGCAGGAGGTTGGCGTCGAACCGGAGGTACGCGTTCATGTCCGCCCGACTCAGCTCAAGCGGTGTGGCCGCCCGAAGACACCGCAGGCCGAATTCGCTCCGGCGGACGCCGTTCTCATCGAACAACGATGTAGAAAGCGTCGCCAGCAGCGCGCCGCCTTCCCCCACGTACGAGTCGAGTGCGCGTTCATCGAATTCGGTTAGCCGCGACGCATTCGGCACGATGACCGCGTCGTGGCCCGCGAGCTTCGCGGGCAGGTCCCCGGTGCCGTACTCCGGGCTGGGAACGACATCGAACGGCACGTGCCGTCGTGTGAGAGCACGGTACCACCCGCGATAGGCCGTCAGGAATGCGCCGTCGGGATCATGTCTGGCGGATAGGTGAGGGAGATAGATCGCCACACGCGACGCCGACCGCGGAGCATCCCAGACCCAGTCGTTCTCACGAGCGAACCGCATGAGCCGGCGAACCGGCTCGATCCCGCTCCGGTCGTTCTGGACGCCCATCGGTCCGATGAAGTGTACGTGCGGCACCGCCGCCGCGGCCAGCGTCCGCGCCAGCACGAGTCCGACCCAGCTCGGCGAGTGGCACGCGTGCCGATATCGGCCCGACATTGGGTAGTCGAGGATTACGTCCGTCCGGCGGCCGGCCGACATGCCGATCTTCCCCTGTTCGCCGACCCAGTGGGTCCACGTGGCCGGATCGTGATACGGCGCCTGCTGGTATTCGCATCGGACGAGATCCGGCGTATCTCCCAGCGCGGCGAGCATTTCCGCTGGAGAATGTCCGGGTGTGTCGGTCGTCGACGTGTAGCTCGTTCCCTGGAAGACCACGCAGTCTGGATTCCGCTCCCGGACGAATGCCTTGATTTCGCCGAGAAACGCCGCTGACGTGGCGATCTTGAACCGGTCGTAGGTCTCCCGACCGGCGTTCGTGCGCAATTCGTCCGGCGAGGGCAGGTCCGACCCGCTGAAGCGCCCGTAGGCGTCGACGCACCCCGGACATCGACACGGGCCACGATACCCCGATGCGTCCGAATCGCGGAGGCCGTATCCGTTGAAGAACACGCCGTCGATCCGGTAACGCTGCCACAGCTCGTTGATCGTCGCGCGAAGCTGCTCACGGAAGCCCGGTCCGTTTATGCACGTCGCGTAGTGCCCGCGGGCGATCAGCGGCGCTCGGTCGCCATCGACGTAGAACCATTCCGGATGGCGTTCGTGGACCGCCTGACTCTTCACGCTGATTTCTATGCGGGCGATCACGCGGATGCCCTTCGCACGGGCTTCCGCTGCGACGTCGCCGAACAGGTCGCCGGTGAGCGTCGGCGCGATTTCCTGGCAGTCCAGCTCGCTCGGGTAGAACGCGAATGCTCCTCCGGCGTTGACCACCATGGCGTTTGCCGATAGCTCCACGGCCTCGCCGACAAGCTGTACGCCGGGCACTGCTCCGTCAGTCAGGCGCAGGTTCGGCTGATAGATTCTGAGCGGCTTGCGCCACCACGCTGTTGACACGATCTCCCCCCTGTGTCCGGCAGTCCGCGCGTCGTGTTCACGACCGGACAGGATACGCTCCGAGTTCTTCTACCATCTCGCCGATGCGTTGCAGGCGGCTGAGTTTCGCGCCCGGCATGACGTTGTCGGACACCCCGAGGATGAACGCGTCGCCCGGCGCGACCTCCCGGAACACGCCCTCCATGTATCGCTCGAACTCGTGATCGGTGTACGGCTCCTCTAGAATTACCGACGGAATGCCTCCCCAGATGGCAACCCGCGATCCCCACGCAGAGCGCGCATCCGAGAGCGTCATCGCAGCCATGGGGCGAGTCGCGAAGCACTCCACCATGCCGTATCCCGCTTGTTCGATGTGACCGAGTATGCGGCTCGTGTCGTTGTCGGCGTGCATGACGAGCGTCTTGCCGCGCTCGCGCAGAATCGCCGAGAACTCCCGGTAGTATGGCGTGATGTAGCGTTCGAACATCGGAGGCGGCGTCATCTGGCTGGATAGGTGCGCACCGTGCAGAACCAGCTGGGTGGGTGATTCGGCGATGACGGGCCAGAGGTTCGAGCGATCGCGTTCGGTCATGACGTCGAGAAGGTGTTCCACTTCGTCGGGGAAATCGTGCAGGTGGTAGTACGCGTTCGAATATCCGGCCAGAGCGCGAAGCCAGTGGTGAAACGGGCAGTCTCCGCAGCCCGCAAGCGGGTAGCCGCGGTCGCCGATCTCGCGGTCATAGGCTTCGTACTCGTCGTACGTCGCGGTGTGGTGAGTATGCTCGACGATGTACCGGACGACGGCGTAGTCTGCCCGCCCCTTGAGCATGAACTCGACCTGGAGATCGCCGATTCCCGCTGCACGAAGTGCTGCTGTACCCCGATGGCGCGTCGTGACGGTACCAACCGGTGTCGTATAGCTGGTGAGTGTCTCCATCTCATCGATGGAGCGCTCCTCTATCTCGACCCCTACGATGTCGGTGCGGAAAAGCCGCCCGTCCTTCGCGGGCGAACCCATCCGCAGGTCGATCTCGATGTCGCGCAGCGACCACCCGGCGTAGCGCTCGGGGAGCGTGCCGGCGTTCTTGCGCGCGGCGTACCAGATCCCCAGACGCGGCACCCACGGCACGCGGTCGGGCGGTGCGCCGGACATGATCGCCAGCATGCGTTCGCGATGGGTCACGAGGAAAGTCTCCGTTCGCCGGTGAGTCGGACCGTGTGTCGCTCAATCCTGCCGAACCCCTAATATTGGGCCGTCGCAGCAGGTAACCAACGCACCTGTCTGTCGAGAGGCGCGGCGTAGGATCGACCGGACGACCGCCCTATCGTACGTACGATGTGCGTACCTGCGCCGCTCTCACGGCGGCAGCCACACACCTCCGGAGGCCCCCGATGAGCGACACGATCCGACTCATGTGCTGCGATCTCAACTGGACGCGCTACACCGACGAGTACGCCCCGCCGTCGATGCCGCAGGACTGGGCCTTCATCGACCCGAAGGAGTACTTCGACTGGCATATGGACTTCGGCAACAGCGCCATGTTCTGCCAGGCGTACACATTCTGCGGATACGCGTTCTACCCGAGCAAACTCGGGCCCGTCGCGCCGGGACCGGGTGAAGATCTGCTTCCGTCGCTCTACGGTCTCGCCCGTGACGCCGGCGTGCCGTTCTGGTCTTATTTCAGCGTGAGCTGGGACCTGATCGCGCGCGGACTGCGCAACGACTGGCTCTTCCCGGACGGCCTGCAGAACTGGTGCATCGCCCCGGAGACGCCGTGGACCGACCTGCTCTGCGCGCGCGTGCGGGAGTTCCTCGCCGAATACCCGGTGGACTGGATCCTGTTCGATATGTTCCTCTACGGGGACGTCGACTCGAACGGATTCGCCGTACAACCGAGTCCGTTCGTGGCGGAATCATTCGAGGAGATCGTTGGCCGACCTATGCCGCAGAAGGCCGAAGACATCACGCCGGAGGAGTCGCTGGCCTACAAGCGCGAGGTCATGGCGCGGCAGTTCCGGAGGCTTCGCGACGCAGTGCGAGAGACCAGTCCGAGGACGAAGATCACCTTCAACGTGCCGTACCTGAGCGCCGACCAGCCGCTCTGGCAGGATCACCCCATGATGAACGAGAGCGACGGCCTGTTCGCCGAGGTGACCAAGCCGGAGGTCGTCGAGTGGCTCCTGCGCGTCAAGAAGCCGGATCAGCGCGTGATGACGACGATCATCGGCATGCCGGGAGAACTGGGAGACCCAACGACATGGCAGCGGTGGCACGAGCGGGGCTGCGATTTCTTCGGATACGCGTTCGGTACGCCACCGGATTTCAGGCCGCACTCATTCTACGACGAGAAGCTGGCCACCACGCGACAGGCATTCCAGGAGATCGCCCATACGGGGTGAGCGCCCACGCGGGAAGCTCTAGGCGTACGCGGGGTCTGGAGTGTTCCGGTACCACGTGTTCCACGCGTTCATCTCGGGACACTCACCCGGCACCATTGCACCGGGCGGGACGATGGCGTCGACGCTTTCGCGGTCCTCGTCGGTGATCTCGACCTCCAGTGCGCCGAGGCCGTCCTCGAGCTGCTCGATCGTTCGTGGGCCGATGATCGGCGACGTCACCGCCGGGTTGCTCAGACACCACGCGACGGCGAACTGGCTGAGAGTGCAACCCTTCGCTTCGGACAGCACGGCCAGCTTCTGCGCGAGCGCGAACCGTTCGCGGCCATGGGGCGTGTCGAGCCAGTCCCGGTTTTCGGCCATGCGCGATGCGGTCTCCACGTCGCTCTTGCCGCCGCGGAAGCGATCAGTAAGCCATCCGCGCGCCACCGGGCTCCACGGCAGGACGGCGATGTCGTACTTCGCGCAGAACGGCAGCACGTCACGCTCGATGCCGCGCGCGAAGATGCTGTACGGCGGCTGTTCGGTTGCGAATCGCTCAAGGCCCAGTGCATCCGATTGCCACTGTGCCTCGCAGAGCTTCCACGCCGGAAACGTGCTCGACCCGATGTAGCGAACCTTTCCCTGCCGCACGAGATCGTCGAGGGCGCGCAGTGTTTCGTCGACGGGCGTTGTCGGGTCCGGCCGGTGCATCTGGTAGAGGTCGATCCAGTCGGTCTGCAGTCGCTGGAGGCTGCCCTCGACCTGCATCATGATGTGTCGCCGGCTCGCGCCCCAGTCGTTCGGACCGTCGCCCATGCGGTGGAAACACTTCGTGGCCAGGATAATGCGTTCGCGTTTCCCGTCCCGCAGCGCGGTACCCACGATGGCTTCGGAGACGCCGCGGGTGTACATGTTGGCCGTGTCGAAGAAGTTTATCCCGGCCTCGATGGCGCGATGCATGATTCCTGCGGACGTCGCTTCGTTCGTGACGAGGGAGCCATCACCGGCCACCCGGCCGAAGTTCATCGTCCCGAGACAGAGCCTGGAGACTCGTACGCCGGTCCTCCCCAACTGCACGTATTCCACTGCCTGATCTCCTTCCGGTTGACGGGCTCGTGCCCGGTCTCCATGCTGAGCGCCAGCCGCAGGGCTTGTTCCGTGTCGGCTACTACATGGTGAGTGTGGTGGACCAAGTCCGCGGTCTCGACCAGCCTGCGTGTTCTTGCGTACATGGTCAACCCGGTGACCAGCATGATGAGGAACACGGCAAGGTATCCTGCGAGGATCTGTGTTCGCAGCTTCATGCTATCGCGCCCCGTCGGCGTGGTTGCGCAGTAGGGGTTCCGCGTAGCAGCACGCCGTGCCGACCGCTACAGTGGAGGATATCAATCAGGCAAACGAGGCGGCATGGTCTACGGACATCACACGACCTCGTCTTCATCCGCGGCAGGGAGCGTGAACGTGAACGATGAACCCTCACCCGGCTCCGATTCGACGCCCATCTCTCCGCCGTGCCGCTCGACAATCTTCTTGCACAACGCCAGCCCGATCCCGGTGCCTGGATACTCGCCGGCGGCGTGCAAACGCTGGAATACAAGGAATATACGATCAGCGTGCTTGGAATCGATGCCGATCCCGTTATCCTGCACCGTGAATCGCCAGTAGCCGTCCTCGCGCTCGGCGCTGACGTGTACGCGCGGGCTCGCCTCCCCTCGGAATTTCACGGCGTTGCCGATGAGATTCTGGAACAGCATCGTAAGCTGCGAGCGGTCGGCTCGGACGGTGGGCAGATCGTCCGCGGTTACCCTCGCGTCAGCCTCCTCGACCGTCGTCTGCAGGTTTGCGAGCGCCCCGGTGAATGCGGACTGTGAGTCTACGGGCGCCAGTTCGCGACCGCTGGAGCTGACTCGCGAGAACGTGAGGAGGTCCTGGATGAGGCGTTGCATGCGACTCGCGCCGTCGACGGCGAATCCGATGAATTCGCGCGCATCGTCGTCGAGTTGGTCCTTGTAACGCCGCTCGAGAAGCTGCGTGTAGTTCGACACCATGCGGAGCGGTTCCTGCAGGTCGTGGGAGGCGACGTAGGCGAACTGCTCAAGATCCTCATTGGAGGCTTCGACGCGTTTGAGATGGCTGATGTCGGTGAAGGCGAACTGGTACCGGTCATAGGTCATCGCATACGAGACGGAGAGCAACACCGGCGTACGTGTCCCATTCTCCGAGAGGAACGTCACCTCCCTTTCAACACCGACTCTGATGGACTGACCGGGGATTCTACCGATGCGTCGCGCGCGAGCCGCTTTCGTCATCGTGCGAACTCGGTCGCGCTCATCTTCCGGGAAACAGGCGAGGATATCCTTCCCGACGAACGCCGCTCGCGCCTCGGCCACTGCTTCCTGCGGATACGAGTCCAACGCGTACTCGAGGAAACTGTTGTTGACGTATTCCAGCGAGTTGTCGGGCAGGACGCGAGCGATCGGACTGTTAAGCGAGTTGAGAATATCCGAGCGGGCCAGCAGCTCTCCGCTTCGACGGGTCGCCTCCTCGGTCTTCTCATGCGAACGCCGCAGTTCCTCCTCAGCCTGCTTGAGCTCGGTGATGTCTACGAAGCTGAGTTGGAACATGTCGCGGCTGATGGAATAGGTCAGCGACAACAGCATCGGCGTGCGTGTTCCGTCGTTCGCCAGAAACGTGAACTCGTCCGAGGCGCCGACTCTGAACCCGGTGTCCAGATTCTGGCGCTTCACCTTGGCGTCGGCTTTGAGACGCTGGAATCGCTCATACTCGGATTCGGGCAGGTACGACAGCATGTTGGCGCCGATGCAGTCGGTGCGCTGTCCAGCCGCGTCGGCATCTGAGACATGCGGCATTCGCGCGTACTCAAGAAAGCCGTTGTTGACGAACTCTATCCTGTTGTCCACGTGGATTCTCACGATGGGGTAATCGAGTGTATACAGGATATCCGTCGTGCTTTCCAGAACCTCGGCGGTCCGCCGCAGTTCCTCCTCGGCCTGATTGCGCTCGGTTATATCCACGAAGTTCAACTGGAACATGTCGCGCTTGGCGGAATACGTCAGCGACAGCAGCATCGGTATGCGTGCGCCATCCTCCGCCACGAACGTCAATTCGTCCGTGGCTCCGACACTGGTCCCGGTGACCCGGTTGAGGCGCTTCTCCCGGGCGTTGTCTTTCAGTTCCTCGAATCGCTTGTGGTCCGATTCGCGCAGGTACGAAAGCACGTCGACATCGATGCGCGCGGCGCGGCGCTCGGTGGCTGCATGTCTGGCAGGGTACTGAGGCATGGGTACGCGCGCATAGACCGTGAAACCGTTGTTGACGAACTCGATCCTGTTGTCGGGGTGGATTCTCACGATGGGGTAGTCGAGTGTATGCAGGATCTCCGCCGTGCTTTCGAGAGCCTCCGCGGATCGAAGCAGTGTCTCCTCGTTCAGCTTGCGTTCCGTGATCTCTCCCCGCATCTCCGCCGCACGCTGTGCCTGACGGATTGTCGGGTCGACGGTGAGGAGAATGGCCAGAGTACCCAGCGCGATGAGAACAACCGCGAAGCCGCCGCCGAGAAGTGCCATCTTCAGGAATGGCGACCTGATTTCGGCGAGGTCGACCTTGCCAACCAACCCCCAACCATACGGCCCAACAGGCCTGTACGCGGCCAAGACCGACTCGCCTCGGTAGTCGAGCGCGAGAGCCGTTCCGGAGTCCCCGCTCAGCGCACGGCGCATAGGCTCAGCGCGATCCGAATCGAATGGAACGACATGGGTGACTGTGCCGCCGGTATCCAGCTGCCCGGAAACAAAGAACGATATCTCATCGCCGTCGCGTTTCGCGAGCACCAGCTCACCTGTCTCGCCGAATCTCGGATACCTGGCGTGGGCCGCCAGGATCTGGCTCATCGTCGCCGCTTCTGCGCCCATCGGGTGATCCTGAAGGCTGTGGATGGCGTCGAAATCCGCAACTGCGGCAATGAACTCCCCCCGGTTCCGGACGAGCGCCGACAGTGAGCTTCTCCGTTCATCGAGTTCCATAGCATAGAGTTCGCGGAATACCTGCAATCCCACGAGTAATGCGACCGCTGTCATGATCGCGACCGATGCGGCGACGATTTTCCAGCGTGACCTGGCGGGATTCTCAGTTGGTTCGGCTTCCCCGGCCGTCCCTGTCCGCCAGGCCAGCGCGACAATTCCCACGCCAAGCACGATGAGACCGGCGGAGGTGTGGACGGCCATTCGAGTCATCCGCCCCCAGCCATAGGCTGTCGACGTTCCGCTCAGGTAGCCTACGAAAGCCATCGTTCCGAGGACGAGAACGAGCGCGCCGAGGCTGGCGAGAATCCGGAAGCGTTCGCTGAATCGTGCCGCGATCAAGAGGGCTATGCCCGTCAGGGAGAAGCAGAGGGCGGTGTTTGGGGCCATGCGGCCGGCGTGGGAGACCTCGACCATGATGTAGTGTTCCATGAGGAGCTGGTCGATCCCCAGATTCACTCCGAAGGTGTACTCGATCAGGGTCAGAAGCCCGATGGTCCCGGCGATCGCCCCGCAAACGATCCCCACGCGAGCCTTGCCAAAAGCAATGCTCAGCATGCCGGCGCCGCACAGAAGGAATCCCAGCGCGGCGTTATACTGCATCGGTACGAAGGCTGGGAGCACCTGGATGAGCGTCGCGGTGTGGGTGTACCAACCCGCCAGAACGACGAGGCCCAGCAGCGCCGACACTCCGCCCATCGCCGTCACGGCGATTCCGTACGCCTGATGGACGGCGGTATCGCTCCCGTTGGTGGTCACGCTGCTATCGACAGTCTCCATCATCGGTTCCGTTTCCTCGGCTCAGGGAGGTTCTCGGCTGCACGACGAGGCCCTGCTCGGAGTGCTCGTTGTACGAGCGGCGGAGGTAGTGGGAACGGCGGAAATGCACGATCCTGAGGGACGTTTGATCCGCGGGAAATCGGCTGCGAGGGAGTGGGATGGCGGATTGGTCCGGCGCCATGGATTAACGCAGGACCAGTCGCCCGACGCGACGCGTCCGTGGCATGACATCGGTGCATGGCATTGCCCCCTAAGCGACTGCCACACGCGACCCGAGCTGAGGCCGAGCGAGGCGACGTTCTCGATGCAGGCGCGATTCGGGGGGGGCTGTGCGGTCGCTTCGCGACCGGTCCGCGGCAGCCGTGTAGCCGTCGCGGCTACATGGTGTTGTTGCCGGTAGTATAGGCATTGTCCGGCGTCGACGCAATCCATCAGCATACAGCGAAACGGTGTCAGGCCCGCGACGTGGCGATGTCCATTCCCGCCGGGCTCATTCGGCCGCATTACCCCCTCCTTGGGGAAGTGCGATCTTGCGGTGTCCGCACGTACTCCACGAGGCAACAGGAAGCTTCCAGATGACCAAGACATCCGCCGAATACACGCCCGCGCGACGCGGCGCGACGATCCATGTCTCCGCGCTCGGAGACAACACCGACGGCTCCTCCTGGGCGCGAGCGTATACCTCGGTGCAGAAAGCGCTGGGTGCCATTCCCGACGACCTCGGTGGACATCGCGTCGTTATCCGGCCCGATACGTACATGGAGGGCAACCTCCATCCGGCGCATCCCGGCGCGAAAGGCTCGTACAACACGTTCGAGGTGGACTGGGACGGCAGCCTCGGCTCCGGACGCAGCGGATACGCCGTCATCGACGCCAGCGATGCGCAGCGTGGGATGCAGAGCATCGACTGGTGGGGCTTCCCCCGCTGCACGCCCGACTTCTCCGGCGTCGTGTGGGACCGGTGGATACTCCGGCACGTCTACGCCACCGGCGGTGACGGCGGCCTGTTCTGGGACCTGCCGTTCAAGACCGACGAGTTCTCCATCGTCGTTGAGGACAGTGTCGGTATCGGGCGCGCGTTCGGAGGCGGCGCCGGGCACGTCATCGCGCGTCCGGGCGAGCCCATGGTTTGGCGGCGGTGCTGCCTGTGGGCGCTCGACTGGTGGGGCGACACCGCAGGCGCCTACGTTCGCGCGGAGAACACGGAGCCACGCGACGAACCGGACTTCTTCTTCGAGGACTGCACGATCGTCGGGCCGCAGTGCGCGCTGAAGTCGGGCAACCCCGGCTTCAGCACCTACTCCCATGTCGACGTCAGGCGCTGCCGGCTCATCGCGCTGAACTTCTCCCAGCCCCACGGCACGCCTACCGATGGGATTATCCAGAGCGTCATGGAGGGGAAATACCTCCACGTCGATCTCGAGGACACCACGCTCATGGGGTACACGGTGTTCGGCGTACGGCATGAGCCCGAGACCGCCGGAGATATCGGCTACACGGCGAGAGGCTGTGTCCGCGCGTACGTGCAGTTCCAGCAGGACGTGCCCGAAGGCATCCACTCCATGGGGCAGTGGCCTGCGGACGTGTTCGACTACGTGAAGCCGCCGTCGCCATATCCTCAGGAACAGGCAACGCACCCGCGTCCGGCCGTGGGTGAGCCCGAACTTGTCGCCGGACACATGTGCGAGTTGTCGCCCATCGTGTGGCGAGACCGGCTCGTGTACGTGGAGAGCATGCGTCCGGGCGGCGACGGCCAGAGCCCACAGGAGCACTTCCTCCGCATTCGCGACGCGCAGACCGACGAGGAGATATCCCGATTCGCCCAGGGGCACAACCTCCATTCCGTGATCGTCGAGGGCGATACGATGTACGTGTACTCCGCGCGTCACGACGGCGAGCCGTGGAACGACGTGACGATGTTCGCATCGAGCGATCTCCTGGAGTGGCGCAGCAAGGTCGTCATCACGCAGGAGCCCGGCGAGAAGCTGTTCAACACGTCCGTCTGCCGCGGCTCGGACGGGTACGTGATGGCGTACGAGTCGAACGACAGGCAATACCCCGCCTTCACCACGAAGTTCGCCGTCTCCGACGACCTGGAGACGTGGCGGACGCTGCCCGATGCCGTGTTCGGCACGGACCGATATGCGGCGTGCCCGTGCCTTCGATACGAGAATGGCTGGTACTACCAGCTCTACCTCGAACGTCGCACGCCCGTGTGGCGGTTCGAGACCTACATCGCCAGATCGAAGGACCTGGTTAGCTGGGAGCAGAGCGCGATGAATCCGGTCGTTGCGCCGAGCGGGCTCGACGAAGGCATCAACACGTCCGATCCCGAACTGCTGGAGCATGAGGGGCGCACGTGGCTCTACTACTCGGCCGGCGACCAGCGCACGTGGATGAACATGAAGCGCATCCCTTTCGACGGTCCGCAGTCGGAGTTCCTGGAGAGCTGGTTCGACGCCCCGTCGGTGCCGGAGCGCGCTACCGTCGCCGCGGATGCCGCACGCGCCGAGGAGCGTCGCGAGTGGTTCAATGAAGCGAAGTTCGGGCTGTTCATCCATTGGGGGCTGTACAGCCTCCACGGGAAGAACGACGGTGGCGCGTACGTCTCGTGGTCCATGGAGCAGGAGAGCATTCCGGTCGAGGAGTACGCGCCGTACGCCGATCGCTTCGACCCGACGCAGTTCGACGCCACACGCTGGATGGAGATCGCGAAATCCGCGGGGATGCGATACGTGGTTTTCACGTCGAAGCACCACGAAGGCTTCAGCATGTTCGAGACGGAGCTTTGCGACTACTCGTCGGAGAAGCGCGCCCCAGGACGCGACTTCGCGCGTGAGCTTGTCGAGGCGGCGCGGGCTGCGGGCCTGAAGATCGGCTTCTACTACTCGTTCCTCGACTGGTATCACCCCGATTACTCAGGCGACCTGGACAAGTACGTTCGCGAATTCGCCCATCCGCAGGTCGCGGAGATCTGCACGAACTACGGCCCGATCGACGTCGTCTGGTTCGACGGCGAATGGGACCACCCCGCCGAAACGTGGCATTCGGAGGAGCTTGTTCGGACGATCCGGCGCCTTCAGCCGAACGCGGTAATCAACGACCGCCTCGGGAAGGACGAGCGCGGCACCACGGCGCTCTCTGATTTCTACACACGCGAGCAGCCCTCGGAAATCGACGAGGAAACTGGCTTCGAGGTGGCTCGCAATCCGTGGGAAGCGTGTATGACCATCGGGAAGTCGTGGGGATTCCGTCACGACGATGCACCGTTCCTGAGCGTGGAGGAGCTGATTCGGTATCTCTCCAGCATCGCGTGCCGTGGCGGTAACGTCCTGCTCAACGTCGGCCCGACGCCGGAGGGTGAGATTCCGGAGCACTTCGTGGAGCGGCTCGGAGCGATCGGCCGGTGGCTGGACGTGAACGGTTCCGCGATCTACGGCACGTACGGCATGACGGTCGGTGAGCACGCGTGTACGGCGAGGGAAGACCGGCTCTACGTCCACCTGACGGAACGCCCCGGCGATGCCCTGACGCTATCGGGGCTGAACGTCGCAATCAGGTGTGCTCGGCTGCTGGGCGCCGACGGTGAGCTGACCGTCGACGACGCCGGGAAACGGGTCGTCTTGCCTGCCGACATGCCGGACGAAGCGGTCTCGATTGTCGAGCTGGAACTGGACGGTTCGCCGACCGACGGGTGATCGGCAATTGGTCTGGATGTTGCATTAGTCGGGTGTGTGGTGTATGTTTACATCAGTGATAGCAATCATCCAACACCACCCTCCGACGATTTCCTGCGTCATTTCTCGGCATCCCCGCGTTTTCCGGAGTGCAGCACCGAGACCTCGCCGCCGAAGATCTCGGTCACACCCGACAGGGGACGTATGTACCAGAACACAAGTATGTTCACCGATTTCACGCTCGACCCGTCCATCCTCCGCGCACTAGCCGACGAAGGCTACACCGAGCCCACACCCGTACAGAGTGACTCGATCCCGGATATACTCACGGGACGCGACGTGCTCGCGACGGCGCAGACCGGCACCGGCAAAACCGCTGCATTCGCGCTGCCGATACTGCATCGGCTGCACAGTGCGAACGGGGACGGAAATGGCAAGCGCGCCATCCGCGCACTGGTCGTGACTCCCACCCGTGAGCTTGCGCTCCAGGTGGAGGAGAGCCTGCGCACGTACGGCAGGCATCTGCGGCTTCGCACCGCGGTGCTGCTGGGAGGCATCTCGCAGGTGCCGCAGGTCAAGGCGCTTCGCCGCAATCCGGATATTCTGGTTGCGACCCCCGGACGCCTGCTCGACCTCATGCAGCAGGGCTTCGTTCGGCTCGGCGGCGTGGAGACGCTTGTTCTCGACGAAGCGGACCGGATGCTCGACATGGGCTTCGTCAAGGATGTCCGGCGCATCGTGAGCACGACGCCGAAGACGCGTCAGACGCTGCTCTTCTCCGCGACGATGTCCCGCGATATCGCGGCGCTCGCCGGCGAGATGTTGCGCGATCCGATCCGGGTTGCCGTGGCACCCGAGGCGTCGGTTGCGGACAACATTTCCCAGCGCGTGCTGTTCGTCGAGCAGGGCGACAAGAGGAATCTGTTGTCGGATATCCTGAGCGCGGCCGGTGTCGAGCGCGCGCTCGTGTTCACCCGCACGAAGCACCGCGCGGAGCGTATCTCGCAGCAGCTCTCACGTGGTGGCATTTCCGCCGACTCGATTCACTCCAACAAGAGCCAGAACGCGCGCCAGAGAACGCTTACGGCGTTTCACCGGGGCGCGGTGAAGGTGCTTGTCGCGACGGATATCGTGGCCCGTGGCATCGACGTGGAAGGGATCACGCACGTCATCAACTACGAGCTGCCGAACGACCCGGAGAACTACGTTCACCGTATAGGGCGGACGGCGCGTGCCGGGGCAGCGGGAGTCGCTCTGTCGTTCTGCGGCGCGGACGAGGTCCCCGCGCTGAAGGGCATCGAGAAGCTCACGCAGTGCCGGATCAAGCCCGACCTCGAGCACCGGTACCATTCGGACACCATCGCCAATCTGGGCGAGCGTAGCGGACGGGTGATCGTACCCTCTCACAAACCGCGGAGCGAGCGAACCTTTGGTCGGAAGAAGAATCGAACCGATCGTCCCCGCAAGGCGCGCAGGTAGTCCGCCATCCATCAGTCGTCGCGCGAGGCCCATACGCGGGTCCCGCGCGACGCGCCACGCTCGGCACGTTTCCGCCCGACTATTGACCTACCGATCAGTATTCGACAAAATTACCGTTGGGACGCGAGCCCTGCCGGGGGCTCTATTTGAGTACCGTGACACGCGTGCGCGCGCTGACGCGGTCGAACAATCCGATTTCGATGTGCCGGATGGCGTACCGGCGACGCATCCGGCTCCATGTGAGTGCTGGGAGCGCGCGATTTGAGTGAACGCTCACTCTGATTCCATCGGAAGCATTCGTCTCGGGGGGGGCGATGTCGCAGACTACGGCAGGACAGGACCTTTGGGCAGATCTCACTGCTCCGACCGTATCGGAGGACTCCACCCTTCAGCTTAGCGAAGGATCCTCCATCGGCATCGTGGGCGGTGGTCCGGCCGGATCGTTCACTGCCTACTTCCTGATTGAGATGGCCGAGCGCGCCGGTATCGACCTCGACATCGATATCTACGACGCGAAAGACTTCCTGACCATCGGGCCGGCGGGCTGCAACCACTGCGGCGGAATCGTCTCGGAATCCCTCGTGCAGTACATGGCCGCCGACGGCATCAATATCCCTCCATCGGTCGTTCAGCGCGGATTAGACTCGTACGTTCTCCACATGGATGCCGGCAGCGTCCACATCGAGACGCCGCTGCACGAGAAACGCATCGCCGCCGTCTACCGCGGGAGCGGGCCGCGAGGCATCGAGCCGGGAATGACCGTCGGCGACAGCTTCGACAACTACCTGCTGAGTCTCGCGGGATCACGCGGCGCTCACGTGGTGAGGGAGCGCGTTGACAGCGTGCAGATCGTCGACGACCTCCCTCTGGTAACGACGCGCCAGGGCACGGAGAAGGAATACGAATTGGTCGTCGGAGCCGTCGGCGCGAATTCGCCCGCGGAGAAGATCTTCGGATCTGCCGGAACCGGCTAAGTCGCGCCGGAGACGACGAAGACCTACATCTCCGAACTTCCCCTCGGACGGGATGACGTCCAGCGATACCTTGGAACGTCGATGCACGTGTTCCTTCTGAATCTACCCCGGCTTGAGTTTGCCGCGCTGGTGCCAAAGGGCGATTTCGCGACTCTGGTCCTTCTCGGCGACGGCATCGACAAGGAACTCATCGCGAGTTTCCTCAGTGCGCCGGAGGTGAGGGCGTGCCTGCCGCCGCTCTGGAACATTCCCGCGAACGTGTGCCGGTGCGCGCCGCAGATCAACGTCCGCGAGGCG
>CAZEAI010000009.1:58699-60601 GCA_964510105.1 uncultured bacterium
GGCGAAGGCGCTCGCGACGACAGCGGTCATGGAGGGCGTCTCCGCGGCCGATTTCCGTGAACACTACGAACCGACGTACCGCGATATCGCGTCGGACAACAAGATCGGCAAGCTGGTATTTCTGGCGACCGGGGTAATCCAGAAGGTGCGCCTGGCGCGCAGAGGAGTTCTGAAGATGGTCGCGCGGGAGCAGGCTCGGGAGGACGTGCCGCCGCGAATGAGTACCGTGTTGTGGGATACCTTCACGGGCAGCGCCCCGTATCGCGACGTATTCATGCGTACACTCCAGCCGGCGTTCCTGGTCAGGTTCGCCTGGGATATCATCACGTCGATCTGGAAGAGAAGGCCGTCAGTTGGCGCCGACACTGGAAAGGAAGCCGCATGGACAAGAATGCCCTGGGCAGAACGTATGAAGACGGCGAAGTAATCGTCCAGCAGGGAACCGAAGTCAGCTACATGCATGTCGTGCAGGAAGGGCAAGTGGAGATCCTGCGCGAGATCGACACCGGCAACGTGCGGCTGGTCGTCCTGAACGAGGGCGATTTCTTCGGATCCGTCCCGTTTTTCGAGCGACGTGGAGAGCATTCCGGCAAGGCTCGCGCGACTGCCAAAGCCGTTGGCGAAGCGCGGTCGCTCACCGTGGACAGGAAGACCATCATGCGCAGGATACACGAGGACCCATCGCTCGGGTACCGGATGCTCGAACTGATGTCGCACCGTATGGACGAACTCGAGAATGAGCTCGCCCGCGTCGTCGCCGAGGCCATGCAGGAGGAGTAGCGGGGCGCTCCGGCTGGAGCGCGAAGCCCCCCCCTCGCCGTTCCCAGCACCGTGTTGTACCTTCCGTGCGCGCCCCCGCACCGCGATGACACTACCGTGCCGACGGAGGTCCCATGCCCGCAACCATCGAATTCCTCACCGACGACGAGTGGCCCGGCGGATTCGATTTTGAGCTGCCGGTCAGCGTTCCGCGTTCCGCCCTGCTATGCGTCGACGTGCAAACCTATTGCACCGACCCGGCAGGGCACCTTGCCGCAACTATCCAGAGTTCATCGCCCGGCGGATTCGCCGAGTATGCCGGACGCGTCGCCGGGATGCTCCGGAACGTCATCCGTCTCCAGCGCGCATTTCGCGAAGCGGGTCGGCCCCTCGTTCACACGCGACACGGAGCGCTTGCCGCCGACGGTACAGACCTCGTCCAACGACGGCGTTCACGCGAGAACAGCGCCGGCGAGTCGGGGCACATGCCCGTTCGGGGCACACCGGGGCACGAGATTCTCGCCGAAGCCGCGCCGCTGGATTCCGAGCTCGTCCTCGACAAAGACACGTCCAGCGCGTTCAACAGCACACCTATCGACCTCGTCCTGCGCAACATGGGGTTGGACACGCTCGTCGTGTGTGGGCTCGCGGCGGAGCAGTGCGTGAATATCACGTCGCTCGACGCCGCCGACCGGGGCTTCCACGTGATGATCGCCAGCGACGCGTGCGCGGGTTTCGACCCCGGCCTCGCGAGGGCGTGCCAGGTGCTGTTCCGACGGGTGTACGGCAGCGTCGTGACCACCGACGGTGCGCTCGGCTGGCTGCAACGGGGGTAGGATAGGGCGACGGACGGCCCTCACCCGTCACTCGCATCGCGCGTGACACCCTCTCCCGCAGGCGGGAGCAGGATCGATGATCCGCCAACGGCCTGACGCTGGGCCAACCGCAGGCTCTCTCCTTCGAACTCAGGGAGTTCGCGGGGGGAAAGCTGTCAGGAACGCACAGGCGTTCTTGACTGATAGGGGGAGCTGGAGTCTGCCTGCCGCACGCGCCCCCATCGGAACTATTCGGAACGGTGGCGCACGGACGCATAGCGTCCGCTGGACATTCCTGCCTGCGTATACCTCCCCGCCCACTGGGAGT
>CAZEAI010000009.1:60611-75592 GCA_964510105.1 uncultured bacterium
TCCCCACCGCTACCCCCAAAACCACCCCCACCCGCGGGTTCGTTCCCCGACACTCCCCCCCGTACCGCCTTCCACGTTACGATCTCCCAATGCCCGTCGCCTCGTCACCGTCACCCACGGAGCCCAGAAATATGCACGACCGCCCGAACGTCATCCTGTTCATGATGGACGCGCTGCGCCCCGATCACCTCCAGCCGTGGGGCGGACGCGACCGCGCGACGCCGAACTTCCAGCGCATCGCCGACGAAGGCGCGTTCTTCCGCAACTTCTTCGGACACATGCCGTCGAGCTTCAACGCCCGCGCAAGCGTCATGACCGGACGCGACCCGCACACGCACGGCGTTCGCATCAACGGTCGACCGCTCCCAGCGCATGAGATCACGCTCGCGCAGATCCTCGCCGGCGCCGGGTACGCCACCGCGTTGAGCCGTCCGTATCCCAGGGGCATGAATCGCGGCTTCGCGCGGAACGACCTGAATGCCCCGTTCGTGGACTCGCCGGGCGCGGTGCGCGAGGTGCTACCCTCGCTGACCGGAGGCGAGGCTGCGACGGATATGGCGGAGGACACGGCGAGCCTCGTGCAGTGGCTCCGCGACCGGGCGTCGAGCGGCGACGGGCGTCCGTTCCTCCTCTGGGCGGACGAGGAATTCAGCCACGGGCCATGGAATCCGCCCGCGCCGTACGACACGATGTTCAACGAGGCGGCCGCGTCAGCCGACGCCTCGCAGGAGAGCTACGCGCCCGGCTTGTCGGAGGACGCGGCTCGCGGCACTATCGACCGGTTCGACGGATGCGTTGCGTGCATCGACCGGATACTCGGCCTGCTGCTGGACGAACTCGACACGCTCGGGCTCGCGGAGAACACGCTGGTCATCGTCATGAGCGACCACGGCCAGCTTCTTGGCGAACTCGACTTCTGGGGCAAGCCGCCGGTACTTCTGGACCCCGTGCTTCGCTCGGCGCTGCTCATGCGCCTGCCGGGAGTCGTCCGGGCCGGTGTCCAGCCCGAAGGGCTGGCGATCATGAACGACGTTTTCGCCACGGTTCTCGACGCGCTCGGACTGGATCTGCCCGACGCGGCCCACGGGCAGTCGATGAATCTGCGCCCTCTGTGGGAGGGTGTCGGCGACGTGCGCGAGCATCTGGGGCTGGAGTTCAACCGCTACCGGGGCACGGCGGGCAAGGGCATCCGCACGCGACGCTGGAAGTACATCCACTACGCATCACTCGGCGCGGAACCGTGGGGCACGTTCTCCCCGGCGGAGATGTGGGCGAAGCAGGGATGGGATCGGACCGTGCTGTTCGACCTCGACGCGGACCCCGGAGAGACGCGCGACGTGAAGGCGGAGCATCCCGACGTAGTCGCGGAGATGCAGGAGCGCTTGATCACGTGGCTCATCGACTCGGAGAACGACGTCCCAGCTCCCGATCCGGGCGACTGAGGGCGATTCCCGGCCTGATCTCCCAGGATGGCGCCTCTGTTACCTGAGGACCCGCAACATGACCCATACCATCGACAAGCACGTCGTCCCGGATGCGCTTGAGACACCTCTGCGAGGGGTCCGGCCGCGCGACGGCGTGCTGAAACCCGCGCTCGACCGCAATACGGAGTACCTGAAATCGCTCCCAATGGATTCGGTGCTTTACTGGTTTCGCGAGCGGGCTGGACGCGCGACTCCCGGTGAGCCCTACCGCGGCCATTTCGAGGACAACATCAAGGGACAGACGGCCGGCCTCCTCATGATGGGCGCTGCGAACGCTCTGCGCTGGGCGCCGGACGCGGAGCTTGCCTCCGCACTGGACGAAGTCGTTACCTGCATCGACGAGTGCAGCGACGCCGACGGGTACCTCATGGCGATCCCGCGCGAGGAATTCGGGACGAAGGAATACCCGAACTACGTCCGCGTCTGGCTCACGCTGGGGCTGATCGCCGCCGGAGTCGTCGGAAACGAGCGTGCGCTTCCGATGCTGCGCGATTGGCAGGACTGGTTCAACCGGTGCGATGAACTGGCGATCGTCCGGTATCTCGTTCTCGCATTCCAGGGCATACCCGCGAGCACGTCGGTGTACTTCTCGCCCATCGGGGTCCGCGAAGATCTTGACGTCGCGGTTCGAACGTATCAGGAGGACTGGCGGCTGGCTCAGTTCATCCTGCACGAGCGGGACGCCATACATGTCCGACGGCAGCCGGGCGCGGAACCTCACCCGCATGGTTCCGAGATCAGCGCGCTCGAAGGCTACCTCGATTTCTACCGCGCGACCGGCAACCCGATCTATCTCAATGCCGTTCGCGGGGCATGGGAGATGTACCGGCAGGATTGGCAGCACGTTGGCGGCGGCATCGTGATGATCGAGGGCGAGGAGATGTCTCCCGGATGCCGCTGGCTCAGCCCGGAGCGGGTGTACAACGAGCTTTGCATCTCGGCGTACTGGATCTATCTGAACCAGAGACTACACCGGCTCTTCCCGGACGACGAGCGGTACGTCGCGGAGATAGAGAAGTCGATCTACAACGTGGCGATCGCGAACCAGATCGGCGCGGAAGGCATCAGGTACCACGCCTATCTCGACGAACACAAAGACACCCGGTGGAACTCGTGCAACGTGACCTGCTGCGCTGGACAGGCTACGCGTGTGTACGCGTCCCTGCCGGAGTTCATCTACTCGCTGGCGCCGACGGGCGTGACGGTCGACATGTACGTTGCGTCCGATCTGGAATGGGAATGCGATGGCACTCCCGTCGCCATCTCAATGGACACGGACATGCCGTACGATGGGAGCGTGACGATCGGCATCCGTCCCGCGCGGGGCGTGGCGTTCGCGCTTCGTCTGCGGATTCCCGGTTGGGCGGCCGAGGCGGTTGACGTGGTGCTCAACGGCGAGTGTATCGCGTCAGCGGATCCGGGTAGGTACTGCGTGATCGAAAGGACATGGACGCCCGGCGACACGATCTCGATGGGACTGCCCATCGCTCCACGAACGACGCGCTACGATGGAGCGGACGGGATCGACGGGTGCGAGCGGTACGCCGTCGAGTGCGGACCGGTGCTGATGGGTTTCACGGGCGTCCCGGCGGCGGGCGATGCCGAACGGGTTTGCTTGCCTCACGATCCCCAGCGCCCCGGTGACTGGCTGCGCCCCTCCGGCGGCAGGCTCCGCTTCGACGTATCGGGCAGCGAGGGGTGGACGGCAGTGCCCTATTTCGACATCGCCGACGAGCCGTTCACCAGCTTTCCCGCGTTCGAGGCATAGCGACGAATCGGCGGCGCGGTGCCTACGTGTCGCTGCTCGCGTAGCGCACGGCCTCGAGCCGGATATGCGACGCATCGGGAACCGGGAAGCGTGGTACCGTGATTCGCCTCCCGTCGACTGATGCCACGGGTAGACCGACTGCGCGTCCTCCCATCTCGACCGCGACGTACCCCGTCACGCCGTCTGTCCGATCGGACATGCCGCGCGGAGGCTCGGAATCGGCAAGGATCGTCTCATCGTCGACGCGTGATGCGCCAGACTCCCATACCGCGGGTTCGCCTTCGAAGCCCAGCCCGCCTCCACCGTCGAAAGTCGTGGCGCCGACAGTGAGCGCGGTTCGCTTCCCATCCGAGTCGGTTCGTACGACGCCGAACGCTCCGGCGAACCGGACGCCGTCCACCTCGACCTTGTCCGCACATTCACTGAACAGCAGATACGTGCCCCACGCCGTTTCAAGCCGAAGCGCGACGGTATCCGGTCCCACCTCACGGGGCAGCGAAATGCGTTGAGCCGAACGAACCGCGCCCACGGCGTCGTGGACCGCCACGAACACGCTCTCGACACCGTCGCCTTCGTTGATCGCGTCCACGTAGCGCACCCGCCGACCTGCCTCGGTCCAGGTCTCCTGACCGGGCCCGTGCGATGCCTCGACGCGCTCGACGCCGGACAGCATCCAGAGTCGGTATTCGCCGCCCGCATCCCTCCAGGTTGCGCTCCACTCGGCCGGCGGCTGTTCGCAGACGCGCGTGTCCAGCAGACCGAAGATGTGTCCGGGCTCCTGGCTTGCGGCGTGGTCCGGGATCGGCGCCTCGGGCGGCATATCTACGCCGTCGAACACGAGAGCGCTGCCTTCGGCGTCGCTTGCGGCGAATTCGCTGAACAGGCGCCACGCGTGCTTCCGTCCTCCCTTCACTCGGAAGACGTCCACGGCCACAGACTCGCCAACCGGACCATTGAGTAGCGCGACGAGCCGACGGTAGTCGCTGCACTGCTCGTAGGCCCGTGATGACAGTTCCACTACGCTCGCCAGCGGCGAAGTCGCCATCCGGTGGAAACGCGGGATGCGTGGCGGGTCGCGGTAGAGTTGACCCGCATCGTCGACGACGACGAGGTTGTGGCTGAGCGTGTCCCTTATCCAGCCCTGAATCGGCGCTGCGCTGAGGTACCCCTGGTCGCCCAGGGCCACACGCCCGCCGGCTCTGTAGAAGACGGAGAGATTGTCCGTGTGCCGATGTGCGCCCGGCTCGTTGCAGGCGACCGTCAACAGGCTCGCACTCGCGCCGATCCCGTGTCGCAGGAAAGCAGTGCCCCAGTTCGGGAAGTACCCGTCGGGTTGAACGAAATCGGCAGGTGTGGCCAACTCGAACGTGCGTGCATCGAGGTTTGTTACGGCGTAGCCAGTTGGTTGTGCGTCGCGAAGCTGGTAGATGGCTCGCACGTTCTCTGCGAAGTAGTCCGGGAATCGGTTTGCCGCGATCTCGAGGATATGGCTTCCGCCCATGCTGGTCGGACTCCGCACGACGCGCGTGTCCGAGAGAGGCGGCACGGTGGAATCGGGCTGAAGAACGTCGGTCATGCAACGCATCATGCGGAAGAGCTTGGGATCGCTTGCATACAGGTCCATCGGAGCGCTCCCGTCGGGGAACTGGAAGCCGTGGAGCCGCTCCGGCACGAGGAGTAGTTTGCTCAGATACATCCCGTTGTATGCCGGGCTCTCATGGCTGAATCCGTCGAAACCGAACGATGTGTCCCGGATCCCTTCATATCCCCGGAGCGCTACATCGGCGAACTCCGGAACACCCAGGACGCGGGCGACTGTGGCGAACGCGGCGTAGATGCGCGGCGATTTGTTGTCCGTTACGTCGGCGTGGCCGGGACCACCCAGGTAGGGTTCCGCCTCCATCGCCCATTCGAGGATCAGATCGCGTTCCACACGGGTCTGCTCCTCCGCTGTCCAGAGCGGCGCGCCGCGACTGTCCGCCGCGTCGGAGAGCAGATCGTATGCGCTGCATATCCCGTCGACTGCGCCTACCCCGCCGGTGCTCGGGGAGACGCGCCCCGCGCCCCAGTAGGTCTGAAGCATGGACGCCCCGTCGAGCGTATCGTCTTTGTAAGCGTTTGTTGTGAGGTGGCGCTTCCACTCGATCGGCAGCGATCCGTCGTGCCATGCCGCGTAGAGCGGGTCGCAGTCGGCGACACCGTCCCAGTAGTCGTGGTAGAGCCACGATCCGAACCGGTCCGTGAGGGTCAGCAGCACCGTGATCCCCGCTCGCGCGTATTCCACCTCGCCGGTCAGACGGTACATGAGGGAGAGTGGCTCGAGAGCGGACAGCATGAAGGAGATCTTGAATCCCCGCACCATTCCCGTGTAGCTGGGATGGATGGTGCCGCTTCCCCAACGGTAGGCGTGTCTTCCGCTCCGGTCGTCGGGGTGAGCGCGCTCGTCCTCGTTGCGATAGTACGTGATCTCCTGCCCGTATCGTGGCATAGCGAGCGTCGCGTCCTCCGGGTACTCGTCACTGGGGTACGACTGTTCGCAGCGACGGCAGGACACGAAGTCCGGATTGCGGTAGTTCCAGGAGACGATGCCGCCCTCCGACCCGCCCTCGTGAGAGAGCCTCCCGAAGCAGTGCGGGCAGACGAACGAGTACGATGCCGTCGGCGTGGTTGCGGAAATCATCGCGTCGATCCAGTCGGCGCCGCGCTCCACGACGTAATCGGCCCGTTCCCTGTGTCGCTCGAACCACGTCTGGGCCCACTCGGCATCGCGGACGTTTCGCCGGATCCGTTCCACATCGTCGTCCGAGATGATTGCGGGGCGCTTTGGTTGCATGCTGGAGCCCAGCAGTGCGTACTTCCGCTCTTCGACCCACGCGCGGAATTCCTGCTCGCGCGCGGAGGTGCGCGTCCGGTCCTGCCACGGCATGAAGCCTTCGCCGCGCGTAACCGCTTCGACGTATTCCGCCTTGCGCTGTTCGTCGTTCATCTGTCGTTCCTCTCCGCGATTCCGCTATGCGGTCGTGCCCGGCACCGGTAGGTATTCGCGTGTGCCGTGATACACGAGCTTCGCCCAGCCCCACCACGTCGCCCTGCGCTCACGTGAATGCGACACGTCGAATTGTACGTGCGTGTCCTGCCGCGCGGCTTCTCACGTGCGGAGAAACCGGGCTTGGAACGATACTATCCCGCGTCCATTATTGGTTCAGAACCATACATCCTGGGTCCGTCATGACCAACGAGGAGCCCCCGATGAACCTGCTTGAGTTGACGGATGTTGGCGAGGGTCGTCTCGACGTAGCATGGCGACACGCCGGCCAGACGAGTCGGAGCGCCCCGGTGCCGTTCACGGATGCCCTGACGGCGGAAGACCACGAATCCCTGAGGTGGTATCTCGAGGAGTACCTCACGTTCCCGTACGGCGCCGAGGAAAGCAGGGCGCAAGCAGTCCAGGAAAAGATGCGGACGTGGGGCACGGCCCTCTTCGAACAGATATTCGTCGCCCCTCAAGGCTCACCATCGCCGCGCGACTACTACACGCTTGCGGTCCAGCATGGACTCGAGCAGTGCGAGCTGAGCGTCTCGTCCGACGATACCGCAGTGCTAAGCATCCCGTGGGAGCTGTTGCACGACCCGGCCGCCGGTGGTGGATTCCTGGCGGCGTCACTCGGTGGATTGTACCGCAAGCGCGCGAACATAGCGATCCGGGGCGGGGCGACGGAGCGAGGCGACGGCCCGTTCCGGATACTGCTCGTGATCGCGCGGCCGTACGGCGATCGCGACATCGCGCTTGGTACCGTTGCGCGACCCGTGCTTGAGGCGCTGCGACCGCTGCGCCCGCATGTCGAGGTGGACGTGCTGCGTCCACCGACGTTCTCCGCGCTGGAAGCCCGACTGACTTCTGAGCAGGGCCGCTACCAGCTCGTGCACTTCGACGGGCACGGGGCGTTCGTCAAACCGTCGGGAAGCGGGCAGATACTCTCCCTCGGCTCAGGGAAGACAGGCCTCCTGGTGTTCGAGACGGCGAAGCACAAGCCGGACAAGGTGGAAAGCGACCGGCTCGGGGACCTATTGAACACAGCGCATGTACCCCTCTTCGTGCTGAACGCGTGCCAGTCGGCGCAGGAGGCGGCTGGAGCCGCCGCCTTTCGACGGAGCGAGAGCGCGAATCGATAGCCGGTCCGCTGCCGCTGGCAGACTGGATGGTGCCCGCGCTCTACCAGCAGGTGGACGAGTTTGTGCCGATTCCCGATGGGTTCGGCGTCGCGCCCGATGCCGAAGCGGAAGAGGACAAGCCCCCCGACGTTGCCGCGGCGGCGGGGCAGGTGTGTCCAGAAGGTCAGTACGGGTTCATAGGACGCGACGCCGACCTGCTGCGAATCGAGCGCGCGCTGACCGACGACAGCAAGCCGTGGGTGCTGCTGACGGGCATGGGTGGCATCGGGAAGACCGATCTGGCGTACGGATTCGCGCGATGGTACGCGGAGACGGGCGGCTGCCCCGGCGGCGTGTTCGCAACGTCGTTCAAAGAGAAGGCGGATTTCGGGCAGATCATCGGCTGCACGTTCGGCCACGGGACCGAGTTCTCCAAGCTCAGCGAAGATCAACAGTACGAATTCCTCGTGGGGTACTTGAAAGAGAACCAGTGCCTGCTCGTGCTGGATAACTTCGAGACGGTCACCGGGTATCCCGAGGGCTCGGATGCGCTGGCGACAGAGGAGGACCGGAAGCGGATCGCGCGATTCCTTCGGGCGCTGCGCCATGGGACGAGCCGGGTACTCATCACGACGCGGAAGCCCAGCGAGCCGTGGCTGCGGATCGCCGCGACAAAGATCGAAGTCGGCGGCCTGGCCGAGCGGGATGCCGGACAGATGGCGGCGGAAGTGCTCGGCACCGTAGGAAAATCGCCGGAAGACTTCCGCGACGACCCGGAGTATGCGGCGCTGATTCGGCTGCTCACCGGCCACCCGAAGTCACTGGAGGTCGTGCTGCCGAGCTTGGAGCATCAGTCGCCGTCGCAGGTGATCGCGGCGCTGCAGCAGCGCACGGATGCATTGAGCGAGTCGCTGGAGGATGCGTCGCTGGGTCATGCGTTCGAGCGCATGTCTGAGCGGGCACAGCGGCACCTGCCGCTGCTCGGGCTCTATGCCGGACGCGTCCACGCGGGCACTGTCGCGCAGTTCGTCAGCGCGGGCGACGACCAGCAGGAGGTGTACGAGGAAATCATGGGCGAGTCGCTCGACCGCGCGGGTTGGGTCGCCGTGCTCCAGGAAGCCGCCCGCAACGGTCTCGTAACGGGGCTGAGCGAGGAACGGTATGTGCTGCACCCAACGATACCGGCGCTCCTGCGCCGACGGCTACAGGAGGCGGTCGGAACGGAGGACGTCGCGCGGTTGGATGTGGAGTTCACAAGGTTCTATGCCGCGTTCGGCAGTACGTATGGAGAGAGCTTGAAACGTGGTGACGAGAACGCGCTCGCCGCCTTGGCCGCGGAAGAGGCAAACCTGCTGCGAGCGCTTCGGGGTGCTGAGACGCGCGAAGAATGGGCCTCCGCGCAACACGTCGTGCAGGCGCTGTTCGAGTTCTACGATATGCGGGGGCGCTACGCGGAGAAGCGCGCGGTACGAGATCGCCTACTAGCGCGGACCGGGCGTCGCGTGACGGACGACGGAGTTCGAGACGATCTGCGGGTGTACCTCCTCGTAGTGGAGGCAAACGACGCGTTCGCGCAAGGGCGACTGGATGAGGCAGATCGGCTGTACCGCGCTGTGCTTGCGGAGATAGAAACGCGCGACGGCGAGAAGGCGGAGAGCCACGCGGCAGTTCTGTATCACCAGCTCGGCTACGTCGCGCAAGAGTTTCATCAACTCGACAAAGCGGAGGAGTGGTTCACGAAGGCGCTGGCGACAAGGGAACGGCTCGGTTGGGAGTTGCAGGCCGCCGGGGACCGCCACCACCTGGGGATGGTCGCGCACGACCGCGGTCGGCTCGACGAGGCGGAGGAACAGTATCGCTTGGCACTGGGAGTGTTTGAGCGGTTGGGCGTAGAGACCAGCGTGGCGATGGCAAGCCACCAGCTGGGGATGGTGGCGGAAGACCGCGGGCGGCTCGAAGAAGCGGAGGAATGGTATAGGAAGGCGTTGCTGATCAGGGAACGGCTTGGGTTGGCCGGCAAGTCGGCCAGCGATTACCACCATCTCGGGGTCGTTGCGCAGCGACGCGATCGACTCGACGAGGCAGTGCATTGGTACAGAAAAGCGCTGGTAGTATACGAGCGGCTCGCTATGGAAAGGGACGCCGCAGAAGAATACCATCACCTGGGCCTAGTGGCACAACTCCGTGGTCAGCTCGACGAGGCGGACCAGTGGTACGGACGCGCGCTCAACGTATTCCAGCAGCTGGAAAGCCCCATGTTCGGGGTGCAGACACTGGCGCAGATGGGCATATTGCGGAGGATGCAGAATAGAGAGCCCGAGTCGGTGGGCCTATTGGGGACGGCGCTCAAGATCGCTGCGGCCAACACGATGTCTGTTGGTGGCCGGATATTGGGCAGTCTGGCGCGTCTCCTACGCTCGATGGGCGAGAAAGCGTTCGCGACGGTGTGGCGGGAGGCGTTCGACGGGGAGGAGCCGCCATTGGACGCGCTGCGAAATGCGCTTGAGCAGCTTGAGGACGAGGACGAGGGGGAGGAGAACGAGGGAGAGGACGCCGGGAGCGATTAGGCGCCGGATCACGCGTCATCCCACCGGAGGAATCCACACTCGCAGCGCACCGGGTCGGATCGTGAATTGCAGGCGCGCCTCAGCCTCGATCGCCTCGCCGTCGAGCTGAATCAGCCCGGGCGCCGCACGTTCCACTGTCACCGTTTCGCCCGGCGTGAGCTGCACCGCGGCGTTCTTCCCCAACGTCCCGCGAAACAGTTGCACGACCGCCCGCGCCAGCGCGAGACCACCCATGGGAGCGACTCGCGTGACGAGGAACTTCCCGTCGTCAGGGCGCGCGCCGGGAGCGATGTAGGTGTTGAATCCGTACTGCTCCACGTTGGCGACGACCAGCGTCAGGAGGCGCTCCTCGAAGTGCCGGTCATCGATGGAGTACGAGAGGAGTTCGGGTTCGTGGGAGGCCCACGTGCTGACGGCATGCACGATATAGGGGATCAGGCCGCGGACGATCTTCCCGGTCTCGTGGAATCGCCTTGCGACCACCGCGTCCAGACCGACACCGGCCACGGCGAAAAACAGCCGTCCGTTCACCTCGCCGACGTCAAGCGCCCGGAACTCGCACGTTGCCAGAGCCGCCACCGCGCGACGAGTATCGATCGGTACTCCGAGTGATCGCGCGAGCCCGTTTCCCGATCCCGCCGGTATGATTCCCAGCGCCGCATCTCCGCCGACGAGTCCGGTGGCGACTTCGTGGATCGTGCCGTCGCCTCCGGCCGCTATGACGACGTCGTACCGTCCGGCGGCGTTCCTGGCCACGTCTACGGCATGGGACGGTCCCTCGGTGAATGCGCTCGTCAGGTCCCAGCCGTGAGATCCGGCAAGATGCCGCAGCGGCTCCGTGATTCGTCTGGCGTCGCGTCGCGTTCCCGCGGCGGGGTTCACGATGCACAACAGTCGCATCGACGCTACCCCGTGTAGTCGACGGATATCAGGCGGTTCTCTTTCGCCGAACGGTAGGCGGCGTCGAGGAACTCCTGAGTCCGGAGGGCGTCGTGGATGTCCGTGCCTGGAGCGATGCCGTCCCGCAGGCATTCTCCGAAGTGGCGGACCTCGCCTATGAAGGAGTCGTGTTCGGGCAGGTCGTCCGGGCGTGGTATCGTCTCGACGGCGTCGCGAGTCGCGATCGTCACGTCGTCGCCCAGCGTCGTGATGCGGCCCTTCGTTCCGTATACGATGAGAAACTGATACCATGGCTGGTGCGGTGCCGCCCACGACATATCCAGCGTGCCGACCCCACCACCGGGCAAACGTGCGGTAACGACCGCCACGGCCTCCGCCTCATGTCGCCCCGCGAGGTGCTGCGTCGCGCAGAAGACCTCCACGGGGTCGCCGCCGAACCAGCGAAGCTGGTCGAGCATGTGAATGCCCGACGAGATGAGCGCTCCGCCGCCGACCTGTTCCACTGACTTCCACCACGGCTTCGCGTCGAACTGCGTATCCTGATTGTGGTCCGTCCGCACGAGGTACACGTCTCCGATGCGGCCCTCGTCCACGAGGCGACGCACCGTCTTGCCGTGCCATGTGTGGCGCTCGTTGAACGCAACCATGAGTGTCGTGCCGGCGTCCGACACGGCCCGCGCCATCTCGCGCCCCTCGTCCGCGGTGAGTGCGAGCGGCTTTTCGAGCAGCACGTGCTTCCCCGCCTTCGCGGCGGCCATTACTGCTGGGTGGTGGAGGTTGTGAAGGAGACAGACGTCCACAACGTCTACGTCGGGGTCTGCCACGGCGGCTCGCCAGTCGGAAGTGGTGCGGCTCCCCGGGAACTGCGCCGAGCGCGTCGCCGCGTTGTCTGCGTCGATGTCGCAGCAGATTCGAACGTCGAACAGCTCGGGATGTGCAAGATATCCGGCTGCGTGGGCGCTCGAGGCCCAGCCGCAACCGAGGATGGCGACGCGATAGGGAGGAGTCTGAGTTGGCACCGTATGCCTCCATCGGGGCGGTGAATTCCGGAAGGTGTGCGGATCAGAGTTCGCGCCTGGTGACGAACTCCGCGAACTGGCGCAGGCGATCTTTCGCCTCCGACTCGGCGAGCATCGCGTCGAGCGAACGCCAGGATTGCTCCATCAACGCCCGCGCGCGGTCCCGCGCATAGTCGATCGCGCCGGTGGCTTCGATAATCTCGATCGCCTCGTCGATGATCGTCTGGTCGGTCGGATGGGATGCGAGTATGTTCCGCAGGCGCGTGGCGGCCGTGGCGTCGCCGTTCTGCAGAGCGTGCAGCACCAGTAGCGTGAGCTTCCCCTCGTGGATGTCCTCTCCGCGCCCCTTGCCCTTGGCGAATTCCTCGCCGGTCAGGTTCAGGATGTCGTCCTGGATCTGGAACGACACACCGAGCGTTTCGCCGAAACGCCCCAGCTCCTCAACCTGCCCCGCCGATCCGCCCGCGACGTATGCCCCGAGCTTCGCCGCGAGACGCGCCAGTACGCCGGTTTTGTACGCGCACATTTGCAGATACTGATTCTCGGTGACGCTCGTGTTCGGGTCGTTGTGCCATGCGATGTCGATGGCCTGCCCGCAGTGGCAGCGCACGAGTTCCTGCGTTGCGAGATCGTAGATGTGCAGCCGCTGAGCGTCGGTGTATGGTCCGAGTTTCCCGTAAAGGATCATCATTGGGACGAAATACATCGCGCTTCCGACGTTCGTGGCGATGTCGACGCCGAACGATTTGTGAAGGCAGGGCTTGCCGCGCCGCAGTTCGCTGTCGTCCTCTAGATCGTCGTGTACGAGCGTGCCGTTGTGGATGAGTTCGATCATCGGAAGGAGGGGCTCGGCGACCGCCGGATCTCCGCCGACCGCTTCCGCCGCCGTGACGAGCAGCACCGGACGCCACCTCTTGCCGCCGCGGTCGAGGAAATCCCACACCGGCTCGGCGAGGGCCTTCGTCAGTGTTTCCAGATCGACGGCGTACGTGCTCTCCCCGAGCACGTCGTGTACCCACTCCGGCGTAAGCGACCTTGGCAGCAACTGTTCCAGCTGCCTGTCGATGTCGTCGGCTCGCTCCTTGAGATAATCGAGCATGCGTTCGCCTTTCACGCGACGTGTACTCCTGCTCAGCTCGATGGACGCATCAGCGGCACGATTCGGCGCTGAATCGGCATCGTGGTGACTTCCGCGCGGTGTTCGCCGACGAAGATGTTCACCTCACTCCGCATCCCGAAGAGATCCAGGTAGATGCCCGGCTCGATGGAGCAGCAGACATCGGGAATGACTATTCGCTCGTCGTGCGTTTCGAGATTGTCGAAGTTCACACCCGTGCCGTGATCGTCGACGCCGATGTTGTGGCCGGTGCGGTGGATATACCGATCGCCGTAGCCTGCATCGGCGATGACGCTACGCGCCACATCGTCCACTTGATAGCCTTGCACCGTCTCCTTCTTGCGCACCGAATCGCGCAGGAACTTGATGGCGCGGTCGCGGGCGAGGGTGACGATATGGAACAGGCGCGCGAGTTCTTCCGGGATGATGCCGCCCGCATACGCCATCCACGTGATGTCGGCGTACACCGCGCCGGGCTGCGCCAGTTTCGCCCAGAGATCGACCAGGACGACGTCGCCCTCCTCGATCTTCGCGCTGCCTGACTCCATCGGCTGGTAGTGCGGGTCGCCGGTGCTTCGTCCCGCCGCGACGATCGGTGGAGAACTCGTCGCGAGCCCGTGCTCGTCGAAATAACCGAGGATCGCCTGCTGCACGTCGTACTCGGTGATCCGGCGTCCCATCACGAGCGCCTTCGTGATCGACTCGAACGCCAGTTCGCGGGCAGCCGTAAGGTGCGTGCTCGCCTCAAGGTGCGTGCCCAGCGTCGACGACGACCAGCGCGCCTGGCACCACTGGATGAGATCCGCGCTGGACACCAGTTCGACGCCGGTCTCCACGAGCATCTCCAACGTACCGCCGTCGACGCGCGAGACGTACGGTATCATGCCGCCGGGCACGTATTCAACGGCCACGTTCCGGCATTCGGCCACGAGACGGCCAAGCTCCTGTTGCAGACTGCTCCAACTGAGGTACGTTCGGACTTCGCCCTCGGCGTCGCCGAAATGTCCCGCGTCGATCCGGCTGATCAGCCACACGGGCTGGCCTTGCGGACGGATCATGCAGAACCAGCGGCGCGTGATGAGCGTGTCGTCCAGGCCCACCACGTCCCGTGCGATGGGGTTCAGCCCCTGGAAGTCGTAAAGGAGCCAGCCGTCGATCTCCAGCCGCTTCAGCTCCGCCTGTATGCGTTCAAGATCCATCGATACTCCGTGTTCATCCCTTGAGCTGTACGACGCCCGACACCATCAGGAAGTACCCAGCCATGGCCACGAGGCTCGCTACAATGAGCCCTAGGATGACCAATCGCGTCAGGCGGCTCATCGGCGTGCGCCCGTAGCCGACCCACTTCACTGTTGGTTCGTACCCCACCGAGGCCCCGAAAACCGCCTGCATTACCCAGTCGATACGATCATACACGGCGTCCGCGTTCACTCCCGGCTCAAGCTCTCTCGCAAGCGCAATCCAGTCCGAATGGGTGCCGCGCAGCCCGTGCCGGACGGCTTCGTCCTCGATTCGAACAAAGCCATCCCGTTGGAGCGTCTCCGGCTGCCAATCGAGGTATCCCGATGCGCGCACGACGAGCCTGTGTGGCACCTGGTCTATTTCCAGAGCCGCGAGTACCCCTCTGTCGTTTGTGATCTCCTCGTCGTGAACCATCGTACCGAACTTGATCGAACGGCACCGATCCCGGTTCGACATTGCCCATTGGATGTGGCGAACACATGAGTCTCTGCGCTGCTTCGGGTCCATGTGCGGCGCTCCAGTTCGGTACGCCTAGCCTGGTCTATCGCCTAACCCCAGCCGCTTCAGCTCCGCCTGTATGCGTTCAAGATCCATCGACATGCCTTGCTCAGCGAAGTGGAAGAGCCTCGTGAGTCACCATCGCGAATATTCCCGCCAGCACCATCACCGCACCCACGATGAACGCGACAACGGCGAGACGCCTCGCAGGGGTCATCCGTTCCTGCTCGAACC
>CAZEAI010000009.1:75602-75854 GCA_964510105.1 uncultured bacterium
GACATCATGACCGGCTCGTACCCTGTCGGCGCGCCGAACACCGCCGTCATGATCCAGTCCAGGCGTTCGTAGATGTCCTCCGCCGTGAACCCCGGCTCAAGGTCGCGAGCAAACGCAACTGGTGCCCAGCGCGTGCCCGCTGCGAGGTTCGCCAGGCCCGTTCGCCTGTCCGCGCCAGTCTCGATTCTCTCGAAACCACTCTGCGCAAGCAGGTCCGCCTGCTTGTCCCGGTGCCCAACCGCGCGCACGATA
>CAZEAI010000010.1:0-2952 GCA_964510105.1 uncultured bacterium
CCATCAAGCCCAGTGTGCTGGAGCTCGGCGGCAGCGATCCGTTCGTGATACTGGCGGACGCCGATCTTGCAGCGGCAGCGGAGCAGGGCGCGAGGAGCCGGCTCGTCAACGGCGGGCAGAGCTGCATCGCCGCGAAGCGATTCGTCGTCGTCGATGCGGTATACGACGAGTGGCTCGACAGATTCACCGCGGAAATGGCCGCGCCGCGCGTTGGCGACCCCCTGGACGACGGCACCGATATCGGGCCGATGGCCCGTGTGGACATTCGCGACGAACTTCGCGACCAGACGAACCGGACGCTGGAATCCGGGGCTGCGTGCGTGCTCGGAGGGCAGGCTCCGGAGAAACCCGGCGCATGGTTTCCGCCGACGGTTCTCACCGGCGTGCGTGCCGGCTCGCCGGGGTACGACGAAGAGCTGTTCGGTCCGGTCGCGGCGGTGATCCGCGTGGAGGACGAGGCGGAGGCCATCCGAGTTGCCAACGACACGTCGTTCGGCCTGGGGGCGGCGATCTTCACGCGAGACATCGCCCGGGGCGAGCGCATCGCAGCGGAGGAACTCGACGCGGGGTGCTGCTTCGTGAACTCGTTCGTGCGGTCGGACCCGCGTCTACCGTTCGGTGGAATCAAGGCGAGTGGCTACGGTCGGGAGCTTGCGCACTTCGGAATTCGGGAGTTCGTCAACGTCAAGACGGTGTACGTCGCCTGACGGTTCATTTGGCCGCGCCTCTCCGGCGTGTGTTGCCGTGGGGATGTGTGTCGGCTATACTACTGCATGGCACCATCCAGCCTCCTCTTGCGAGTTGTTCATGACCTACGGAATGTCCTGCGTGAATGCTTCGCTTCGCATCTTCCGAGCAGTGATTGTCGGGCTCGCCGCGCTGGGGCCCGCCGGCTCCCATGCAACGACGTTCCAGCTTTTGGATTTCACCGATGCGATTGTCGTTGTGTCGTCCGGGACGCTCGCCGAGGATGAGAGGTTCGCGGCGACCGTGCTTGTGGAAGAGGTCGCCGCACGGACCGGGATGAGGTGGCGCGTGGACACCGCCACATCCTTCGATGTCCCCTACATAAGGCTCGCGGTTCCCGACAGCGTCGATCCTGAACTCGGTGATGAAGGGTTCCGCATCGAGGTAGACCTCATCGACACCTGGGTGGCGGGTCCCGCGGCGATCCGTCTGTCGGCGAACCGGCGTCGCGGTCTCCTCTACGCCGTGGGCTACCTGCTGCGTCAGATGGATTGGGACGAGGACGCCGTGCTCCTTCCGAGCGATCTGTCGTGCGTCTCCGTTCCGGATCAGGCGCTCCGCGGCATGCAACTCGGCTACGGTCCGATGCAGAACACCTACGACGCCTGGGACGAGGGTCAATACGAGCAGTACATCCGGGAACTCGTGCTCTTCGGCATGAATGCGGTGGAAAGCTCGACGACGGTCGGGGCCGAAGCCGGTAGCGGCAACGATCTGATGGGCATGTCTCGGGCCGAGATGAACGCCTATCTGTCGGACATCTGCGCCCAGTACGACATTGCGTTCTGGCTCTTCACCCCTGCGAGGGTCGACCTTTCAGACCGGCACGAGCGAAAGCAGCTTCTCGCCGCTCACGAGGCGTACTATCGCGACATGTCGCGCCTCGACGTCGTGTTCGTTCCGGGCGGCGACCCCGGCCACAACGATCCCCGCGATCTGATGCCGTTCCTCCGTGAGCTGAGCGAACTCGTCGTGAGATACCACCCCGAGGCGTCGGTCTGGTTCTCGATGCAGAAGTTCGAACCGGACAAGGCGGAGTGGACATTCGACTATCTGAACGAGCATCAGCCCGACTGGATCGGCGGCATTGTGGCGGGGCCCTGGGACCCCGGAATCGATGCCATTCGCAGGCGGGTCCCCTCCAAATACCCGATCAGGTGCTATCCGGACATCACGCACAACATCCGCAGCCAGTTTCCGATCCCATGGTGGGACCCGGCTCTCATCGCGACGATTGGGCGGGAAGGGCCGAACCCGCGCCCCGAAGACCAGTCGATCATCCATCGCGCGTATACGCGCGGCACGATCGGCTTCCTCGCGTATTCCGAGGGCATCCACGACGACGTGAACAAGATCGTCTGGCTCGCACGTGGCTGGGAGGCCGGTGCGGACATACGGGCGGTGCTCGTCGAGTACGCGCGCCTGTTCCTTGCGCCCGGCGTCTCCGAGCGCGCGGCCGACGGCATCCTTGCGTTCGAGCGCGGTTGGCGCGGTTCGCTCGCGATGAATGGTGGCGTCGAGGCCACGTTGGCGCTCTGGCGTCGTCTTGAGGATGGGCGTCCGGATCTCGTCGAGAACTGGCGGTGGCAACTCGCGCTGCTGCGTGCGTATTACGATGCCTACGTTCGGAACAGGCTCGTCTACGAAACGCAGCTCGAGGCGCAGGCATACGAGTCCCTCGCGAGGGCGTCCGAAATAGGCGCGAACGCCGCGATGGTCGAGGCCGAAGCGGTTCTGGAGCGGGCTGTTTCCGCGCCGGTGAGGCCGGAATTGGCCCAGCGCATTCGGGAGCTTTGCTACGAGCTGTACCGGTCGATCGGGTACCAGACGAGCGTCGAAGAGTACGGAGCGCACGGTCCGGAACGAGGCGCGATTCTCGATTTCATGGATCGCCCCGTCAACGACCGTTGGTGGTTGGAGGACCGATTCGCGGACATTCGTGCTCTGGACGGCGAGCCGGAGAGGTGCGCGCGGCTGGACAGCATCCGGAGTTGGGTATCGCCCGGCCGGTGGAGTGTGTACGACGACGTTGGCAACGTTGCGAAATCGCCGCACGTCGTGCGAGGCGAGACCATCGACACGGATCCCTACATGTCGCGCAATCCCAACCCATTCGCCATGTGGTGGGAGGAAGGGCGGACCCGGGCCCGGCAGTCATGGGTAACGGACATCCATTGGCCGATCGCGCTGCGTTATGACGATCTC
>CAZEAI010000010.1:2962-72812 GCA_964510105.1 uncultured bacterium
CGTGCGGATGACCGGCGCCGGAGACATTCGTCCGCGTTTCAACGGCATTCACGTCGAGCCGACGGCCTATGGGCCCGACCGCGAGGACCTGAAGGAGTGGCCGGTGCCCTACGATGCGCTGGCGGACGGGCCGCTCGTGATCACGTTCGACGACCCCGATGTTGGAAACATACACTGGCGGCAGTGGTCCCGCGTGAACGAGGTCTGGCTGATTCGAAATGACGGCGAGGAGCCCCGATGAGCGGTCCAGCCCGAGCGTTCGTGATTGGAGCGTCGCTTGCGCTTGCGTATCTCGGGGCCACCGCGCTGTGGTCACCCGTCGAGCGATGGTGGGTGGTGCCGGATACGATGGAATACATCGATGCGGCGTCCTCTCCGGAGTTTCGCGCATTCCCCGCGTATCGGCATAGCGCATACGGTCGGCCGCCGCTGTATCAGCTCTTCCTTCGCGCGATCGGTGCGGGAACAGATTCGCCTCCGATAGCCATCATGGCGCTCCACGTTCTGAGCATCGGCCTGTTCGCGGCTAGCGCCGCGGGGATAGCACGGCGAACGGCTGCGGGCGTGATCGCTGCTGTTGTGGCGCTCCCCGCCGTTCCCGGTATCCATACCGATCCCGTCGGCGTCGCACTCATGGCGGCGGCATGCGCGGCGTTCGCGCACGGGATGCGGACCGAGCGAGTGGTGTGGACATTCGGCGCCGGCTTGTTGATTGCGGTCGCGGCGCTGACGAAGCAGGTCGGCGCGCCGTTCATCCTGCTCATACCCGTGGCAGGTGCAGTCGCCGGGTGGACCAGCAGAGCGCGCATACTCTCGTTCGTGGTCCCCGCGCTGCTGATCGTTTCGCCATGGGTGGCGCACGTGCACAGCCGCACCGGGATCACCGGTGTTGCGACTCAGGACCTCTGGTTCATGGCGTGGGGACGCGCGATGGCTGGTGTCGCGGCGGAGGGCGATCCAGCCAGGCAACCAGCCGAGGTCCGACGCCGGCTTGATTCGATGTGGGTCTCCGTCCCGCCGGATGCCCGGGCGGATGAGCGGCGCGAGTGGGCGATCGAGCGCGTTCGTGAAGGCATCCAGGGGCACTACGGCGACTTGGCAAAGTACGCGGTGAAGAACGTCTTCTACGTGCTGCTGTCGACGCCGCGTCCGTGGGAGAGGCAGTTCCCGGGGCTCATTCCGCGCGGAGTGGTTCGGGTTCTCGCTGTCGGCCTGTTTGGTCTGTTCGTTGTCGGCGCCTCGGCGGTCGGCCGCCAGTGCGGCTGGCGAACGCTCGGGGCGTTGGGCATACTCTGGCTGCCGTCGTTCGGGCTATCGCTCTTCGTCGGCGCGAGCATCAGCGACCGCCACATGCTGCCCGTGGCATTCGTAAACGCGACGCTCTACGCGTACGGTGCGATACCCCTCTGGATTGGCGTGAAGGGTGCGACACTACGTCTGGTGCGGCGGTTCGGGCCCCGGACAGAAGACTAGTCGAACGCGGGCGGCGTCGCCCCCGGCTCGGCATCGACGAACTGGGTGAACCATTCCTCCAGTACGAGCAGCGCCCATATCTGATCCATGAGCTGCATTCGCCCGCTCTGATGTTCCTCGATGATGCGTTCCACGCCGCGTGGATCGAACATACCTCGCTCGCGAGCCTGCTGTGAGAGGAGCCGATCCCGCACGTAGTCGCGGAGATCGGTGCGGAACCAGTCCACCAGCGGGACTCCGAACCCCCACTTCCGATCCATGAAGAAGCCCGGTGGCATCCACGGTCGGATCATGTCCTTGAGTATGTGCTTGGAGTCGCCTCCCGCCCGGAGCTTCATCTCAAGCGGAATGCTGTTCGCCAGCTCGCAGACTCGGTGGTCGAGGATCGGCACCCTCGCCTCCAGCGAAACCGCCATGCTGGCGCGATCCACCTTCGTGAGAATATCGTCGACCATGTACGTTTTCTGATCGGTGTACATCAGCTTCTCGACGAACGATACATCGCCCGCGCTGTTCCACAATTCCGCGTAGTCCTTGGTCGCATCGTGCCGGCCGCCGATGGGCGGCGCGGGGGCGACGGTATCGAGTAGCTCGGACGTAAAGGCCGCGAGCGCCTCTCGCTGAATGTCCGGCAGCGGTTTGGAGAGCCGTCGGAGGATCGCGCGATGGCGAAGGGGAAGCGGCAGGCGGCGCAACGCCTCGAATACGGGGCGGCGCAGCGGCCCGGCGATGCGGTCGAACGTGGCGTATTTCTTGAGCCAGCGGTAGTGCTTGTACCCGGCGAACAGCTCATCGCCGCCGTCGCCGGTCAGGACGACGGTCACGTGTCGCCGCGCGAGCCTGCTCACGTAGTACGTCGGTATCGCCGACGAATCGGCGAACGGCTCGTCGTAGTGCCACACCAGCTTCGGGAGGAGCCCTATCGCATCGGGCTGGACGACCTCCTCGTGGTGGTCCGTTTCAAGGTGGCTAGCAACCTGCCGCGCGTAGTCCAGCTCGTTGTAGATCTCGGACTCGAATCCTATGGAGAACGTCTTCACCGGTTCGCCCATCTGCCGAGCCATGAGCGCGGTAATCATGCTGGAATCCACGCCGCCGCTCAGGAACACGCCGAGCGGCACGTCCGACACGAGCCGCATACGGACGGATTCCGACAGCTCGTGTTCAAGTTCTTCGCGCACGTCGGTGTACGGGCGGTCGACCGGTTCCGGGCGTGAGTCCCAGTAGCCGCGAATCGTGAGTCGTCCGTCCCGCCAGATTGCCACATGCCCGGGAAGGAGCTTCCGGACGCCCTCGAAGATCGTCCGTGGCGCGGGGATGTACATCAGTTCGAGGTATTCCCGCACCGCCCCGTGGTCGATCCGGCGCCCCAAGTGCTCATGCGCGATGAGGGATTTCTGCTCGGAACCGAATAGCAGCCCCCCCGGGGTCTCGGCGTAATAGAGCGGCTTGATTCCGAGACGGTCGCGTACGAGCGTGAGCTGCCGCGTCCGCGAATCCCACACGGCGATAGCGAACATGCCGCGCAGGTGCTCGACGAACGCTTCGCCGAATTCCTCCCACAGATGGACGATCACTTCCGTGTCGGCGTTGGTGGCGAATCGGTGCCCTTTCGATTCGAGCATCGGGCGGAGTTCGGTGAAGTTGTAGATCTCGCCGTTGAATACCGTCCACACGGTCTTATCTTCGTTGTGGATCGGTTGGTGTCCGCCTGCGAGATCGATGATGCTGAGGCGGCGCATTCCCATGCCCAGCGCGCCGTCGAGGAAGTGTCCCCAGTCGTCGGGCCCGCGGTGCGTGATGCGATCGAGCATGGGCCGGAGTTCGTCCAGCGTGGCGGGGCGTGACTGGTCGCGATGAACGAGGCCGGCGATACCGCACATGGGCGAGTCCAGAGGGCTGATAGGGGTCATGAGCACATGTGGTGCGAGAGTATGAAGAGAACGTGTCGCCAAGAGGATCGTCAAGGGCTGAGGCGGGGTGCCGGTCGATGAAGCAGGCACGGCTGCTTGTGCTCAGGACGACCGGCTCATTCGTTGCACGCGCGGACGAGGAATGCCTGCGCGGCGCCTTCGATATGCGCACGTTCGATGTCGTGTTGAGCCCGCCGCGCAGCCTCGCGTGGAACATGGTCAAGCTGGCGTGTTGGCTGCTGTGGCACCTCCCGCGCGCGCGTGGAGTGTTCTTCCGATTCGCGGACTACCACGCGTTTCTGCCCGCGGTGCTATGCCGACTGTTTCGTCGTCGGCTCTGGATCGTCCTGGCGGGATACGACGCGCACCACTTCTCCGAATACAACTACGGCGTCTACGATTCGCGCCTGCGGGCGGCGCTGGTTCGGTACGCGGTACGAAGCGCGCACGCTCTGCTTCCGGTGCATGACTCGCTTCACGACGGCACGAACTCGTACGCGTTCGACCCTCCACGCGCGACCGGCGTGAAGTCGCTCGTCCCGGGCATTCGGGGCGAGGTCCACGTCCTGCATAACGGCTTTGACAGCGAATACTGGTGTCCGGCGGCAATTGCTCGCGAGCGCCTCGTGGTGACGGTGGCCAGCGTTCCACACGGCAGTTCGGACGAGGCGCTACGCCGGATGGCGGCGCTTAAGGGCGTCCCGCTCATCGTGGACCTCGCGCGCCGGATGCCGGACGTGTCGTTCGTGCTCGTCGGCCCGACGGAAGCGATGGTCCGCGCGGGGTACGGAGATCTGCCGGAGAACCTCACGGTGACTGGGCTTCTGCCCGCCGACGACGTTCGCGAATGGTACCGGCGCGCGCACGTCTACGCGCACCCGTCGCTGACCGAGGGGATGCCCAACGCCGTCGCGGAGGCGATGCTGTGCGGTTGCATTCCCGTTGGGTCAGATGTCAACGGCACGGCGACTCTGATCGGGGATGCCGGAATCGTGATCGAGCGGGCGGATGTCGAGCTGTGGGCCCAGGCCGTCGCTCGCGCACTCGACAAGGATTCGGGCGACGCCGCACGCTCACGCATCCGCGAGGAGTTCACCGTCGAGCGGCGGTGCACCGGCCTGCGGGAGATCGTCGCAGGGCCGTAGCCACGGGGCTACGCGGTCTCGTCCCGCGTTTTCGCCTGATACCCGCCGCCATCAGCCGACACGACGGTGAGCGGGTACTCCCGCCAGTAGTGCTTGTACCGGTCGGACTTCCAGCCCGCGTACACGAAATCCCAGTCGAATCGGTCCAGGTGCGGCGTGAGCGATGTCTGTGTCACGGGCTGAGAGACCCCCTGGTAGCGGAAGTCCACAGAGAGGCGGATGCGGTCGCTCGTGGCGTTGTCCAGCCCGCGGTGGACGGTGTGGCTGTGGAAGAGCAGCGCATCGCCGCGATGGAACTCGCTGGTACGCCACTCGCGGCCGTCGGGAAGCGCCTCGATGCCCGAGCCGCCGGCGCCCGCCATGGGTCGCACGGGGAGCAACCCGAGGACGTGGGACCCTTCCAGCACGGCTAGACCTCCCAGTTCGCGCGGCACATCGCCGAGCGGCATCCACGCGGTGTAGGTCTCCGGAGTCCCATGGATGTGGATGTAGTCCTGGTGCGGAGGTGTCGTCGGAGTATTCGGGAAGATGATCCGACCGATGTTGCGCGGATGGACGAGTGTCTTCTCGCCGAACAGCCCGTCGAGCACCGCGATAAGCGGCTCATCGTGCGCCAGCGCGTGGAATTCCTCCAGGCGCTGGAAGTCGTCGAATATCGGCCACCAGTCGGCATCGCCCTCGACGCGGAAGGGCTTCGTCGACACCGCGTCGAGCGGATTCGTGCCGTCGTCGAGCCAGCCGTGACGTTCGAGGATGTCCACGAACTGTCGCCGCACGTTCAGGACCGCGTCGTGGTCGACGAAATCTCGGAAGAACAGGTATCCGTCGCGTTTCGCTCTGGCCCGCAGAGCGGCAGGGTCACCGGCGATATTGCTCGATTCGATGAACGGCTTCAAGGGATCTACCACATGACCGGCGGGTCAGTGTCGTCGACCGGGGAATATACGAATCGGCGCCATGTGTGACCCGTTACTCCGACAACCGCCTCAGCGCATCCTCCAGCGGCATCTCGGCGAGCGACGGCAGAATCAGGTCCGCCGCGTTCAGGTCAAGCCCGCGCGTGAGGGAGTTCGGAACGGCGATCGCCCGCATTCCGGCGGCCTTCGCGGCGACGATGCCGTTCGGCGAATCCTCGATGGCTACTGCGCGCGAAGGCTCGACGCCGATGCACTCCGCGGCGGCGAGGAACAGGTCGGGCGCGGGCTTCACCCGGTCGACGTCGTCTCGGCAGCAGACGCACGACATGTACTCGTCGATGCCGTGGTTGACGAGATGGTGATCGACCCACGCGTGCTTGGAGCTGGACGCCACGGCGCAGACCATGCCCGACGCGACGGCGCTCTGAAGACACTGCCTGACTCCGGGCAGGAGGTCCTGCTCGGAGACGAGTTCCGCGTGACGTGCGCGTTGCTCCGCGCGTAGTGCGTCGCGGTCCGTGGTCCGGCCTGTCTGCTCTTCGAGGTAGTCGTACGGGTCGAACATCTCGAACGAGCTGCCGATGCATTTCACCCACTCGTCGAGAGGCAGGTCGGCGCCGTGGCGCTGAAATATCTCCTGCCATGCGCAGTACTCGGGAACCTCCGTATCGAGGATCAGGCCGTCGAAATCGAATATCAGCGCGGCGAACTCCGTCATGTCGGCTCCCCGATCACGTCTATGTAGTGACCCCGCAAGTCCGCCAGCGATGCCGGAATGACGGTGCGATCGTCTATCGCCGAGAGATGCGCGACGATATCGCGGAGGGTTTCCGTCCGCGGGTCGGTGTCGTCTGCGTAGTCGTGGAAATTGTGCGTGAAGATGCAGAGCGTCTGGAACGGCGCCTCGTTCGACGTCATGTCGTCCAGCGCCGCTTCGATGATCGGTCGGTGCCACTTGTCGAACGATCCGAATTCGATGCGCAGCTCCAGCGGGCCGCCGCCCGGTGTCGTCTCCGTGGGGTGAATCGTGATGGGTAGCTCGAAGAACGGAAGGTCTCCCGGCACGAGCCTGTCCCGCGCGTTCGCCCAGTGCGGGTGGCGTACCGCTCCGACCCAGTTCGCCGCGAACTCCGGCGCATCGCGGCCCGGCAGCGAATTGCTGCCCTGCGTGAAGCCGAGTTCGACGAGCAGTCCGTACGTATCGTCGGAGGCCGAAAGGTTGCCGGACCGGAACGACGTCGGCGCATCACCGAACGCGCTGGTAAGTACTTCAAGCCCTGCTGCCAGTATCTCGCGCTGCTCGTCGCGTTCATACTCGGCGAGGTAGCGGTCGTAACGCCCATCGAGAAAGCTCTGCGGATGGGAATGCATGCCGAGGTCGGCGCCCGCGCTCTGGAGATCGCGCAGCAAATCCGCGTGACGGACGCCGCACTCCGGGACGCAGAACAGCGTCGGCGGGAGGCCCGCGTCGAGGAGCGTCCGCGTGTACGCCTTGATGGCGCGCTCGCTCAGCTCCCACGTTTCCGGGCCGCCGGGTGGCGATTCGGACGCGATACGCTCGCAATCCATCGAGAAGACGACGTAGAGGGGCTCAGACACTACACACCTCGTTTCTTCAGTATCATCACGCGACCGCTCTGCCGCGGGAACACGATCTCCTCGCACCCGTCGCCGTCGATGTCCGCAACACGGGAGCGCACTTCGCCGTTGTACCAGTAGCCCTCGATCTGCGCGTCCTCGAACGGCATCGATGCGATGTGGTTCCCGTCGACATCCAGGAAGTGAGCCCGCAGCGTGAACTCCCGCGTCACGAACGCATCGTGCGACGTTGGAGAGCACGTCTGCTCGGCGACGAAGAACTCAGGCGCGGAGTCGGGGCTCCAGCGAACGGCGTGCGTCCGCGTCGGCAGGAGCGACCAGTCGGGATGTTCGGATGCGTCGAGCCGCGTCCATGGCACGTCGTCGAGGTGCTTCACGAGCCGGCCGTCCCCGGTGAGGATCGCGCTGCGCCCGCGCGTGCCCCACAACTCCGAGATCAGAATCCGGCGTCCGGCGCCCGATGGATCGGGCGAGGGCTCGGGAACGTGCGCGATCCATTGCCCGTGATCCAAGGTTCCCTCGTCGAGCCTCCAGATGACGCTCCCGTCGATCCCGATCAGCGCGCCCTTCTCTACGAGCATTTGAGCCGATCCGTCGCCCAGAAAATCGGCGAACGCTACATCGTCGAAATGCGAGTCGGGGAAGTAGTCGCGCGTCGAGCGGCGGAACATGACGGACCCGTCGTGGTCGAGAAGGACCAGCTCGCCGCGATTCCATTCGGCGTCGCCGCCGTCGACGTGATCGAGCGTGCAGAAGGCGATCTCGTCGCAGCCGTCGCCGTCCACGTCAGCGACGTAGAACTCGTGCGCGAAGTCGTTGAACAGCCCGTCGACGCGCCACAGCTCGTTCAGGTCTGAGTCCAGCCCGACGACGATCCCGCCCGCCAGCGCTGCGACCACGCCCGGAGCGCCCTCGGGAGCGTGTCTGAACGGCGCGAGGAGCGGCACCGCGATGCCGTAGTCGTCGCGGCCGGATATCCCGAACCAGTGATCCGCTATCTCGTCGCCATCGCCATTCAGCATGACGATGCGCGCCTCTTTGTGGCGGTTCTCACGTCCGAGATCCGGCACCACGATTTCGTCCCGGCCGTCGCCATCGAAGTCCCAAAGCGCGGGGAGTGGCGTGCCCCAGTTACCGTAGTTCGTGAGCCTGCGCTCGAAGAGCACGCGGCCATCGATGTTCGCGACGCGCAACCGGTCGCCGTTCTGATTCAGCGACACCATCTCGAGCCGTCCGTCGCCGTCCACGTCGCCGATCTCGAACGAGTAATTCGGGTAGCAGCGCAGATCGGCCTCATACGCGATCACGTAGTCGTTCATAGATTGCGGCATCGTCAGCGTACCAGCACAACGCGTTGAGTCGCGACGAACGCTCCGGCGCGAAGCCGGAAGATGTACACCCCGCTACCGCACTGCTCGGCGTGCCACTCGACGGCGTGCGTGCCCGGTCCGTAGCGACGTGCGGCGAGCGTCTCCACGCCGCGTCCCGTGGCGTCCAGAACCTCGAGCAAGACGTGTTCGTCGCGTGGAAGCGAGAATCGAATGCGCGTCGTGGTGTTGAAGGGGTTCGGCGCAGCGGGGTGGAGGCGATGGCGCATCGGGGTCGCGCCTGCGATAACGGTGGTGAGATCCACGGTGAAGTAGAACCACTCCGATGTGCCGAGTGGGCTGCCTCCTGAGTCGAACGCCTGCAAGCGCCAGCGGTACGTAGCTCCGTCTACGATTCCTACGCTCGGGAGGTCGTATTCCTCCAGCGCTGCGGGGATGAGTGGGTCTTCATGCACAGTTCCCCCGTCAACGAGATTCACAGTGAGGGTGTAGAACTGCGCGCTGGTGAGGCGTTGCCACGTGAGCGTCGGCGTCGTCGTTGCGACTGCTGTGCCCGGCGGCGTCGGGCTGCCCGGTCCAAGCAGAGCGAGCGGCTGCGGTGGGTCGTCGTGGCCGAACGCGAACGAATCCGTCCAGAGCCGCCAGAACAGGTAGTTGCCGCCGATGCCCGTCGGGCCGCCTATGTACGGCGTGTAGATGTAGAGCCCCGCGGTGGCTTCGTTCGCGGGCTTCACTGTGCCGTCGAACACGGTGCGCGTCTCGCCGACAGCCCACGCGAGCCCGTTCTGGTCGACGTCTCTCGTGCTCCCGGAGGTGAGCCGGTCGTAGTAGAGCCGCCACTGCCGAGTGCCGTAGAGGACTTGATCAGCGAAGTTGAGCGTCGAGTCGACGGACTCGTTCCAGCCCATGGCCGTGTTGAGCCGCGTCTGGGTCGGGTTGTCCATGGTGACCAGGCCCTGCTCCTTCTGGAGTGTCGTGAGCACCACGCGCGGGTTCACACTGTACGTCTGGCACGCGTCGAAGATGTGCCGTGCGGCGCTGCGTTCATCGACGATGTAGGTGGCGAGGTAGCTGGTGTGGAGCTCCAGAAACGCCTGAATCGCCGCGAGGTCCATCGTCGAACGTGCGACGAGTTGCCGGTTCGTGATGATGTCGTTCTTGTTGTACGTGGCGCCGGAGGGCCGCACTGCAGGAGCCGTGACGCCGACCGTCACGATATTGGAGCGCGAGGTCTCGCTGCCGTCAGGTGAGACGCCCGTCACGCGGTACGACACGCGCGCACCGCCGCGTAGGATTTCCGGCATGTCCACGAACCCGATGCGTGGTAGCGGCTCCGCCGTCACACGCTGCCAGCCGCCGGCGTCGATCGCCCGGTACACGTGGTAGCCCGTCATCGGCGCGTCAAGCGCGTTGGGCGCATCCCAGACGAGCTGCACGAAGTCGCCGCCCGACCACGCGTCGAGTGCGCGTGGGGCCGACGCCGAGGCGCACGTGGCCATGGTGAGAAGTGCGGCGAGTATCAGGGCGATGTGGCGTGTTCGCATGAGTCCTGCCGGGCTGCGATGGGATCGTCTGGCGCAATGGCAATGTACGACGCTCGGGTCGCTTGCGCACGTGGCGGACCGAATCAACCAGGGCTTTGGAACCCGAGATCGGCCTGCGCTCTTCGCACCTCGTCGAGCACGTCGTCGTCCGACACGTAGCGTTTGTACACGAGCCGCACGCGGAACGCGTACTCCCGTTCGACTTCATACTCGGCGCGCGGGATGACCCACTCAAAGTCCCATGCCGGGCAGTGCTTGCCGGGTAACAGGCTTGCGCCGCCTCCCGTTGGCGAGCAGAAGAAGCGCAGCCACTTCGGCGTGTCGAACACGAGCAGGAAGAGCATGTCGCCCAGTCGTCCGTAGTAGAACGGCTCATCGAACCGGAACGGGGTCCGGTCCCAGTGGAAAGGGCGACCATCGCCCGTCGGAGTCGTCGGAAACATCTCGATATCGTCATCCGGAACGTACGATGGCGCGATGTTGCTCCCGACGCCGTGTTTCGGCGAAATGTACCGCATCCACTCGCCGCCGGAGAGGAACGAGAGCCGCGAGTCGTGCAGGCTGTTCATGTAGCAGCACCACGACACCTCGCGAAACCAACCCGCGCCGAGCATGTTCGCGCGGTCGGTCAGCGTGAGCGCGTGATCGACGTAGTAGGGCGCGCGCACCGTGTATTCCGCCCGTACATCGCGATCTGCATTGGTGCCGACGAGGGCGCACGTCGCGTCGTCGACGATCTCCAGCCGAGGTGCCTGGCCGCGAATCTCTCCCGGCAGGAGTCCGGCGTATGCGTTGCCGAACGCGTTGAACGCGCGGTGTCTCGACGTGAGTGACCAGAGGCCGCAGTACTGCGTTCCGCCCGTGCCGTCGCGGTCTGCGTCCCCGACGACTGCGGTGATGTCGCCCGCCTGGATCATGTGGCAATTCGGCATCGGACCGCTCATGTGGGGTCTCCGCCCGGCTTCCGCCCAACGACTACCAGCCGCCGCGCGTGCTGGTCGTACGGGATGTGCGTCACGAGGTGGCCGTACGCGTCGATATCGACGAACCCTACATCGCTCAGCAGCCGCGATAGCTCGACCGCCGAGTACAGCCGCTGCCTGAACTCCAGGCTTTCACGCCGCCCGTCCTGATCGATGAGAATGCGCCGGTTCGCAAGTACCGACCAGTCGCGCTCCAGCCAGCGCTCCCAGAGATGGAGCGTGCCATCGGGCTCCTCGTGCCATTCGCGAGCGGTGAATATCTGCGCGACGTTCTCCTTGCCCTTCACGTCGACGATCAGCCGTGCGCCGGGGCGCAGGCCGGCGTACACGTTCTCGATCACACGGATATCGTCCGCCGGATCGTCGAAGTAGCCGAACGACGTGAACAGTATCAGCGCGCCGTCGAATGCACCATCGCGCTTGAAGTCCCGCATGTCCGCGTTGACAAGCTCGACTTCAACGCCGGTTTCATCCGCCGCCCGTCGGGCGTTGTCGAGGAATTGCTGCGTGCGGTCGACGCCGGTGACTCGATATCCGCGCTTCGCAAGCGCGACAGCGTGCCGTCCGGAGCCGCACGCGAGATCGAGGACGTGTGCGCTCGGCGCGACGTCGAGGAGCTTCATGATCGCGTCGATTTCCTCGTCGGTGACCTCGGTGCGGGTTCCCCATGTGTGCCAGAAATCGTCGCGTTCATGCCAGGGAGTATCAGTCATGGTGGCGTCGCGGACATGAATGTCCGCTCTCCGTGTCGTGGTCGTGTGGGTTGCTGTCGCGGACACGAACGTCCGCTCTCCATTCGGATGGGTGGTATCTGAGCGCGAGGTGCATCCGCGCGGCCGCCAGGCACTCGGAGGTTGCTACGAGACCCCGACGAGCTTGAACACGTACGCGTGGTCGCCCGGGATGTCGGCCGCTCCGAGTTCCGGCAATTCGATGGCGAGCCCGTCGCCGGATTCGCGCCACCGGAGGTTTCCGTCGCGGCCAAGCATCGTGACAACGGTGTCGGACGACGACTCGGGCACGTCGAGAGTCAGCTCACGTCCCGGCCAGCCGAGGGTGATGGCGTACACGGCGTCTCCGCGCGACGTGTAGCGGACCAGATCGCCTTCGCCGTCGGCGCGCCATCGTGACGACTCGTAGATCGCCTCGCCGTTGACGTCGAGCCATGCGCCGACCTGCGTCAGCCGCTCCTCCTGGATGACGGGTATCCGTCCGTCCGCTGTCGGACCGACGTTCAGGCAGAGGTTTCCGCCGCGGCTCACGGTGTTCACGAGCAGGTGGATGAGGTCGCGGGCGGTCATGTAGTCAGTGAGCGCCTCGTTGCGGTTGAACCCGAACGATGCGCCGATTCCGCGAATCTCCTCCCACGGATGTCCGGCCTTGAGTTCCTTGCCCGCGCCGACCTCGCCGTACTCGGTCGTGTAGTAGCCGCCGTTCTTCGAGCGTGAATCAGTGCCCCAGCGATCGTTTATCACAACATCGTCGCGTACCGCCGACTCGTTGAACAGCCACGCAAGCAATTCGGCGCTGTGCCACGTCTCCTCGGGGTGATCCCATTCGCCATCGGCGTAGATGAGCGCCGGCTCGTACCGCTCGACGAGATCGCGGAACTGTGGATGCATGTGCTCCAGTGCGTAGGTCTCCGGATCGTGCAGGTAGAGAGGATTTCGCCATTCGTACAGCGAGTAGTAGTACCCCATCCGGATGCCACGAGCGCGCACTGATTCCGTCAGGTCGCCGAGCACGTCGCGGTGCGGGCCGATGTCGACCGCGTTCCAGTTCCACGCGTGCGAGCTTGGCCAGAGGCAGTACCCGTCGTGATGCTTCGACGTGAGGATCACGTACTTCGCGCCGGAGCGCTCGAACGTCGATGCCCACAGATCGGGATCGAACAGCTCCGCCTTGAACTCCGGGGCGAAGTCCTGATAGGCGAAATCCTCACCCCAGAGCTTCACGTGATTTCCCCACGTGCCCAGCTCGCTGGCGACCGGAGCATTCGCGGCGCCGCTGCTGTTGGGATTCACGTTCATCTCTTTCCGGCGCATCGAATCCCAGTACCACTCGGAATACGTCCCCTTCGGCGCCCAGGCGGGCACGGAGTAGACTCCCCAGTGGATGAAGATGCCGAACTTCGCGCCGGTGAACCACGACGGCACCGGCCTCGCGTTGATGGATTCCCATGTGGGCTGGTAGGTCATAGTTCGCCTTCTGTCGGACGCTGCTACTCCGCGCCTTCGAATTTCTGTTCGAAGCTGTTCCGCATGTCGTCGATGAATCGCTTCCAACCGGTTGGGTCGACGAATGGGTTGGGCTGTTCCTTCTTCGCCAGGCGCTCGCCCTTGGCGAATGTGTCGCACTGGCCCGGATGCGCGCCGAGCCAGACGTGGACGTCGAGTTCCGACAGGAACTTTAGCGACTCGGCGAACTCCTTGCGGTTGCCCGGGTAGCCCTGCTCGGCGCGGTGCTCGTCCTCCATCGTCCAGAGGCCCGGCCCGCCGAACAGACCGACGGTGATCTTTTCCCGCTCGATCATCACGGGGAAGGTGTACGTGAACGTTCCGGGCGTGTGCCCCGGCGTGTGGTGGCACTCGATGACGGTGTTCCCGCAGTCCACGGCCACGCCGTCCTCCAGCGCCTCGTCGACCTCGAACGTCTCGAAGTCGGTGATGCCGTACAGATACTCAGCGCAGGTGAGCGCCGTGCCGTTCTGGACAGTATCCACGTCCTGAGCGCCCAGCGCCACGCGAGCCCCCGTCAACGCCTTGATCCGGCGAGTCGCACCGCAGTGATCAACGTGACCGTGCGTGTGCAGCATGAGTCTCACGTCGCGCGGACGGATGCCCGCCTTGCGCAACGAGTCGACCAGCAGGTACGACGTGCTGGCGAATGCCGTGTCGATAAGGACGACACCCGCCTCGGTCTTCAGCGCGTGGCACGATACGTCCTTGTTGCCGACGAAGAATAGTTTCTCGGTGATGGGCACGACGGGCGCCATGAGGTCCCACGGCGTGCGCCACGTGTAGTTCTTTTTGTCGGGAGCCAGCGGCATGTTCAGCCCTCCTGGGCGGCGTCGATTGGCGTACCGAATATCGGCGTCGCGTAGGCAAGGTGTGTTGCGCCGCGCGCGAGGATGTGCTGGTCGTTCGCGGCTTCGCCCTCGTAAGGGGCGCCGTGATTCCACGGCACCCACGACCGTGCATTGCTGTAATGGCTCACAAACGCGCGCCTCCAGCGATTCGCGCTCCGATTCTGGTGTGAGCGGTGCAGGAGATGTCCGTGAAAGAATACTGCATCACCCGGCCCAACTGGAACCGGGACCGGCAAACCGTATTTCGATGCGACAGGTGTGAGATCGTTCTCGCTGTCGTCGTGCGCGCTGACGTTTTGCACCGGTGCGACGTCGCGGAACACCCCGCGCGCATGCACATACCCTTCCGGCTCCGGCGCCGCGTAGATTGGTTCCACGTGCGATCCGCGCAGCACGTGCAGGCAGCCGTTCTCCTCGTCCACCGTCTCCAGAGGCAGCCACACGCCCATGAGAGTGTCCGGATAGGTCGTGATGTAGTACGAGTCCTGGTGCCATCCCTGACCGCCCATGCCGGGCGGGTTGTAGAACAGCATCGTTTGCAGCGCGAGGACGTCCGGCCCGGTAAGCGCCTCCACCACGTCGAGAACACGCGGATGGAGGAACATTCGCTCGGAGGGCGGGTCCAGCCGGTGGAGCATGTGAACGCGGGTGAACGCCGCAAGGTCGCCATCGTCCATGCTGGGCGGCGCTTCGACGGTCGGAACGCGCACCCGTCCGTGGAGAACGTCGTCCGAATGGCCGTACATGTCGCCGACATCGCTCTTCGGCACGAGTCCGCGCACGACGAGGTATCCATCGCGTCCGTAAGCGCGGTAGTCTTCCGCTGCGATGCGGTGTCGATCCGGTCTATCTACTGCGTGTGGGAGGTACGCCATCGCGTGCCTTCCTCTATCCCGACCAGGCTATCGAAGTACCATGTTGGCGGCCGAAAGGATGCCTCGTTCCCTGCCGCCGAACTTCCACCCGCTGGTATGTACGCCACCGTGCAATTCACCGTTCCGCAGCCGAAACGGTATGCTTACGGACTCCCGAACGATGCCTTCTTCCGCGACGATCGGTCCTTCGAGCGCGCCGCGGATGATCCACTCATTCCTGTTGCCGAGGGCTCTGCCCAGCCATCCCGTGCGCACCAGCTTCCCGTTGCGGAGTCCGGCGTCGCCGACGGACCCCGTGACCGTCCCGTCGGGGCGGATGACCACCGCGATGTCCAGCTCCGGCTGCTCGCACCAGTCGACGATGATGGTCGTGCTGCCCTCCCACGGACCGACGATCTCCTCCGGCGGCGTGAAGGCCGGCGCGCTCACAGCGGCGAGCGCGAGAATCGTGCAGATGACGGCTGCCGTTCGCATGGTGAGCCTCCAGCTACTCCCGACCGGGGACCATCTTCTCGTGAGGTGCGCCGAGGACCAGATCGCCGTTTCGCACAAAGCCCTCGGGGCGTTCGGCGAGTTCCGTCGCCAGGCGCTCCCTCCAGGATGCGAGCCTCGTCTCGGAGCCCTGATCGAGGGCGAGATCGTGCAGCTCCTCCGGATCAGTTTCAAGGTCGAACAGGTGTTCGCGCCCCGACTGGCTGTACCACACGTACTTGTATCGCCCGTCCGTGAGGTAGTGCATCGCGTATTCCGGCGCGTACGTCCCGGAGTCCTCGCCGTGGAGTGCGTCGCGCCACGGCGGCGCCTCGCCGCGCATGATGGGCAGCGCGCTCCGTCCGGTCACGGAGTCGGGGATATCGAGCCCGGCCGCATCGAGCAGCGTCGGCATCACGTCCTGCCAGCCGATGGGAAGCGTGCTCGTCACGTCGCCGGGAAGCCCCATCGAGTCCGCCGCTTTCGCGATGAACGGCACACGCGCCGACGCTTCGTACGCATACGTCTTGCGGAACATGTTGTGGTCGCCGAGCATCTCGCCGTGGTCCGACGTGAACAGGATGAACGTGTCGCGCGAGAGCCCGCGGTCGCGCAGCCCCTGCAGCAGGCGTCCGACCTGGTCGTCTATGAAGTTGATCATGCCGTAGTACGCCGCGCGGCAGCACTGCATCTGCTCCCGGTCGAGTCGGATGTGTTGCGCATTTGGATCATGTCCGCGCGTAGTGTCCATGGCCTCGGCCCAGTCGCCGACGACTGGCTCCGGGAGATCGCGGCCGATGTATCTGTCGTAGTAATGCTGCGGCGGGGCCAGCGGCGGATGCGGATCGATGGTCGAGATGTTCAGGAAGAACGGACACGTCGGGTCCCGCGAGTCGAGGAAATCCAGCGCGCGGCTGAAGCACCAGAATGTATGCGTTAGCTCCTCCGGCAGATGGTGCGGCCTGCCGATCCACCCATTCGACGAAAGCCCGTGCGCCATGCCCGGGTCCGGCATGTCGGTTACGCCCTGGCGTCGCAGCCATGTGATGTAGTCGTTCCGCTCGCCACGCGTGCCGTCGGCGAGTTGCATGTGGTCGAAGCCGAAGCGCTTTCGCGCCGGGTGGAGATGCAGCTTGCCGATCATCTCCGTCTGATAGCCGCCGTTGCTCAACTCGCCGGCGAGCGTGTGCGGGGGGTTGAATTCCAGTCCGCCCTGCATTCCGACCATGCCGTTCACGGCGGGCGACTGTCCGCTCATGAGCACACGGCGCGCGGGAATGCAGCTAGGGCACTCGGAGTATCCACGTCGGAAGAAGGTTCCGGTTCGGCCCAGCCAGTCGAGGTTCGGCGTCTGCACGGCTGGATGGCCGTCAAGTCCCACGCAGTCGCCCCGATGCTGGTCCGTCAGGATCAGGACGATATTGGGCGGGCGAGCCGATTCGGTACCGGGTTTCGCCATCTCGCGATCTCCGCCTGGGTGGAGGGGTGTTTCGCGTGTGAGTATAGGACGCGATACGGCGTAATCAAACCGCGCTACCGAATTGCCGCCCAACGCACACCGCCGCGCAACCATCGTCCCGGCTGTTGCGCGAACCCCCCGTCGACGTAGCTCGCGCCGAGCAGATTCGTCCCATCAAGCTCAAGGGTGACGGCGCCGAAACGCCGGCTGATCCCGGCATCGAGCACCGCGTACCGGCCCGACGACGGGCGCTCCTCCGCGCGAAGCGTCCACTCGGCGGCAATGCCCATGGGAAGGCGGTGGGCAGTCCGTACTACGAGCTGCTCGCGCATGTGGTCGAGAGCGTATTTGGAGCCGTCGGTGAGATTGTCCGACGTGGTATACGACGCCGAAACGGTCGCACGTTCGATGGTGGCGCTGCGGGCGAAGCCGGATGCAACCCACGTCACGCCTGCCTCGACGCCCTGCGTGGCTACGCGTGTGGCGTTCTGCGCCTGCCAGGGCTCGGATTCAGACGTCTGCACCCAGTCGATGACGTCCCGTGCTGTACGGCGAAAGGCAGCGACGTCGAGGATGAGCCGATCGGAAGTGCGGCGCCAGCCCGCCTCGTACGACCAGGCGGTCTCCGGCTCGAGGTCCGGGTTGCCCACATTCGCCGGGCCGACGTAGTAACGGTCGGTGAACGTCGGCGCCCTGAAGGACCGCCCCGCTGAGGCGTAGGCGATGCTGCGCGTCGTCACCGGCACGGCCACGTCAACGCCGGGGGACACCGTCCAGCCCAAGTCGCTGTATCCGTACAACGAGATGCCCGCCGTGACCAGCAATCCGGCACTCGCACCGATTTGCTGCTCTGCGAAGACGCCGCCTCGGGACCGTCCATGGTCTCCCAGGCTGGAACTCTCGATGGCGTCGTGTGCGATCTCCGCGGCCACCGACGAGGCTCCGAGTGGGGTCGTTGCGTCGACCTGCACTCGTCCCGTCACAACATCGGTCGTGTGCAGGTTTCGGTACCACTCGGGACGCGTGCGATCAAGCACGAAATCATCATCATGTCGTCGCCACGCGATCGTGCCGATGGCAGTCGCTCCGCTGAACGCTCTGCGCACACGGGCCGCGAGGTAGGTCGACTCGGTGGCCTCCCACTCCTCGGGAAACACCTCGGAGTAGAACTGGTACGCGCCGAACTCCCGCCACGAATAGCCTGCCAGCAGGCTCGCGTATGTACGGTCTCCGCCCCAATTGCCTGATGCGGCGACGGAATGGCCGGAAAACTCGGTTCCGGCACGATGCCCATCGGTGCGTTCGAACCGGTACCGCACATGACCGCCGAGGTCCTCGCGTCCCAGCCTCGTTCCGATTCCACCCGCGGCGTATCCGTGTTGCCCACCGGTTGCCGATAACTCGATGCCTGTGCCGGTACTGGCCCGGGTGATGACGTTCACGACGCCGCCGACGGCGTTCGGGCCGTAGAGGCGCGAGCCATGTCCCCGCACGATCTCAATGCGCTCGATGTCGCCGGCGGAGAGCGGCAGGTCGAACGTATGGTGCCCCGTCTGTGGATTATTGGCCGCGATACCGTCGACGAGCACGAGAGTCTGCTCGAACGTACCGCCGCGTATGCCGATATCGGCCTGTACGCCGAATGCGCCGCGACGACGTACGTCGACGCCGAGCGCGTGGTCGATGAGTTCCGCGACGGAGTGCCCGGGGTGAGCGTCGATCTCGCTTCGGCCGACGACAGTGATGCTCCGTGGAGCGCCCGCGGCATCGATGGGAATGCTGCTTGCCGTGACGACGATGTCGTCCAGTTCGTAGGCAGCTTCCTGGGCGTATGCCGTTGGAGTACCCGCTGCGAAAGCGGCGTAACAGGCTGCTGCGATCAGTTGTGAGAGCATGCGTTTCCCGGGTCCGGCGAGAGGCCGACCACAGCGATCGGCAGGGGAGAAGTGTGCGGTAGTCGGGGGAGCAGCGCAAGTGCCGGGCGGAAGTTGCTTTGCTGCTGTCATACCGAGCGTCAGGGCAGACCCGGCGTTCGGAGGATTGCTCGCCGGAGGTCGCCGTACTCGTCGTTATCGTCGTCTCGCGTCGTTTCGAACGTCGCCCAGACGGGGCGATGGTCCGACATCTCACGACTGGCCACGTCAAGATTTCCGGCGTAATCCGATTCGTCGAACGCCACGATGCCTACCGCGTCATCGAATTCCACAGTCCGGCGCGGGTCGAGCCAGATATTGTCGTACAGACTGCGGCTGCCAATGGTTGTGCGGTTAGGCTCGTGGACGAGCGCGCGGTAGCCGTCGAGCTGCCAACCGGGGTCGTCGGGCGGGAAGTTGAAATCGCCGAGCAGGATGACGTCATCTTCCGCGCCGTTGGCCGCCTGCACCGCCGCGACGAGTTCGTCCATCACGCGAATCTCACGACGGCGGGCCGGTACGCTGGTCCCGTACAGCACGTGTATCGTGCAGAGCGTGAAATCGAAATCGCCTGAGCTGAACGTCGCGGCGAATGGCTCGCGGATGAGAATGTCCGAAGGGTCTTCCACGGTTGCCGCGTCGCCGAGGAGATCGACGCGGTCCGCCTGCCAGAAGTAGGCGTACCGTTCCTTGTGCGCCGCGGTGCCGACAGGTCGCGACGCCACGTATGACCATCCGGGCAGCCTTCGCTGGAGCCTGTCGAGAACGCGCGTGTCGCGGACCTCCTGGATAGCCACGATGTCGAACTGGGCGATCATGTCCGCAATCTTCGCGAGTTCGCGATCGTCGCGGCTGTTGCTGGAAAGCATCCGCACGTTCCAGGTCGCGATGCGGATCCGGTCGGGGACGCTGCCGCCGACCGTGCTCCGGGGAGCGCGCTGAACGACGTCCGGCGCATGGCTGAGCACGGAGTCGACGTCGCGTTGGAGGCGGTTCAGGTCAAGACCGCGGTTGAGCACGTACGCGCCCGCGACCGCCAGAACGATCACAACGACGTATGGTCCGCGTGCCTTCCTACGCGCCATGTTCCGCTGCCCTCAATCCGTCACCATGGCAGGTTGATCGCTTCGCCCACGAGCGTCACACGCGCGATAGCATACGGCGTATCGTCCAACGGCTGTCCGCCGCCCACGCTCAACCCAGTCTCGCCGGGCATGATCCATCGGCTGCCGTCCTGTGTCACCACGGCCAGTTCCTCGGCCCCGACGACGAACTCCACACGCTGCGATTCGCCCGGCTCCAGGTTCACCCGTTCGATACCGACGAGCTGACGTATCGGCGTGCGATGCTCCGAGCCGGTGTGCGTGAGGTAGAGCTGCACGACTTCCTCGCCCGGACGGTCGCCGGCGTTTTCAACGGACGCCGAGACGCGGATCGCGATCTCCGCGTCTATGGTTGGCGATTCCGGCGCGATCGTCGCTTCGCCGTAGCGGAACGTCGTGTAGCTCAGCCCGAATCCGAACGGGAAGAGCGGCTCGCCGCGGAAGAAGCGATACGTGCGCCCCTCCATCGCGTAGTCTTCGAACGGTGGCAGGTCCTCGACGGAGCGATAAAACGTCACCGGCAGCCGTCCCGACGGATTATACGCTCCGAACAGCACGTCGGCGATGGCGGTACCGCCGCTCTGGCCGGGATACCACGCGCACAGAAGCGCGTTGGCGTGTTCCGCCGCCCAGTTGAGTGCCGTCGCGCTGCCGCCGATGTACACTACCACAAGTGGCGTGCCGGTGGCGTATACGCGCTTGAGCAGCTCCTCCTGAACGCCGGGCAGGGCCAGGCCCTCGCGATCGCCAACGCTGTAGCCCTCCTCGCCCTCGAACGCCGGAGACAGGCCCACGCATGCCACCACGACGTCTACGTCTCGGGCGAGCGCGGCCACGTTGTCGAGATCGACGTCCATCTTCGTCAGGTGGTCGCAGCCTTGCGTGTAGGGCACGTAAGCGTCGTCGCCGAGATGAGCCCGGATGCCTTCCAGCGGAGTCACGGAGCGGGCCGGCACGCCCTGGTAGTTACCGACGAGGACCTCCGGGTTGTGTGCGTTTGGCCCAATCACCGCAACGCGTCTGACGCGAGATGCGTCCAGCGGCAGGATGCCGTCGTTCCGGAGCAGGACAATGGATTCGCGCGCTGCGCGAAGGGCGAGATCACGGTGCTCCGGCGAGTCCACGATATCCATCGACATCGTCGACCACGGCACCTGCTCGGGCGGGTCGAACATCCCAAGCTGGATCCTCGCCTCGAAGAGGCGGGAGACAGCCAGATCGATGGCCGCGTCGTCGATGATGCCCTGTTCGTGGGCCTCTACCAGCGCGCCGTAGGTCTCCCCGCAGTTGAGTTCGCACCCGTTCTCTACGGCCAGCGCAGCGGCTCCCTCCGGCGAGTCGGCGGCCCCGTGGTACTTCCAGATGTCGCCGATGGCGCCGCAGTCGGAGACGACGTAGCCGTCGAAGCCCCACTCGTCGCGCAGTATCTCCTGCAGCAGGCGGGGATGCGCGCAGCACGGATCGCCGTTCGTTCGATTGTACGAACCCATGATCGACGCGGCGTTCGCCTCCTTCACGCACGCGCGGAAGGCCGGGAGATACGTCTCGCGCAGGTCGCGTTCATCGACGATGGCATCGAACCCGTGTCGCACGGCTTCCGGTCCGCTGTGTACGGCGTAGTGTTTCGGCGTAGCGACGAGCTTCAGGTAGCGCTCGTCGTCGCCCTGGAGGGCCGCCGTGAATGCGACGCCCATCCGCGCCGTGAGGTGTGGGCACTCGCCGTAGGTCTCCTGGCCCCGGCCCCATCTCGGATCGCGGAAGATGTTGATGTTCGGCGTCCAGAACGTGAGCCCGAAGTACTGGTCGTGACGCCCCCGTCGCAGCGCGTCGTGGTGCTTGGCGCGCGCTTCGTCGGAGATCGCGGCAGCGACGTCGGTCATGAGCGGCACGTCCCACGTCGCGGCGATGCCGATTGCCTGCGGGAACACCGTCGCGACGCCGGCCCTGCCGACGCCGTGCAGGCACTCGTTCCACCAGTTGTAGGCGGGGACGCCCAGCCGTTCAATGGCCGGTGCCCCGTGGAGCATCTGCGATATCTTCTCCTCGACGGTCATCCTGCCGACGAGATCGGCGACGCGCTGCTCTATCGGCAGCGACGCGTCGCGAAACTTCTCAGTACCCATGGTCGAACTCGCTTTCGTATCTCACTGGATGGCGTCGCCGATCACGGCGAGCTGCCGCATGAATCCGTCGGTGATGATCCCGCGTTTGTCCGTGCCGATTCCCCACGTCATTACCCCATCGCGCGACGTGACGAACTGCGTGTATCCAATCGCCATCTCATCGGAGAATCGGAGCGGCTCGCAGTCCCACCACGAGCCGAGGTACGAGAGGATCTGGTACTGTGAACCGTCTACCCAGCGAGTCTCCCGGTCGAACTCTTTCGTGCTCCAACGGTAGCCGTCATGGAGAGGCAGCTCGTAGGCTATCTCGCCGGCGGTGTAATCCTCGTGTCCCGCGAAGGTGATGACGGGAGTCTCGATTCCCGGGTTGAAAGCCACGAGCGAGGCGGGGTTACCCGCCTTCGCGGCGCGGGACAGGCTCGCGAAGTTCGGCTCTTCGTCGTGGAGATACATGGCCTCGGCATGGTACACCCCGTCGAACCACCACCCGGCGACGTGTTCGCCCCACCGTTCGGACCACTCGCGGATCACGCCTTCCCACATGCGCTGGAACTCGGGCTGGCGTTCGCCGGGCGTGCCGTAGTCGAACTTGCGCCACGCGAGCTTGCGCATCGCCTCGGGCTCACGGTCGGGTGCGCCGGAGGGATGATACACCATCAACCGGATGCCGTGCGGCTCCAACGCATCGGCCATGTCCACTATGAGGTCTCGAACACTCAGCTTCGACGGACGGATGCCGACGATGCGGTCGTAGGTCTCGTTCGGCGCGCAGTAATGGCCGGAGTTCTGACCGGTGGTGATGTAGAGATACCCCACGCCGACATCGCCGAGTTGCCGTGCGAGGCCGTCCACATCGAAGGCGTCCACGCGGCGGTTCCACTCGTCGGCTGACCACTCGTCGCTGGCGAGGAAGTGGATGAATACGCCCCACTTCGCGTCGTGAAACCAGTCGGTGATGTGTGGCATCTTCCCTCCGACACTATTGCCGCGGACGCCCGGCCGTCTCCCCGCCGCTCACGGCAGTGTGAGTATACGACCGGGTCGTACCGCGCGCCCGCGAGACGCTTCGATGCGTTGTGCGATGGCGTGCTACCGGTTCTCGAACCACTTCCGCCCGCGGCCGACTTCCGCCGCCGCTTCGAAGTGTCGCCAGCGACGTTCCTCGACGGTCGGCTTCCAGACGGTCTGCAGGAAACCGTGCAGCCGTTCCGGCGCGACGTGTTCCGTGCAGAACTCCACCGTCTTCGTGAAATTCGCCGGCTCGGTCCAGTTCGATCCTGCGGGAATCTGGTCGTAGCCGTGGGCCTCCAGATCGAGATACGTCCGCGAGCCGGTGAGTTCGTCGTTGAAGTCGTAGCCGTAGTACCAATTCGACTGGAGGACCGACTTCGGCATCCGCTCGAAGAACGGCTCCGGGTGCTCCCATACGTAGTCGGACCAGATCCACGCGCGTCCGCCCGCCTTCTCCACCTCGCCGACCAGGAACAGGAAGTCGTGCCACCAGAGGTCGTGCTGGCGTATCACGCAGATGTCGTAGTGCTTCTGGTTGCTCCAGTTCTCCTCGTCCATGCCGAGGTGGAAGAGGCGCGGGGTGTCGAACAGCTCCATCAGCTCCGCGATCAGGTCGCGACAGACGTCGTAATAGGGCTTCGTCGCGATCATTCTGCCGTAGTCGCCGAGCCACGCGTCGTGCGCCGTGGAGAAATTCAGCTTGGGAACTGGCTCGATGCCCATTTCGCGCATCTTGGCGAGTTCGTCGGCGAGGTCCTGCTTCTTCCACGTTCCTTCGACGGCCAGCTCGGGATGGGAGTCGTACGCGACGCCTTCGCCGACGTCGATCACCGCCATGTTGATGCCGCACTCGACGTAGTAGCGGAGCAAGTCGTCCCAGAGGGAGCGGTCGCACCGCATCTTCGGCTCGGCGGTGACGTACTCGATGTTCCAGCCGGATGGGCGCGGGTCGCGGTCGGACCAGAAGTTGTACCCGAGATGAATGAGTTGCGCCCAGATCATGTCGTGATTCGGCATGCAGATATCCTCGGTGTCGGCTATGCGCGTGTGTAGGGGCCGGTTTCAAGCCGTCCCCTACGGGTTGCGATAGGCGTCCTTGCACCGCGGGACGGTTTGAGACCGTCCCCTACGGGTGACGGCACGGTCCGTTGGGCCACGGGAGGGTTTCAAACCCTCCCCTACGTGACGACCTATCACCAGCCCTTCACTGCCGTGGCGATTTCTTCGATGGCGACCATGTGCGCATCGCGCTTGTCGGAGAGGGTCGGGTGCCATGGCGCGTGCAGGAAACCCTTCAGCCGCTCCGGAGCGATGCGCTCGCGGCAATACGCAACCGTGCGCGGGAAGTTCACCGTGTTGGACCAGTTCGAGCCCGTGGGCACCTGGTCGTAACCGTGCTCCTCGAGCAGATCATACGTTGCCACGTAGACCTTTTGGCGCTCGTCTTCGGCATCGCCTAACCTCTCGCCGTAATACCAGTTCGACTGGAGGACGGACATCGACATCTTCTCGAAGAACTCCTCCGGGTGGTTCCACGCGTAGTCGGACCAGATCCACGGGCGGATGTCGTGTTTCTCCACCTCGTTGCGGAAGAAGTTGAAGTCGTGCCACCACAGCTCGTGCTGCCGCATGACTGCATAGAGGTAGTTGCGCTGGTGTCCGGCGGTTTCCTCGTCGTATCCGAGGTGGAAGAACCGGGGCGAGTCGAACAGCTCTACGGTCTCGGCGATGAGTTCGCTGCACACCTCGTAGTAGGTGTCGGTGGAGATCATGCGCGAGTACGGTCCGAGCCACGTGTCGTGCGCGGTGGAGAAGTTCATCTTCGGGATCGGCTCGATACCGACCTCACGCATCTTGCCAAGCTCGTCGCTGAGCTTCTGGTGCGACCATGCTCCCTTGACGCTGATCTCCGGGTGGCTTGAGAACTCGATCGCATCGCCGACGTCGATCACCACCATGTTGACGCCCGCGTCGGCCATACGCGCGAGCATGTCGCGCCAGAGCGGCTCGTCGAAACGCAACTCGGGCTGCGCTTTGAGGTGCGGGCGGTCCATTTCGCGGTCCGACCACATGTTGTAGCTCAGGTGGACGAGGTACCCCCAGATCATCTCGCTGCTGGACGCCATTCGTTCCTTCTTTCTCGTCAGGTTCAACTCTCGTAGCTGTGGCGCGCCTCGCCGACCAATGCGATCGCCTGCTCAAGCGCGGCGCGGTGTCGTTTCGTTGCCGGGCGGTCGTGCGCCATGTCGTAGCCGGGTGGCGAGATGTTCTGTCGCACGGACTACCAACATGGTAAGCCGGAAGGTGGGTGTGCCCCTACTCCTCCTCGAACACCTTCCTGCGGCGACGGCGGATAACCGCGTGCAGAGCCTCTACGCAGATGCACCAGGCATGTATGGGCGAACAACATCCGCATTGCTCCACTTACGGAGGAGATGGTCTGTAAGTATTCTGAATGTCACATATAGCAATAGAACAACTATTGCCGTCCTGCGGTCGCAGGGACAAGCTCGGTAGCCGGTGCAGACAGTGTAGGAGGTGCTGACATGTGGAAGTGGACTCTGGTGGCCATACTATCGTCTTGGTGTGCGCCTTCGTATGGCCAGATCATAGGTGCATCCGTGGTGGAGGAATACGTTTCGAGGAGACCTGGTGACGGAGTGGCTAAGGGCTTGATCGACACAGGCGTATCACTGAATGACACGTCATGGAGCAATATCGTCATATCCAGTCACAGCATTCCGATTAGCTTCTCTAAAATCGAGTTCGGCGACAAGACGAGCATCGGTGCGGAACTTGGGCTCGGCTATTCGTACACATTCATCCTTGGCAAGGCAAGGCGAGACGTGGGTGGAACACTGGACGTTCGACCGCACATGGTGTTCGGTCCAACCGCCCAGGTCGGTTTGACTCAAGGGACTGATGAACTAGAAGCGGGGTTCAAGTTGGGTGGCTTCCTGGGGTTCAGTGGAATTGCGGTAGTCGGAGGTTACGATTTTGTCGGGGAAGCTGCCTTCATCGGACTGGCAACTCAGATCGACCTGTTCTCCATATTCGAGGATCAAGCCATGATCTGGAATGTGTGGTAGCAACTGTCGGGGTGGCTCGCCCGATGAGCCGGTAACACGTCGCTGGCTCGCAGGTCGCTCGCCTCAGGCATCAACACACGTGGGCAGATCCCGGGGTGGTGCGTCCGCGTGCCCTTACGCTATGTCGGAGCCTCCTCGTGTGCGACTGTGTCCGGCGGACGGGGTATCCGCCGGACACAGTTTCAAGCTACTGGAGGGAGAAGCCTATCTCTACATCCCACTGGCTCATGTCGAGGTCGATGGTCTGCTGACTGGGCGCCTCCATGACGTTGGAGCCCGTGACCGTGCTCTCCAGCGCGCGACCGATCGAGATGCTCACCGACTTCGTCGGCGTGATCTGCCACGTGCCGCCAATTGCTACATGCTGCTCGATGACGCCGGGGGCGAGGATGTTGATGAGCGCTGCTTCGCCCGGAATCGGCTGATTCGCGATGGAATACCCCGCGCGGAGGGCGAGCCGGTCGCTCTGGTCCCACAGCAGGCCGATCTTGTAGACGGTTACGTCCTCCCAGCCGAAGCCGGGGCCGTTGTCATCGCCAAGCTGGATGCCCTGCTGGAACGCAGCCGGGTCGAACGCGTTGGCCACGGAGTTGACGCCGGCGTAGAATATCTGCTGCACGTCGAACAGAACGCGGATCCCGCCTACCGGTCCGACGGCCAGACCGGCCTGCCACGTCGCGGGGACGTCGAAGCCGCCCTGCTCGGCGAAGAGGCCGGCGTAGTCGTCGTAGGCCGACATGAAGACCTTCGTGTGGTACGCCGCGCCGACGCTCACGAGCTGATGCACCTGGCCCGTATACCCGAGCCGCGCGCCATATCCGAACGCTACCGACTTGCCCTTGTTCGTGAGCTTGGTCGCGTCGGCGGAGAACGCGGAAAACGCGTCGAGTCCGTCCGCCGAGAAGCGCTGGAGGCCGAGCACGGCCGAGACGCCGACCGCGTGATCGGGTACCACTGTCCGCGCGTAGGTGAGGGCGGCGAATCCCTGCTCAAGGCTTACGCCGCTGCTGGCGCTGGTGCCGTGGAATGTCGCGGTGGGGTAGTCGGTTGCCATGCCGCCATTCGCCGAGAGCACGAGGCCGACCGCCTGATTCGCTCCGAGCGCGCGGTTGTATCCGAAATGTGGGATGAGGAACAGGTCGGCGTCGCTATCGACGGCGCCCGGAGCGAGGCCGAACGTGCCGGGGAAGCCACTTGGATCACCGTCGACCGTGTACGACACCTTCGGCATGAATACGTTCAGTCCGAAGTCGTAGCGATTGCCGATGCTCGCTGCCGCCGCCGGGTTGACGACCGTCGAGAGCGAGGTCTGCGGCACAGCCGCTCCCGCGCCGGCAAGCGCCTTGCTCTCGGGACCGAAGCCGTGCTGGAAGTAGCCGTTTGTTGCGTGTGCTGTACTTGCGAACGACGCGATCGCGACAGCGATCAATGCGATGATGCTCGTAGTCGTGTTCCGCATGAGATGAGATCCTCCTGGCTGCGCAGCAGCCCAGCGCGGTGTAGAATATGGCGTAGCGAACGTGCCCCCGAATCGCCGGGAGCGCGGATTGGGCGTCGGCGCGTTATCTTCGTGGAACGCCGGAGGCCGACGGTGATCGAATCTGAATGAACGATCATCCGTTATGACGCAGGGACGAGACCATGGGCGAGCGGATCAGGATCGGCGAACACATAAGCGACGAGCAGTGGGCGGACTACCAGCGCGACGGGTTCCTGCGCCTCGGAAAAGTGGCGTCGGACGGCGAACTCGCGGCGATGCAGGCGGAGATGGACGCGGTCATGCTCGGCACGGCGGACGTGGACTACGACCGGATGCTCATGCAGCTCGACGGCGAATCGGGCGCGTACTCCAACCTCCCGCCGCAGTCGACGGGCCACAAGGGCGCGACGCTGGACTACCGCAAGATTCAGCAGCTCGAATACGATCCGGTGTTCCTGGCGTGGATGCAGAAGCCCGTCTTCCGCGAGGTGTGCGCCGAGGTCTACGGCCGGCACGCGCCGGTATCGGTCTACCGCGCGATGTTCATGAACAAGCCCGCGCAGAAGGGGAGCGTGCTGCCCTGGCATCAGGATGGCGGCACCGGTTGGGGCATCGACCGCGACCCGCTCGTCACCGTCTGGACCGCGCTCGACCCGGCTACCCGCGCGAACGGCTGCGTCGAGGTTATCCCCGGCTCACACCGGCTCGGGCTGCTCTCCGAGGGCGGTCACACGATCAGCGACGAGCACGCGGCGACGTATGCTCCGGACGACGCCATCGTCTATCTCGAGCTGGAACCGGGCGAGGTCGCGTTGCTGCACAACTGGCTGCTGCACCGCTCAGGCGTGAATCACTCCCACATCCCGCGTCGCGGCTTCAGCGCGTGCTACATGCACGGCAAGTCGGTGCATGAGGGCAACGGGCATACGTGGCCGCGCGTCTTCGGCGACGGCGCGCTGACGGTGGACGGGGTCCGCGCGGGGGTTAGGGTGTAGGAGGGGAGGGTGTAGGGCCTATTCCCGCGTCAGCGTTCCCGGTATTCGATCGTGGTCGTTACTTCCCAACCGGGCCTCACGCGCTGGCTCTCCAGCCAAGCCACGATGGGTTTCTCGTTCAGCATTACGCATGGCCCGGCCGCCTCTTCGCTGTACGTAACGATATGAGGCGCAAAACCTTGGCGTATCTCCTTTGCTGCTCTTCCACCTGATTCCGTGCGTACGGGCGTGGTGACAATGACGCGAAAGTCATCTGTCGCCAACGGTTTGCTCGGAAGCACGCACCGCCTCATCATTGGGGGCGAACACAAGTACGAAAACTTCTGCTTCGACGTGACGGAATTCCAGCGTGTCTCGCTGAGCGGCTCCAGATGAAGTGCAGGGATAATGGTCTCCTCCCTTGTGTGGTGGACCATCACGCCTTGTCCCTGCTCCTCCGCGATACCCTTCAGGTACACTGTCGCTGGCTCGAACAGCTTCTCCAAATCATCTGGCAGTAGGTCGATGCCATAGTCGTTGTCGATCACGATTCCTGCGGGACGTGCCAAGTCCATGAGGCGCGAGGCAAGGTTCAGGACTCTACCCGAGTAGTCGAGAGTTGTTCCGTCGGTTGCCAGTTTGCAGGCTGTTCCGCGCGCGACACCTATTCCAATGTGTCTTGGTACCTCAAAGTTGACCATTGGGTTGCCACGGCACAGGTCTGGGAACTCGGCGACGGCGGCCACGCAACTCCGCACGACATCCACGGCAACTTCGCCTATGTTGTTCTTGTCGTAGGAGATCAGGACTAGCAAGCCGTCGCCAGTTGGCTTGAAGAACGCGGCATTCGGGAAATACTCGTCGAGCAGTCTCATATATACGTGTCTTATGAACGTGGCGACGTCGGGCGATTCCACAGTCTTGCTGAAGGCCGAGAAGCCACGGATGTCGAGATTGAGGGCGATGACGTGCTCGGATACGCCCTGCGCTTCGGTGAGCAGCTCGCGGAATTGCCTATGCACTGCCAGCCTCCGAGATGAACCTGTGGAATACCGTTGGGGCTTCTGAGATTCGCTTCCCGTACGTGTGAGTCGTGATGGCACAGACAGTAATGTAGCTGATGGTGGATCGTGGGGAAAGACGGTCATGCGGAAGCGGTCTCGGTAGTCGCCCTCACCCCTCGTTCGCTCCGAGCAGAGCTCTCCGCGCCCGTTTCCCCTCTCCTGCGAACGCTAGCGCGTTCGTCTAGCAGATTCCTCGAATTTGCTCCGTTGCCGATGAGGTTTGCTACCCCAACTCGCCCCGCACCGCCGCGTAGAACGCCTCCCGCGCGTGCCGCTCGCGCCACGGCTCGTGCCCGCACTTCTCCAGCAGCACGGGACGAAACGCTGCAGGGCTATCCGCCAGCGCACGTTCCAGCGGCTCTCGCACGCCGTCGTACGGATGCGGGTCGTGGTCGCCGTGGATCGCGACGACCGGGCAGCGGACGTCCCGCGCCAGCGCGAGCAGCTCGCCGGATGCACGCATCTCCGCAGCAGCGGGCCAGATTCCGGCAAACGCGGCTGAGTCGCCGTCGATCGGGTCGGGCTCGGGCTCCGGCGGGAGGGGGGCGTATGTGTCCGCTTGCCCGATGAGCCCGCCGATGCGGGACATGGCCTCGTCGCGGCCCGGCGCGTCGGGATTGCTGAACAGGGGAATGAGTGAGTCAAACTCGGCGCGTTCCGACTCCGATAGCCGCGCCAGGCGCGCGGGCATGATCTGCTCGGCGTAGTGGGCCTCGAACGGGCCGCTGCCAACGAGGATCAGTTTCGCGACGAGGTTGGGGTGCCGCGCGGCGACGATCCACGCCAGCCATGCTCCCCATGAGTGTCCGATGAGTGTCGCCGGGCCATCGGCATGGTCGCGCAGGATGTCGGCGAGTTCGCGGACTTGGCCGCCGATCGTGTGCTCGGTCTGGAGCGGCTCGAGCACGCCGTGGGTACGAACAAGCTCCCGCGCGACGGGGGCCACGCTGCCGCGAGCGCCGGGTCCGCCGTGGATGACGGCGGCGTGGTACGGCGGGTCGCCGTGTGTGCGGAGATGGCGCATGGCCGGAGTCCGGGTGTAGGTGGAAAGGAAGAAGCCCGGCGAGCGGAGCTGTCCCCACGCGCCGGGCTTCACCAACTCATATGCTGTAGTCCGCAGATGCGGAGCATCTGCTAGATGAACGCCAGGCGTTCACCGGGTCACATCCCTCGCCGCAGTTGCGCAGCAACTGCCAAGGAAATGCGAAGCACTTACTGGAGGCGGTGGGACTCGAACCCACGTCCGCAAGCACAGCCACCCCAGGCTCTACGCGTGTAGATTCGCCTTGGATTCTCGTCGCTTGGCTTACTGGCGAACGCGCATCACCAAGCGACCAGCCCGTTAGATCTCGTCGTCACCACCCGGGCCAGGGAGTTCGGACCAGCTTGCCTTATCGACGCCCGATCTCTCAGCATGCAAGCGAGCCGAGAGCGGACGGGTCACCTGATTATATCAGGCGGCCATCGCATAGTTAGGTTCTGCGATTACAGGGTTTGCACCTGTTTAGCGAGGTCGGTGCGACCTCGACGCGCACCTGAAGCTTCTATACTCCCGTCGAAACCAGACGCCCCCTCATGTTGGATACGGGATTCGTTGTGCACGACACGTCCTAACCGCGCCGCACCATGCTACTCGTTATGACAGTATGAATATCGGAAAAGTTCCCGCGATTCGGTAGTCGCGTGAATACGATCAGGCATCGGCGCCATCAGGCGCCGCCGGCTTCGATCAGCTCCGCTCCCTTGCGCATCCGCCGGACGACGGGCTTCTTGCCAAGCAGCACGAGCATCTCGAACAGCCCCGGTCCGAACGACAGCCCGCTCACGGCGAGCCGAGTCGGATGGATCAGCTTGCCGGCGCTGATCTCGTTCTCCTCCGAGATGACGCGCAACGCATCCTCGGCGGTCTCCTCGGTGAACTCGTCCAGCGCATCGTACGCGTCCGCAAGGGCGCGCAGGAGACCGGCGGCTTCGGGCTTCCAGTGCTTGCGTCGCGCTTTGTCGTCGTACTCGTCGGGGTCGCGGAAGCAGAACCCGGCAAGCTCGATGAAGTCCGTCGTGCGGTGCATGCGGCTCTTGAACAGGTCCACGACCTGGAGCAGATAATCCGCGTGCTCGCGCGCGTACGACTCGGTGATAGTGCCGCTCGACAGCCACAGCTCACGCACAGCCGGAAAGAGCGCCTCGGCGTCGGTCTCTTTCAGATACTCGCTGTTGAGCCATTCGAGCTTCTTCTCGTCGAAGATCGCGCCCTTGGCGATGACTCGGTCGACGGTGAACGCTTCGATCATCTCGTCGACGGTCATCTTCTCGCGATCGCCGCCGGGCGACCAGCCTAGCAGGGCGATAAAGTTGCGCACCGCCTCCGGGATGAAGCCCATGTCCTGGAAGTCGGTCACCGCTGCTGCGCCTTTGCGCTTCGAGAGCTTCCCGCCACCCGGCGCCAGAATCGACGGCACGTGGACGAACTCCGGCATGCGATCCCGCCATCCAAGTGCTTCGTAGAGCAGCACGTGCTTTGGCGTGCTCGGAATCCACTCCTCGCCGCGGATGACGTGCGAGATCTCCATTAGCCGATCGTCGACGACGTTGGCGAGGTGGTATGTCGGATATCCATCGCTCTTGAGTATGACGAAATCGTCGAGCACGGGATTCTCGTACACGACTGCGCCACGTATCGCATCCTCGAATCGAGTCTGCCCTTCGAGCGGCACCTTCATTCTGATCGTGTACGGCACGCCCGCTTTTAGCTGCTCGTCTGCTTCGTCCTGCGAGAGATCTCTGCACCGCCGGTCATAGCCGGGCGGTAGCTTGTTCATCTTCTGGTATTCGCGGAGCTCGGCGAGCCTCTCCGTGGAGCAGAAACAACGATACGCATCGCCCGATTCCATGAGCTTGTCGACATGTCGACCGTAGATGTCGAGGCGCTCCGATTGAACGTACGGTCCGTGGGCGCCGCCGACGTCCGGCCCTTCATCCCACTGGAGCCCCAGCCAGAGCAGCCCGTCGTGTATCGCCTGGATCGCTCCCGGCGCGAGGCGGGACTGGTCCGTGTCCTCAAGGCGCAGTACGAACGTTCCGCCATGATGATGAGCGTACAACCAGTTGAACAGCGCGGTCCTCGCGCCGCCGATGTGCAGCGATCCGGTCGGGCTCGGAGCGAATCGCACTCGTACCGTTGGTTGGCTCATAGTACCCCGGTGACCTGTGTTCGTTTACGCGTCGAACAGTCGCTCGTCCATGATCTCGTCGCTGAGTCCCTCTGCCGCCGGGCCGTGATCCGCGGTCTCCGTGCGGTGTTCGCCGTGACGGTCAAGATCCAGCTCGATGGCCGCGCCGATCCATGCCGCCACATTGTACACCACGGCGAGGAGCGCGAGCTTGATCGCCCCGATGGCGCCGCCCATCAATGCCACTAGGATGGCGATCGACCACGCGGCCGGAGCCGTCGAGCCGCCAAGCTCGCTGATAAACGGTCCGACCATTCCCGCTATCGAGGCGAACATCAGGCCGGCGATGGCTCCGAAGATGAGACCCGCCACCGCGCCTACTTTGGCGGCCGACCATGGGCTGATGCGTCTGATTACGTATCGCATGACAATCCTGTGGCAACGGCGAATGCCCCCCACCGACCGGGCAGGGGGCATTCATATAGTCTGGCGGAGAGGGCGGGATTCGAACCCGCGGTAAGGCTATAAACCCCACACTCGCTTAGCAGGCGAGCACCTTCAGCCAGCTCGGTCACCTCTCCGCGCGGGCGTCGTATAGATTCCGAAGTATAGTCTCAGGGGCGTTTTCAGTCAACGGGCTTGCCGATATCGACGCGGTTCATGTGCCGGTTCGGCGGTGCTGTTGACAGACTCCCCGGCGAGGCTTACATTAGCTCACATGGGGAGTGGAACACCGCGAAAAAAGGGGCAGCCGTGAGATCCCGTTTCACTATCATCGATTTCTTCACCATCAGCATGGTGGTCGGCTTCGCCATCGGCAAGCTGTTCTGAGACCCCGCGCCACCTGACTCCTCACAACGGTCATCCTCAACAAATCCCATCGTGTCCAGGCAAAGCGTGCTTCGCCCATGCACTCGCCGTGGTGTTTCCGCGCCGCTATGAGCCGTAGACCTCGTCCGGGTCGAATATCTTCTCGCCACTCTCCACGAGCCCATCGTCTTCAAGCTTCCGGTAGAAGCAGCTCCTGAAGCCAGTGTGACAAGCGCCGCCCTCCTGGCGCACACGGAAGAGCAGAGCGTCTCCGTCGCAGTCGATTCGGGCGTCGACGACCTGCTGCGTGTGCCCGGAGCTTTCCCCCTTCAGCCAGAGTTTTTCTCTGCTTCGGCTCCAGTACGTCATGACCCCCGAGTCGAGCGTACGTCTGAGCGACTCTTCGTTCATGTACGCAAGCATGAGGATCTCGCCGTTGTCGGCGTCTTGCGCGATTGCTGTGACGAGGCCCCTGTCGTCGAATTTTACGTGTTCTATCATGATCACCTCTGTGCGTGTTGACGGATTCCAGGAAACGAGTGGGCTAGGATACGGCGACGAGCCCGGCGGAGAGGATTCCCCACGCCAGACCCGTGATGAGCAGCGCGCGGTCCTTCAGGACCAGTTCCTCCGGTGGCAGAGTCGCTCCGGAGACATACATGAGATAGAGGTAGCGAAACACGCCGTATATGACCAGCGGTATCGTCAGCATCAGCGCCGCGCCACGGCCGGACTCGAACGTGAACAGCGCGTACGTCATCACGGTTATGCCGGACGTCGTCACGATCAACTTGTCCAGAAACGGCAGCGGGTACTCATCGAGTATCCGGCGATGCGATCCGGCATCGTCGCCGAGCAGTACGACTTCGCTTCGGCGCTTCCCAAGACTGATCAGCAGGGCGAGGAACATCGTGCAGGCGACTATCCACGGGCCGACGACGGCCTCCACCGCGATGACTCCGGCAAGCACCCGCAGGACGAACCCCGACGATACGCTGAGTATGTCCAGTACGACCACGTTCTTCCACCACATCGTGTACGCGGCGTTGATCGCCACGTAGCTGACGGCGATCCAGAGGAACGGACGCGGAAGCCATTCGGCAACCGCCATGCCCGCGCCGAACAGCAACGCTCCGTAAAAGCTCGCTGCCCACGGCGAGACATCGCCCGCGGCCACGGGCCGGCTCCTCTTCACCGGATGCAGCCGATCCCGCTCAGCATCGCCGATGTCGTTGAATACATATACCGCGGCCGAAAGGAGAATGAACCCGCAGACAGCCGCCGCTGCCTGCGCCGCTACGCTAACCAGGCCGCCGGCGCGGAGCACGTGCTCCAGCGTGCCGTCGGTCGATGCCCGCTCGGCGAACGCGCACCCGGCGAGGACGAACGCGTTCTTCGTCCACTGGCGGGGGCGTGCGAGGCGCACGAGAGCAAAAGCTGCTGACATGTTAGCTTCCGGTTGTTGCTTGCTCGGACGCGGTTGACGAGGGACGGATGCGGTGCTATACTGATAATATTTCCTGAATGTGAATATTCATTCATCAGAGGGTGCCGCCGTGAACCTCACTAGGAAGCTCGCGCGACAGCGCGAAGTGCTGAGCATTGTCCGAGCGCAGCCGGTCAGGACGCAGGTCGATCTGGCGGACCTGCTCCACGCGCGCGGGTACCCGGTGAGCCAGCCGACGCTGTCGAAAGATATCGCCGAGCTTGGGCTTGTCAAAGTGCCGCTCTCCGATGGCGGATACCGCTATCAGCAGCCGCGGGAGGGGGCGCCGGACCAACAGGGACGACGTCTTCAGCTTTCGATGCGGGAGTTCCTGCTCAAGTGTGAGCAAGCCGGGCAGATCGTCGTGCTGAAGACCGTCGCCGGACACGCCGCCGGCATCGCGTGGGCACTTGACAGCGCTGATTGGCCGCAAGTGGTCGGCACAGTCGCTGGAGAAGATACGGTGATGGTGATCTCCCGCACGCCGCAGGAGGCCGCGCAGGTCATCGAGCATCTGGAAGAGGTTGTCGACGCATGAAACGGCCTGTGAAGGTCAGCATACTTGGTGCATCTGGATACACGGGCGCGGGGCTCTACGCTCTACTTGCCCGGCACGCTGGTGTAGAAGTCGTGGCGGTATCGGCCGAGAGAAGTGCCGGCGAGATGCTGTCGTCGGTGTTTCCGCGACTGCGGGACGTAGACGGCGAGCGGCGCCTGATCCCGATCGAGGAAGCCATCGGCGTCGATGCGGACGTCGCGTTCCTCTGCCTTCCGCACGAGGCGGCGATGGCGGTCGCGCCGCGGCTGCTTGATTCTGGATGCACCGTGATCGACCTGTCCGCGGATTTCCGCATGGATAGCGTCGAGTCGTACGAGGAGTGGTACGGCGTCGATCACCTCGCGCCGGAGCTTCTTGCCGACAAAGCATACGGGTCGCCGGAACTGAACCGGTCCGCGATCGCCGACGCCAGGCTGATAGCGTGCCCCGGCTGCTACCCGACATCCGTGATACTGCCGCTCGCTCCGTTTCTTGAGCGTGGCCTGGTGGATCCGAAGACCATCATCGCCGACAGCAAGTCCGGAGTCTCGGGCGCGGGCCGCAAGCTCAGTCAGCGCACGCACTTTGTCGAAACGAACGAGAACTTCGCGCCCTACAACGTGGGACGCGTCCACCGGCATGTGGGCGAAATCGAGCAGGAGCTCGGAAAGCTGTCCGGGGCGAGCGCCCGGGTGATCTTCTCGCCGCATCTCGTGCCGATGAACCAGGGCATCATGTCGTCGATCTACGTGGATCTCACGCGGGACGTTTCCGGCGACGAACTTGCCAATGCGCTTCATGAGCGGTACGACGGCGAAAGGTTCGTCCGCGTGCTTGACGATCTGCCCGAGACGGCGTTCGTCCGCGATACTAACTACGCCGACGTCCATGTGCGGGCCGTGGAAGGCACGGGGCGCGCGCTGCTCTTCTGCGCAATCGACAACCTCGTGCGGGGAGCGTACGGACAGGCGTTGCAGTGCATGAACATTGTGTGCGGCTTCGATGAAGCCGAGGGCCTGCCGCTGTGAATTGCGCGCTTGTGAAGGTGGGGGGATCGACGCTCGATTCCCCGTCAGTTGTCGGCGAACTCGCGGAGGATCTCGTCAGGCTCGGCCCCGGACGGTCCATCGTGGTTCACGGCGGTGGTAAGGACATCAGCAAGGCCCTCGACCGTCTCGGCAGAGAATTCGAGTTCATCGACGGCCTGCGAGTTACCGACGGCGAGTCGATCGAGACTGTGGAGATGGTGCTCTCCGCGCAGGTGAACAAGCGCCTGGTCCGTGCCATCATCGCGGCGCAGGGGAATGCTGTCGGACTGAGCGGCGTGGATGCCAGCCAGTTCCGAGTCCGGCCGTACGATGATGGTCGGCTCGGATTCGTTGGCGAAATCGTTGAAGTACGCCCTGACGTTGTGCATGCCCTGCTTGGCGGTGGCTTCTTGCCCGTGATATCGCCGATCAGCCTGGGCGAGGACGGGCTCCCGTACAATGTGAACGCCGATCACGCCGCGGCCGATCTCGCCATGTCGCTTGAGGTGAACGATCTGGTGTTCATCACGGACGTGCCGGGCGTGTTGGTTGAGGGGCTGCCGGTGCCTCAGCTTTCTGTCGCCGATGTCGAGAACCTCATCGCGGCCGGACAGATCACGGGCGGGATGATACCGAAGGTGCGTTCGTGCGCCGGAGCTGTGACGCGAGGAGTAGATCGCGTCCACGTGCTCGCGTGGCAGGGACCGATGACACTCACACAGCATCTGGAAGGCGAGCGGAGTCACGGAACCGTGATCGCGCGCTGACATACCCCCGGCAGGAGACATTCCTGTGGTCGATGAGAAGCAAAGTATCGCTACACAGTTCACGCAGGCGGTGAGCACCCGCGACGCCCTGCAGAAGAGCCAGACGTATCTCCTGCAGAACTACTCTCGCGCCGATCTCGTCCTCGAGCGCGGCAACGGCGTCTACGTCTTCGACAGCGACGGCGAGCGGTATCTGGACTGCGTCAGCGGGCTTGCGGTAAACGCGCTCGGACACGGCGATTACGACGTGCTGGAAGCGATTCGGGAGCAGTCGGGACGGCTGATACACGTGTCGAATCTTTACCACACGATCCCTGCCGCGCTCCTGGCGGAGCAACTTGTCACGCACTCGTTCGCTGATCGTGTCTTTTACTGCAACTCGGGCACCGAAGCGATTGAAGCGTGCATGAAGTTCGCACGCAGGCACGGCACTACCGTCGGAGGAAGCGACAAGACCGAATACGTGACGACGCATCGATCCTTCCACGGGCGGACGATGGGCAGTCTCAGCCTTACCGGGCAGGACAAGTACCGTGAACCGTTCGAGCCGCTGGTGCCCGGCGTCACAATGGTCGACCTGAACGATATCGACGGTACGCTCGCTAGAATCGGCGAACGTACGGCCGCGGTGTTTGTCGAGCCGATCCAGGCCGAGGGCGGAGTTCGTCCCGCGACTCAGGTATACCTCGCCGCGTTGCGCGAGGCGTGCGATCGGCACAAGGCGCTGCTCGTGTTCGACGAGGTGCAGGTAGGCCTCGGCCGCACCGGATCTCTTTTCGCCTACGAGCAACTGGACGTGGTGCCGGACGTGATGGCGTTGGCGAAGCCGCTCGGAGCGGGGCTCCCGATCGGCGCGGTCCTCATGACCGAGGACGTCGCCAACACGGTGCAGCCGGGAGATCACGCGGCGACGTTTGGCGGCGGGCCGCTCGTTTGCTCGGTGGCGCTTACCGTGTTCGCGAAGCTCAGCGATCCTGCATTCATTGCGACGGTGCAGGCGCTCGGCGGGGCGTTCGAGCGCCGTCTCCGGGATATCGCGGAACGCCATCCAACCGTACGAGAGGTGCGAGGCAGAGGGCTGATCTGGGGCCTCGAGCTGGATCGTCCGGCGACGGAAGTCGTGAACGCGCTCCGAGAGCGGCACGTGCTGGCGTGCATAGCCGGGCCTGAGGTATTGCGCTTCCTGCCGCCGCTGGTGATCGCCGAGGACCAGCTTCATCAGGTTGCAGACCACCTTGACGATATACTTACCGAGATCGAAGAGCGTGAGAGCTGAACCGCCTGGCCCTCTGTCACAGAACGTGCAGCGAAAGAGGAAGATGCACATGGCAACGAACGTGAAGAAAGTGGTGCTCGCGTACTCCGGCGGCCTGGACACATCGGTCATCATACCATGGCTCAAGGAGACATACGGCTGCGAGATCGTTGCCATGGTGGCGGACCTCGGTCAGGGCGACGACGAGCTGGTTGGAATCGAGGAGAAGGCGGCGAACAGTGGCGCATCCGAATGCCACATCGTCGACTTGAAAGCGGAGTTCATCACCGACTACATCTGGCCGACCCTCAAAGCCGGCGCGATATACGAGCGCAAATACCTGCTCGGAACGTCGTTCGCGCGACCGATCATCGCCAAGGCGCAGGTCGATCTTGCGCGGCGTGTGGGCGCCGACGCTGTCTCGCATGGCGCCACGGGCAAGGGCAACGACCAGGTCCGATTTGAGACCACGTACGCCGCTCTCGCGCCGGATCTCGACGTGATCGCCGCGTGGCGGGACCCGAGCTGGACGATGTTGTCACGCGAGGACGCGCTCGACTACGCCGCCGCTCACAACGTGCCGGTGACGCAGTCGCGCAAGAGCATATACAGTCGCGACCGGAACATCTGGCACCTCTCTCACGAGGGCGGCGTGCTGGAGGACCCGGCGGTAGAGGCGCCGAAGGATGTCTACGTGCTGACGGTGCATCCGGAGGATGCGCCCGATACGCCGACGTATGTCACCGTCGACTTCGAACAGGGCGCTCCGGTCGGCATCGACGGCGAGCGAGTCGACCCCGTGGCGCTGGTGGAACGGCTCAACGAGATCGGCGCGGCGAACGGCGTCGGCCGGACGGACATGGTGGAGAACCGGCTCGTCGGAATGAAGTCGCGCGGCGTCTACGAGACGCCGGGTGGCACCATCATCTATGCCGCCCACCGCGAACTGGAGAGTCTCGTCCTGGATCGGGATACCATGCACTACAAGGACGTGGTCGCTGAGCGGTATGCCGAGCTTGTCTATTATGGGAAGTGGTTCACGCCGCTGCGCGAGTCGATCGACGCGTTCGTCAACGTTACGCAAGAGAACGTGTCGGGTAGCGTCCGCATGAAGCTGTACAAAGGTAATTGTGGCGTTGCCGGCATCGAGAGCCCGCAGTCGCTCTACAGCGAGGCGCTCGCGACGTTCGGCGCGTCGGAGCAGTACGAGCAAGCCGATGCAACCGGATTCATGCACCTCTGGACGCTTCCGGAGCGGACCATGGCCGGTCTGCGGCGGACGTCGGGAAAGGCCTGAACGACAATGTCAGATTCGAAGCTATGGTCTGGGAGATTCGTCCGGCCGACGGCCGATCTCATGGAGCGGTTCAACGCATCCATTGGCTTCGATATCCGCCTGTACGACGTCGACATCGATGGCAGCCTCGCGCAGGCCGAGGCACTACGGCGGGCCGGCGTGCTTTCGAGCGATGAATGGGCCGCCGTGGCGCTCGGGCTGGAACAGGTGCGCGAGGAGATATCTAACGGCGCGTACTCCCCGGGCGTCGATGCCGAAGACGTACACATGGCGGTGGAGCGCAGGCTCATCGAGATCGTCGGTCCGGTAGGCGGGAAGATACACACCGGTCGGAGCCGGAATGACCAGGTCGCCTTGGACGTGCGCATGTACGTCATGCGCGAGATCTCCGCGCTCCACGAGGGGATCGCCTCGTTGCAGCAGGTTGTCGTCGACAGGGCGGGTGGTGAGATCGAGACCTTCGTACCGGGGTATACGCACCTCCAACAAGGCCAGCCGTTGAGGCTGGCGCACTACCTGTTGGCGCTCTTCTGGATGCTTGATCGCGACCGCTGCCGCCTGCTCGACGCCCGGGCCAGGATGGACAGGATGCCGTTGGGGTCGGGTGCGCTGGCGGGCTCGGCGTTCCCCGTGGACCGGGAGTTCCTGTGCGAGCGGCTGGGCTTCTCGGCGCCGTCGGAGAACAGTATTGACGCCGTAACGGATCGAGACTACCTGGCTGAGACCGTATTCGCCGTCGCTCAGCTTGTCACGCATCTGAGCCGGTACGCAGAGGACTGGATCGTCTGGTCGAGCCGCGAATTCGGTTTCGTCGAACTTGACGATGCATACTCCACCGGCAGCAGCATGATGCCGCAGAAGAAGAATCCCGATTCGCTCGAACTCATTCGGGGCAAGACCGGGCGCCTGTACGGCGGTCTCGTCTCGCTGTTGACGGTTCAGAAGGGCTTGCCGCTCACCTACGGCAAGGACCTGCAGGAAGACAAAGAGCCGCTGTTTGACGCTCTCGACACCGCACGCGACTGTGTCGCGGCCTTCACCGGCGTGCTATCGACCATCGAATTCCGGCGCGGTCGGATGAAGGAAGCGCTTGATCCGAACTTGTACGCGACGGATCTGGCGGACACGCTTGTCCGGCGCGGATTGCCGTTTCGCGACGCCCATCGGATCGTCGGGGAACTCGTGGGCACAGCCGTCGAGCGCGGCGCGGGCCTCACCGATCTGCAGTGGGAGGACTTCGTGGAGGCGAGTTCGCTGTTCGTGCCGGACGACATCGCCCGGCTGGCGCCCGCCGCAAGCGCGGATGCTCGATCGCTACCTGGTGGGACAGGACGCGCCGCTGTTGCCGATCAGCTCAACGCCGCCATAGACCGGCTCAAGGAGCGTGTCGCACAATGACCGTTCGAAATGCCAAGATCACGGACGTGGAGGGAATCAGCGTGCTCGTGAACGAGTACGCGAACAGGAACCTGATGCTTCCCCGTCCGCTGAATTCCATCTACGAAGCCCTGCGCGACTTCCACGTCATCGAGGAGGCCGGCACCGTTAGGGCATGTGGTGCGCTCCATATCCTGTGGCACGACCTTGCCGAGATTCGCTCCGTGGCGGTCCATGCCGATTACATGGGCAGGGGTTACGGCTTGGCCATGGTGAAAGCGCTCATGGAAAATGCCCGGGAACTCGGGATACATCGGGCGTTCATGCTGATACTTCCCGACGGTCCGATGTCGGCGCTCGCGAGCGGCCTTGGTTTCGAGGAGGTCAGCAAGGAGACGCTGCCGCACAAAGTCTGGGGCGACTGCCTCAACTGTCCGAAATTCACAACGTGCGATGAGATCGCCGTGGTGAAGGAAGTCGGTCCGAGGATCGACTCTCCACACGATTGGCACACTGTAGTCGGCGCGTACGTAAGGGGGGCGGAAGATCAGAGGCCGCCCGTGTCGTCAGAACTGCCCATCGCTGAGGGCACGTCCTGACCTGCGGTCAGATCGATGGATTAGTGGCGGATCGCTGTGCTGACGGGTCTGGCGCAGTGGCAGCCTGCCTTGTGCCGATGCGCCCCATCGGCGTGTAGTCGGGGATGACCTCCTGAAGCAGGGCAACGACCCTGTTGGGGTCCATCTCCGTCGCCGCAACCCGGAGTCGTTCCACGTCGGCCATTATCTGCTGCCAGTCGCGGGGTTCGGAGTGGGCTGCCAGGATCTTGCTGTGACGGGTCTGGCTCGGCTTCTCCCACTCGTGCCAGAGGGCCTCCTCGAGCTTCTCTCCGGGGCGCAGGCCGATGATCTCGATCTCGATGTCTTCTCCCGGCCGGAATCCCGAGAGCGTGATGAGTTGCTCGGCCATATCCATCACCCGAACGGGCTCACCCATGTCGAGTATGAGAACGTCGCCGCCGTTGCCCATGGACGCGGCCTGGGTGATGAGCTGCACAGCCTCCGGGATCGTCATGAAGTACCGCCGCATGTTGGGGTCGGTAACGGTAACCGGCCCCCCAAGGGCGATCTGTTTCTGGAATAGCGGCACCACGCTTCCATTGGACCCGATCACGTTTCCGAATCGGACCGTGATGCACCGAGTCTCGGTCTGTCCCGCGAAGGATTGGGTCAGGAATTCCGCGACGCGCTTGGAGGCCCCCATGACACTCGTTGGCGTGACGGCCTTGTCCGTTGAGATCAGCACAAACTCATCGACTTCGAACTCGTCGCAGTACTCCAGCGCGTTCAACGTTCCGATGACGTTGTTGAGCACCGCCTCCTCCGGGTGAGCCTCCATGAGGGGCACGTGCTTGTGCGCTGCCGCGTGGAACACTGCATTGGGCCGAAACGTGTCGAAGAGGCGGCTCAATTTCCTGCGGTTTCCAATGTCACAGATGATCGGTACGATCAGCTCGGGGTTATCGCGTCCGATCGGCGAACGACGGAGTTCCTGCTCAAGGAAGAAGAGAGAGTTCTCCGCTCTTTCCAGACACACGAGCTGCGATGGCCGGTACTCAAGGATCTGGCGGCACAGCTCGGAGCCGATCGATCCGCCGGCACCCGTCACGAGCACACGCCGGTCGCTCAGGACTTTGGACACCTCGCTCGCCTCGGTGATGATGGGCTCGCGTCCGAGCAGGTCGTCCAGCTTCACCTCCCGAAGCTGAGCTAGGGACACATCGCCGCCGACAAGCTCTCTGGGGCCGGGCAGCGTTCGGTATTTCACGTTGGCTGCCTTGCAGGCGTCAACGATGAGGCGCATTTCTGTGCCGGTAGCTCCGGGCGTCGCGATGATGACTTCCTGGATGGCCTTGCGTTGGACCAGGCTCGGAATGCGGTCACGTCCGCCGAGCACCTTCACGCCGTGGAGTCTCATGTTACGCTTGCGCGGATCGTCGTCGATGAACCCCACGGCGTCGTAGCCGTAGTGCGGATTGTTCAGCATCTGACGGACAACCATCTCGCCGGCATCGCCCGCGCCAACGATCAGGACCGGCGACTGGCGCTGGGAGAAGAGCAGCGCCTTCCGGAACAGCCGCGCCGCGAATCGGAGTCCTCCGATGCCTACAAGGGAGACCAGCCACTGGATGATGACAACGCTTCGCGGGACGGTCTGATGCCGGATCAGGTAGAGGATTATGACGAATGAGACGGCCGTGGCCGTGATGGCTTTGATGATCTGGTAGAGGTCATTTATGCTCGCGTAGCGCCACATCCCTCGGTAGACTTCGAACACCAGCAGATAGAGCAGGCCAGTCGAGACGATCAGCGGCGCCGTGCGCACGAAGACGTCATGCATCTCCGCCGGGATGTTGCCCTCGAAGCGAAGGTAGAACGCTGCGTAGTACGAGCCTGCTATCACCACCATGTCGGCGACGAGCAGCAGCAGGCGTATCTTGCGTCCGCGGAAGTACGTTAGCGGCGAAGCTATGGCCAAGTGTCGATACTCCGTAGTGAGTCCAGCAGCGCCTTCGCGCCGCGCTCGGTAGGTGCGATTGTTGTCCGATCAGCCCAACGACATGCAACGTACATAATATGGACCACGTTGTGCAATCCGGCAAGCGCTACGTGCGACCTTCTGCGCGTCGTCGGGCCACAGCCCGCAAAGTGTGTTTCGTTGAGAAGACGAGCCAGGCCGCAAGACCGATGCCGAGAAGCCAGAATCGCCGCCACGGCCGGACCCATGTCAGAAGCCACGCGGCAAGTCCGTACACGACGACGCTCTTCACAACGCCCATCACTGCCCAGTGTCCTCGTGGTTCATCGTCCGGATGGCTTCTGCGCCTGAGTGGCGAGGTGGCATCCAGCCTGGCCGGAGTTGCGCCGAAGCGCCGAACTCAGCGCACCCTCGATGACCGAGCGATCCGCGTAGTTCAGATCGCCCTGGTGGAAGAAGAAGTGCGTCAGAATCCAGCGCTCCCGCTCGTCCGGGACCTCCATCGCCTCGGACGTCCCTGGCGACTCCCTCAGTCCGTGTGATGCACAACGTCCACGCGCTTCCCCTCACGGGATGACCGGTAGATCGCCTCAAGCAGAGCGACCGTACGTCTTCCTTCGCGGCCGTCGATTGCAGGAGCGGCGCCATCCCTGATCACCGCGACGGCATCCTCGATGATGCTCTGCGCGGGGCTCCGCACGGCCTCCATCTTCGCCTTGACGTCGTCGGGTACGTAGTACGTGCCCTGGCCGCCCAGGGCGCTCTCGAAGAGCACGCCGCCCTTGTTGCCGTGGACCTCGAAGCTGTAGTACGCGTCCACCTGCGGGAACGTGGTCAGCGATGTGACCGCGCCCTTCGCGCCGTTGGCGAAGTCCAGAATCACGAAGCCCGTGTCCTCGGTCTCTATCTCATGGTCCATGATGAGAGTTTGGGCGTACACCGACTTGACGTCGCCCATGATCCAGATGAGCATGTCCAACCCGTGAACGCCCTGGTTGGCAAGCGAGCCGCCGCCATCCATCGCCCACGTACCGCGCCAACCGTTCTGCGCGTCGTAGTAGTGCTGGTCGCGCCACCACTTGAAGCGGAATTCGGCAGTGAGCGGCCTGCCGAGCCAACCCTCCTGCACCGCCTTGTGCAGAGCGTAGTTCGAGTTGACGTAGCGGCTCTGGAAGTCCACCATGAGGTGGACACCCTCTTCCTCGCACGTGCGGATGAGATTCGTGCAGGCCTCGGTCGACACGTCCATCGGCTTCGTGGTGATCACGTGCTTGCCCGCTCGCGCCACCTGCATGCCGACCTTCGCGTGGTTGCCACTCTCCGTCAGCACGAACACGCAGTCGATGTCGTCGCGTGAAAGGGCGTCGTTGACATCGAGCGACCACGGGACGCCGAGGTCCTCTCCAACGCCTTTCGCTCGCTCCTCGTTCAGGTCCACGACCATCGCCAGCTCCGCGCCTTCAGTCTGCGTCACCAGTTTCGACCGACCTTTGCCCATGCCCAGACCCACTACGGCGAATTTCACCGGATCCATGACGTGCTTCTCCTTCGTTGTTGTCTCGTGGAGTGCCCCACACGGTGTATGGCACTCGTATCCCTCGTTCCTGCCATTACGCGTACAAGCGCGGCTGGCACCGACTTCCGTTCGTTACGCCGATCCTACATACATAAGTGACCTTATCGGTTGCGCGGTCCGGCTACCTCACCATCAGCATCTTTCTCACCAAAGTGCCCTGCCGCCCCGATAGACGATACACATAGACCCCGCTGGAGACATCCCGCCCTGCATCATCACGTCCATCCCAGAGCACGGCGTGACTGCCCGCGGTCATCTCTCCATCCACGAGAGAGCGCACGACCTGGCCGTGGGCGTTGTAGACGACCAGGCGAACCACGCCGGCGTCGGGTAGACTGAATCGGATAGCCGTCGTCGGGTTGAACGGGTTGGGGTAGTTTTGGCCGAGTGCGAACGATACGGGGCGAGCCCCACGTGCCGGGATGAGTCCGTCGTTCAAGCTGATCGAACGCAGGCTCGGCGGATTCTGCGACGGCGTCGAGACCCGGAGGATTTCCGCGTCCTCGCTCTCAGCGCGAGCTAGCGCGACCCGAATCATGCTGTTCGCATATTCGATGGCGGAGGCGCCCTTCGTTGTCACCCCAGAGGTGGGCTCGCCTGGAACGGCCATATGCAGATCGGCGCTGACGAGGCCCGATGGATCGTCGATGAGCAGGCGCCAGCCGGTCTCCAGTCGCTCCCACATCAGCTCGCGCACAATCGTGTTCGCACCGGCTGGCTTCGCGGGCACGCCGCCGCCGCACGAAGGGAAATCCCAGCTTGGATTGACCACTCTACGGAGGATCAGCGCGGCGTCGTACGAAGATATCCGCGAGTTGAACGAGACGTCGCCACGCTGCCTATCGATGACGACACCTTCCTTGCGGACGGAGTATTCCAGCACACGCGATGCGTCAAGAGCGGACACGGTACGGTCGCCGGTGACGTCTCCATAGAACGGCCAGACCGTGATGTTCACCGTGTCGTGGACAACCGCGATCCCGTCTGTTACGCTGAAGACCGCGAGGGGGTCGCCCTCCTGGCACGGGCCGGGAGTCCACGTGAAGAGGCGCGTGCCAAGATCGAAGGTTGCGCCAGCGGGGAGGTCCAATCCGCCATACACAAGCGGATCACCGTTCGGATCCGTCGCGTCTACCGTGAACGCAAGCTCCACCTCGGCATCGGCCGTGGTGTCGGTCCGCGCATCCCACACGGGCGTTCCCGGCACGATGTCGAGCTGGCCGTTCGAAACGTTCACCGCGATATCGTCGACGTGCGTCTCGGGGTGGGGAAGCCACGCCAGCGGATACGTGCCGTTCGACGCGCCAGACGCGATTCCTAGCTGCAAGACGGCGACCGTATCGCCCGAAAACGTCAGCGGCGCGGTGGATGCGAGACCCACGAACAGGGTGTCGCCCACGATGTTGACCGTGCCCGTGTCGAACGGATGGTCCGCCAGCGTCGCCGAGACGATCACCGTCGGGTCGATGAGGATGGCAATCCCGGCGGAAGTCGCGGTGTTGACGGTGCCGGTGATGCCGACTACTATCGAGGCGCTGGCCTGAGCCTCAGACGTTGGCAGGGAGAAGTTGTGCGGCGACTGGTTGCGGTAGACCGCGCCCATGTCCGCGCGCGTACCATTGGGATCGAGCGGCGATGCGGGGTCACCTGCGTCGATACAGGGTGATGCCGCCTGCAGCGAGTAGTCGCCGCCAGCCGCGTCGACGAATAGCGGGTCGGCATTGGTGTTGCCCGCGCCCGCGTAGCCACCCTGAATGTTGGAGTACTCGATGTCAACGATGCCGTCGTATACGTAGATCGCCTGCCAGTTGTTACCCCACACTACACTGTTTGCCAGCACAGTAGTTGCCGTCGGGCTGTAGCTAGCAATCCCGCCAATGCCTGTCGACGCCATGTTGTCAGTGATCGTACAGTTCCTTGCCGTCACATCTGAACTTTGGTTCCAGATTCCCCCGCCTTTTCGGTCTGCGAAGTTGCCGCTGATTCGGCAAGCAGTGAGCAGCACCGTGGCGCCTCCTGTGTAGAGACCACCGCCGCTGTTGCCGGTGGAGTTGCCGCTGATGTTGCAGTTCGTGAGCGTCGCAGTGGAGCCCCCTACGGATATGCCACCCCCATCGGCGCCAGAATTGCCACTGATCGTGCAGTCGATTAGCTGGATGTCTGAGCTACTATCGTGCACCCCCCCGCCGCCAGAACCAGAGGTGTTGTCGGTGATTCTGCAGCTCGCGAACGTCGTGGTTGAACTGTGGTTGACTACACCACCGCCGATGTTGCCGGTGATATCACAGTTCGTAAATGACACGTCTACAGTGTGGTTGTACATACCGCTGCCCGCATTACCGCTGATCGCGCAACCCACCAGAGTGACTGCAGCATAGTTGTCGCAGTACAATCCTCGTCCTGTACTGCCGTTGAACGTGCAGTCCACCAGCGTCGCTCTGGAGGTGTCCACAAAACACGAATTTCCTCCATGGGGGGAGGTATTGCCCATTGCGACAGTGTTTGCCATCCCCAAGCGGGTGTTCACACCTGAGACGTAGAGTCCTCCACCGGTGTTATCTGGCCACGCAGCGCCATCCGCATGCCCATCACTGATGCGCGCGTAGTGGATCGTGCTCGAATCGCCACCCGATATGCGCAGACCGCCCCACTCCGCCGCCGAGCCCTTGATGAACCGGATCGAATCAGTTTCCGTGCCGGCAGCGTGCAGTGAACCGAGCACAACGAAGCGCACGTCCGCATCGAATAGCACGTCCACGCCCGGCTGGATGGTGAGCGTGTTGCCGGCGGGTACCGTGATAGTGCCGGTGACGTGGTACGGCGAGTTGGCCGCCGTCCACGACTGGGTCGTGATCGTGCCACTGACATCCGCGGCCAGAGCCGTCGGGGCCGCTGCCGCCAGACTTACAGCGGCAACACAGGAGATCATGTACCGGCGTAACATGAGCGTTCTCCTCTGGTAACATGTGCCCAATCTACGACATGCGCGGGCCCGGCTTGTGACGCGCGAGCAGCTCGCCCGTGCGTAGCTCGTCCCGCAGCCATTCGGGTACCGTTGCGACGTATACCTGGTTGATGCCCGTGCGGTCGGAGTTGTACAGCACTTTCGTGCCGTCCGGGCTCAGCGACGGATGCGGATGCGCCGGGTGGTTGCTGTTCGTCGCCTGCGAGAGGCAGACCGTCTGGTAGCGTCCCGACGGGACGTGGATGAGCTGCAGCCCGATGTCCGGCCAGTTGGTGTCGGACACCAGCCACTCACCGTCGGGAGAGGCTCCCGAGTGCCAGAAGTACGGCCCGGCGCAGATCTCGACGGCGTCGGACTCGTTCGAATCCTCCGGCGAACACCAGTTGATGGCATGAGCCGGTGGTAGCAGCGTCCCCTGCATTCTGTCAAGGTCGCCGACCCACGAACTGTGCGCCCAGTTCTGCACGGCCCAGCGATGGTTCTCGCTCCCGTCGGGACGCATCACGTACCATGTCTGCGTGTCGTACTCGTTTGTCTCCGCGGTCTCGATCCACGCTATCCAGTTACCGGTGCGGCTGGCGTTGATGTGCCCCACGGCCTTTCCCCGGCGCACCACGGTCTCGCCGCCGCCGGCAAAGTCGCAGCGTACGACGGCCGTTGCGCCATCCGCGTACGCCGCACGCCCGAAGACCATCGAGCCGCCGGCGGAGGGGTTCCCGACGGATTCCGCATCATCGAACGTTGCGATGGTGCGCTCTGCCCCGTGTTCCATGCTCACCGCGCGGAACTCATTCCCCGCCGTGTAGATTGCTTCGGAACCGTCGATGCTCAGGCAGGCGCCGGAGAATGAGGCGTCTTCCGTCAGTTGCGTCAGGTTCTTCCCGTCCACGTCGCAGCGGAACAGGTCCGTCGGAGCGTCGCGACCGGCATCGCGTTTGGAAGTGAAGATGACGGCGTTCGAATCCTGCGTGAAGTTCAGATTCTCGAAGTAGAGGTTCGAGCTGCTCGTTGGGTTGTTGGTCAGCTGCACGATTTCCGCGCCGGTGAGCGAGTCCACGAAATGGATCGCTTCAGTGCCGTAGTTCTTGCCCTTCGCCATGATGATGACATCTCCATCGTTGTGTGTGTGCGGATTGGTGTCGTCGGCAGCTACCGCCGCCCGATAGCGAGCGGGGGCTCGCCATCCCAGGTGAGCGCGTCCCGTGCATCGGTCCACGGGTTTGAGTCCAGCGTCTGCTTGCCGGGAGTTGCGCCGGCCCCGCACCCGCAGACGTACGTGCCGGGCGTTGTTCCCAACGCCTCGCGCATGCTCTTCCACATGTCGAGTGTCTCCGTGGAGAGCGTTACCGGTATGTCGGCATCGGCGGCGCGAATAGCGGAGAGGCAATGACGGTACACCTCCTCACGCACCCACGGTGGGTACGGCGCCACGTGCGACTCCCGCATGTCCGCGGCCGCATCTTCCGCCGCCTGGAGGTACGTGCTATCGAGCAGGCTCTCCGGGATGCACTCCTTCAGCGCTTCCACCTGCATCCACATGAGGACGGTCATGCTCAGGTTATCGGGATTCGTCTCGGCGAGCGCGAGCTGGATCGCATGTTCAGCCTCCTCGCGCCAGTTCCGCACCGGGATGATCGGCTTGAACTTGTAGCGCACCGTGATGCCCGCCAGCTCGCACAGGCGGGCTGCTTCGATTCGTGTCTCGGTGGTTCCGGCCACCGGCTCGAGCAGACGCGATTGCGTAGAGCCGCTCAGGCTCCACGCGACGATGGTGTTGCTTGGCGCACCGGACTCGATCAGCGCCTGCACGCGGTCGCTCTTCGTATGGATGATGAGATACCGGTCTCCGGTGCTCTCGAAGAACCGCATCAGCGGAGCGAGCGTGTCGAGTTCGGGCTCTAGCGTCAGGACGTCCATCACGTCATCGTAGAGCCAGGTCTTCTGCCACGGATTGTTTCTGAGAAGCTCGCCGAGTTTCTCGATGTACTCCTCGGTGTTCACGTGGCTGACGATGTATCCGCCAAGTGAGCAGTACGCGCATTGGTGCGGACAGCCACTCCCCTGATGGATTCGCCACTGTGGACGGCACACGTGTTCCGGGTTCGGCCTGATCTGGGTGAGGTCTGGGCATTGGAATGATTTCGTCCTCGAATAGAAGAACGAGAACGCGCCTCCACCGGCGGCCAGATCGAATGGGAAGCCGCCATCGCCCGAATACGCCTCCCGCATTCGGGTAGTAGTCTCCGCGACGGCGTTGGGGTCGAACCGGAACAGGCCCAGGATCACGCTTGGATGGGGTACCTCCGCAAGGGAACCCATGCGGGGGGAGTGATCCCATCCTTCCTCCGCGACAATGTCGGGAAGTGATTCGTACGTGAACGTGCGGACTTCCGAATCGGGGCAGGCCTGCGCAACGCGTTCGGCTCGACGCGCCGACGCCGGTACATCCCATACGTCCTTCAGGACGTAGATGCGAGGCGGATTGAAGCCCAAGCTGCCTGGTAACTCGCCCATCAGTGGGTCCTTCCCGGCGATGGTAGTCTGGTGGCAGATGATGTTTTCCGTCGGCGCCGCACATCCCTCACGAATCCCTCCTGACTGGGAGGCGAGGAATTCCCCCGGCGCGGTGAGCGCGCCGGGGGATCGGGCCTCAGCTCTCAGAAATCGTGACGTTCGCCGGTGCGCCAGGCGGTGTAGCAGCCTTCCAGCATCTCAGTCAGGTTGCGTCCGTCTTCGACGGTTGTGATGAGCGGCGTGTCGTTGAGGATCGCCGACACCCACGCCTCCATGATCGACGGGAGGCTCTCGGGGGCAGCCGGCGCGCCGCTGTCCTTGAGCTTCGGTATGTCGACGATGGTGCCCTGTCCGGGGAAGCCGCGTCCCACGTAGCCCTCGGTACCGAACACCTCGAACAGATTCGGTCCGGACCGATGCACGAAGCTGGAGTCGAGGATGCCCAGGCCTCCGCCCTTGAATTCCACCACGCCGACGCCGTTGTCGTCGATCGGGTAGTTCTTCGAGAAATTCTCCATGATACCGACGGCGCTTTTCGGCGGACCCATGATCCAGCGCACCATGTCGGTCGTGTGGCAGCCCAGGTCGAACATCGCGCCGCCTCCGGACTGATCTTCCTCGACGAACCACTGCGTGCCGGCGCTGAACCACTTATCGAGAGCGGCGCAGTGGGCGACACGTCCGCGCACGAGGGTGATGTCCCCGAGTGCGCCGTCATCCACGAGTTTCTTGATGAGTAGATTCTCGCTGCGAGTGCGACTGGGCAGGCTGACGGTGAACTTCACGCCGCTTGCATTCGCCGCGGCGACGACCTTGTCCGCGTCGGATGTGGAGAGCGTCAGCGTCTTTTCGGTGAAGACGTGCTTGCCGGCTGCGATGGCGGCGAGGTAGTGGTCGGTGTGCTTTACGGTCTCCGAGTTCACGACGACGGCGTCGATGTCGTCCCGCGCCAGGACCGCGTCGAGATCGTCGGTGTGCGGCACGCCGAACTTCTCGGATGCGGGCTTGCCGCGCCCTGGATCGTCGTCCCAGATGACCTTGAGTTCGGTGTTGGCGATGCTGCCGACCTGCTCGGCGTAACCCTCGGCATGGGCGTGGGCCATGCTCACCATGGCGATTCCTACGGTGTCGGACACGGTGTCGACTCCTTGAGTTCGGGGCAATTCTGCAGGCCCGCGCGAGCACAGCCCGCGATGTGCGCGGACGTGGCCGCGCGGCCCGATGTACGCTCGGAAAGAACAGAATCAGCGCATCGGAACAAACCCGAGGCATGTGCGACGACAGGATCGGGCGGGGTTGGTCTCTACGCGGGGCGGTCGTATCTGTGCAGCCGGTGTCCGGCAGCATGCCACACGACTATCTCGGCTGGAGGTACCTGAACCATGTCACGATTGAAGATCGGCATCATCGGAACTGGCGGCATCTCGCATTCCCATGCGCGCGGCTATCAGGGCAACTCGGATCTCGCGGAGATCGTCGCTGTGGCGGATATCGATGGCGGTCGCGCCAAAGCCGCCGCCGAGGAATGGGGGGCGTCGAAGCATTTCACGGACTATCGCGCCATGCTCGACATGCCGGAAATCGATGCGGTGAGCGTGTGCACGTACAACACCGCACACCGCCAACCGACCGTGGACGCTCTCAGCGCCGGGAAGCACGTCCTCTGCGAGAAGCCCATGGCGGCGAGCCTTGACGACGCCGTCGAGATGACGCGCGTTACACGAGAGACGGGCAAGATCCTGATGATCGCGTTCCATTCCCGCTACGCGTCGGCGCAGATCGCCGCTAAGCGCGTGATGGAATCCGGCGCGCTCGGCAAGGTCTACTACGGCGAGACGACGACCTCGCGCCGTCGTGGAGCGGGTGGCGGAACGTTCGAGCGGAAAGAGACGGCCGGCTGCGGCGTCGTTGCCGACATCGGCTGCTACAGCCTGGACACGGCTCTCGATCTGCTGGGACACCCGAAGCCGGTGCGCGTGAGTGGCGCCGCCGAACTCGTGATCTGCAACAATGCCGAGTCGAAAGTCGCCGGTTCCTGGGGGCATGATCCGAAGAAGATCGACGTGGAGGAGTTCGGCGCGGCGTGGATCCGCTTCGAGGACGGCATGATACTCACGTTCAAGGCGTCGTGGGCCATCCACGGCAACAGTCTCGGCAGGCCGTTCTTCCTCGGCGATCAGGGCGGATTGGCGCTGGCCCCACTCCAGGTCTACAAGGACATGTGGGGATCGATGGTGGACATCACGCCGGTGAACCTGCCGGACGAGGGCGACCGGTTCGTGGCGGAGACCAAGGCGTTTCTCGAAGCCGTGCGCGATGGGAAGCCCTCGCCGATACCGCCGCAGGAGATCGTGATCCAGAACGCCATCATGGATGCGCTGTACCGCTCCGCCGAACTCGGGCGGGAGGTCGAGGTCGCGTCGTGGGAGGACCGCATCTGAACGATCCCTCGTAGCGTACACAGGGGCGGGAACGGAATCGCGGCTCCCTCTGTTCACAGCGTGTCAACGCGCCCCGAGCGTTCTGGGGCGGTCTGTTCAGCACGTTACTGGAGAGAGCCATGAGAAACGCATTTTCATATGTCCTCCCGCTCGCGTGTGCGCTGGCAGGTTTCACGGCATGCAGCGACAGCGGCACGAACTCAACTCCGCTCGACCCCGATACAGCTCCAGTGGTGAGTGTCGACCGATTCAGCGCGGATGCAGGCAATCTGTTTGTGCGCGACGGCTCAAACGGCCTGCCCGCGGCGAACGCAGCGATCGATTTCGACGTCGCGCCGTTCATCACGCAGGGCCTCGGACCGGGCGGGGAGGTCGTGAAGTACTACAACTTCGACGTGCAGCCCACCGTGCCGGCGCCGATCTACGTGCTGTTCCGCGACGGTGAAACGACGCCTGTCGGCGGGCAGCTCAACATCATCGACGTCGTGCCCGGCGACGCGGGCTACAGCGACTTCTGGAACGTGAAGAAGGTGACGGTGCCTTCGGGATACGTGGCGAACACGATCACCAGCTTCGATGACGTTCTGGAGGGCGGGTATGGGATCGAGTCGACCACGACGGCGGTGAACTGCCCCGTAGTCCCTGCCGGTTCGGCAGCGACGCTGCGATACGGCGGCGGCTCGAACGGCCTCGTGCGCGGATGGTACAAGGATCAGGTCGTCACGTACTTCGCGTTTGAGGAGAAGGCGCTGGCGACCGTCGGCGGGCTCGTGCCGCTGTCTCCGATCTACGTGTCGTTCAACATCAACATCGATCAGACGGGCGGTGGTCCGCCATCCGGATTCGTCGCTGAGTCGGGCACGGCGCAGACGCACAACGTCCTCGCCACGATTCCCGCGGACGCAGCTTACGCGCCGCTCTGGTCGGTATACGCGTACGACAAGGCCGATTTCGGCACGGTCTCCAATCTCGCCACCGCTCAGGCGGCGAACATCATGGGATCCGGCATCGCGAAGGTGAACTGCCCGGTAGTCAGCGTGCAGTAGCGCTCTGAAGATGGGCGGCTGCCGCGCTTACGCTACGCCGGCGGCGCAGCCCTACGCGAGCCACTCGTCGAGGTGCTGCGCTACGAACTCATCGTCGGTGAGATGCGGATACGCCTGCGAGACGCGGGTGATCTCATCTGCCTGACCTGGCGAAAGCGACTCGTTCTCGTCGAGACACCAGATGCCGCGCATGATGCCCTGTCGCCGCAGGACCTCATGCACGCCGGCGATGACGCCCGCGTAGTCGTTGGCAGCGTCGAATACCGCGGCGTTCATATCCGTGACCTGCGCCGCCACGGTCAGCAGGTCGCGCGATATGGTACCGCCCGGTTCTTCCGACGCACGGTGCGCTGTCTCAAGCAGCTCGATGGCGCTTCGAGTCCAGACCGCCCAGTGACCCAGCAGCCCGCCGACGAAGCGGATCGTGACGTCGGCACCGTCGGGTCCATGCGCGACGAAGGGCGTGAGCAGGTCGGCGAGGATTGTATCGTCGTTGCCCGTGTAGAGAGCGATATCGCCTGCGCGCCCCGATGACGCGAGGCCTCGGACGACATCCAGCGTGTGGTAGCGGTTGAACGGCGCGACCTTGATGGCGACGACGTTCTCGATCTCGCAGAACCGCGCCCAGAATCGGTTGCTGAGCACGCGTCCGCCCACAGCCGGCTGAAGATAGAAGCCCATCATCGGGATGATATCCGCCACGGCGCGACAGTGCTCGATGAGCGCGTCGTCGTCGGCGTCCGGCAGCGCGGCCAGGCCCAGCAACGCGATATCGTATCCGAGGCCGCTCACGAGCTTCGCCTCGGCGACGGCTTGCGTCGTTCTGCCAATCACTCCCGCGACGCGGACTGGACGGGGTCCGCGCGCTTCCGCCGCCGCCATCTCCTCCAGCGCGAGTTCCAGCACCGGTCGGAACAAGCCGATCTCCGGCTTGCGGATGGCGAACTGCGTCGTGTGAACGCCCACTGCCAAGCCACCCGCGCCGGCGGCGAGGTAGTATCGGCTGAGCGCACGTTGGTGGCGCTCGTCGAGCTTGCGGTCAGCGGTGAGCGCGAGCGGATGTGCGGGTATGGCCACACCGCGTTGGAGCGTGGCGCGGACCTCCGGAGTCAGTGCCGACATATATCAGAATTTCCCGTCGCGTGTCTGGAAGTGGGTGGGCTTGCCGAGGTTAGCGCCGCCGATCTTGATCCAGTGCGCCGTCCATTCGATGACCTGGCGCGCGCTGACGCTCGGATACCCGAATCGCTGAAAGCAGCGGGCCGCGTTCGACAGGAGCGCGGTGGGCGCCTCTTCACCGTCAAACTCCGGTTCCGCGCCAAGGAATTCGCCGAAGTCCTCGGCGACGCGGCGTACGGAAAGAATCTCCGGCCCGGTCAGGTTCAGGACCGTTGGCGGTGTGTCCGCAATCTCAAGCGCGCGTATGACGGTTGCGTTTGCGTCGCCCTGCCAGATGCAGTTCAGGTTCCCCATGGTGACGTCGACAGGCTCTCCGTCGTGGACGCTCTTGCCGACGTCGTACAGCACGCCGTACCGGAGTTCCACCGCGTAGTTGAGCCGGATGATCGTCAGCGGACTCCCTGTCGCTCCGCACCAGTGCGAGAGCACCCGCTCCCGACCGAGGGTCGACTGGGCGTATTCCCCGATCGGTCCCACGGTGTTGGTTTCACTGCTGCCGCCTGAGTTCAGGGGCGAGAACGCGTAGACGTTGCCCGACGAGAACGCGACGATGCGCGATCCGGCGAATCGCTGGGCGGCCGCGCCCGGCAGAAACGAGTTGATCGCCCAGGTGAGCGACTCCTGCCCCGTCGATCCGAATTTCATGCCGACCATGAAGATCATGTTGGGTGTGACGGGGAGTTCGTCCAGCGCCGCACGGTCCAGGAGATCGCACGGAAGCGTCTCGACGCCGAACTCCTCCAGCCGATCGCGGATGGCGACATCCGGGAAGCGATCCACGCCGACGACGCGGTTGGTCTTGCCCGCGGCGTCCAGAGCGCGTCGGAGCAAACGAGCCAGCGAGGGACCCATCTTTCCGCCGACTCCCAGGATGGTGACGTCGCCATCGAGCCGGGACACGCTATCGATGAGGCGCTCGTCGGGACGGGTAAGGACCTCTTCCAGCGCGTCGACATCTTCGATGAGGCTGGGGAGCTTGGATTCAGGTATCGCGCTCATGCATACGTTCCTGTGGGTGCTGGTGGAGAATCTCATGTGGCGCACGGACGCTCCGGCGCCGTTCGAATGTGCCACGGTGGACCCGAAAACACAACAGGTCCGACGGCGTGAATCAGCCGTCGGACCTGTTGTCATGCACGATTCACGCAACGAACTACGAGACCTTGCGGTGCACCTTCCGGAGCTGTGCGAGCGCCCGCTCCTTGAGCTGCCGCGCTCGTTCTCGGGTGATCCCGAACGATGCGCCGATGTCTTTGAGCGATTCGGGGTCCTGGTTGTCGAGCCCGAAGTAGCGCCGGATTATCTCGGCCTCGCGCTCGTCGAGAATGCTCAGCGTTTCTTCGACGCTGATGCCGAAACGCTTTTCGAACGGGCTTTCCTGGAATGCCTCGTCGTCCCGCGGGATGGTGTCGAGCAGAGTGCGTCCGCCCTCCTGATGCCCCGGATCGTCAAGGGAAAGATGTGGCCGCGAGATATCGAGCGCCTTCTCGACGTCTTCGGCGGACATTCCCGCTTCCCCGGCGATCTCTTCCACCGTTGGCTCACGCCCGTAGCGCTGGCAGAGCGCACTGATGCGCTTGTCGACCTTCTGGGCGTCGCCGACGCGATTCAGTGGAACACGAACGATACGCGACTGTTCGGAGAGAGCTTTGAGGATTGCCTGCTTGATCCACCACACGGCATAGGAGATGAACTTGAACCCCTTCGTTTCGTCGAAACGATAGGCGGCCTCCATTAGTCCCACATTGCCTTCGCTGATGAGATCGAGGAGCGACATTCCCCTGTTCTGATACTTCTTCGCAACGCTGATGACGAAGCGCAGATTCGAGCTGGTGAGCTTGTCAAGCGCCTTCTGGTCGCCCTGCTTTATGCGTCTCGCGAGTTCTACCTCTTCTTCCCGTGTCAGGAGAGGGTAGTCGCGGACTTCGCGCAGGTACGCCTCAAGCGCCTGGTCGTCGAGCTTTGATCCACCTGTTGCATTGCTTGTCATCGTGCGGGTTCATCTCCTTCTGCGCCGGCGCCGGGCACGGCGGTGGACTCGGGCTGCGTTCGGCTCAACACTCGCCTGCGTCAGGCGACGACGATCGTGATCGCCACATCATACATGTCGCACGTCCGCGCGGCGGACGTGGCGTACATAGTAATTGACACGGCGAACGAGCGAACGGTTCCTTTCAGATGTCAATATGCCGGATACTGCGGGGAAGTTTGATCACACAATCATCATAGAGACACGAAGCCACACATCTTGTACTGTTTCATTGGCGTCGGAACCGCTCTTGGTGTCGGGGTGAATGCAAGACATTCATCGCACAGACGGGGGATTCTGGTGACTCCACACCTATACAGCATGGAATATACGCAAATTCGTCGCGAATAGCACCCCCCGAACGTAGCGAACGCGCATGCCGGGCTGGACTGATTCGCTTTGACGCCGGCACCGTTCTCTCGTGGCGAGGCGTGCTGACAGAACGCCGCCGCCGACACATCCGTGTCGTTTCGTTCGCGCGTGTCGTACTGCTACCTTCCTCGATCGCGTATCTACTCATTCGCAAACGTGGAGGAGATCCTGTGCCACGCTCCCGCTACATGGCAGACAACGCACCGCGCGGTCGCTGGGTGATCGCACATCGCGGCGATTCGGGAACATACCCAGAGAACACCATGTGCGCGTTCCGCTCGGCCGTGGAGATCGGCGCGGGCGCGATCGAACTCGACGTACATCTCACCGCCGACGGCGAGGTCGCCGTGATGCACGACGGGGAACTCGGACGTACCGCTCCGGGTTCTGGAGCCATCGCGGAGCAGTCCTGGGCTTCTCTTCGCGCGCTCGACGCTGGTTCGTGGAAGGATGAACGCTTTGCGGGTGAGCAGATACCACTCCTCGCGCAGGTATTCGACGAGATCGCGGTGCCGGTGATGGTCGAGATCAAGCCTGAAGGAAGATGCGTCGTAGAGAGAACCGTGGAAGTCATCCGCGAGTGCGGCGCTATCGAAAGAGCCATCATCGCGTCCTTCAGCGATGCGAACCTGCGCGACGCCGCGGCGCTTATACCGGAGTGCGAACGGCTCGCGCTCGGCAAGCCGGATCCCTCCCGCTACGGAGATGTACACATCGCGGCCCCGCACTTCCCGGACGTAACGCAGGACGTTGTCGAATCCGTGCACAGCATGGACCGCGCGTTTTGGTGCTGGACGGTGGACGAACCCGCGGACATTGGCGCGATCATCGCGCTTGGCGCCGATGGGATCATCAGCAATGAGCCAGGTCGGGTCATCGCCGCGCTGGCGTAGGAGGCACGTGTGTCCCAGCCGATTCGCATCCATCCCGCCAACCCGAAATGCTTCGAGTTTCGCGGTAGGCCGCTCGCGTTGATCACCGCGACGGAGCACTACGGTGCCGTCATGAACCGCCCGTTCGACTTCCGGCGGTACCTCGAAGACGCCGCGGCCAACGACATTACGCTCACGCGGCTCTTCACGCTGTTCCGCGAACTCCAGTCGGGGCTGAATCCGTATTCCACGTGCAAGCCGGAATCCACGGACTATGTTGCGCCCTACGAACGCACCGGCCCGGGAGAGGCACGCGATGGACTGCCGAGGTACGACCTCGATCTGCCCAACGCAGAGTTCTTCGACCGGCTCCATAAATTCCTCGCGCTTGCGTCGGAATACGGGATCATCGTCGAGGTGGTGCTCTTCAGCAACACGTACGCCGACGGGATCTGGTCGCTGAATCCGCTGAACGCGGCGAACAACGTGAACGACGTGGAGGAGATCGATTGGGCGGAGTACAACATGCGACGGCATCGGAAGCTGTTCGACTACCAGTGCCGCCACGCGCGCCGAATCGTCGAGGAGACGCGTCGCTACGACAATGTCATCTACGAGATATGCAACGAACCGGGGGGAGGCAACTCAGCGCGGCCGGAGAACCCGTTGCCGGGCGAAGTTGATGAGTGGCAGCGTGCCATCGCTGAGATCATCCGCGATCTCGCGCCGGGGCATCTCATCGCCGGGCAGGAGGCGTTCACGTACGATCCGTGGCAGCAGCCGTCGACGAAGTCGTTCCGCGATTTCCCAATCGACGTTGTGAACATGCATCCGCTACCGAACACGACCTACGACGGCGCGGCATGGGACATGGGGCGGTTCATGTCCAAGCAGCTACGGCTGCGCGACGTACGCGATTTCGCTCTCGCGACGTACGGTGAGCCCAAGCCGCTGAACTACGATGAGGACCACGTCGCCAGCCGGTTTCGCGACCCGGACGGGTGGACGATCCATCGCAAGCGCGCGTGGACAACGCTGCTCTGCGGCGCGCACTACGACGTGATCGACTTCTCGATCTATCCCGGCTGCGACGCCGGAACGCAGGAGTCTCGCGCGCACATCCGATCGTGGATGGGCTATCTCTCCAGATTCGTCCACTCGCTGGACCTGGTCCGCGCCCGGCCCGCATCGGAGATCGTCGTCGGCCATCCGGAGCACATGCTTCCATCGGTTCTCGCCGTCGATGGCGACGAGTACGCGGTGTACCTCGCCGATGAGCGCGAGCTGGACGAGCCGGGCTGCGGTGAGGAGTTTAGGGGCGAACTTGCGCTGAACCTCCCCGATGGAACGTTCAGCGCGAGCACGTTTTCGCCCGCCACGGGCGAGGAGTCTCCCGGCGTTGCGATGAACGGCGGAGCCGGATCGAAGCTTGCGCTACCGCTGTTCCGGCACGACATCGCCTTGCGCGTTCGTCGCGCCGACGCCTAGTCGGCGTCGGGCGTGCGCAGGCGTTCGCGCATATCCTCGGGCACGGCGACGACGTACACCTGCGCTATGCCGGTGCGGTCGGAGTCAAACACGGCCATGGTACCGTCGTCGTTCAGGTTCGCGTGGAGGTGCGTCCACTGCGGATGTCCCTGCGACGCTCCGGCGAAGCAGAGCCGTTCGCGCTTCTTCGTCGCGACGTTGATGAGCCAGAGCCCGTCGTCGGGCCAGTTCGAGTCGGCGACGATCCACTCGCCGTCGAGCGAGGCGCCAGAGTGCCAGAAGTACGGACCTTCCGCGACGATCTCCGCTTCCTCCGCACCCGGCGCGAGGATCTGGACTGCGCGACCCGGCGGGAGTTGGGTACTCTGCATCTTCCCGGTTCGACCCAGCCAGAAGGCGTGCGCGGCTCCATTCCGTCCCCATGAGAAGTTGCGCGGTTGCGGCTCCAGCGTGGAGCCGTCGATCTCGATCATCTCGAGATCGTAGTCGCCACCGGCGCGAAGATGTCGCGCGCCGACTCCGACGCCGTTGCTGCCGGGGTCCGCCATGGGGTGATTCAGCAGGTCCGCCTCGACGATGATTTCGTGCTCGCCGGTGCTGAGATTCCAGCGGACCCATGCGAGCCGCCCGTTGCGGCGCACCATGGCGAAGTAGTAGCCGCCGTCGGCCGTTCGCGCGCCGAAGTCGTATGAGTAGGGATCGGCGCCGTCGACGTGACCAAGCTCCTCGTCGGAAGCGTCGGCAAGCCGCGTGCGGTGACAGGTTCCGCCCTCCATGTAGAGGGCGTATGTCCCGTCCACCGTCATCGTCGTGCTGCCCGCGCCCGGCCCGTCATCGTCGCTGAGCTGGGTCGGTTCATCGCCGTTCGAGCGCATCGTGAGCAGGTCCCACGGCGACGACCGCTGGACGGAGCGCCTCGTGAGCACGAGCATGCGTTCACCGTCGGGTGTGAACGTGGGCGTTTCGTAGTGCAGGTGCAGGCTCATCGTCGGAAAACTCGTCACCTGCCGCACCATGAGCCCTGTCGACTCGTCCGTACGGTCGATACGCTCCGCCATGAATACGTCGCCACGTGCCATTCCTGTTCTCCTTCGATCCAGTGCCCTCTTGCATAGGAGGCGTCACCATCGGAGCGCCTCCCAATGAACCTTCGATGTCATTCCGAGCGTAGCGAGGCATCGCTGATACCGCTATGTCGTGCTGAGTCGGTCCCGCATTTCCTGCGGGATGTAAGCGACGTAGACCTGCGTCACGCCGGTACGATCGCTCGTGAACACCGCCATGGATCCGTCATCGCTCAGGTTCGCGTGCGGATGCGTGTACTGTGGGTGGCCTTGCGACGAATGGCAGTGGCAGATCAGCTCGCGCTTCTTCGTCGCAACGTTGATGAGCCAGAGGCCCTCATCGGGCCAGTTCGTGTCGGCGACGATCCACTCGCCGTTCATCGAGCAGCCGGAATGCCAGAAGTAGGGACCTTCCGCGACGATCTCCGCCGTGCTCGTTACACGGTCGAGCACCTGCACGCCGCGCCCGGGTGGCTTGAACGTCGTGTGCCATTTGCCCGTGCGCCCAAGCCAGTGGGCATGTGCTGCCTGATGTCTTCCTTCCGGCAGGTTAAGCTCCATGGGCTCGAGCGTATCCGAATTTACGACGAGCTTGTTGACGACCATGCTACCGTCCGGCTGAAGGTACCTCGTGCCGAACTGCATCTCCGGACCGCCCGGATTCGCCTTCGGATGGTTGCAGCCATCCGCCTCGGCGACGATATCGTGACCGCCCTGATCGAGATCCCACCGGACGATTGCCATTCCGTCGCCGCGATTCACCATCGAGAAGTAGTAACGACCGTTCCAGGAGCGCGAGCCTCGGTAGTAGTCCCGATGCGACGCGCCGTCAACCGTGCCGAGCTCCTCGTCGGATGCGTCATCGAGGCGAGTGCGGTGACACGTCGGGCCTTCCATGTAGAGTGCGTACTCGCCGTCCAGGCTCAGGCAGGCGTTGGATACTCCTGTTCCCGCTTCCGACGAGAGCCGGACCAGGTTCGTTCCGTCGGAGCCCGCCGTCACCAGGTCCCACGGGGCGTCGCGCGTGGGTTCGCGCCTCGTGACGAACAGCATGCGCTCGCCGTCGGGAGTGAACGTCGGCGTCTCGTAGTGCAGGTGCAGGCTCGGCAGCGGGAAGCTCGTGATCTGGCGGACCAGCACGCCGGTTTCGGTGTCAGGCCGGTCGATGCGTTCGGTGCCGTATGATTCGCCTCGCGGCATAGGTGCGCTCCTTCACGCAGGTGTGCTGTATGTTCAGCTTGAGTGGGCGGGCTGCCGAAGCTCCTCGCGAATGTCATCCGGCACACGGATCACGTATACCTGCGGGACACCGGTCATATCGGACCGGTACACGACGTATCGTCCGTCGTCACTGAGGTTGGGGTGGCAATGTCCGTGGCCTGAGTCGCCCTGAGACGCGCGCGGGTAGCACAGCAGCGCCTTGCGACGTGTCGCCACGTTCACCAGCCAGAGCCCCTCGTCCGGGAAGTTCGTATCGGCGACGATCCACTCGCCGTCGTAGGACGAGCCGGAGTGCCAGAAATACGGACCCGTGGCAATCAGCTCCGGTTGGTCGGCGCCACGTTCCATCACGACGATGCCTTTACCCGGCCACTGTATCGTGCCTTGATAGCGGTTCGTTCTGCCATGCCAGTAGCTGTGCGCCGTGCCGTGTTTGCCGTGCGGGAAGTGGACGAACGGGTAGTCGTCCTCCAGTTCGTCGAGCGTCTCGCAGTGGCACGTCTTCGTGACCCGCGCGAACTTGCCGGGCTCCGGCAGATCGTAGGCCAGACTGTAGGTGATCTCCGGTCCACCGGGGTTCGCGGTGAGGTGATTGAAGCTCTGCTCCTCCGCGACGACGGTGCTCTCGCCGGTGCGAAGGTCCCACCGGATCATCCGGGATCGACCAGGGCGCACCACGACGTAGCCGAAATAGTAGGCCCCATCGTACGAGCGCATGCCCTCCGATCCGCTGCCCGGTTGGGCGCCGTCGACGTGTCCGAGGACCTCGTCCTCGGCTGTGTCGAGGCGGGTCCGGTGTAGCGCTCCGGCCTCGAAATACAGTGCGTGTTCGCCGTCTACCGTGAGACAGACGCCCGAGACGCCGCGTTCATGGTCGCCGGAGAGTTGCAGAATCTCGCTGCCGTCCGGGCGGCAGGAGAAGCAGTCCGCCGGGGCGTCTCTGGCCGTGGATCGAGCGCTCGCGAAAACCATGCGCTCGTTGTCCGGCGTGAACGTGGTCGTCTCGTAGTGAAGCGGCCAGCTCATACACCGCGCGCTCGTGATCTGCGTGACGCGCACGCCCGTTGCCGGATCCCTGCGCTCAATGCGTTCCATCGACGTATGCTGACCACCTGGCATTCGCTCTCCCTGCCGCTGTGTCGGCGGCTTGTAGACTCGTGTAGAAGCTCGGATTCGGCACTGGCGGGTCCAAGGCGCGCGGGTTGGGCACGCGTCGGGATGTCCGTTAGTTCGGATATTCGGCGGCTTCACGTGCGAAAGCCGCAGCCTGCCATACGGGATGGTCCATGGGAGTCGCCACAGAGCCGCCGCCGGGCGCGGATCGAGCCCATCGATCGGCCCGAAACCGCCTCATCGCCGAGAGCGTCCTCACCGAAACCCAGGCACCGCTCACCCGCGGTGTCGTTCTGCTGGGATATGCGCTCCTTCTCGGCGCGGATACGTTCCAGATCGGGCTCCTCTCCACGGCGACGATGCTTGGCGCATCGCTTCAACTGGGCGCGGACAGGCTGCTCACGGCGTTGGGCACGCGCAAACGCGTGGCCGGAGTCGCCCTTGCGTTGCAGAGCATGGTGCGTGTCCTGCTGGGTATGCTCCCGCTGGCTGCGATGTGGATCGCGGCGCAGCATCTCGCATGGGGGCTGCTGGCCGGCCTCGTACTGGTGAGTGCGGCTCAACAGGTTGCGGAGGTGATGCGCCTCTCCTGGGTGGCGGACATCGTCCCTGAACGCAAGCGTGGTCGGTTCCTCGGTGATCGGCAGTTCGCCGTGCAACTGGTCGGCAGCATCGTGGCGATTGCGGCAGCGTGGCTCATCGATTGGCAGCGGGCCGTCTCCGACGCGATGGGCCTGCTCACGACGCAGTGGCTACTTGTCGGGGCGGGTGTGCTGGGCGTGGGCAGCCTGCTGGTGCTGCGTTCGATACCGGAGCCGCCGCTGGCGGCGGCCGTGACATCGCGTGGCTGGCGGCTCATGGGCGAGCCGTTTCGCGATCGGCGTTTCCGTCCGCTCATGGCTCACTTCACGTTCTGGCAGATCGCCGCGCCCATCGCCGGACCGTTCTTCAACCTGTACCTGATCGAAGTCCTCGGTATGCCGCTGAGCGTCGTGGCCGTGTATAACTTCGTCGGACAGATCGCGTCGATCTACAGCGTCCGCTTCTGGGGGCGGCTCGCTGACCGGTTCGGGAACCTCCCGGTTCTCCGCGTGTGCGTCTTTGCGAAGACGGTCTTCCCGTTTCTGTGGCTCGTGTTGTGGACTCCGACCACGTTGGGCGAGCGCGTGCTTGTCTACGCCCTTGCCGGCACGGTTCACCTGTGGCGTACGTTCAATTCCGGTCAGCAGCTTGCCACGGTGAACCTCGCACTCAAGCTCATGCCGGAGGATCAGCGCACCAGCTACCTCGCGACATTCCGCACAATCGGGAACTGGGTCCACGCGGTGAGTCCGGCCCTCGCCGGACTTCTCGCGACGGTGCTGCATGGGGCGGGGTGGAGTCAGCGGTGGAGCATCGGCGCGCTGTTCGTACTCTCCGGTCTCGTCCGGATACTGTCGTACGCAGCCCTTCGCGGCGTCCGTGAGCCGGGCGCGTGGAAGGCACGCCGAATGCTTCGAGCTATCCGGCGCATCCCCGGGGTAACTCCGCGCGCCGGCCTGATCAGCAGCTTACGATTCTGGGCCGGTCCGGTGCATGCCGGGGTGGAGCTAGCGCGAACTCGCGTCGGACGGGTGATCGCCACCTGGCGCGGCGCGCCCCTTGGCGACGATGCATGAACGTCAGGATCGCGCCGGCGCCGCGAGGCTGTCGATGGCGTCCGGCAGCTCTTCCAGAGTGCCTATGGTGATCGACGGCATGTCACGTTGCATCCGGGGTAGCTGCTGGGCGAACGGACCGGTGAGGAGTCGCACCGTCTTCATGCCGAGGACGTTCGCCGGGTAGATGTCGTTGTCGAGGCGATCCCCGACCATGGCGGCCTCGTTCGCCGTAGCGTCGGCGAGTTTCAGCGCCGCAAGGAAGAAGCGAGCATCGGGTTTGGAGACACCGGTGTCGTCGGACAGGATGTCGCCATGGCACAATTCGAGGAGCCCTGATTCACGAAGTGCGGCACGTACCTCGCGCGGCTGGTTGCCGGCGACAACAACGCGGTACCGCTCGGCTAGTCGAGCTACCACTGATCGGGCATTGGGGCGGATGGACGGGGCGCGACGCATCTCGCGCAGCGATAGGGTCAGCGCCTCTCGCACTCGGCGGAATCGCTCCATGTCGGGAGCGACAAGGCGCCAGATGGTCGCGCTGTTGTAGCTCGGGCTGTAGGATGCGATCGCGTGAGCCCGGGCTTCGCTAAGCTCCGGTGGTTGGACATCGAGGCCGTCGTCGCGGAGCAGGTCCAGCAGTACCCGATCGGCCGCCCGGTAGTCGTCATCCTCATCGAGCAGCGGCCCGCCCACGTCGATGAGAACTGTCTTGATCACAGACTTCGCGCTGCGGCGCGCGTCTCCGTGAGGACTATCAGAAGATTGCGTAGATGAACGGCGTAATCGCCGTGCCTTGTGTCGCGACGATCAGGAAGCTCAGCAGCAGGATGAACACGATGATCGGCGTCAGCCACCATTTCTTCCGGACGCGCAGGAATTCCCAGATGAGAGCAAGGTTCGACATGCGAGACGATCTCCACTGTGTTTGTCGGCGTATCCGCCGCTAGAATGGCTTGTCGGGACGCGACGCCGGGCCGTTCGGGTCTATCTCGATCCAATAGCTCTGCTTGTCACGGTCGAACTTTCGCTCCATCGGGTCCTTGCCGAGCAGCTTCATCAGGAATCCCATCGGAGTCATGACCAGGTAGTACGTCAGTGTGAGCAGCACGAACGTCATGACGATTGACAGCACATGCGCAAGCTTCATCCACGCCCATTCGATGGGGCGGAGGAGCGACGGAGTTGCCAGCGCCACCACAGCAAACGCGACCGCCACTCCCGCAAGCCACGTCCATGCCTGGTTCTCGCGCCAGAATAGCAGCCCCGCGATGAGCGCCAGCGGCACGGCCATGGTGAATCCGAATTTCCGCAGTTGCGCGGTCGACGCCTTCATGGTCACGCCAGATCAGTCCTTCAGTCGAGTGCGTAGATGGATCGCCAGTCCACGTCTTCGTCGAGCTTCGGCTGCTCCTCCTTGTAGAGTATGCAGTCCTGGAGCACGAGAACGTCCATTTCCGTACGCATGAAACAGAGGTAGGCATCCTCCGGCGTGCAGACGATTGGCTCGCCACGTACGTTGAACGATGTGTTGATGACTATGCCGTAGCCCGAGATATCCTTGAACCGCCGAATGAGGTCGTAGTAGTCGCGATTCGATTCGCCGTCGACGGTCTGCACGCGCGCTGAGTAGTCCACGTGCGTAATCGCCGGGATGTCGCTGCGCGGGACATTCAGCTTTTCGATTCCCCACAGCGCCGACTCGTCATCGCTCATGGCGCGTCGCCGCTCCTCACGCACCGGCGCGACGAGCAGCATGTATGGCGATTCCTCTTCGAGTTCGAAATACTCCGGCGCGTCTTCCAGCAGACAGGAGGGCGCGAACGGTCGGAACGATTCCCGATACTTGATCTTCAGGTTCATCGTCGATTGCATCTTCGAACTGCGTGCGTCGCCGACGATGCTGCGGCCGCCCAAGGCGCGCGGGCCGAACTCCATCGGGCCGTTGAACCAGCCGACTACCTTCTCGTCCGCGATTGCCTGCGCCGCGAGGTCGATGGTCGTCTCGCGGTCATTGCGGTGGTAGGGCTTCTCGTTGCCGTCCAGCCAAGTTGCCACATCGTCGGTGCTGTACTCGGGACCGAGGTAGGAGCCGCGCTGGCTGTCGCCGCGCCCGCTCACCGTCCGCGGATTGTCGAACGTCTGGTGCCACGGGAAAAGCGCCGCGCCCAGGGCTCCACCCGCGTCGCCCGCCGCAGGCTGAATCCAGATGCGATCGTAGATGCCCTCGCGCAGTATCTTGCCGTTACCGACGCAATTCAACGCCACCCCGCCGGCCAGACACAGGTTCTTCTCGCCGGTCTCCTTCTTCACGCGGCGGGCCCAGCGGAGCATCACCTCTTCGGTGACGTCCTGCACGGACCGAGCGAGGTCCATCTCCTTCTGCGTGAGGTCCGATTCCGGCGTGCGAGGCGGTCCACCGAACAGCCGATGGAACTTCCCGCTGGTCATGGTCAGGCCCTGACAGTAATTGAAGTAGCTCATGTCCAGCCGGAACGAGCCGTCTTCGCGCAGGTCCATCAGATTGTCGCGAATCGTATCCACGTACGCAGGCTCGCCGTACGGGGCGAGACCCATCACCTTGTATTCGCCCGAGTTGACGCGGAAGCCGGTGTAGTACGTGAACGCCGTATAGAGTAGCCCGAGGCTGTGCGGGAAGTGAAGCTCGTAACGGAGATCGATCTTGTTGCCGTCCCCAACTCCCCAGGACGCGGTAGCCCATTCGCCGACGCCGTCCATGGTGATGATCGCCGCGCGTTCGAATGGCGAAGGGAAGAACGCCGAAGCCGCATGTGATTGGTGGTGCTCAGGGTAGAGGACGCTGCCGACGTATTCCATCTCCTTCTTGACGAGGTCGCCCATCCAGAGCTTCTCCTTGAGCCAGAGCGGCATCGCCATCATGAATGACTTGATGCCGGACGGGGCATAGGAGAGGTAGGTCTCCAGCAGGCGCTCGAACTTGATCCAGGGCTTATCGTAGAAAGCCACGTGATCGAGCTGATCCTGGGTGATTCCGGCCTTGGCGAGGCAGAAATCGATAGCGTGACGCGGGAAGCCGTGGTCGTGCTTCTTGCGCGTGAACCGCTCTTCCTGAGCAGCCGCTATGATTTCTCCGTCGTGCACCAGGCATGCTGCTGAATCGTGGTAGAAAGCGGAGATGCCGAGGATGTACATCGAGTATTCGCTCGCGAAGCGTGGCCGCTGGAGCGGCGTCGGGGTCGTCTGTTTGCGGATGCGTTGCCATCCAGAATAACGTGCCTGCGGCCTGATCTGTCAACGACTCCGGCGGGCGGCCATCGGCGTGACGTTAGGGACTAACTCGACAGTGCAACTCGAGCTGCGTCCGCGACGTTGCGGGCGGTAAGCGCGAGCGCGCCGTGCCTTGAGATTGCATCGGAGAGCAAATCCTCGTAGGCCCTGCGCCACCCTGGGTACACGTCATTCACGAAGAACGTATTGTGCCAGAGGAGGTTGAGGCATCCTCCGACGCCCCGGATCGTGTCGAGAAGCTTGCTCAGTTCCGCTGCCGACTCTTCCGGTGTCAGCCCCAGGTACCGCTCCAAGGTTCTGTCCATGGCGATCAGCGGCACCTCCATGAGAGGAAGCGCTGCACCGGACACCGCGTCGAATGCGGGATACGGGAAGCATGTTCCCGCGCGAAACCCGATCTGATCGTAGAACCCGAGGGTGGAGTCGTACTCGAGCCCCGCGTCCGCTTGTGCCGCCCATGAGCGCGACGGGTCGAAACGGAGGAAGTGCTGGCGCATGCCCGGCACCGCCGTCCCCGCCGCATCCTCGAGGGATGCTCTCTCGCGCCTCAAACGCCCTGCGTCGCCGTCAGATTCGTATCCGGCGTGGAGGGCGACCTCGCCGCCCGCAGCCACGATGCGCCGTAGCTGGTCCTTCCAGCGGCTCGTTCTTACGTCGTAGTCCGCGTCCAGGGAGTGATCTTGCGACGCCATGATGTAGAACGTTCCCGCTGAGCCGCTTGGTGAGTTCATCGCAACGATCTCGTCGAGATTCCAGTTCAGATCCGCTCGCCGTGACACGACAGAGCGCGCGGTTCGCCAGAGTGCTCCCATCGCTCTGCCGGCGCTTCCGGCGATGGCGGCGCTTCCCGTCCGTCGGACGACGTCCGCCCATCCCTTGTGGACGCGGTCGATGTCGTGCGTCGAGCAGATGGCGCATGGCGCCCCGTTCCAGAGGTCGCGACGCTGAACCGGGTGGTGGGCAACGGTGGAGACGGCATGGGCGAACAGGGCGAACCACTCGTCGACAACGGGCCGTCGAGTCAGGCCGAGGCGTCCGATCAACGTGCGCCCGTGTGGCACCCTCCCGTGTTCGTCGAATTCCGGTCGAGGTCCGACGATACCGTCCCCGAGGACGCGACCGGCGGACGCGATGACGTCGATGCCGAGGGTTGGTACACCGTCGGAGGTATCGAGCGCATCGCAGGAAGCGTCGCCGTCGAGGTCCACGATCGGCCCGACAGAGCTGTCGAGCCAGCGTATCGCC
>CAZEAI010000010.1:72822-73667 GCA_964510105.1 uncultured bacterium
CCTCAAGTGAGGGAGCACTGGCCCAGATTCCGCCGCGTTCGACGATGCGCACGTCCGGCGGTGGCGACATGGGTTGGTTGCCATAGACGATGAACGTCGAATCCGACGGGACGTCGGGCGACCGGTCGACTACGAGGACATCGACGTCGTACTGGATGCGCCACGCGTCGATGACCCATCGAGCCCGCGCGCGATGTGCTTCGTCGCACGCGAGCAGGATGGAACAGTGCAGGGCCATGGATTGCCGTCCGTCGCGATCCGACGGTGTCGGCTCAGAAGCTTATCACGGTCTGGAACGTGATCTGCTTCGTGGCTTCCACGTCCGAAAGGTCGCCGCCGACCGGCTCGTGCAGCCAGCGCGTCGACCAGACTATCTCCACACCGCCGCCCATTTCGAAGCCGACGTTGTAGCCATACATCATGTCCACGGTTGGCTCGAAGAAGCCTTCGTCGTAGCGGCCGATGTTGTCCTTTGAGTAGAATGCCTCAAGGCGGCTGAGCTTCGGGACGAACTGCATCACGCCCTGGTCCAGGCCCGCGACGCCGCGCAGCCGCTGATTGCTCTCCGTGCCGTGCAGGTACTGGTACTGACCGTTCACTCGGGCGAAGTTGCCCAGTCTCAGACCGATGTCGCCGAAGACGCCATCCAGCGTCATGGAGTCGAGCGACGCATCCTTCGTGGAGACGGTTCCGGTCTCGAAGTCGGCGACGGCCCGGGTGTGATCGTAGAGGTCGTCGAAGTATTCCGGCTGGAATTCGCCTTCGATGTGACGGTACTCGATACGCCCGGTCAGGGGTCCCAGCGCGAGGCTGATGCCGGGCGCGGCGATGCCGTAGCCGGTTGC
>CAZEAI010000011.1:0-35905 GCA_964510105.1 uncultured bacterium
AGTTCGATAGTGCCGGCATCGATATCGCACCAGGGCGCATCGGTTTCGGGTTGGGGACGTTTCCCGACCGCGACGAGCGCAGTGTATCGCCCGGAGCGGTGCGACGAGATCGAGGGCATCCTGTCGGCGCGCGAGCAGCCGACGTTCGTCGCGCGGGGCCGCGGCCGGAGTTACGGCGACACGTCGATCAACGCGGACGGCGGCGTCGTGGTCACGACCGAGCTGAATCGCATGATCGCGTTCGACGGCGTATCGGGCGTGCTGGAGTGCGAAGCGGGCGTCGGGCTGGACGACATCATCGACACGTTCCTGCCGCGAGGCTGGTTCCTGCCGGTGACGCCGGGAACGAAGTTCGTCACGGTTGGCGGCGCGATAGCCAACGACGCGCACGGCAAGAACCATCACAACGACGGGACTTTCGCGGGCTTCGTGGAGTCATTCACGCTTCTGGCGCCGACCGGCGACGTATATACGTGCTCCCGCGATAAGAATGCCGACATCTTCTGGGCCACGGTTGGCGGCATCGGCCTGACGGGTTTCATCCTCACCGCGCGCATCCGGCTGCTGAGCGTCGACACCGCGTACGCCAAGGCGGACTACTTCCGGGCGCGCGACCTGGTAGAGGCGTTCGACCTGATGCGGGAGCACGACGAGGGGTATCGGTACAGCGTCGCGTGGATCGACTGCGTCGCAACGGGAGCACAGCTCGGTCGGAGCGTGCTCATGTGCGGCAACCACGCGACGGTCAACGACCTTCCGCCGAACGTCGCCACGCCGTTCGACGTGCGACTCCCGCCGCGCGTGAACGTGCCGGTGGACTTCCCGTCGTCTACGCTCAACCCGCTCTCCATACGCGCCTTCAACGAGCTGTACTACGCCACGAATCCGACGAAGTTGGGCAAGCTCGTCGACTACGAGCGGTACTTCTACCCACTCGATTTCGTTCATCAGTGGAACCGCGTGTACGGCAAGGCGGGATTCACGCAATACCAGTTCATCGTGCCGCCCGAGGCGCAGGAGGGGCTCAAGACCATCGTGGAGTGCCTGAGTGCGGCACCGGAGGTGTCATCGTTCCTGGCAGTACTGAAACGATGCGGCGAGGAGAACGAGGGGTTGCTCTCGTTCCCGATGCCGGGCTACATGCTTGCGCTCGACATACCCATGCGGCCGGGGCTTGTAGAGTTTCTCAGGGAACTCGACCGGATCGTTCTGGACCACGGAGGCCGGCTGTACCTCGCCAAGGATGCGTGCATGACCGCGGAGACGTTTTCGCGAATGTATGGCGAGAAGCTGGATCGCTTCAGGGAGATTCGGCGTCGGATCGACCCGGACGGCGTACTCTCGTCATCGCAGGCGCGGCGTCTGGAGATTGTGCCGTGAACGGAAGGGACTCGACATGACTGAGCAGCATCCCGCGAAGCGCAGGCGCAGCGTCGCGATACTCGGCGCGACGTCGACCGTGGCCAGGATGATCGCCCGCAATTGCGCGCGCGACGGCTTCGACCTGATCCTGGCAGCCATCGAGGAGGATCAGCTCGAGGAAATCGCCGCGGATATCCGCGTCCGTTCGGGTGTGGAGGTCGCGACGCTGCCGCTGGATGCCATGGCGTTCGAGACCCACCCGGCCTTCTTCGAGAAGTGCGTCGCCGCTCTCGACGGGCTTCCAGGTGGAGTGATCGTGTGCTTCGGTTACATGGCCGACCAGTCGGCGGCGCAGAATGACTGGGACGCGACGCGGCTCACGATCGACGTCAACTTCACCGGGGCGGTGAGCCTGCTGAACCTCTTCGCCAACGCATTCGAGGGGCGGCGGAGCGGCTTCATCGCGGCGATCAGCAGCGCCGCCGGGGATCGCGGGCGGCAGTCGAACTACCTGTACGGCGCGGCGAAAGGTGCGCTCACCCGCTACCTGGAGGGGCTGCGCAACCGTCTCTACCACGCGAACGTCCACGTGACGACGGTGAAGCCGGGATACATGGACACGAAGATGACCTATGGCATGAACCTGCCGAAGCCGCTCGTTGCCTCGCCGGAGGAGGCCGCGGAGGCCATCTGGGCTGCGATCAAGCAACGGAAGGACACGGTGTATGTGCTCTGGTTCTGGCGGTTCATCATGCTGGCGGTGCGGCACGTCCCGGAGGCGATATTCAAGCGGCTGAAGATGTAGACGGTGTCTGTCCGTCAGAGGGCGACACTGCTACTCGGATACGCTCTCGAATAGCTCTGATGTCATTCCGAGCGAAGCGAGGAATCTCTCGCCCTGTACATGGAACGGATTCTCCACTGCGCTCAGAATGACGGCGCCCGCACTCCCGATGCGGAGCATCGCTGAGCAGAGAAAGAGCGGGCGAATTTGTCATCCCTCGTCGGTCCTGTCGCGGACAGGAATGTCCGCTCTCCGAATCGTCGACGGACGTTCGCTACTCACCGACGTACCGCGGGTCGGATAGCGGCGCCTGCGCTTCCTGTTGCCACGCCTCAGGGATGTCCACCACGCAGGGCAGTTCGCGGTTCTTGCCGAAACGATCCGACCCAAACACTAGCTTCGTGCCGTCCTGATTGAATCCCGGCTCCGGGTGGGAGCCGCCGCCATACGTCCGGTGGCCGACCGTGAGCAGGCGCGGACGAGTCGTTGCGCCCTCGAAGAGCATCAGCTCGCCGTGCCAGTTGTCCCCGACGACCCACTTCCCGTCGTAGCTTGCCGACGAGTGCCACCAGTTGAAGTGCGCGAGTTCCGACGGCGTCGCGCCCGGCCACCAGGACCCGTTCCCGACGATTCGCACCGTGCCGGTTCGGATGTTGACGGTCTTGACGTGCGACTGATCCTGCCCGTGCTCCCGAGGCGATCCGCAGAAGAGTATCTCGTCGTTGATCCACCACGACTCGTGCGTGACCAGCTCGTTCGGGATCTCGTGGTACGGCACGAATCGCTCGCCGGTGCGCACGTTCACGACCTGCAACCGGTTCGGCGAGCCGGCGAAGCTCAGCAAGTCGGGGTTCGTGCGGCTCCATTGGAGATGGCCGTGCCAGCCGATGCTGTCGGGCACCGTGTATGCGCGGCGTTTCGCGCCGGTGGCGACGTTGACCGTCCAGATGCTGCCGTCGGAGTAGCCGGCCAGGAGTTCGCCGGTGCTGTTCTCGGTGATCTCCGCGCTCACGGCGAGGTTGGCGATGTACCGAACGTCGGCGGTGGCGACCGACGGCTTGTGCTCCGGGTCGGATGATATTTCGACGTGCGGAGTGACTTCGTACACCTTCCGGTCCCAGTAGGTGAAGAACGAATTCCGGTGGGTGGACGCAGTTGCGTTGGTACTGCTACCGGGAACGCCGAAGACGACGCGTTCGCCCGTTGCGAAGAGGTAGCCCGCCAGGCCGTGCCCCTGTTCGAGATAGAGCACCATCGATCCGTCGCGCGGGAACGACTGTTGGTGGAAGTACAGCGCGCTGCTGCCGATCTCTTGCGTCAGAAAGGTGAGCTGTGCTCCCGAGCTGTCGTCGGTCATCTTCAGATGGTTCGGCGGGAGCACGTCAAGCGTGCGGGTCTGTGTCTCAGCGCCGGCGTGCGAAGGCGAGTTCGCGAGTATAGTGAGCGCGAGAACTAGTGCGCGGAGCATGGGATGCCTCCGGGGTACATGGAAACGGGGACCGGCGGGCACGCCCGCGCGCGCCGATCCCCGTCTTCCGGTGCTGTCTGTTTCTACTTGAGCGCTGCCAGGCCCGTTTCGAGGCGGTCGAGCGCCCTATCGATCTGATCCATGGACGTGGCGTAGCTCAGCCGGACGTAGCCCGGAGTGCCGAAGCCCGATCCGGGCACCACCGCTACCTTGAACTCCTCCAGCAGCGCGTCGCAAAGCTCGACGTCGTCGGAGACCGTCTTGCCGGCCAGCGACTTGCCGATGTACGGCGACACGTCCGGGAAGACGTAGAACGCGCCGTTGGGCATGGCGCACTCGACGCCGTCGATAGCGTTCAGGCGTTCGACGATATGTTTCCGGCGGGTATCGTACTCCGCCTTCCAGATCGCCATGTGATCCTGCGGCCCGTTCAGCGCCGCCACGGTGGCCTTCTGCGATATCGACGTGACGTTGGAGGTCTGCTGGCTCTGGATCTTCGACATCTCCTTGATGATCGGGAGCGGCCCGGCGGCGTAGCCTACCCGCCAGCCGGTCATTGCATACGCCTTGGCGACGCCGTTCACGACGATGGTCTGATCGTAGAGTTCCGGCTTCGCGTTCAGGATGTTCGCGAACTCGCCCTCGTACACGAGGTGCTCGTAGATGTCGTCGGTGACGATGTAGACGTCGGTTCCGGCCAGCACACCGCCCAGCGCGGCGAGTTCGTCGCGGCTGTACACGGCGCCTGACGGATTCGACGGGCTGTTCAGGATGATCATCTTCGTCTTCGGCGTGATGGCCGCCTTGAGTTCGGCAGGCGTGATCTTCAGGCCCGTCTCGTTCGACGTCGGCATGATGACCGGCGTGCCGCCCGCGAGGATGACCATATCCGGGTAGCTGACCCAGTACGGCGCCGGGATGAGCACTTCGTCGCCCTCATCGATGAGCGCGGCGACGGCCAGGTAGCACGAGTGCTTGCCGCCGATGCTCGTGAGCACCTGCGCGGGCTCGTAGTCGAGGCCGTTCTCGCGCTTGAATTTCTGCGCCACGGCGGCGCGAAGTTCCGGCGTTCCGGCGACGGGCGTGTATTTCGTGAAGCCCTCGCGAATGGCCTGGATCGCGGCTTCCTTGATGTGGTCGGGCGTGTCGAAGTCGGGCTCGCCGGCGCTCATGGAGATGGCGTCGATGCCCTGCGCCTTCATCTCCTTGGCGCGGCCTGTGACGGCCATGGTGACCGACGGCTTGATGGCGGCGACGTGGCGGTTGAATACGGGTGTCGGCATGGTGTACCTCTGTGGATTCGTGCCGCGTGGCGTGCCTGAGTGCGGTGCTTCCCGCCGTACTCGCGGTTGGCTGCGGGTGAGACTTCGTGTAGGAGTCACACGTACTGGATACAAACGTACCGACCGGGTGTGGATTGGGGCAAGGGAAAGGGGCGGGGTGGCGACGCGCGGACAGGTGTGTCCGCGCCATTGAGTGCGGGGGAGGTGTCGAATGCCGGACCATCGACCCAGCTCGCGCAGGGCGGGCACTGGGGCCCGCCCCGACATCGTCGGTGCCGCGCCACAGGGGCGAGAACAGGAGTCGAGCGAACACGCGGGTCCGCCGCTACGCTCTTGCGTGAGGAGCCCCTCCCTACGCCCCCGTCCACGCGTAGAGCCAGCCGTCGGATGCGCCGCACACGAGCAGGTTGCCGCTGGACGCGGGTGAGCTGATCACCGGTGCGCCGAGGTCATCGGACCAGGCAAGTGTGCCGTCGGAGCTGTCGAGGGCGACGATGCGTCCGTCCGACGCTCCGACGATCACGGTATCGCCCGATACCAGCGGCGACGACAGGACGCTGCGTCCGTCGCGCGCGTAGCCTTGGACTCCTGCGAGAGCGGGTTTGCTCCACCACTCCCAGCGCTGTTCGCCGGTTGAGGTGTCGATGGCTCGCACGGCGCCGTCGCCCGTGGGGACGTACAGCGTCCCGTCGGGCCCCAGTGCGGGAGTGCCGGGGCTCCACTTCGCGCCGCCGCGAACGCCCGGCTCGTGTTCGAGATCGAACTCCCAAAGGATGGCCCCAGTTGCCGCATCCAGGGCGCGGAGGAATCCGTTGTGGCCTGTGACGTACACGACTCCGTCACCCAGCACCGGCGTTGCAGCGGGGCCTTTCTCGCCCTCGACCATCCAGCGCGTCGCGCCGGTATGCCGGTCCAGCGCCCAGAGGGTTTCGTGATGCCAGAAGAACCCGGTGTAGACGGTGTCATCGTCCAGCGCGGGGCAGACGTACGAGCTGATCCAATCCGCGCCGGGCAGATCGTCGCGCACCCAGACCGGCTGACCGGTCTCAGCGTCGACGCACGCGAAGTGCTGGGAATGGCCCGTGTAGATCATCCCGTCGCGCAGTGCCGGAGCGCTGAACATCCACCGTTCAGACGGGTCTCCGAGCTGGTACGCCCAACGTACGGTGCCCGAGTTGGCGTCCCGCGCGGTGAGCTTCCCGCTTACGTTGACGGAGTACACCGTGTCGTGGTCCAGCGCGACGGAATGCTTCACGCTGCCATCCGTGCGTGCGCGCCAGCGCTCGGAGCCGCTCGCGGCGTCGACGCAGACGAGATGCCCACCGTGTGGGTCCTGCTCGTCGAGTGTTGGGATACAGGCCGCGCCGTCGCCGATCACCGGCGAGCCGAATAGCAGTCCACCCGTCAGCCTCGTCTGCCACGCCTTCCGATAGGGTGGCTGCGGTCCGTCGGCGATGTAGCCGCGTCGTTCAGAGTCGCCGTGGAACTGCGCCCAGGGTTTGTCGAGGCGCACCGGGGCAGCGTTGGGATCGGGGTCGGTTGGCGGCTCCTCCTCTATCGAGCCGATGCCCGTCAGTCGGGCACGGCTGTTTGCGCCGAGCAGGTGGCGCGTCAGCGTCGCCTCGCCGGCCGCGTCGACGCGCAGGACCGAGTATCCCCGCGGGCTGTAGTCGATGCCGCCCATGCTCGTGGTCGGCTGGTTGAAATGCCGCGTCGTTCCGTCGTCGTACAGGCGGCTCGAGTGCCAGTGCCCGCTCAGGCTGGCGACGATCCGGCGCGGCGGATTCGCCATGCCGCGCACGCGTGCGTAGAAATCCTCGGCGAACTGGTGATGGATCAGCACGACGATGGGACGCTCGGGAGGAACGAGCGCCAGGTCGGCGGCGAGCCATTCGTCGACGGGCAGCGTGTCGGAGTAGTGCGGCGCGGTCGAGTCGTACGCGATCAGATGGACCGGTCCCCAATCGAGGCTGAAGTACAGCGGCCCCATGTATCGCGTCCACGTCTCGCCGGATTTGTCGCCGCTCCAGTCGTGATTGCCCACAACCTGGATCAACGGCAGCTCGCTCGCCGAGCACGCGCCGAGGTACGCCTCGAACTCGTCGGGCTTCCCCGACTGCGTCATGTCGCCGGTTGACACGATGCAGCTCAGCGGATCGTGTCCGGCAGTGGCGGCGCATATGCTCCGGATGTCGTCGGCGATCCACTCCGCCGGATATGCTCCGACGTGGAGATCGGTGAGCTGCGCGCAGGAGAACGTATCGCCTGCGCGGCGCTGGTCGGGGTGGAGGCGGAAGACGATCTCGGCGCTGGATCCGCTCGTGACGTTCCGGTACCACCCGTCCGGAGTCTCGGGGCGGTATCCGGCCGGAGTGCCGATCATGACGAATCGGTCTGCCACGCCGCCGTTGCGGGCCGGAGTCGGGGATGGAACGGGAAGCTCGAAGCGCCCGTCCGCGCCGGTTGCGACGCATTCACGCCCGTTGCTGACGATCACGCCGGCGAGGGGTACGCCGGATGCGGCGTCGATCACGCTACCGAAGGGCATTCGGATACTCCGGTTGGGATTACCGGGGCCGGCGCGGGGTGGCCCCGTTTCGTTCGGAGCGCTTCTCAGCGCTCGCCGTAGAGACGGTGGCCGGGTGTCGTGTTCTTCACGGCGTAGACGCTGTTCGTCTCGGCCTCGGTGATGTACAGGAAGCGATGCTCCTTGCCGCCGAAAGCCACGTTCGTCGGGCGGGAACCCGGCAGAGCGATTTCGTCCACCATTGCGCCCCACTTGTCGAGCACGACGACCTTGCCCATGCCGTACCAGGCGACGTAGAGCATGCCCTCCTCATCCACCGCCATCCCGTCGGGGCCCTCGCCGCCTTCGGGAAGCTCGGAGTGCAATCTGCCCGCCGCGCACATGCCGGAGGCGTTCAGAGCGAACTCGTGGATGTGGCGGGTATGCGTCTCCGCGACGTAGAGGCGGCGGCCGTCGGGAGAGAGGCACACGCCGTTGGGGAACGCAAGATTCTGCGCGCACCGATGGAGGGTGCCGTCGGGGTCCACCCGATATACGGCGCCGATTGGATTGTCGAGAGACGAGCCCGCGGGGTCGGTGAAGTAGTATCCGCCGTCATCGGAGAAGATCAGATCGTTGGGTCCGCGCAGACGTTCATCGTCGCATCCGGTGACGGCCTCCTCGATGGAGCCGTCCGGCGCGATATCGAGAATCGCCTGCCGTTTCGCGTCGCAGACGAAGAGATGGCCGTTGGCGGCAAACTGCGCTCCGTTCGGCGCCCCGTCGGTATGGACGAACTTGGAGACACGTTTGCGGCTGGCAATCTGGGAGACGGTGCCGCCCTTCAGGTTCACGACGTGAAGTGTCCCGTTCTTGTCGAACGCCGGACCTTCCGGAAAGTCGAGCCCCGAGGCGTAGAGCTTCGGCTTCTCTGCCATGCGCGATGTCCCCCCTGCGATTGGCTACGTATGGTGTGACAAGAATGTAGGTGCTGTGTAGCGACGGGTGAAGGGCCGCGCCGCGCACGGGTAGCCGGACTCGTCAGGTGGCGGCGATTCGTCGCTGCATGGCTCTCAGCCGGATCGTCTGCACGATGCCGATGCCGGCGATGACCGTGACCAGCGAGATCATCCACCAGCTCCTCCACACGGGCTGATCGACTGTGTACGAAGCAGCCGCCGGGGTCGGGTCGACGTTCAGGTCTCCATCGATGGCGCGCACTTCCAGCACGTGTTCGCCAGGCGGGCCGCCGTTTGTCGCCACGTGCAGGGCTCGCACCGGCGTCGACCATGGCCCGGCGTCGATGCGCCACTGGATGTGGAGCTTGTCGTCGGGCGTACCGTTCCACGGGTCCCATGCTGCCACGGCGGCGACGAGTTCGCCTGTCGAGGCGATTCTCGCGGGTAGATCGACGATCTGTGTCTCAGGTGGGTCGGGGTCGACGCGGATGACGCGGAGGCCTGTTCGCGTACCGACGAGTACGGTCCTGCGTGCGAGTGGCGCGACGGCATGAATGCCTGGGTCCGCGGCTGCGTCACCCGTCCGGTAGTGCGCCCAGATGCCGCGCCGCATTGCGTGGATTCCGTTACCGGTCGCCACCCAGACGGTGCTGTCAGGTCCGATTGATATCGCCTTGATCTGCGCGCCCCACATTCCCTCAGCGGCACCGAACGCGTGTGCGTCGAAGGTGAGGGTGTCCGGCCTTGCCGTGTCGCGCTTCGCTCGTACGCGCACTACGCTGCCCTGATCGTCGCCGAACCAGAGGGCGCCGTCGGGATCTATCGCGCCGATCGTGACCGCTCCGAGGGAAATCGCGCCGGGGCCGTCGCCGATGCGCGCGAGGGCGTATGTCTTCGACCCGGCCAGAGCGAGAACTCCGGTCGGTGTGCCCATCCAGCGGACGCTGTCGGGCGTGACTGCGATCGGATAGATCGTGTTGACCTGTTCGCTATCTTCCGGCTTCCCGATCCAGGAGACAAGCCGGAACGTCTGGGGATTCAGCCAGAACACGCCGCTCTCGGCGCCAATCCAGAGCTTCCCGTGGGCGTCGAGGGCGAGGGAATGTGCCCGTGCTCCGTCGAGCATGCTCGTTTCATCTAGGGCGAGCGTGATCCGGTTGTCGGCGACTCGGAACACGCCCGTGTCGGTTGCCAGCCAGGTCGAGCCGTCGCTCAGCGGCAGAAGCGCGTTCGCGCTGCGCCATGCGTCGGTGCGCAGGATGCATACCGTCGTCCCGTCCAACGCGACGCGCCATAGCTCGGGTCCGGCGGCAAGAGTGACTGAGCGGTCGGCGTTCGCGCTCATCGCGGTGACCGGTCCCGCCGGCCAGCGGGATTCCGGTCTGTCCGATGTACTGCCCCACTGCCATCGGTAGAGACCATCGCCCGCGGTGCCGATCCACAGCACGTAGCTATCGCAAACCAGCGTCGTCGCGCGGGACGGAAGCTCCCACGCCGCCCAGCGGCCGTCGCGAAATCCGTGGAGCGATGTGCCCGCCGTGACCCACAGCGTTCCGTCAACGCCGAGCGCCATGGCGTCCACGCGCCCGCGCGGTGCGCGCGGGCCGGTGACGCGGCGCCAGGCGTCGTGCTGTGCGTAGAGACCGCTGGGTGTGCCCGCCCATACTGTGGTGTTGGTGTCGTTCGCCAAAAGGCACGTGACCGGGCCGTTGCGGAGGTGCCTCGGGAAGCGTGCGGGCTGCGTGACCGGCGTGTCGGGCTCGAACCACTCAAACAGTCCGCGTGGAGTTCCGATCCAGACTTGCCGACGGCTCTCGGCCCGTCCCGATGCGCCGGGCGGCAGGTCGGCGATGGCCGTCACCGTATCGGTGGGCAGGCCATCGCTTCTGTCCACGGCGATCCACTCGAAGACCGTGTAGAGTTTCGCCCCGGTTCCTGTTCCGAACCAGACGGATCCGTCATCGGGCCGCTCGGCGACGGTGAACACGTCGCGGCGGAGTGAATCGTCGACGGCTCTCAGATACGGGTGCTCGAATGGCGTCCACGCCTCCCACGCGATGGTTCCGTCGGCGGCGTGACTGTAGCTCCACGCGCCGGTAGGGGTCCCGACGATGGCGCCGTAGAACGGGATCGTCTCGATCGCCTGTACCCGGCGTTCGGGCAGGGGTACGGCCTGCATGCGACTACCGTCGTATCGGACGAGCCCGTTGGGCGTGCCGATCCAGAGTTCGTTGTGCTCATCATCCCATGCCAGGGCGGTGACGGTTTCGCTCGGCAGGCCGTCGTTGGTATCGAAATGCCGCACACCGGGCGTGTTGACGAGCGCCGTTGCGTGGGCGGAACCGACGCCAATCAGGAGCGGTATTGATACTGATCGGGCATAGTGTGCGAATGAGCACCACATAGAACCGTGTCCCGTTCGTTTCCCGTGAGTAGCCGGCGAATTCCCCTCGCGTGGAAAAGAGCTGATTTGCACGCCTGGAATCAACGGTACGGTGTACCGAATCGAAACACTCCTGTTCGAAACGGTGACATGGCGTGTGTGCGGCGAAGGAGTGGCGATACTGCCAAAGCCCCCACGGGACGGCGGAAATCGCGCGTTGCGACATCACCGCCACAAGGCGTGTTGGTCCGGTGGGAACTTTGGCACGCGTGTTGCGTATAATACTGGCAGAGGCGCAACGCGACTCGATGCGTCAAGTAGACATGGCAGTCACAACAGGTGATGGACAGATAGACGAAATCAAGAGCCTCGTGTGACAGACGGTCCTCTTCCCGGCTGTTACACTTTATCCCGGTCGGCTTCCTCCCCCTTGGCTGACCGGGATCCCATTCGCGGGACGCGGGTAGACATGACCTGCGTCCCGCGCTCTTTGTACGATAAGCCGGTGCATCGAACTCCTTGGTAAACGTACTCACGCGGCGTACTTTCCGTGCGCGGTCATCGAAGAGCGAGAGAGTCCCAGGGAGTGCGCGATCGCGTTGGGCTGAATTCACGGTTGGGGGTGCGATGTTTCCCGATTTTTACCCGGTCATATTCATGCTGGTGCTCGCCGTCGGTTTCGCCGGCTTCACGCTTGTTGCGACGCATATCATCGGTCCGCGCAAGCCGACCTACTACAAGAACGAAGTGCCGTATGAAGCCGGCGCCGATCCTTCCGGCAGCGCGCGGTTGCGCTTCGATGTGAGATTCTACCTGGTCGCTCTGCTGTTCGTCGTGTTCGACGTGGAAGTCGTCTATTTCTACCCGTGGGCGGTAGTCTACCGCGAACTCGTCGCGGAGAGCCTCACGGTGCTGTGGTCCATTCTCGTCTTCTCCTTCATCGTGTTCGTCGGCCTGGCCTACGAATGGAAGAAGGGCGCGCTCGACTGGAAATAGGGGCGCTGTGCCGAGCCCATCGTGACGGAGCGCCGTGAGGTCTGACACGCGCTCCGTTCTCCTTGTACGAGAAAACGTTCCGCGGTGCTCCCAGGCGGACCGATCGGGATGCGAGGACCTCTCTCCCATGTGGATAAGCGAACTCCGTTATCAGGACCCCCGGACACAGGCTTACCTTGGCAGCCCGAGCATCGTCAGACTGCCGGGCGGAGCGCTCGTCGCCAGCCATGACTACTTCGGACGCGGCGCTCCGCGCAACATGGAGGGGGAGATCCACCTGACGAGCGTCTATCGCAGCGACGACGACGGTCGGACCTGGCGCAACGTCACGCAGATCTCAGGGGCGTTCTGGTCGACGCTGTTCACCACCGGCGACGCCCTGTACCTCATCGGGGCGACGGCGAAACGCGGCAGCGTGGCGATCAGGCGTTCGGAGGATGGTGGATTCTCCTGGACGCACCCAGCGGACGACAAATCCGGTCTCATATCCCGGGCGGGGCGTTACGATGAGCCGCCAAACTACCACTGCGCTCCCGTGCCGGTGCTCGAACATGATGGTCGTGTGTATCGCGCCTTCGAGGACGACGGCATGCAGGATCACGGCCGGGATTTCCTCGCGTGCGTGGTCAGCGCGCCCGTCGATGCCGATCTGCTCGACGCGTCGAACTGGACGATGTCGAACAAGCTGAAGTTCGAGCACGACAAGGCCCCGCAATACGGCGAAAAGGCGACGTGGCTCGAAGGGAACGTCGTCGCGGATCGCGCGGGCCAACTCTGGAACGTGTTGAGGTTCAACGGCAGGCGGGACGATATGCCGCTGGCGAATCTCGCGGCGTTCGTGAGGATCGACGAGGATGGCGCGGCACTCTCGTTCGACTACGAGACGGGAGTGCGAGAACTTCCCGGTGGCGCGACAAAGTTCACCATCCGCTGGGACGAGGGGAGCGAACACTACTGGACGCTCGCCAACGACCAGCGGGCCGATCCGTCGCGCTGGCGCCGCAACAAGCTCTCGCTCTACTCCTCGCCCGATCTGGCGACTTGGACGCAACGCAAGTTGCTGCTCGCGGACAACCTGGAGTGCGACCCCGAGGCATCGTTACGGAATACGGGGTTCCAGTACGTCGACTGGATACTCGATCCGCAAGACGACGGGACCATCCTCTACCTCTCCCGCACCGCGTACGACGGCGCGAACAACTTCCACGATTCGAACCGCATCACATTCAGCAGGATACGGGATTTCCGCTCGACGTTGACGGCGACCCGATAACCATCGAGGACCATCGCATGTGGATCAGTGAGCTACGGTACCAGGACCCGCGAACGGAGACGTACCTCGGCAGCCCGAGCATCGTGCGGTTGCCGGATGGTGCGCTGCTGGGTTCGCACGACCATTTCGGCACGGGATGCCCGCTCAACATGGAGAACGAGGAGCACCTCACCGCCGTGTACCGCAGTGAGGACGACGGGCTGACCTGGAGGAACGTCACGTACGTCTCCGGGCAGTACTGGTCGAGCCTGTTCGTTCACGAGGGTGCGGTGTACATCCTTGGCACTACAGCGCAGTACGGGGGGATATGCATCCGACGCTCCGATGACGGCGGCTACACGTGGACGAATCCGGCCGATGAGGAGACAGGCGCACTGTTTCCCGGCGGCGCGTATCACGACCCGCCGAACTACCACTGCTCGGCGGTGCCGGTGTTCCTACACAATGGGCGGTTGTACCGCGCGTTCGAGGACGACTGCGTGCAGGATCACCACCGCGATTTCCTTTCCTGCGTGATCAGTGCGCCGGCGGACGCCGACCTGCTGAAGGCGTCGAACTGGACGATGTCGAACAAGCTCAAGTTCGAGCACGACAAGGCTGCGAGCTATCCCGAAAGAGCTTGCTGGCTCGAAGGTAATGTCGTCGCGGATCGGGATGGTCAGCTCTGGAATGTGTTGCGCTTCAACGGCGAGAACGTGGTCAACACCGCAGCGTTCGTGAAGATTACCGACGAAGGCAGGACGCAGTCGTTCGACTACGAGACGGGATTCGTCCAACTACCCGGCGCGGCGAGCAAGTTCACGATACGATACGACGAACCGTCCGGGCTGTACTGGACTCTCGCCAACGATCAGGAGGCGGGCCCGGCCCGTCTGCCGCGGAACAGTATGTCCATCTACACGTCGCCCGACCTACGCGAGTGGACGCACCGCAAGCGGTTGCTGTGGGATAACCTCGAAGGCGATCCCGAGAAATCGGCGCAGAACACCGGGTTCCAGTACGTCGACTGGATATTCGATCCGGCGGATGACGACACGATCCTCTACCTCTCCCGTACCGCGTACGACGGCGCGCACAACTACCACGACTCGAACCGGATCACGTTCAGCCGCGTGAGAGATTTCCGGAAGCTGGTGGAGTAGAGATCGCCGGCGCCCTGAGGCGTTCCAGCTTCTTCCGGGCAGGGCAGACTGTAGCGGAGGAATTTGCGCAAGCAAACTCCCAAACGAACCGGAGCAGAGCGCCGGTTCGCCGCTGCTGGAACCTCTTCCTTGGTGTTCTCTGTTGACGAGGGGCACGGAAGTCTCGGAGGCGGGAAGGAACTCATATGCGCCGATCCATTCTGTCGGCGACGATCGCGGCGATGGCAATCGCGCTCGCCGCGTGCGGCGTCCTGAGCAGCACCAACCAAACCGACGATCCTCTCGTGGCGGTCTTCCACGGGCACGAGGCGGCGGTGTACGCCGCAGCCGTCGATCCAGACGGCGGGAGTGCGCTCGTGGTCTCCGCCGATGCCACCGGGGGCGCGCTCCTGTGGGATCGTACCACCGGCGAGATGGTGCGGCGCCTCGAGGGCGCTGTCGGTGCGATCAACGACATCGCGTTCACGCTGCCCGACGACAGCGGACGGAGCTACGTTGCCGCGGGAGGCACGTCGGGACGGGTGTACGTGTGGGATGTGGCGACGGGGGTACTGCTTCACTCCCTCACCGGACACAGCGGCACGATCTGGGGCATGGCGAGCAACCCGTCGGACTCCACGATTCTGTCGTCCGGGAGCGACCGGACGATTCGTATCTGGAAACCGGGCGACGGATCGGCGGTCGGTGTCCACTCATCAGGGAACGATCTCGCGTTCGAGATAGCGGTTTCGCCAGACGGTCGGACTCTCGGACTCGCCGGGCACGACTCCTGGGTCAGGCTGCTCGATCTCGGGAGCGGCGCGGGCCCTCGTGACATCGGCGATCACAGCGGCTACGTGACAACGGTCGCGTTCACCAGCGACGGCGAGTACCTGCTGTCGGGAAGCACGGACAACACGGTGCAGATCTGGGATGTGGCGTCGGGACAGTCCATCAGGACGATATCCGGGCACAGCTTCTACGCGTGGTCCGTCGTCGTCGACCCGGATCGAGAGTTCATCACCTCGGGGAGTTGGGACCGTTCGCTCCGAACGTTCCGCTTCGACACGGGCGAGCTTGTGCGTGAGATCGTGGCACACATGGATCGCATCAACGACGTGGCGATGACGCCCGACGGGCGGCACGTTCTCACGGCGGGCGGCGACGGGGTCGTGCGGGTGTGGCTCGCCGAGCCGTGAGGCGGAGTCCGGTCGCTCCGCGTCTGGACCTTAGGAGGATCGCTGCGGGGTTCCCCTCTTTGATCGATGGGGAAATGTCGATTGCGCCGATCCAGCGCCGGCTGACGTGAGCAGTTCTACTCCAAGGCCGGAACGGTCTCCCGCCAGGTGGCGATTTCTTCCTGAGGCACGTCCGACAGGTTCTCAACGAAGGTTCGGAGTTCCGCGAAGAACGTCTCGGGCTCGTCGTCGAACGGATTGTGTGCCGCTGTCACGAACACCCGCAGTGTGGCGCCGTGGAAGTACGGGAGCATTCGCTCGGGTCGGCCTTCGTCGGAGGAGAGATCCCGTCGTCCTTCCATGATCATGGTCGGCAGCGGGCAATCCTCGAATGCGTGATCGAGTACGACTCGGCCATTGGATTGCAGCATTGCTGTGCGATACGCTTCGTCATGCACACACTCGTAGCGAGCCATCCGTGCGAGATCGGCGTCCGTCGGTCGGTAGAAGCTCTGGCGTCGCCAATCTCCGTTGCGGTGTCCATTGTAGAGCTGCTGGACGATAGTAAGCGAGCTGTCGTTGTACAGTCTGCTGATCAGCGCGCGTTCCTCCGGAAACGTGTGCGCGCTGTCGAACTGCCTCGTGCTGTACGGCAGGTCGGTGAATGCGGTGGAAGCAGCGACGAGAACAAGGCCCTTCACGCGTTCGGGGTACCGTACGGCGTAGCACTGGGCGAGCAGTCCGCCGTTGGAGTGACCCAGGACGACCCAGTTCACGAATCCCAGCGCTTCACGAAGGCGATCAAGGTCGTCCACGGCCTGCGAGACGGAGTAGCCGGCGCCCGGCTCGTAGTCAGATTGTCCGCAGCCTCGCTGGTCGTAGTAGATCACGCGCGCGCGTTCCGCGGCGCCTGAGAATGCAGGATGGAACACGTGGTGAGTGGCACCGGGCCCGCCGTGGAGAAGCACGATCGGGGTGCCGCTACCCTCCTCCTCGCAGTAGAGCGTGCAGTCTCCGACGTCGATCCGTTGCTTTCTCACCGGCAGTGAGTCGCACAGGGGCGGTACGTCGGGTATGTCGAGTACGATGTCCTGCAGAGGATGTGGGCGATGGTCGAGGGATGTCTCGCGGTCGGCCATGCGGTGTACCTCCGTTGGTGAGGCCTGGGCAGTCTCGCGCATCAGGAAGCGTCGCGCGACAGAAAGGTTGTGGCGCTCCGCCCTCGGGGCCACCCCGGGTGCTGGAATCTCTCGGCATTCGGGGCGAGCCGGTGCGGAGGATCATTCCTGACTGACCCGCCATCAAGGTCCTTGATCGGTCCGATCACGGCGCATATCTTTCGATGCTCACGGGCGTTCTGGCAAGGAGTCCTGCATGAGTGAAGCGACCGCAACCGAGACCATGGCTGGTGAGAGCTATCTCACTACGCGGATAGAGGATTTCGTCAAGTGGGGGCGGAAAAACAGCCTCTGGCCGATGCCGTTCGGTACGGCGTGTTGCGGCATCGAGCTGATGGCGTTGCTTGGGCCGAAGTTCGACCTGGCGCGATTCGGCGCCGAGGCGGTGAGGTTCAGCCCGCGCCAGTCCGACCTGATGATCGTCGCCGGGCGTGTCTCGATCAAGATGATGCCGATTCTGCAGCGAATCTACGAGCAGATGCCCGAGCCGAAGTGGTCGATCTCCATGGGCGCGTGCGCATCGTCGGGCGGTGTCTTCAATACGTACACGCTGATTCAGGGGATCGATCAGTTCATCCCGGTGGACGTGTATGTTCCGGGTTGTCCGCCACGGCCCGAGGCACTCATCGATGCGGTGATGGAGATTCAGCGGATCGTCGAGCAGGGCGACGATGCGATAATGGCGTTCAAGCGTGGCGACGAGAAGATAGAGATCGGCCCCCAGCCGGGGGATGACTCGTTGTACGCGAGCGAGGCGTCGGGCCCGCAGTTGCCGGTGCTCCGGTAGCGTAGACCTCCGAGCGGAATCAGGAGACCGAGGATGAGTCAGCAGATAGCCGAGGCCGTTCAGGAACGTTTCGGCGACGCGGTGTACGGAATCAGCGAGTACGCCGGCCAGTGGCGTGTGGACATCCGGAGCGAGGCGAATCTCGACGTGCTGCGCTTCTGTTTCGACGACCTCGGCATGAGCTACCTGGCCGATGTGACCTGCATCGACACCCTTGAGATGCCGGGGGAGCACGCCGCGCGATTCAAGATAGTGTACGTGCTCCGCAACCTGGAGGAGCGCAGTCTGATCGTCATTCGGGCGCATGTTCGCGCGGATGACCCGGAGATAGCGTCGGCTGCCGGGATCTGGAAGGCGGCGGACTGGCTTGAGCGGGAGGTGTTCGACATGTTCGGCATCACCTTCCTGGACCATCCGAACCTGATTCGCATACTGATGCCTGAAAACTTCGAGGGACACCCCCTCCGGCGCGACTTCCCGACGGAAGGAATCGGTTACCGTGACAACTTCCCAGTCGTCACCCGCGACAAAGCATAGCCGCTCGGCAGGCGGTGAGCGGCGTGAGCGGGTCATGCCGGACCCGTTATTCAGCCGCATCCCGGACCCCGATCCCGAAAGCGGGAGGATGCTCCTGAACTTCGGTCCGTCGCATCCTTCGATGCACGGCACGCTGCGTCTTGCGCTTCAGATGAGCGGCGAGGCGATTGAGAAAGCGTGGGCGGAGGTCGGGTATCTGCATACGGGGTTCGAGAAGCTTGGCGAATCGCTGAATTACAACCAGTTCGTCCCGCTCTCGGACCGGATGAACTATCTCTCGGCAATGAATAACAACATCGGCTACGCCCACGCGGCGGAAGAGCTGATGGGCATCGAGATTACCGAGAGGTGCGTGTATTCGCGGATGATCCTGGCGGAGCTGAGCCGGATTGCCGATCACCTCGTGTGGCTCGGCATGCAGGCCGTGGATATCGGCGCATATGCCCCGTTCCTCTGGGGATTCGCCCGCCGGGAGAATCTGTACGAGGTCTTCGAGGAGGTGTGTGGCGCGCGTCTGACGACGTCGGTGACTCGCGTCGGTGGCATGATGCGCGATCTTCCGGACGATTTCGAGGCCCTGATCCGGGCATTTCTCGACAGATTCGACGAGACCTACCACGAGATCGACCAGCTTCTGACGCGCAACCGGATCTGGATAGACCGCACCGCCGGCGTCGGGGCGCTCTCGAAGGAAGATGCGATCGGATACGGGGTTACTGGCCCCGTGCTGCGTGCCAGCGGCGTCGACCACGACGTGCGCAAGGACGCGCCGTATTTCGCGTACGATCAGGTCGATTTCGACGTGCCCATCGGAGAGCACGGCGACGTGTACGACCGGTATCTCGTCCGGCTTGAGGAGATGGCACAGAGTGCGCGGATCGTCCGGCAGGCGCTCGACAGGCTTCCGGGCGGGCCGATGAACGTGTACGACAACAAGCGCGTGCTCCCGCCGAAGGAAGAGGTGTTTAACACCATCGAGGGGATGATCCATCACTTCGAATTGGTGATGCCGGGGTTCGGCTTCAGCCCGCCGGTGGGCGAGGAGATCTACTCGTGTACCGAAGCGCCGTGCGGAGAGCTGGGCTTCTACATCGCGTCGGACGGCACGGGCAACCCGTATCGCATCAGGGTTCGCGGCCCGTCGTTCGTCAACTACATGCCGGTGGAAAAGCTCCTTGAGGGGCATATGATACCCGACGTGGTGGCGATAGTCGGAAGCCTGAACATCATCGTCGGCGAGCTTGATCGTTAGAAGGACGCTTCGAAGCGACGTCCTGCGTCGCACAAATAGGGACAGCACCCAATGAACGTGGACCTTTCATCGGATACCGCCGCCCGAGTTTCTCACGCGCTATGCGGTGAAGCAGGGCGCGCTGCTGCCGATACTCCATGCCATACAGGACGATCAGGGCCAGCTCACTCTGGACTCGATCGCCTGGGCGGCCGGGAAGTGCGAGATCTCCCCGGCGACGGCCTACGGAGTCGCCACCTTCTATCCAATGTTTCGCCTGGACGCCGTGGGCGACCACTACATCGAGGTGTGTGCGACTGTACCGTGCGCGGTGTGTGGCGGTCGCGAGCTGACGGCGGCGCTGGAGGAGAAACTCAGTATCAAGAGCGGTGAGACGACGCCCGATGGCAAGTTCACGCTTGGCAAGAGCGAATGCCTCGCCGCCTGTCACGAAGCGCCGGCGGTACATGTGAACAAGCGCGTGTACCGCTACGTCACCGCCGACAAGGTGGACGAATTCCTCGCCGCGCTGGACTCGGGTGAGCCGGGTGAGTTCGTGCGCAAGGACCAGTAGCGCTCGCTCCGCGTGATCGCATCCGCCGGCGCTCCTCAGGGGCGTCTCGCGATCCCGTTCACTCCGTCGCACAGTATCCCGTCCAACCATTGGACATGCGCGTCGTACGCGTATGTTTCCGGTAGCAGATCCAGTCAGACCGTCAGCGAACCATGGAAACAGCAGCAGGGGGAGATATGTACGCGAATCTCAGCGCGGGTGCGATAGGGGTATCCGCCACACTGGAGGAACAGGTCGGGCTTGCCGTTGAGCATGGATTCCGCGGCTGCGACGTTGATCTCGCGCAGGCGGAGGCGTTCGGCATCCCGCGGGCGCGGGATCTGTACGCCGGGCATGGGCTGAAGATGGGCGGGTGGGGATTGCCCGTCGAGTTCCGCACGGACGACGAGGCGTTTCGAACGAGTCTACGCGACCTGCCGCGCTGGGCCGGCTTGGCGGAGGAACTTGGCTGCGAGCGGTGCTCGACGTGGGTGCCGTCGTGGTCGGATGAACGTCCGTTCGACGAGCAGTTCCGTCTGATGCGTGGGCGGTTTCGCGACTGCGCCATGGTACTGAACGACCACGGTTCTCGTCTCGGGCTGGAATTCCTTGGCCCGAAGACGCTGAGGGATGGCCATCAGCACGATTTCATCAGCACGCTGGCGGGGATGCTGGAGATGGCGGAATCCGTCGGTACCGGGAACGTCGGCCTGCTGCTCGATGCGTGGCACTGGTATGCCAGCGGGGGCACGCTCGAACAGGTGCGGGCGTTGAGGAACGAGGATGTGGTGTACGTCCACATCAACGATGCTCCCGCCGGAATCGAACGCGACGCGCAGATGGACAACGTCAGGAAACTCCCGATGGAGACAGGGGTGATCGACCTGCCGGCGTTTCTCGCCGCACTCGACGAGGTGGGCTACGACGGACCCGTTACGACGGAGCCGTTCGACGATGAACTCGCGGCGCTGGATGGTCCGACCGCGGTAGCGAAGACGAAGGCGGCCATGGAACGGGCCTGGGCAGAGGTCGGGATCAAGTGGTGAGGAGAGCGATATGAAGCGCGTACTCGGACGTAGCGGGATAGAGGTCAGCGCGGTGGGGATGGGTTGCTGGGGACTGAGCGGTCCGTACTATCGCGACGACGGCCATGCGAGCGGGTGGGGGAGCGTCGACGACGACGAGTCCGTACGCACCATCCACCTCGCGCTGGAACTCGGCGTGACGCTGCTGGACACGGCGGACGTCTACGGCACCGGGCACAGCGAGCGCGTCGTCGGTCGGGCGATAGAAGGTCGGCGTTCGGACGTGGTCCTGGCGACGAAGTTCGGTCGCGTGTTCGACGAGGAGAATCGGACGATTCTGGGCAGCGACGAGCGCCCGGAGCACGTCGCGGGAGCATGCGAGGCGAGCTTGAAGCGGCTCGGCACGGACCACATCGACCTCTACCAGTGGCACGTTGGGAACGCCAGCATCGTTGGAGCCGAAGAAACGCGTTCCGAGTTGGAGAAGCTTGTCGAGCAGGGCAAGATCCGCTCGTACGGCTGGAGCACCGACGACGCCGAGCGCGCGGCGCTTTTCGCCGATGGCGAGCACTGCGCCGCCGTGCAGCAGCACTTCAACGTGTTCGGCGGGGACGACGACACGCTTGCAGTGTGCGAGGAGCGCAACCTCGCCAGCCTGATTCGTGGGCCGCTTGCGCAGGGGATCCTGACGGGCAAGTTCACGTCCGCGTCGAAGCCGGTGGCGGGCACGGTTCGGGAGTCGTGGGACTTCGAACATGGCGCGCAGGCGAAGCAGCTCAGGCAGTTCGAGGCGGTGCGGGACATTCTGGCGTCGGACGGACGGACCCCGGGTCAGGGTGCGCTGGCGTGGCTGCTGGCAAGGAGCCCGGCGATGGTCCCGATTCCGGGCGCGAAGACGGAGCGCCAGATTCGCGAGAACGCGGGTGCGATGGAATTCGGCCCGTTGACCGCCGACCAGATGGCGGAAATCGACCGGCTGATCAGCGCTGTGGAATAGGTGCGCCGCGGAACGCCGATGTCGTTCTCAGTGGGCGACTCCGGCAGCTTGGGGGTCGCCTGCTGGACGAGATCCGCGACTATGCTATGCTGGAGTTCGCGCACGGATCGCGGCGTATATCGTTATGTGCCGAAATACGCAATATTGTTCTATTTCGGCAGCTCGATCCCGTTCTCCTCAAGCTTCTTCTGCCAACGGCGGTTGATGTCCGACAGCAGCCAATGGTGTTCCGATATCACTGACCCGCCGTCTACGGTGATGGTCTGGCCGGTGATGGCCTCGCTCTCCTCCGACGCCAGGAAGACTACCGCATTGGCGATGTCGGCCGGCGACAGATAGCGGTCGATGGGATAGAGCGCCTGTACGCCCGTTTCGTTCGCGGCGTCGAACGGCTCCGGGTTCGCGACGGTGTTCCCCGGCGCCACGGCGTTCACTCGAACGCCTTGCGCCGTGTGATCGAGCGCGAGCGCGCGGACAAGCATTTCCAGGCCCGCCTTGGCCGTCGCGTACATCGCGTAGTGTCGCCCCGGGTGTGAGCCGTGAACCGAGGAGATAGCGATGATGCTGCCACGTCCGGCGGTTTCCAGAATTGCGGGCACTCCATGCCGAGCGGCCAGGAAGGTCGACGTCAGCGTGACGGCGATGCACTGATCCCACTGCTCCATGGTGATGTCCTGCGAATTGCCGCCGGCCGACGAGAAGACGCACGTTACCACATGGTCCAGGCGCCCGAACCGCTCGATGGCTTCTCTCACCATGCGCTCGGCGAGTTCCTCCTTGCCGACATCCCCTGTAATCGCGACACGTTCGTCGGGAGGCACTCCCATGAGGTCGTAGGCGGTCTCGATCTTCTCCGCCGACCGGCCGACAATGACGACATGCGCTCCGAGCTGGTGGAATGCCAAGCTGATGCCGGTTCCGATGACTCCGGCGCCGCCGGTGACGATGACAACCTGATCGTGGAAATCCATGGTGGGGTTCCTTACTCGTGGGGAACGGGACACGGGACGCACGATCATAATACCACGGGGCGGAGACGCGCTACAAGCATGGCGTGAGATGCTGGTTGCCCGATGCGAACGTGTCGCCGGGCGTGGGCGCGGACTTCATGTTGGCGCAACTGGACGGTGCGACGTACTTTCGGATCGGTCTCGAGCAGCGGCTGCTGCGATGTACATCTCAGGCCCGAATCCAGAAGCGGTGTCGATGCCCATCCCCAACTACTTCGCCCAAGACATGGTCGGCACGTACTGGGCGTTCGTCCTGACAGTGCTCTTCGGGGTGGCGCCAGGCTTCGTCGTCGGATACCTGGCGAATCTACTCGCGTTCCGCACCCGGGACCGGCTTTACCAGTTGTGTCTGTCCATCGTGCTGTCGGCTGCCATCATGCCGGGCATCGTGTACCTCGCCGCTCGGGCTGCATCGATGTCGCTGGTCTGGGGTCTGTACGCCGCGGCTTGGGTCGGGTTCGGCGCAGTGCTGATGATCGGCAGGTGGCGGTCCAACGACGTGCCGCCGATCGACCGGCTCCTTGCCGCCGTGTTCGGCACGGCGGTGCTCGTGTGGCTGGCCGTCGACCCGCTCTACCTTGTGGACTGGCAGATTGGCGCGAACTTGTATCCCGGCGCTCCTACCTACGACTACATCAAGCACACCTTCGTCACCGACGCGGTCACCCGGACCGGCATGCCTCCGGTGAACCCGGTGTACTACCCGGGGGAGCAGCAGCATCTGAATTACTACTACTACCTCTACACGATCACGAGCCTTGTGGACCAACTGGGTGGATCGCTGGTAACACCTCGCACGGCGTCGTTCGGAATGGCTCTTTGGTCGGGCGTTGTCGTCATGTCGCTGGTGGCGGTTGCCGCGTCCTTCCTGGACCTGAACGCGCGACATGGCGGCGCCAGGCGGTCCGCCGCGGGCGTCGCACTGCTCGCCGTAGGCGGTCTTGCGATTCTGCCGACGATGGTAGTGAACGTTCTGCGGTCGCTCGCTTACGGTAGTCTCACGTACTCCCGCTCCACAGTCTTTCTGAACGATTGGGGCGCGGTTCCGCCATGGTTCAACCAACTCACGTGGGTACCCCAGCATGTCACGGGTTTCGTCGCGGGCGTCACGGGGATCATACTCTATCGTGCGGCATGCCGTGAGCCGGACACGCGGCGAGCCGTGCTGGTGTCGATACTGGCGGGCCTGGCTGTGATGTCGGCGGGAGGGCTGTCGATCTGGGCGGCGTTGCCGATCCCGTTGTTCCTCCTGATGTGGGGCGCCATCGCGCTGAAGAACGGGTGGCTGAACGAGGTCCGGAACGCCGTGATCATGGGAGCGGTTGCGTTCGCTCTGTCCCTGCCGTTCATCGCCGATCTCATGTCCGGAGCGGAGCCGGCCAGATTCCCGCTTGCGTTCGACATACGGTATTCTCGTTCTCTCCACGAGTTCTTCGGAGCCGCCGAAGGTGTGGCGGGTCCGTACTGGCTCACCGGCCTGCACCTTCTACTGCTGCCGATCCTGACACTCCTCGAGTACGGCTATGTCGCCCTCGTGGCGGCCGCGGTGTGGGTTCGACGTCGGCGAGAAGGTGCGTCGATTTCTCGCGATGAACGGTTCCTTATCGTCGTGACGCTCACCGTGCTTGCTCTGACCATGTTCTTCAGGAGCAGCCTTCGGGACAACGACCTCGGATGGCGCGCCGGCATGTACGTGCAGTTCATCGCGTTGATCTGGAGTGTCGACCTGACGCTCGACCTGTATGGCTCATGGCGTCGTCGAGCATCGTTCGCATTCGGTCGCGGCGTCCGATTCTGGTTGGGCACCGCGCTCCTGGTCGGTCTCCTCAACACCGGCTACGAGATCGTGGTCCCCCGCGTTAGCCCGATCCTCGAGGCGCGCTGGAACGCGGACTACTCGGCCGTACACCGGCTCTACACGCTACGCCGCGGGTATGAGTGGATCGGTGGGAACACAGATCGGGGTGCGGTCATTCAGCAGTGCGTTCCCCGCCGGGCGGACGCGGACGGGGTCACCGCGCTGTACGCGAACCGGCAGATCGCGGTGATGGACAGCGCCCACGTTACGCTATTCCTCGTCTCGTCCCAGCGGTATCTCGCGTCGGCGGCGGAGATCGGTCCGATCTTCGCCGAACCCGTCGGCCTCGACTCGGTCCGGACCATCGCGGCGCGCTACGGCATCGACTACCTGGGCGTGAAGCGAGACGACTTGGCGTGGAGCGACTCGACCGGCTGGACGTCGCACGTCTCGCCAGTCTTCGCGAACGCCGAGATTCGATGGTACAGCTTGGCCAACTGAGCGCCACCGGTTGAAACCCTGGCTCCACGGAGACGGCTCGCCCGCCTGAAGACGCCGTTGTCTGGCGCGGTGCTGCCTGCTACGCTTCGCCGGGATGTAGCCGATCAGAGGACCAGCCTGTCGTCCGGCTCGAACGCGCTGGTTCGAGGATCCCAAGGGTTGCCGCACAGCCCGCTCATGACGGACCATTCGCCGGCCGTCAGGTTCTCGGCGTGATGGTAGACGAACGCGCCGATTCCCGCCTCGGCGGATGTGCTCAGGATGTCGTGCAGATTCGGCGCGGAGAGCGGATCGCCGTCGTGAGGAAACCGTCCGGCATCGACCCATGGGGCAACTTCCGTCGCTTCGCCAACAGCGTCGAGCACGCGCCTCGCTTCGCCGTTGACGAGATCCGCGATGAACGGCGATACGAGGATGCGGTCCAGGTCGGCGTATGAGTTCACGCCCGGCAGCGGCACGTCGAAGAGGTCTTCCAGGAACGGGATGATCGCGGCGTCCGAAAGCCCGGGATTCCAGCGGGAAAGGACTTGCAGGTACCGACCGATCGTGCCGACGAAGCCGTCGAACCCGCGGTGCCAGACGTAGAACTTTGGGAGGATCACGTCCATGCACGCGGACAGCTCCGCGAAATCATATCCACACAAATCCGCGAACGCCGCTGTTCGCGTGCCGCAGGCGACCTCCATCGGCACCGTACACTCGCCTCTGACGAGTTCACTGACGTTCCGGAAGTAGCGGGTCAGCGTCTCTCGGCGGAATGCGGACCAGGGCTCCATACGGCGCCGGAATTCGTCCGCGTCAACGTCCGACGACTTGAGACCGTGGAGCAGCTCCCACACGCGTTCCCTGGCGGCAACGAGGTCGTCGTATCGGTAGCCGATCTCAGAGCAGTGTTGCTCGATCGGTTCCGGGAGGTCGTCGAAGAGGTACGATCGGTAGCCCGGCGTGATCTCATATCCCCACTCCGGCCCGTCGAAGATGACGCCATCGATCATCGGGAAGTGCTCGATGGTGTCCACCGTGCGCGCCGCGACAGCGCGATGCACGTTGTCGGACAGGATGCCGTGCCCGTCCACCGAAGACATGCCGACCTGGGGCTGGAATATCCATACCTTCCAGCCGAGGCCCTTCGCGGCGAGGAGCGTCCGAGCGAGCGACGCATACCTGCTCGACTCGGGCGCGGGAAGCGTCGGGCGCGGCACGTCGAGACGGTCGTAGAGTGCGAGGTTCGGTTTGTACGCCGCCGTGAGGGGCTCGCCGCGCGGCAGGACCTCGATGTTCTTCCCAAACCGTGGCTGATTGAAGAGAGGCGGCCCGATGACGAGCCCTCGGCACCCGCCGTCGTGCCACGCGGCAAAGTGCGCGTCGTGGTCTGCTACGATGGGCTCTATCGCCCGCATTACATTCATCCAGACGTGCATCGTGGCGTCAATCCAGGTTGTGGGCGTGGCGAATACCAGCGATCATCTTGGGAATATGGAAAGAGATTAGCTCCGCGACCACGGTGGCAGATCAGTCCGGCGACACCGGAGCATGGATGGCCGCCGATCGTGTGCCGGTGAACCGGAAACCAGCAGGACAGGTGACACGACATGGGATCGAGTGGAAGAGTTGCGCTCATTACGGGCGCAAGGCGCTATATCGGCGCCGCTATCGCACGGACGCTGGGTGATGCAGGCTACCGCGTCGTCGTCAACGACCTGACTCGCGACGACGACGTCGATGAGATACTTCACGCTCTCGACGCCTCCGGCGTGTCGGCAGAGTTCGTCGCGGCGGATATCACCGACCGAGAGCAGGTGGAGGGCATGGTCGCGACGACTGTGCAACGCTTCGGGACGATCGACGTGCTGGTCAACAACGCGTACTGGGCGATCCACGCGCCGTTTCTGGAGATCGACGCGGATGTGTGGCGTCGCACGCTGGACGTCTGCCTGACCGGATACTTCCTCTGCAGCCAGGTCGCCGCCCGGCGGATGGTGGAACAGCGTACCGGTGGCAGCATCGTGAACATCTCGTCGGTTCACGCCGGCCGCGCCTGGCCGACGGACACCGCGTACGGCGTCGCGAAGGCCGGCATCGTCCGGTTGACTGAGAGCATGGCGGTCGATCTCGGCCCGCATGGGATCCGTGCGAACGCTGTTCTGCCCGGGTACGTGGACGTGAACCACACGTACGGTGAGCCCGCCGCCGGGAATACACTGACGCCCGAACGAGCCCGTTTCATCCCGGCCGGGCGGCAGGCCACGCCGCAGGACATCGGTAACGCCGTGGGATTCCTTGTCTCCGATGCGGCGGCAAACATCACCGGAGTGACACTGCCCGTGGACGGTGGCTTCCTGACGACCGGGGTGCCGTGATCCAATCTCGTTGAACCTGGCCTTTGGCCGGGGAACGAACGCGCGTTTTCGACGGCATGCAGCTTGACACGTCGGTCGAGCCGGTACTATCTTCTCTTGTTAGCACTCTCATGCTGTGAGTGCTAACGATTCCGTCGTAACACAGGTCGACGCCCGGGTGAGAATGACTTCCACGCCGCCGGGCATGAACATCGATTCCAGTATGGAAGGGCGAGACAATGATGATCAAGCCGTTGGGTGACCGTGTATTGGTCGAGTCGGTTGAGGAAACGGATCAGGTCGTGGGAGGGATCATCATCCCTGACACCGCGAAGGAAAAGCCACAGCAGGGCAAGATCGTAGCGGTCGGCCCGGGTAAGACCACGGACGATGCGAAGGTATTGCCGATGAACGTCGCCGTCGGTCAGAAAGTGCTGTACGGGAAGTACGCCGGTACCGAAGTGAAGCTCGACGGCGATACGTACCTCATCATGAGTGAATCGGACATACTCGGTATCATCGACGCATGACAGCCCATTCGGCTAGCTCGGAGGTAAAGGACACATGGCTGCGAAACTCATAGCGTATGACGCGCGCGCGCGTGACAAGATTCTGGCGGGTGTAAGCGTTCTCGCGAACGCGGTGAAGGTTACGCTTGGCCCGAAGGGGCGGAACGTCGTTATCGACAAGTCGTGGGGTGCGCCCACGGTGACGAAGGACGGCGTGACGGTGGCGAAGGAAGTCGATCTGCCGGACAAGTTCGAGAACATGGGCGCACAGATGGTGAAGCAGGTAGCGTCGAAGACATCCGACGTCGCCGGCGACGGTACGACCACGGCGACGGTTCTCGCGCAGGCGATTTTCTCACAGGGCCTTCGCAACGTGACCGCGGGAAGCAACCCCATGGACCTGAAGCGCGGCATTGAGAAGGCTGTGAGGGCTGTAGTCGCGGGGTTGCAGAGCCAGTCGATCGGCGTCACGAAGCGGGACCAGATCGCTCAGGTCGCGTCGATCAGCGCGAACAGCGACGAGGAAATCGGCAACCTGCTCGCCGATGCGATGGAGAAGGTGGGCAAGGACGGCGTCATCACCGTCGAAGAAGCGAAAAGCATCGAGACCACGCTCGACGTCGTCGAAGGTATGCAGTTCGATCGCGGATACCTGAGCGCGCACTTCGTGACCGACCAGGATGAGATGGAAGTGCAGTTCGAGGATGCGCAGATTCTGATCTACGACAAGAAGATATCGGCGATCAACGATCTCTTGCCCGTTCTGGAACGCATCGGCCAGGCTGGCAAACCCCTCGTGATCATCGCCGAGGACATCGAAGGCGAAGCTCTGGCGACGCTGGTCGTGAACAAGCTTCGGGGCACGATTCAGGTTGCCGCGGTCAAGGCGCCCGGGTTCGGCGACCGTCGCACCGCCATGCTTGAGGACATCGCGATCCTTACGGGCGGCACGGTCATTAGCGAGGATGCGGGCTTCAAGCTCGAAAACACTCGCGTTGAGGACCTGGGGTCGGCTCGCAGCATTCGGATCGACAAGGACAACACGACGATCGTGGAAGGCGCGGGCGCGCAGGATGCGATCCAGGGCCGCGTGAACCAGATCAAGCAGCAGATCGAGTCCACGACGAGCGACTACGACGGCGAGAAGCTGCAGGAACGTCTGGCGAAGATCGCCGGCGGCGTTGCGGTAGTGAACGTCGGAGCCGCGACGGAAGTCGAGCTGAAAGAGAAGAAGGCTCGCGTCGAGGATGCGCTGCACGCCACTCGCGCAGCAGTTGAAGAGGGCATCGTGGTTGGTGGCGGCGTTGCGCTGTTGCGCGCCATCAAGCTGCTCGACGACATCTCCGCCGAGGGCGACGAGGCGACGGGCGTGGATATCGTCCGCCGCGCGATTCCCGAGCCGGCCCGCCAGATCGCCGTGAACGCGGGTCTCGAGGGAAGCGTCGTCGTGCAGAACATTCTGGCCAATGACGAGGCCGGGTACGGCCTGAACGCGCAGAATGAGGAGTATGGTAACCTCGTCGAGCAGGGCGTCATCGATCCGACGAAAGTCGTGCGTTCCGCTCTTGAGAACGCCGCGAGCGTTGCAGCCCTTATGCTGACGACCGAGGCGATGGTGACAGACAAGGAAGATGAGAAGCCTCCTGCCGACGCCGGCCATGCGCATGGCGGCGGTGGTATGGGTGGTGGTATGCCCGGCATGGGTGGTGGAATGCCCGGCATGGGCGGCGGAATGCCCGGCATGGGCTTCTGAGAAGCACCCATCGGAATGGTCGAGAGAGTCGGGGCGAGGCAGTGCATTCGCCCCGACTTCTTTCTTTTCTGCCTGCGGCGATGGGTTCACGGCGCTCACTTCCCTGAATGCGTTGTGCGTTATTCGTAGGGATACCGCCACTTCTCCGTATCGCACGTAGTCGTTGGAGCCAGCATGCAGTTCAGCGATCGCATCGCCGCGTCCGCGTTCCTCCTCTCCATCACGATCATGTCGTGTGCACCGACCCCCCCTCCCGCAACCGAGCCACAGGCGGAGACAGCCTCACCCGGGACGGCACGCGTCGTGTTACCGGAGCCATACGACTTCCGGACGCTACGTACCCGCAGCAACGTGCGCGCGGCCCACTCCGCGCAGTCCGAGCGAGTTGCCACACTTGATGCGGGCACTCGGGTCGGGCTCCTCGATCTGGAAGCCGGGTGGTATCAGGTACGCGTCGATTCGACGATAGGCTGGGTGTACGCTCCGCTCGTGGACATGAACCGCAATGACCGTTTCGCGGCGGCGATGAGCCTGTTACCGGACAGACCGGACGACGACTCCCTGTTCGTAGCCACGTTTCAAGATGAAGACGGGCTTGTCATCGTGCTTGACATGTCATGGCGTGCCCTCGAGAGGGCGGACAAACTCGCGATTGTGGAGGAGACGGGCGGTATCTGGCGAGAGGCCACCGGTCGTATGGGCTTCGATACGCCTCCGCGGATACGCTTCATGTCGAACAACGACGTACTCATGGCGGAATGGCATGGATTCTGGGGCGCGAAAGTGCATCACTAGCGCGGTGGATGGTTGATGTCGAACGCAGACCTGGTCGTCATCGGCGGCGGAATCAACGGTTGCGGAATCGCGCGGGACGCCGCGCTCCGTGGGCTATCCGTCGTACTCGTGGAGCAGCAGGATATCGGCGGGGGTACGAGCGCCGCGTCGACGAAGCTTATCCACGGGGGGCTGCGCTACCTCGAACACCTTGAGCTTCCACTCGTCTACGAGAGCCTGCACGAACGGGAGTACCTCCTCAACGCTGCGCCGCACCTGGTCCGCGCTCTGGAGTTTGTGATCCCGATCTACCGAGGCGGCGCGTACTCGCGCACGACGGTGGGGATCGGACTGACGTTATACGATATCCTGACCGGACTTGGGACGAAGGTGCCTCGCCACCGGTCGGTGAGTCGCGCGGAGATGCTCGCCGCCATGCCGAGCCTGGACGGCGTCGGGCTCAGGGGCGGATTCGCCTACCACGACGGGCAGGTAACGTACCCCGAGAGGCTCGCCCTAGAGAATCTGCTCCACGCCCATGAAGCGGGATGCGAGGTCTTCACGCGAACCCGTGTGACGGGGTTCATCCAGGAGGGCGCGGACATCTCCGGTGTGGTGGTTCACGACGTCGATGCCGGCGAGGAACGACGCATCCCGGCCGGCATCGTGGTGAATGCCTCCGGGCCGTGGGTGGACGGCCTGCTGGGTCTCGTCCGCGGCGCGTACGACGATCGCATGGGCGGCACGCGGGGGATGCACGTACTCCTGCCTCGCAAACAGGGTGGGCCTGAATGCGCGCTCTACACCCCCGCTCGCGCTGACGGCAGGCCGTTCTTCGTTGTGCCGTGGCGAGAGTACTACTGGGTCGGCACGACGGATATCCCGCACGAGGATCCGGAGACCGCACATCCAACGGACAAGGAACGCGACTACCTGCTGAACGAAGTCAATCAGCTCCTGCCCGACTTGCGGTATACTCCTGACGACGTGCTCTATTCGCTGACAGGCGTCCGGCCGCTGCCGAAGCATGATTTTGAGAAGCCCGGCGCGATCACTCGTCGGCACATCATCTTCGATCACAAGCGAGAGGACGGGGTTGCGGGCCTGCTCTCCATCATCGGAGGCAAGCTCACGACCTATCGCAAGCTGGCGCAGGAGGTCGTTGACGAGGTGTATGGACGCCTCGGACGCGAACCGGTGGCATGCACAACACGCGAGGAGCCGCTGCCCGGCGCCGGATCGGTCCGACGCCCCGACGGCGTGGCCGACGGGCTCTGGGATTACCTCTACTCGCTTTACGGATCGCAGGCCGGCGCGGTGCTGGATCTGGCCGCGGAACGTTCCGAGCTGCGCGCTCCGCTCTGCGTCGATCTGCCGGACATCGCCGCTCAGGTGGTGTGGAGTTGCCGCCACGAATTCTGCATGCACATCGACGACTTCATGCTGCGGCGGAGCGGAATCGGCACCGGTCACACGGAAGGGCTTACGTGTCTCGACGCCGTGGCCGACATCATGATGGTGGAGCTTGGCTGGACACAGGATCAGCGCGATGCGGACATTCAGCAGTATCGAGACGTGATCGGTCGCCACCATCGCGTCGCGCCGGCCGAGCTGGGGGACCCTATGCGAGGTGAGTAGCGCAGTACCCTCCCAATTGTGTGGTCTCGGGCCGACTTCCCACCGATGCGTGTGTGTAGTATGTTGCTCACGACCGATCCCCCACACTCACAAAGGAATACCCCTAATGAACGCCGGAAACCGACGCCCTCGGTATGCGAGCCTCGCACTGTGTGCCAGTCTCGCCGTGTTCGCCAGTCTCGTTGTCGCATGCGGGATGAACGCCGATCAGCCAACCGCGATGCCTGTTCAGACGCCCTGGACGATTGACGGCGAGCCGATCCTGGGGGCATACGCCGTCAGGAACATCGAAGATCTCCGCGTCGCTCGCGACATGGGCATGAACGTCGTCTTGGGTACGCACGCCATGCTCGACACGAGCACGGAAGTCGGCCGGTTCTGCGCCGAGAACGATATCAAGGTGATGCATCATCTCACCGGCCACATATACGGTCGTCCGCGACTGAGCGCCATGGTCGACGCGGACGCGACGACGATCCCGCTGCAGCGACGTGCCGCTGGAAGCGCTCCCGACAACGGCGTCATCCAGATCGACGACGAACTCATCCTCTACTCGGGCCGCGACGACACGCTGCTGACCGGGTGCGAACGCGGGTATTCGGGTACGACGCCCACCGCCCACAACGAGGGGATCATCCTGCTCTGGCCGGAGAAGTGTCGGGAGGATGTGGAACACGTGAAGGGCGGACCGAATCTGTGGGGCTATTACGTCCTCGACGACAGCCCTGGCGACGCGCTGAGTGCCCTTCGGGGCATGTACCGGATCGTGAAGGAAGTCGATCCGGATCAGCCTGTGATCGCCGGATACGGTAGCGCTGGATCGCTCTGCAACTTCGCTCCGGGCGTGTGCGATCTCATGATGATCTACTGGTATCCCGTGGGCAACCAATACGACAGCGCCATGACGTCCCACCAGGTGCAGTGGATGCTCGCCGATGCTCGGTCGAAGGTGCCGGATATCCCGTTCCTCGGGGTGTATCAGTCGTTCGATGGCAAGATGGACGGTACGGGCGTACCGACGGGTCAGCAGCTTCGCCACCAGCTTGAGGATTTTGTCCGCGAGGGAGCAGGCGGTCTGATATCGTTCTGTATGTGCGGCGGCGGGCGGATGGCGGGCCTGGCGAATCAGGAAGAACTCCAGGCTGTTGTCCGAGACGCGCATCGGGAGATTCTGGAAACGGGTGCGCTGACGGTCCGGCCGGAGCCGGATTGGATGCGGGAGGCGCGAGTCCAGCCAGTGGGATTCGGAGGTACGCCGCGTGAGGTTCCGGGCGTGGTGCCGGCATGGCACGTCATCGGCCCGTTCGATGCGCCGGACGGGCTTGGCGGCGATATCGGTCCTCAGGCCGGATACGATCCGGGCGCGGTGTATCCCGGCTCGTTCGGACCCGCTCGCTGGGTACGGCGTGCCTCGCACGGTGGCGTCGTTGGTTTGTGCGAGTTGTACGGCGGGCAGTTCGAGAACGTGACCGCGTTCGGATACTGCACGGTTACGAGCCCCGTCGAGCAGCGCGTGCAAATGCGCGTTGGCACGGACAACGACGCGTGGATCACGCTCAACGGCGAAGAGGTCTTCCGGTACGAAGGTCACCGAGGAATCGTACGCGACAACGACGTCGTCGAAGTCACGTTGCCGGCCGGCGAGTCTAGAATCGTGATCGAGGACCTCAATCGCACCGGCATGTGGGGATTCTTCATGCGCTTCACCGATCTCGACGGCGAGCCGCTGGACGGTCTGAGTTTCGCGCCATCGCTGTAAGTAGACGGATACGCCAAGAGGGAACAGGACATGGAGCTGCACGCACCCTACACCATCGACGGCAAGCCGATTCTGGGGACGTACGTCGCGCAGGATCTTGAGGCGCTGGAAGCTGTCAGCGCTGTCGGCATGAACATGGTCATCGGCGGGAAGGCGGACCTCGACGCGAGCACCGAGACGGGCCGTTTTTGCCGCGAGAACGGCATCGGCATTCATTACCACATGACGGGGCATATCTACGGCAAGCCGCGGCTAGAGCAGAAGCTCTTCCCGGACGAAACCACCGTGGCGATCACCATGGGTGGTGGCCACCCAACGATGTCCGGCGTGCCGGATTCGGGTGTGGTGCAGATCGACGATGAGCTGATACGATATGGTCGGTGTACCGACGACGAACTGCTGGACTGCGTTCGCGGCGCCGACGGCACGGTTCCCGCCAAGCACCGGGAGGGCGTGATACTCTTCTGGCCGGAACCGTGCGCCGAAGAGGTGGCGCAGGTCCGTTCGCTGGAGAACCTGCGCGGATACTACGTCCTGGACGATAGCCCGGGAGACGCCGCGTCGGCGCTTCGGGCGATGTACGGCATCATCCGGCGGATCGACCCGGATCGTGAGAGCCGCCCGGTCGTCGCGGGCTACGGGAGCTTCGGGGCGCTCTGCAACCTGGGTCCGGGCATCTGCGATCTGATGATGATCTACTGGTATCCGGTGAGCGATACGGGGTACAGTCGCACCATGACGGGTCAGCGGACGCAGTGGGTCATGGCGAGCGCGCGAAAGCTGGTCCCGGGCATCCCATTCCTCGGCGTGTATCAGGTCTTCAACGGCGGCAGCGAGACCGTCGCTCTTCCGACCGCCGATCAGCTCCGCGAGCAGCTTCACGACTTCATTCGCGAGGGAGCGTCCGGTCTGGTGGCGTTCCTGTGCAAGCACGCCGGCATGGACGGGTTCGCGTCGCAGCCGTACATGCAGGAAGTGCTCAGCGAGATTCACACAGAGATTCGCGAGACGGGCGGCGTCGAGATTCCAGACGAACCGGCTGAACTCGCTGCTCTCCGGATGCAGCCGCTCGGCAACGAGGGTGCGCCGGTGGACGTGCCGGGTGTGCCGCCGGCGTGGCATGTGCTCGGCGCGTTCGTCGCTGACGACGGTTTCGAGACGGTCCTGCCGCCGGATGAGACGATAGATTTCGACGGCGTTTACGCCGGCAAATCGGGCGACATACGCTGGAACGTGCGGTCCACCTACGCCGGGGTTGTCGGCATCGGGGAACTCCACGGATCGCACGTGTACACGTCGGGGACGACCTCGTACGCTACGTGCACGGTGGCGAGCCCGACAGCTCGTCGGCTGCAGATGCGTGTCTGCACGGATGACGACGGTACCGTCCGTTTGAACGGCGAGGTGGTGTACTCTTTCTCCGGCGGGCGTGGCGTCGAGATCGACAAAGACATCGTGGAGGTGGATATCCCGGCAGGCGAGTCCCGTCTCATCGTGAAGGTCCACAACCGAGACGGCATGCACGGATTCTTCCTTCGGTTCACCGAACTCAACGGCGACCCGGCGGAAGGCCTGGAGTTCGTACCATCGTCCACGTGATTTCTCATTCGAGTCCGCGACCGTGAGACCGGGAGGTGAATATGCAGCGGCACGACTGGCCCCATGACCACCTGTTCGATCCGTCCGATCCGGCGAACGTGCTTGCCAACGCGTCGTTTGAATGCGTGCGCGAGGGCGTCCTCTGCGGGTGGGAAGTCCTCGACGGCGAGATCGAGCAAGTCGCGCGTGGCGACGGCTTCGCGGGACGGCTCTCCGGAGCGGTGCGATCCAACCGGTTCGAGATGCCGGCTCATGTTCCGTACGAGATCACCGGCGAAGCGAACGGCGAACTGACGATCGTCGTCCACATCCTGGAGCATGATCGGTACCTCCGGTCGGAGCGATTCGTCGTGCTGTCTTCCGACTGGCAGGCGTTCAGCTTCCGTCTATTGCCACCTCCGAACGCCGAGCGAGCCGAGGTCGAACTGCGCGGCTCGAGCGTTCTCGTGGACGAATTGCGGCTCGATGGGCTGGGTGCTCGGGAGTATGAGATACTCGACGCGCAAGCGGGATATCATCCGCACGGAGCGAAGCGCGCGCTGTTCCGCAGCCGAGGCGATCTGACCGGCGATATCCGGTGGGAAGTCATCGACACGCTTCGCGG
>CAZEAI010000011.1:35915-72060 GCA_964510105.1 uncultured bacterium
TCCTATATCCCAAGGGGCGGGATATATGGGGTCGCTGGCTGTGGCTCATCGACTTCACGTCGTGCGAGCGTGAGGGGAATTACATCCTTCGGGTATACCCGCCGGGAGAGATCGTCGAACTGAGCACCGTTCGGATACGAAGCGACCTCCATCTCGATCTGGCAAGGCTTGTTACCCGCTACTCATACCTCCAGCGGTGCGGCACCGACATCCCGGGATATCACGACGCGTGCCATGTGAACGACGGACTGCTTCGCGTCACCGAGCAGGGCGACCGGTATGGCGAGGTACTCGAGTATCGCGAGATGATTGGCGGCTGGCACGATGCCGGCGACTACAACAAGTGGTACCACTACTACGGCTACGTGCTGGAGACGCTGGCGCTGATGCGCCAACGCCTCGGCGCGGCGATGCCGGATGCGGACCGTGAGGCGCTACACTCGGAGATATGCTGGGGTGCGGACTTCATCGCCAAGATGCAGAACGCGGACGGCAGTTTCCTCGGCCCGATTTGCGCGTGGTATGCGGAAGACGATGCGGAGACCGGCGGGAAGAAGAACTCCCCGTGGGCGGTGTTCTGGGAGGAGCCCGAGGAGGACTCGGGGTCCGGCGAGGTGATGCATCCTCGCTCGCGGGGCGTGACGTACGGCGATGCGCTTCCCAGCCCGGCGCAGGCTCTGGACTATGCGACGTCGTTGGCGGCATCGGCACGGGCGGTGCATGAGATCGATGGACCACGCGCCTGGACGTACGTCAATGCGGCGCGTCGCGCGGTGGCGTGGCTGCTGGATGGGGATCCAGACCTCGCAGACCATCCGTACTTCGTGACGCTGTGGTACAGCCTGTACTGTGTCACCGGGCTGGACGAGTATCGAGCCTCCGCGGACGAACTCATTCCGAGCCTGCTTGGGCGGCAACTGGACAATGGCTCCTTCGGGCCGGCGAGTGGATTGAAGCACACGTTTCATCCGCTGACGGTGCTGATGGAGCTGCTGCTGGACGAGCCGGAACACCCGGCGCGCGAACAGATACTCGACGCGGCGACGCGGCTTATCCCGTGGCTCGACGGCTACGTCATGAAGGATGCGGGATACGATCTGATCCTTCAGGCGCTCGCCGACGCCGACCCGGGCGTGCTGACGGGTGAGGCGATGGGGCACAACGCGTGGATCGCGAACGTGGCGTACGTGTACGCGCTTGCCGGTCGCCTGACGGGCACGCGGGAGTGGCTCCATCGCGGGGAGGATCAACTTGCGTGGATTCTTGGCCGGAACCCCCACGGCGTGTGTCAGATGACCGACGCCGGTCGCGTTCACCCGGGCAGATACCACGGCTACATGAACCTGAATCACAACGATCTGCGTGGAGCGATCACCGGCGGGATCGTCAACGGGATCGACTTCCCGGACGCCGGGCACACCACGTGGACGACCATGCCGCCGCTGTTCCCGATCATGAGCGTCCGGCGCACTGACGTGCCGTACTCGGACCATCATCTTGTCAACGCCCGGCACGACACGAATGAGTACTGGTCGTTGCACCACGCGGCGTTCCAGCAGGCGGTGAGCGCGCTTGGCGCCGCGTACGAGGATGTGCCGGGGCGTCCGCTCGTTGCGTATCTGTTCGGCAATGAGCTGGGGTACGACGATTCGCGGACACACGATGGGTTGTTCGAGCGACTGGGCGCCGATGCCGACCGGATGATGAGCGACGTGCGCTACCCGCATTTCGATCCGCGGGCGTACGCTGCGATTGTCGTGGGAGAGTCGTGGGCAGGTGGTCAGGGCATCGACGCCGACCCACTGGGCATCACGGTGCGGCAGTCCTTCGAGATCGGGAAGCCCTGGGTGTTCGTCAATCCGTCGGAAGCGGCTCTGAAGTGGCTCGATGGCATATCGTCCGGGGCGACGGGATACGGTGAGCTTGGGCCTCCCGAGGGGAACTGGGAAACTGAGGGCGCTCTGCGGCGTCGGCGCATTCACGGAAGTGATGTGTTCGCTGTCGGAGATGCTTCGGCGCTCGAGTCGGTTCTGCGCGGCATCGTAGGCTAGCGAGCCGATGCCTGACGAGAGCGCATATGTGCATCTGCCGACGCCGGACCTACTCGCGAAGCCGGAGACGGACGTTCTGGTCGGGTACACGCGGAATGCTATGTACCTGCCGGGCCACCGGAGGCTGGGACTCCTGAGCTACAGCTCGTCGCCCTCGGCGAACCGGCTCTTCCTGATCGACGTCGACACGGGAGAGAGCGAGCGATTCGACATCCCGAACGGTGAGATCGGGTCGCACGGCGCGGCGTCCGGCCCGGATGAGTGCATCTACGTTCTGACGTTCTCGTGCAACCTGTACCGGTTCGATCCGACGACTCGCGCGTGGGAGTTCCTGTGCCGACCGGCGCCGGAGAAGAACCTCGTGTGGGGAAGCATCTGCGGTGGAAACGGGAAGTACTACTTCGGCACGTATCCCGACGCGGTCTTCGGAGAGGTGGATACCGCCACGGGCGAGATGTTCGTGCGGGATCACGTCGTGGACGATGCGGTGTACTGCGACACGTTCCGCGAGCTTCCCGACGGCCTGATTCAGTTCCGGGCGTGGAGCGACACGCAGACATCGGTCGTGTTCGACTCCGTGAGTCGTGAGTTCACCACGATGCCGTTCGACGAGCATGAGGCTTGGGAAGCCGCGCGGTACGGCGCTCCCTCGCAGATGCCGGTTCGCACGACGCTGCCGGATGGGGATACGCTCACGGGGCCGGTTCAAGGGGGCGATGGAAGCTGGTTCGCTATGGGGGAATCCTCTCGTCGACTCCACCGGACCGCTTCAGATGGCACGCCGTCGGAGGCTCTGCACGACCCCCTCCGCGAGGGTGATCACTGGCGGCTGGCGGCGCTGGGCGAGGACGGGGTCTGCGCGTGGAGCATGCTGGGCCGCTATGTCATCTGGAGGACGGGTGCGGACGGTGCGCTCGTCGGGAAGGTGGACAACCGGTCCGGCGACGCGAATGAGATCATGTTCCTGGAAGCCGCGGGTACCGATTGTGTCGTCGGCGCTCACTACAGCCAGCAGAACCTGTTCCGGGTCAATCCCGATACGGGAGAGTGGGACGAGTCCGAGGGAATGATCGCGCGCGTTTCCGGCGAGCCGATGGCGGCAGCGTGCGTCCCTGGCGAACGTCCGACCGTCTATCTCGGCGTGTACATCCACGCGCTCCTGATGGCGTTCGATGCTTCCGGACCGTACGAATTTGGCGCCAATCCTCGTGAGATCGCCGAATTCTGGGAGTCGGACAACCAGACGCGTCCGTCCGACATGGCGACTGACGGTCGGCGGGTGTTCATGGTGAGCCACGCCGACTACGGCGCGATCGGCGGCATGATCTGCGTGCACGATCCGCAGACCGGGGATACCGTCGGGGACATCCCGCTTCCTGAGCAGAACCTCGAAACGGTGGTGTACGACCCCCGTTCCGGGGATCTGTTCCTCGGTACGAACCGCTGGCCCGACTGCGGTAGCGCACCCGCGGTCGTCGATACCGCCGTGATCGTGCAGTGGAATATCGAGCGCCGCGAGGTGACGAGGAGAATCACGCCGTGGAGCGATGCCGACGTGATCTACGTTCGTGGGATGGTGGCGAACGGAACGCTCCTGGCCCAGCACGGCGCGGAGTATGTGCTGATCGACACCACGACCGGTGACGAGGTCCGTCGCGATGAGGCTCCGTGGGGGCATCTGCACGTGCTGCGGACGCTACCGGACGGGCGCGTGTACGGGCTGGGAGAGGGCGTCCTGTTCCGACTGTCCTGTCCGCCGGACAGGTCTCTGCGAATGGATCCGCTCGCGCGGACGAACGCGCGGCACATGGCGATACCCCGGCCGGGCCGTTTCGTGCTCGCCGAGGGGACGACTGTGACGCGGATCGACATCGACTCCGAGTGCTGACACCGCGGCAGGGCCCTACTCCCGCGCCGCGATCGGTTCTAGTTTCCACCTGTCCCGATAGGTTGTCGCCTCCATTCCCGTTCGGAGAACAGTGCTATGCGCAAGAGCAAGACAGTCGCCCGTTTGAAGGCCGGAGAATCGGTACGCTGCACCGCTCTCGGTCATGTGATCCCGGCCTTCTTCAGCATGGCCGCGGAAAACGGGTATGACTGCATATGGTTCGATCTGGAGCACCGCACGATGACGGACCGAGAAGTGCAGATGATGCTGGCCCACGCTCACATCGCCGACATCGACGTCATGGTGCGAACGCCGACTCTGGAGAAGACCAAGTTGTACCGCTACCTCGAGGACGGCGCGGCCGGAATCATGGTGCCGCACTGCTCGACCCGCGAGAAGGCGGAGTGGGTGCGGGACGCGATCAAGTTCCCGCCTGTGGGAGACCGTGGGCTCGACGGCGCCGCCTTCGACAACATGTACTTCTACGGGGGCACTCCCACGTACCAGGAGGACGCCAACCGCGAGACGTTCCTGGTATGCCAGATCGAGACGCTGGAGGCGCTGGAGAACGCCGAGGAAGTCGCTTCGGTCGATGGCGTCGACGTGCTCTTCATCGGCCCGGGTGACCTGGGCATGCGGCTGAAGTACGATGAGAAGGGCCGCACGCTCGACGACGCGATGGATATCGTAAGCGAGGCGTGCGAACGCCACGGCAAGTCGTGGGGCATCACCGCCGGGACGCTCGATGAGCAGAGAGCGCGTCGGGCACGGGGTGCTCGTCTGATACCGTGGGGCGGCGACTTCGGATTCCTCAAGGTCGCGCTGGAGAAGGCTGGCCAGGAGTTGCAGGAACTCGACGACGCGGGCGAGTGAGGCGATCCCTCGCCTGTTGGACACGTTCATCGACGAGCGAAAGGCGCGTGACCTGTGAAGATTCTGGTAGTCGGCGGCGGCTCCATCGGCAAACGACACCTGACGAACGTGGCGCCGATGGTCGATGGCAACGTCCTGCTGGTGGAGCCCGACGACGAACGGCGCAGTCTGGTCGCGGACGAGGCGGGTGTGTCCGCGTATGCATCGCTTGAGGCGGGGCTCGATCAGGAGCCGGACATCGCGCTGGTCGCTACGCCGAACAATCTCCACGTATCCAACGCGATCACTGCGGCGGAACGTGGTTGTCACCTGTTCATCGAGAAGCCGCTGTCGCACGACGAGGAAGGTCTCGACGAGCTCTCGCGGATCGTGGATGAACGGAATCTGGTCACGATGATCGGGTGCAACATGCGCTTCCATCCGGGACCGGCCCGGGTGAAGAAACTGATCGACGAGAACGCCGTCGGCACGCTTCGGTTCCTGCGCGTTCATACGGGGTCGTACCTCCCCGGCTGGCGTCCATGGCAGGACTACCGCAAGAGTTACAGCGCGAATCGGAGTATGGGCGGCGGCGTCTTGCTCGACTGCATCCACGAGATCGATTTGACACGCTGGTACGCCGGTGAAGTGGGCTCCGTCAACTGCACCGCGGACCGTATTGGTCCGCTGGAGATCGATACCGAGGACTACGCGGAGATCAGTTTCCAGCATACAGGTGGCGCGCGGTCGCAGATTCACCTCGACTATATCTCCCGAACGTACGAGCGCGGATGTTCGGTTCATGGCGATCTCGGGACGATTCACTGGGATTTCGGCGAGCAGCGGGTTCGGCATTACGATGCCGAGGCGGATCGCTGGGCGACCTACGAACAGCCCGCTGAGTGGGATGTGAACCGCATGTACGTGGCCGAGATGCAGTATTTCCTCGCGTGCGTGGAGGCCGGGGTTCGGACGACGTTGCCCGTGGATGACGCGGCTCGTCTCATGCGCGTGGTGTTCGCCGCCAAACGTTCCGCCGCGAAAGGCGAGCTGGTCGCCATAGGCTGAGGAGTGACAAATGCGGGGTCTTCAGGGGAAAACGGCGCTGGTGACCGGGGCCACCGGTCTACTCGGTAGCGCGGTGTGCGTTCGCCTTGCGGAGGAGGGCGCAACGGTCATCGTGGCGTCGCGCCAACGTGAGAAAGCGGAGCGCTGGTGCGACGAGCACCGAGGCGCCGGCGAACTCGTGCCGCTGGAACTCGACGTCGGTTCGATGGAGAGCATCGAGAGCGCGTTCGCCGAGCTGGCGTCGGCGGGCATACGTCCGACGGTGATGGTCGCGTCGGCCATCGACACACGCTGGCACGCTATTCCGTTCGAAGAACTGGACCACGAGTCGTTCGCGAAGATCAGCGAGGCAGACCTCGTGGGCAATTTCCTGTGCGCTCGCTCTGTGGTCGACGCGCTCAGTGAGGATGAACCGGCTTCGATCGTGCTCCTGTCGTCGATTTACGGCAGCGCGGGTGTCGATCACTCGATCTATCCCGAGGGCATGATGCACTCGCCGGTTCACTACGCGGCGACGAAGGCGGCCGTGCAAGGCGTGACGCGTTGGCTTGCCGCTTACTGGTGCGATCGCGGCATCCGGGTGAACGGTGTGGTGTCGGGCGGCATCCGGGACGAGGATCGTCAGGACGACGAGTTCCTGGTGCGGTATGGTCGGAAGACGATGATTCGTCGAATGGCGAAACCGTATGAAGTCGCCGCTGCGTGTGTGTTCCTCGCCAGCGAGGACGCATCGTACGTTACGGGTACATGCCTCGACGTCGAGGGTGGGCTGCTCGCCTGGTAAAGCCGTGAGCCTACCACGCCCGCGACGGCGCCCCTACATTCTCTAACGCAACCTGCTGAACGTCGTACGACGCCGTTTCACGTTTCGCCCTGGGAGATCCGCTTGGACGAGTTCGCGACCTGGCTTCTAGCCTTTGTTGCCGACCACCCGGCCGGGACGTATCTATTTCTCGTCTGTAGCTCATACCTGGAGAACATCTTCCCGCCGTTTCCGGGCGACATGATGATGGTCTTCGGCGGCTATCTTGTAGGGCGGGATGGGTTGAGTTTCTCCGGCGCGTTCGCGTCGACGTTTGTGGGTCATACGGCCGGCTTCATGACGCTTTACTTCCTTGGGCGGCGCCTGGGTCGCGAGGCGCTGTTGAGGATTCGCTGGATCAGGAACACCGAGCCGTGGATCGATCGCGCCGAGGCCTATGCGCTGCGGTATGGCGCGATCCTGATCGTGCTCAATCGCTTCCTGCCGGGGATACGGTCGGTGATATCGATCGCCGTCGGTCTGCTGCGAATGCGCTGGTGGACCGTACTTCTGTCGGCGGTGCTGAGCATATCGACGTGGAACGCGCTGCTCCTTTACGGCGGCAGGGCATTGGGGCAGAACTGGGAGCACGTGACGCATCTGGTCAACCAGTACAACCTCATTGTGGGCGGAGTCGTCATTCTGGCAGCGGCCACGGGGCTGATCTGGTATCGGGTGCGCAAAAGAACGCTGGGCTGACTCGCCCGGCGCATGGGAGCACGGTCGGAGCACTGTCAGGCGACGCGGAAGGACTCGGTAAGGATGGCGCTTCAAGTCTACAACACACTCAAGCGGGATAAGGAAACCTTCACGCCGCTCAGCGAAGGGCGCGTGGGTATCTACGTTTGCGGTCCCACGGTGTACGGCGATTCGCACCTCGGTCATGCGAAGAGCTACATCTCGTTCGACGTGATCGTGCGCTACCTCCGATACATCGGCTACTCTGTGCGCTATGTCCAGAACATCACGGATGTCGGGCACATGACGGACAATGATGAGGATGCCGGTGAGGACAAGATCGCCAAGAAGGCGGCGCTCGAGCGAATCGAGCCAATGGAGATCGTAACTCAATATCAGATGAGCTATTACGACGACATGGACCTGCTCAACGTGGCTCGCCCGAACATCTACTGCCAGGCGAGTGGGCACATCCCGGAGCAGATAGAGCTGACCGAGCGCCTGATCAAGGGCGGCTACGCCTACGAGTCGAACGGGTCGGTGTATTTCGCGGTGGAGCGCTTCGACGGGTACGGCAAGCTGTCGGGGCGTCGGGTCGAGGAGATGCAGTCTGGAGCGCGTGTCGAGGTGAACGCGGAGAAGGCGAATCCCGCCGACTTCGCTCTGTGGAAACGCGCTGAGCCGCAGCACATCATGCGCTGGAACAGTCCGTGGGGCGAGGGGTTCCCGGGCTGGCACGTCGAGTGCTCGGCCATGAGCATGAAGTATCTGGGTGAGACGTTCGACATCCACGGTGGCGGCTTGGAGAACCAGTTCCCGCATCATGAGTCGGAGATCGCTCAGAGCGAGTGCGTCACGGGGAAGCCGTTCGCGAACTACTGGATGCACAACAACATGCTCACCGTCGACGGCACGAAGATGGGCAAGAGCCTCGGCAACTTCGTGACGATCAAGGACATGGTGAGGAACGTTTCGCCGCAGACGCTTCGCCTGTTCGTGCTCATGACGCACTACCGGTCGGTTACGGATTTCTCGGACGATGCCCTTGCCGGCGCGGGCCGGGGAATGGCGAGACTCACGAGTACGCTCCAGTCGGTGGATCAGCGGATCGCGCAGGCGCCGGACGGCGTGCTCGACGAGGCCGTGCGGGACCACGTCAACGGCGTGCGGGACGCGTTCGTGGCCGCCATGGATGACGACTTCAACACGCCGGAAGCTGTCGCGGTGCTATTCGGTCTGGCGCGGTACGCGAACTCGCTCGTTGCGGAGGGCGACCCGAGCAAGGCGTCCCTGGTCTACCTCAGAGCGATGTGGTCCGAGCTTGCCGGCGAGGCGCTGGGCCTCGAATTCGGAGAGGCGGGCGCGGGCGTGGAAGAGCAGTTCGACGGGGTGATGCGAGTTCTTCTGGATCTGCGTCAGAGGCTTCGGAGCGAGAAGCAGTTCGCCCTTGCTGACGAGATGCGCGACCGGCTCTCCGAAGTGGGTGTCCAGATCAAGGATGAACGCGACCGGAGTAGCTGGTCCCGCTCGTTGGATATCGCCGACGAGTAGACGAACGATACTTGCGGCGAAAAAGAACCCCCCGAACGGTCTGCCGCTCAGGGGGTTCTTGTCGTTGACTCGTGTGTGTGTGGCCTACGGGTAGCTGGCCACCTGCGAGACGTAGAAGTAGTCCAGCGGATCGATGGCGCGGCGGTTGTGTAGGACGCTGTAATGCAGGTGAGGCCCGGTGGATCTGCCGGAGCTTCCCAATTCCGCGATGATCTGTCCGCGCGAGACCTGCTGGCCCTCGGTGACGAGAATCTTGTTCAGGTGGCCGTAGACGGTCATGTAGCCGTAAAGATGATCGATCTGCACGACGTTCCCGATGTACCGACGGTTGGAGGTGTGCCTTACGACTCCGTCAGCGGTGGCCATGATGGGCGTTCCGGTGCGCCCGGCGAGGTCGACGCCCTTGTGCATGCGTCGGCGTCCGCTGTACGGGTCCACGCGATAGCCGAACTCCGAAGAAATGTAGACCTGCGACGGGGCGACCGGCCAGATACTGGGAAGGTGGTTGCGGAATTCGACGCTATCTCGGAAGGCCTGTTCAAGAGCTTCAAAGCTCTGACGCTGGAGATGCGCCTGGCGGAGAAGATGTTCGACATCGCCATGAACTGCCATACCGAGACGCGCGGCCTGGCTGAGCGGGCTCATGCGCTCCGGCGCCGTATCGTCGTACAGGCCGCCGATGCCCATGAGTCGAGTTTCATCGTCGACCCTCGGCAGATTGGCGAGCACCCGGTACATTTCATCCCGGCGTTCAAGCTCGCCCATCTGTGACTTCAGGGCGATCACGCTGCCGGACATGTCGCGAACGCGCTCGGCGAGTTGCTCGTTCTCGACGCGCAGGTTCACGAGCTGGCTGTGCTGGTTCGAACGGATGTGGAATCCGACGGCATAGCTCAGACCGATCACGATCAGCGCGACGGCCGAGAGCCCGGCTATTTTCAGCGAGCGGTGAGAGATGCTTATCTCGCGGCTTCGCTGACGGCCATGTGGCACGATCATCAATGTCACGCGGCGATGAGGCATACGGTACCCGTTCTCTATGACTTACGTCCTAAGGGCGATCGGTCAATGGGATGAAGATAGGAACGATGGAGACGGCGATGCGTAGATGGCCAACCTCGTATGAATTGGGGGCCCAAGCCGTTGAACTCGGTCCTGGCGATGCGCCCCGCAATCGAGATAAGTGACATCCCCCCAACACAAGCCACTCACAAGGTATGTCGCTTATCCACCTCTGTCAAGAGCAACTGAAACCCTTTGACACACCGGGTCGGCGCCCCACGCATCGGCGACGACGCCCTTGGATCGTACGTCTGGCTTCTGAAGATTCAGGAGAGAAGCGCCGTTTGTTGACCTCGCGGGCCGGCTCGAACGGCCTCGTAGCCCGCAACAAGGAGAATCCGGATGGATACCGTTCGCGACCGGTTGTGGATGTTCAGTGTCGAAGCGGGGACTGACGATACATCGTATGGAATTCCGCTGAGCCGCATGACGCCGCTTGAGGCATGTTTCGCCATGGACGTGCCGAACCTCATGATGATCATCAACGAGCAGAAGGAGCCGCGCCCGCCGTTGGAGCCGTATTTCCGTGCGCTTCGTCCGCTTCAACAAGTGGCGTGGTCGGTCGTTGGCTCCGGCACCCTCACGGGCTGGGCGGAAGGCGACGAGCTGGATATCATCCTGCGTCTGGCAAAGGATTTCCCGAACCTCACCGGCATCTACATGGACGACTTCTTCAACAGGGATTCGCCCGACGGCCCCGGCGTGTTCTCCCTCAAGGAGTTGGACGACCTGAAGAGCCGGATGGTTGTACCCGCGGATGCGGGCCGGGAGGAGCGTCCGCTCGATCTGTGGGTGGTCCTGTATACGCATCAGCTCGAACTTGCTCACGCCGAGCAGCTTAAGCGCATGGACGTGATCAACCTGTGGACGTGGCATGCCGCGGAGCTGGAGAAACTCAACGAAAACATGGCGCGGCTGGAAGAGGTGAATCCCGGCAGGCGGCTGTCGCTTGGGCTCTACCTGTGGGATTACGGCGGTCGCAAACCGATGCCGCTGGACCTGATGAAGCACCAGTGCGAACGAGCGCTCGAATGGCTTCACTCGGGCCGTATCGAGAGCGCCGCGATCTTGGGAAGCTACGTCTGCGATCTCGGCCTGGAGACGGTCGAGTGGACGCGCGACTGGATACGCGATGTGGGAGGCCAGGAGCTTCCGACATAAAGGAAACGCGCGGGGCGACCGTGGCCACAGGCGTACCGTTGCCCCGCCTGCGGGGGAAATCTATCATCAGGATCGAACAACTTCCGTACATTCTCCGAGACACGGCACTTGCAAAGGACACACTCCATGAAACTCGGTTGCAGCACGCTGCTCTACGGCCTGTACAGTCAGGATGACGCGCTTGCGGGAATCAAGCAGGCGGGGTTCGACGCCATTGAACTCGCGTCGATCCCGAACATGGGTTTCCATCTGTGGCCTGAGCGCATGGATATGCCCGCGCTGAGGCGTAAGCTCGACCAGATGGACATCATCGTGGAATCCATCGGTGCCAGCGGCAACGATCCGTACGACGAGAATCCGAACTCGCGTTTCCGTGAGCTGATGCAGGCCGGTGGAGAATTGGGCGCAGTTGGCATAACGACCGGCTCGGGTGGCAAGAGCGGCGATGCCGAAGACATGAAGATCGCGGCCGACAAATTCAACAAGCTCGTGCCGGACGCGAAGAAGTACGGTATCAAGCTCAGCATCAAGCCCCACGTCGGCGGCGTTGTTCACAATTCGGAGTCATGCCTTGAGTTTGTGAAGCTCGTCGATACGGACTGGGTCGGTCTGAACGTGGACCCCTCCCACCTCTGGCGTGCGCAGCCCGACTGGGAAGCCGGAGAGGTCGCGATACCGAAGCTCGCGCCGTACATCGCTACGGGACGGATTCGGGATACGCTCAACCACGACGCGCCGATCGGGCCCGTGGAGACGCAGGTCCCAGGTGGCGGAGCGATGGATCTGAAAGCGTGCATGGATGCGTTCAAGCAGGTGCCCGGCCTCGATGTCGTTACGGTTGAGATCGTCGGGACGTCGTCGTGGGATCTTGAGACTATTCAGGAGACGGTTCAGACGGTTCACGACCGCCTGCGCCCGCTCTGCTGAGCACACCCTCCGAAAAGCATGGCACGGGACCGGCAGGGGCGCGCACGAGCGACGCGCCCCTGTCCGGCTCGTCCGAGCAGGCATTCCTCTATGATGCGTACCGCTGTCATCGGTCTGAGCGATTCCGGCATTGAGCATGCCCGCGCGTACGCGGTGCATCCCGACGTCGAATTGGTGGGCGTCCACAGCGCATTGGATGCAGCGCTCGCGTCGGAGCCGGCGGCTGAGCTCGGCACGCGAGCGTTCGATTCCGTCGCCGGCATCCTCGATGCGGGCATCGACCTGTGCTCGGTGTGCGTTCCGCTTCGAGAACGAGCCGACATTATCGCCACGCTGCTCGATGCCGGTGTGCACGTGCTCTCCGAGCTACCCCTCTCATCCGACCCAGAGGCTGCGTATGACCTGTGCCGGCGAGCACGGGAACGGGGCGTGTTCCTCGCTGGAAACCTGCACTTCAGGTTCACCCCGGCGGTGACTCGGGCCCTGACATGGGTGCGCGAGGGGGCGATCGGGACGCCGCTCTTCATGAACATGAGCCTGTACAGCGACGGTCTCGATGGTGGCGATCTCCACGGGCTGTTTCGAGGCATGGGCATGCACGCCGTCGATATGATGCGCCTTTTCTGCGGCGATGTCGCGCGTGTGCAGTGTTTCGGCGCTCGCACCTCGGACGATGCCGCGTGGTCGGACGCGCAGATCAGTATGCAGTTCGCCGACCTGCCGGACGGTGCTCCCGGTGCGGTCGCGACGCTCACCCTCAGTTCCGATATGTCGCTACGCCATCCCATCGCACGGCTCGAACTGGCGGGAACCGCAGCCCGGCTTACCATCGAGAACGTGTATGAGGAGGCGATGCTCTTCGTGCATACGGACGAAGAGAAGCGCGTTGTCACGAATTCCATATTCGGTGGCATGCCGCAGCTTCGTGATTCGCACGCGGCGCGCGTCAGCCGGCTCGTTGAGCAGATACAGAATGGCGACGACATCGAGCTGATCGATGGTGGATCCGAGGACATTGCCGCTGCCGCGGCGGTGATGGAGGCAGCCATCGTGGCGGTGGAGAACGAGTCGGTCGAGATCGTCGCGAGCGGGATGGATGTGTCGTGATACGCACCGCGGTCATCGGGCTCGGGCCGATAGGCAATCGCCATGCGGATATCCACCGCGCAGACCTGTTGGCGGATCTCGTTGCTGTGTGCGACTGGAACCCGGCTCGTTCGGAGGCGTCGGGTGAGCGCCTCGGCGTGGCGCACTACACCGACGTCGCCCGCATGCTGAGCGAGATGAAGCCGGACATGGTCAGTGTGACGACCGGCGGGCACGAATACGGCAGCGAGCATCACGTCCCCACGATGCAGGCGATCGAGGCGGGTTGCCACGTGCTGTGTGAGAAGCCGATTTCGAACGAACTGGAGCCGGCCCGTCAGATGGTGGCGCGGGCGCGGGAACAGGGCGTCTGCTTCGCGGTGAATCTGAATCACCGATTCACACCCGCCGCCCGACGGGCTCGCCAGTGGATGGCGGAAGGTCGGATCGGGCAGCCGCTGTTTATGAACATGGCGATGTGGATCGGCAATCCGCGTGAGAGCAGCCCGTGGTTCCACTTCAAGGCGCTGCATCCGCACACGATCGACATCCTGCGATACTTCTGCGGCGAGATCGAGGCCGTCCACGCGTTTGCGCTGAAGGCGACGGGACGATCGATATGGTCGACCGCGCAGTTCACGTACCGGTTCCGTAGCGGCGCGGTCGGTCATCTCGTTGGCAGCTACGACATCATGCGTGGACACCCGATGGAGCGAGCGGAAGTGGGGGGCACACGGGGGCGCTTGCTGCTGGTCGACATGTTCAAGGAGCTGACGCTCTACCCGCACGACTCGGATGAGAAGACGGTCGTGACGAACCCGATCATCGGTGGATTGGGCGACTTCGCCGACACGTTCGTGAACAGGCTACATCAGTTCTTCGTCGAGCTCTCGAAAGGCGTTTCGCCGGATGCGGTCGACGGACAAGCGGCGGACGCTCTCGCCGCGCAGGCGGTGATCGACGCGAACATCAGGAGTCTACGCTCAGGCTGTGTCGAGAAGGTCGACCCCTCTTCGTGGACCGGGAACTACGATTTCGATATCGTCGATTAGTAGGTCACTGCCGGAAGGACGGGATTGGAATGGCAGACGCCGAGCAGATTCTGACGCAGATGCGGGGTGGAGCGGGAGTCTCGCATTCGGGTGAGACCGTCGTTTCATCCGACGGCGCTCGGGTAGAACTGTCGGATATCGTGCTTAGCGCGCCTGTGCTCCTGACTCACTGCACGGCGGGCTCTCCGCTACTTCTGGGCGATGGAGCGTATGCCGTCGATCTTCCAGCCGATTCGTCGTTCACGTTCGCGCACGGCGTGTCGCCAGCGGATCGAGTCGAGGTCCAGGCCGACACCGTCAGGAAGGCTCTGCTGGATGGCGAACACGTCGTGCTGGTAAATGCTGAGATCATCGGCGACGTGAAGATCGGCGTCGGCAGCCCGCTCGCGCTGACGGTGGAGGGCGGTCTCTACTGCGATCGGTGCCGGTTCAACGGCTCGCTTACGCTGTTCCAGGTTGAGTTTCGCGCGCCCGTCAGGTTCGTGCTGACGGATATCTCCGGCCATGTCACCATGACGAAGGTCGGCTTCCGGTATTCGCTGCAGGTCGTGCCGATCTAGCATGCCGCATCCACATCCGGGCTGGTGACGCGGGAAGCGCGACTTCGGCGGAGCCTGGAACCGTGATCGGAGGGGTCCATGACCCGCGAACAAGCACCTCGACTCCTGCTTGACAACGACGGCGGTAACCTCTTCTACCATCTCACGGACGATGTCGAGCAGGACATTCGCGACGCGGTCGCGGAGTGTCCCGAGAACGTCACGACGTATCTCCTCTGCGCGGGTGCGGGGACGCTCTACTATCCGACGAGCGTCGGCACGGTCGTGCCGAACGCCCCCGGTCTTCTGCGCGCTCACGCGTCCGGCGTCGATCCGTTCGGCATGTTACTCACCGGGCTGCGAGAGGCGGGCAAGGAGACGTTCGTCACGGTCCGGATGAACGACGTTCACGATCCGGAAGACGAGTGGAATCTCCCGACAGTGCGGCGTCGCCACCCGGATTGCGTCGTGGATCCGGATGCCATCCGTGAGGGAAAGGGCGGGTGGATGGCGTACTGCATGGATTACGGCCGGGAGGAAGTCCGGCAGTACATGCTCGACGTCATCCGGGAGATCGTGGAGCGGTACGACATCGACGGGGTGAGTCTCGACTGGATGCGGTTTCCGCGTCATCTATCGGGCACGCCCGACGAAGTGTGGGCGAAGCGCGACGTCATGACCGGCTTCATGGCGGAGGTACGGCAGATCGTGGGTGCGGGTGGGGTGAGTCTCGGCGCACGCATTCCGACTTCCGCCTCGGGTTGCCGCTACGTCGGAATCGATGTGGCGGAATGGGCGCATCGCGGGCTGGTGGACTTCCTCGCCACGTCGCCGTTCCTGACGACGGACTTCGACCAACCGCTTGATGGAATTCGCGCGCTGATGGCAGACGAGGGCATGCCGCTCTACGCGGGCTTCGACTTCAACCATGCCGGGCAGAGCCATTGCCCGGAATCGCTCAGGGCGGTGTGTGCGTCGCTGTATGACGCTGGGGCGGACGGGGTGTACGTGTTCAACTTCCCGTGCTGGATGGAGTATCTCGGGGCCCGGCCGTACGACTGGCTGCACGGCCTTGAGTCACCCGAAACAGCGTGCGAAAAACCGCACCTGTACTCGGTGTCAAGTCGACATCACCGAATTGCGAACGTCGACCTGCCGGGGCAGCTCCCGATGACGCTTGAGCCGGGGGAGCGCCAGATCGTGACGCTCACGATTCCGACGATGGCGTTGCCGGCCCATCGCGCCGCGCTGCTCGTCCATGCGACGGGAGACGTCACGATCACCGTGAACGGCACCGCCGTCGAGCACGTGTTGAACGACCGGCGGGAGCTGTTTCTGGAGCATGTTCCACAGCGAGACGGAGACTCCGAGGCGCCGGACTCCACGGTGTACCGGCTCGATCCGGCGGCGCTCGTCGCAGGGACGAACGAGATCGTCGTGCACAACGCGGGCAGCGGCTCCGTGGAGGTGTCGCGGGTGAACGTCGGGCTCTGGTGACTGTGCGGCGAATGCTCGCATTCGTCTCGCCCTCACCCGTCACTCGCGTCGAACACCGCGTGTTCGCCGCTCGTGCCATCCTTGTATGTTGCCCGGCGGTGCGTGGAGTATGGTAGCCGGTGCGGCGTGCGCACGCCCCACGTGGCTTGAATGCATTGGCAGAAGCCCGTAGTGTGCAGTCATTCCCGCTTTCTGCCTGTACCGGGGCATCGTATTCTTCACGGTACAACCATCTTCATTGTCGTAGTGTGTGTTCTTGCCGGGAGGACACCATGAACGCCCGCTTGGTCGTTCTTTCTCTCGCGTTCTTGCTCTCTGCTGCGCCGTCGTATGCGGAGATCGCAGCTACGACACCCTCTCGGGAGAGCAACTTCCGCGCAGATGAGAGGCCGCCACTGGATGAGAGGATCTTGTATGAACTCCTGGCGGGTACCGCTCTTGGCTTCGGTGGAGCATATGGGGGCCTCCTGTTAGGCTTCACCATCCATGGGTTCTCCTGGGACGGGCCTTCGTGGTGGTATGCACCGGTCTGCGGCGTATTGGGTAGTGCGATCGGCGTCTACGCTGCCGGGCACATAGGGAACCAAACGGGCTCGTTTCTCGCGACGTTGGCCGGCAGTGCGATCGGGATCTGGGCATGGGGTTTCGGCGCACCCGTCTGCGCCACGGTTGCGTTCAACCTGACCCGTCGATACAAGTCACCACCCTCATCTGAGAGTGCATTCCTCAATCTTCATGACGGGAAAGTGCGCATGGGGATGCCCCCCATCTCCAGCCGCGCCAGTCGTGTCGACGGCGCTGCCCTTTGGGCAGTGGAAGTGGTAGAGGTGCGGTTCTGAATTGGCTGAGCGGCGAACGCTCGCGGTGCTCGCGTTCGTTGGCAGTTCGCGTCGCGAACTGCGGCGTGAGGCGCCCAGGGCAGGCCCGGCGGCCTGCCCCTGCCCGGTCGTGCTAGAAGCCCGCGGCGCGGATGTAGTCGCGGCTGACGGCGATATCCGCGAGCGGGTCGCAGAGATGCGAGTCCTGCTCCACGAGCACCCAACCGTCGTAGCCCTTGGCGGCAAGCGCCTTCAGCACCGCGGCGTTATCCAGGCCGACGTTCCCCGCGCCGAGCTCGCAGAACCGACCGCGCTTCGTCCAGTTGTCGAGACCGATCTCCGGATTCGTCACGAACCAGTCCTTCAGATGGAGCGCGACGACGCGCTCGGCGTACGTCTCGACGATTTCGTGGCAATCGCCGTCGGCGCCGGCGAGGTGGGCCGTATCGAGGATGAGCCAGGCGTCCGGGCAGCGCGCGAGGAACTCCTCGACCTCCGCCTGCGACTCGACGGGGCTGCCGAGATGGTTGTGCAGCCCGACCTTCAGCCCGTAGCGCGCGCATACCTCGACCTGCCGGTTGGTCTGGCGGCAGAACGTGTCGAAGTCCTTCCCGCTGACCTCGGTCCAGACGTATTCCCTGCCGAGGGCGGCGGTGATCTGGATGGTGGATTGCGTGTTCGGGGCGCGGCACGTGGCGAAGCTCATGCCGAGTTTGCGATACGTAGCCGCTTTGTGGATCGCGTCCGCCTCGGACGCCGCGACGAGTCGCTCGGTGCCCTCGTAGCCGATCTTCCGGAGCGATTCGAGCCGCTCCTCGATGTCGAACAGCCCGCCGTCCCACACGCTCATGCCGAAATCCGCTACGCCGATCTTCATGGTTCCTCCCGTAGAAAGCAGATGCAGACACCCCGGATCTAGCGAACCAGAGTGACTTTCCGAATGTGGAGTGCGTTCCGCGATTCCAGTCGAATCAGGTACACTCCGTTCGATGCGTGCCGTCTCTCCTGATCGAGACCATTCCAGATAGCTCGGTAGGCGGTACCCGGCTCTGCCCGGTGATGTGCCAATACCGCGACCCGCTGTCCCGCAATGTTGTACACTTCGAGGTCCACTACACCAGGTTCTCGCGCAGTGTAGCGGACCGATACAGTTCCATTGAAGGGATTCGGCGCGATGCTTGATATTTCCAGTCGTGACACTTCCGCATCGGCAATCGCTGTTGGCCCGAATGTGAGTGGGATCTGGCCCTCGTGCGCGGTTGCTGAAACGATAGTCGGCGGCTCCGACCATTGGATCGGAGGAACGATTTCGAACAGTACCGTCGATGGCGTCGGCCAGTAGACGAATCCCACCGTCAAAGTGCGGCCATCCTGCTTGACGGCAAGAAAGTCAGTGCTTCCACGCACGACGACTGAGTCATCGGTCGCGAGCTCCAGGGAGACAAGGCCGGAGAACAGCTCCGATGCGTCATCAACCGTCAGGAACCACGAATTGCCGATCTGAAGCCACGAGAGCACGCGCGGAAGCTCGACCGCAATGCGCTGAACGAGCGAATCCCCACCGGTCTCCACCGGGAACAGAATCTCCGCGTCGACTGAGCGTCTGAGAATCCACAGCGCGTCCAAGCTCGAAATGAAACCATTGCCCGTAACGTCGGCGATAACGCCATTCACGGGAGGATCGCCGCTCGCGACATGCTGCAATACCATCAGCGCATCCAGCGGCGACACTCCCCCGTTGTTGCTGACATCCCCATACAATGTGTCCACTTGAACGTTCACCAGTCCGTCGACGAGTTCTACCGGAGCGCCCATCACTCGCGTGGTACTGCTGATCCAGCTCAGGTGCGACGACACGGAGAGCTGCATCCCCGTGAGGGCTCTGAAATAAAGCGTGACGATCGTATCCGACTCCACCGTAGCCTGTTCGTCGCTTCCGATGGATACGAGTACCTGATTCGGTTGGGAAACCGCGGAGACCGTCGCTGTTTGCGACGGTTCAAACATGTGATAGCCAACGAGGTCCGAATTGGGCTGAATCATTTCGCCATCGTACGAAATAGCCAAATCAACGTTGTCTGTTTCGATGAGGTGTCCCGTTGCGGCAACCAGAAAAGTGTCGCCCGGCGCTATCTCGCTTATGGTTGGCAGTACCATGAATTCGGCCGGCTGATCCGTCGCAATGCTCCCGTTCACCAATACGATTTCTGCATCCATCGCGTTCGATCCAGGAAACGGGGTCCACGTCAGCGCTGACGTAGAAGGTTCTCGCAGGAATGTCCTCGCGTGAAAACCCAGTCGCAGGACGAGGCTGTCGGTGACATCCACGGCCTGATCTCCGGACAACTCTACTACCACCCTTCCACTCATGACGGTGACGACAGGAGTGTCCGCGCCAACAGAGGTAAACAGGTGGTCTTTCACGAACTCGCTGTCCGGCTCCATCACAAGTGGGTCGAAATGAAAGTCAGCGATCACGCGATCCACGCCGAGCAACGAACCGATGATGTCAACCAGCAGAACGCTGTCTGGAGCGATGCCGCTCAACGACGGAAGCTTCATGTATTCCACGGGTTGATCCGTCGAAACGCTCCCGTCGATCAAGTCAGCCGGGCGTTCCATGATGTTCGTGGTTGGGAATCCGCGCCACTCCAGTGTCCCGGACACCGGGCGCCGCTGCGGGTTCAGAATGCGGAACGAAAGAACGACGACGGTATCATCGAACACGGTCACGGGCTGGTTGCCGGCGAGCACAATGGATATTGAACCCTCGTCCACGTGCACCTGTGGAGGCTGGCTGCCGACATCCTCGAAAAGGTGTCTCACGAGAGGGTCTGAGACGGGCTTGAGTATCTCCGCGTTGAAAGAGAATCCGAGGTCCACCGCCTGCGCGCTGTCAACGTACCCTACGATGTCGAGTTCCACTGTGTCGCCGGGCGCGACGCCGGTCAGGTCTGGCAGCTCGAGGTACTCCGACAACGCAGTCGTGGTCACCTGCCCATCCGCGAGATGAACCTCATGGTCGGCGACGCGCGTTTCGGGATCGGGGAGCCAGGTAAGCGGGACGGTCGCGTTTCCGGCTTCGTACGTGCGCCGCACATGGAAGTCGAACTCGACGAGTGTTTCCCCCCACAGAGGACCGGGCTGGGCGAACGAGATCTCTGCCCGCAGAGTGTCGCCCGTGATCGCCCACGAGTCGACGGAGGCGCCATCGACGATGTGCCCGATCGGCTGCTCCGCCGGTTCGAGAATGGTTGAGTCGAACAGGAACGCCAGCGTGGCGTGATCGGTCGTGTCCAGCAAAGCTTCAACGGGCACCGTCACGTCCGAACCGGGCGCCACATCGCTCAGCATCGGTAGGGAAAGCGTGTCGATCGGAGTGGGCCCGACCACGATATGGCCGTCGATGAGTCGAGTTGGATCCTCATTGACCATGGATCTGGATGCAAATCGCAGCGGGACGATCGTACCTTCCGTGATTTCGCGGCGAATCGTCACCTCCATGGTAATGAGCACGTGGTCGTAGAGCGTAACGGAGTCGCCACCCATGGTGTGCAGGATGCGAACCACGCCGTCGTGTGCGTTTTCGGAGTGACTCCCGGACGGAAGCGACGTTGAGAACGACACTTCCGGGGGATCGGGTACGATGAAGGTGTCCGGGTTGGCGGGTATGAACACCTGAAACGCTCTGCCGTCAATCAGAGTGCCCATGACGGGAACGTCAAATGGCCGACCGGGAGGGACGCCCTCCAGCACGGGCAACTTGAGGTAATGGAGCGTATCCTGCGCCGTTCGGGCCGTCCGATGTGTGTCGCTATCCGCGTGTCGGGCCGGCTGGGCCTCTGAGACATGACTGAGTCCCAGCAGCATGCATGCGAGTAGCACCGATCGTGTTCGCACCTCAATCTCCTCGGCGTAGGCGATCGTCTGGTCGAGGGTAGTGTCGTGCCAGTACTCTAGCGGCGGATGAAGACGGACGCAAGGACGTAACTCACGATATCACCTTCGTGTATGGTATTTTGCCGCCTTGCACGTGTTTCCCTCCAGCCGCATACTGATTGCGTCGACCGGCGCGGGCTGAATCACCGCGTGCGCGCGTTGACTCGGCGCGTGCGTGTGTCGACAGCGCCGGTGGGCCCGTCAAACGCCGCGTCACGAGGGGGAGTTCATGGCCGCCATCGATTTCATCGTTCTCGCGCTCTATTTCGTCGGAGTAGCCAGCATCGGCCTGTGGGCAAGCCGCCGGAGCGTCGTCGATAGCCGCAACTACTTCCTCGGCGGCGGAAGCATCGGCTGGCTCGCTATCGGCGCGAGTCTCTTCGCGAGTAACATCTCCGCCGAGCACTTCATCGGCCTGGCGGGCACCGGTGCATCGAGCGGCCTCGCTGTCGGGCAGTTCGAGTTGACGGCGTGCATCTGCCTGATGTTCCTCGGATGGCTTTTCGTGCCGTTCTACCTGCGGACGGGCGTGTTCACCATGCCGGAGTTCCTCGAACGGCGCTACAACTCCGCCAGCCGGACGTATTTCAGCGCGATCAGCATCGTGGCGTACGTCTTCACGAAAGTCAGCGTCGCGGTGTACGCGGGTGCGGTAGTGTTGGAGACGATCCTCGGCTGGAACATCTGGGTCGGCGCGATCGTGCTTCTCGTGGCGACGGGAATTTACACGGTGTTCGGCGGCCTGCGCGCGGTGGTGTACACCGACTTCTTCCAGGCGTTCATCCTGATCGCGGGCGGGATATTCCTGACGACGGCGGCGGTGACGCGCGTCGGCGGCCTGGGCGTTCTCACGGAGCGCGTGCCGGCGGGCTTCTTCAACATGTGGAAGTCGATCGATCACCCCGAGTTCCCGTGGACGGGGCTCGTGATCGGTGCGATCATCCTGGGAATCTGGTACTGGTGCACCGATCAGATGATCGTGCAGCGCACCCTCGCCGCGCGGAACGTGCAGGAGGCGCGGAAGGCGACGCTGTTCGCCGGATTTCTCAAGCTGCTGCCGATCTTCATCCTCGTCTTCCCGGGTCTCGTCGGCAGCGCGCTGTTCCCGGACGTGGCGCCGGACCGGATGTACGCGACGATGGTTGAAAACCTCCTGCCGACGGGCATGAAGGGGCTCGTGATCGCGGCGTTGCTGGCGGCGCTCATGTCGTCGCTGTCGTCGGTGTTCAACAGCGCGTCGAGCATCGTCACGATGGATTTCTACAAGCGCCTCCGCCCGGACGCGACGGAGCGACAGCTCGTGCGGTTCGGGCAGCTCGCGACGGTTGTGCTCGTGTTCGTCGGCCTCGTCTGGATACCGTTCATCGGGATCATGTCGGATCAGCTCTACGTCTACCTGCAGTCGGTGCAGGCGTACATCGCGCCGCCCATTGCCGCGACGTTCCTCGTGGGCATCGTCTGGCGTCGCGCGACCGGTACCGCCGCCATCTCGACGCTGCTCGCCGGATTCGTCATTGGCGCGGCGCGGTTCGTCGCGGAGATCGGCTGGAAGTCGGGCTGGCTTACGTGGGGTCCGGCGGTCGAGTTCGCGTCGATCAACTTCCTGCACCTGGCGGTGTTCATCTTCATCGTGTGCGTGGCGCTGCTGGTGATCATCAGCCTGGCGACGTCTCCCCCGCCGGCGGAGCGGCTGACGATGTTCGAGGCGACGCGCGACGTGGCGGCGGAGGTCTCGCGCGTGGTGAACATGCGCAACGTCTGGCTGACGGTGGCGCTCATGGCGCTGGTGGCGGCGATCTGGGTGTGGTTCAGCCCGCTGGTGTGGTGAGGAGGTGTGGGTATGGGGACCATTTCGATATCAGCGCTTGCGGAAGAGATCGAAGCGGGTCGCGAGGTAGTGTATCGCAACAGGGAAGTCGAAGTCAGTGACGATCAACGCGACACGTTGAGACTTCTTAGGTTGAGAAGTCCAGTGCGGCTGATTGATTGCGGGGCCTCGCGACCGTTCTCGTTGGGCGACTCCCTGATCCACGGCATGGCCACGGAAACGACCAACCTGTCCACTGTCTCCAAGTTCACGCTCATATCGGGATCGGACTGTGAAGCGGCTGCTGTCACCTCAGCTGACTACCAACAGCTTCTCCGCGCTCTATTCGGTGGTGAGCAGGTTGTCCTCCATCGAGCCCAGCTACGGACTCTGGATATCCTGGGCCCGATCAGTGAGTTGCGGGATGCAGCGGGTTCACTGACACTGCGCAGGTGTGAGATCACAGGGGGTACTGACATCTCGAATGTGCGGTTTCTGAATCACGTCAATCTGCTCGGAGTTGAGTTTCGCGGCGGATTTGTCTGCGATGAGGTGGAGTTCCTGCCTACCGTGACTGTGCAGGGCTGTACCTTTCAGGGCGTTGTGAACCTACGATGTCGATTCCGAAGCATTCTCATTGCCAAGGGTAACGAGTTCCAGGAGAACGCCTTCATTCACTCATCATTCGATGAGGGTGCTTTTCTGGACGGATCGAAGTTCCGTCGCGTCGTATCTCTGAGCAACAGCAGCGTGAGAGGTCAGTTCCTGTTTCCGTCCGAGTACTGGAACGTTCCCCTACGAAAGAGGTTGTGGCGACGTCTACGGCGTCGCCCATCTCAATGCATCGTGAATGCGACGGATGTCACGGGGTGTGAGAACCGGCTATTCCGTCGCTGGGCAGAGGATACGGACGATCTCAGACAGTTCAAGGATCGGCATCCGGTCTGGTACTGGATCTGGCTGTTCCTTGCCGACTGCGGCCGTTCCTTCTCCCTCTGGCTAACGTGGTCTGTCGCGCTTGCCGCCGGTTTTGGATTCGCGTTCCGGTACGCCGTGAGACAGTTCCTCGTCAACGGTGAACAGACTGCGGTGAGCCTGTTCGACGCGATGTACTTCAGCATCATCACGTTCACGACCCTAGGCTTGGGAGATGTGCTGCCGGTCGACTGGGTGGGAAAGGTATGGGTCGCTGCCGAGGTGGTCGTGGGTTACCTCATGCTCGGCGGGCTGATATCCATCTTCGCGGACAAGCTCGCGCGGCGGAGTTGAGGCGGGGCTCCCCCTTTCAGTCGCCCTCGGCGACAGCTTTCCCCCGGAGGGGGCAAGCGCGCGGCGCGTTGTGTAGGGGCCGTTGCGATGCACGCCGCCGAGCCCTTTCTCCCACCGGGGGAAAGGGTGGCGAATGCGGAGCATTCGACGGGATAGGGGGAGCTTCCGGGCAGACAGGAATGTCCCGCGAACTGTCGCGTCGTTCCGGTTCGTTTGGTAGTTCGCTTGCGAACTGCTAGACGAACTCGCACGCAGTGAGAGTTCGCGGCCCCGTTGCGCCCTTGCCCACCCGCCCGTACCCATATGAGCCGTATCCACGGATTCATGTGCAATTCCCCTGACTGATTCAATCGCACGGAAGGAACACGTCATGGCAGAACCGTTGAAAGTCGGTATCGTCGGGCTCGGCGGCATCGGCAACACCCACGCCGGTGTGTACGTGAACGATCCCCTCGCCGAGATCGTCGCGGTGTGCGACATCATCCCGGAGCGCGCCGACAAGGCCGGAGCCGACTACGGCGCGAAGGTGTTTTACAGCATCCAGGAGATGCTCGACAGCGGCGTGAAGATCGACGCGTGCAGCATGTGTACCGCCGGTGTCGAGAACGGCGGCGATCACTACCAGGCGACGATGGAACTGCTCGCGGCCGGGCTGCCGGTGCTCGGCGAGAAGCCGATCTCCAACGAGCTGGACAAGGCCAAGGAGATGGTCGCGCTGGCGAAGGAGAAGAACGTTCCCTACGCCATCAACCTGAATCACCGCTTCACCCCTGCCGCGCTGCGAGCCAAGGAATGGGTCGAGAACGGGCGTCTCGGCATGCTCCACATGATGAACATGCGCATGTGGATCAACAACCCGAATGAAACGTCGCCGTGGTTTCACCTCCGCGCGCTGCACCCGCACTCCATCGACGTGATCCAGTACTTCATGGGGCCTGCGAAGTCGGTGCAGGCGTTCCTCATGAAGGGCAAGGGCCGGACGATCTGGTCGAACGCGCAGGTGAACATCCTATTCGAGAGCGGCGCGATCGGTCACCTCACGGGCTCGTACGATGCGGGTGGCAGCTACGGTCTCGAGCAGGCGGAAGTCATCGGCTCCGACGGCCGCGTCGTGATCGAAGACGCGTGCGAGGAGCTGACGTTCTACAACCGTAACTCGATCGAGAAAGAGACGTACCACTACCTCGGCGGCATGGCGGGATTCGGCGAGACATTCCCGTCGCGTATTGGCAAGTGGATCGAGCAGGTCCACGCCGGTGACAAGCCGGAGGATATCGATGCTTCCGGGGCCGATGCACTCGGCGTGCAGACGGTGATCGAGGCCGCGATCAAGTCGTGGAACGAGAAGATCGTCGTCGACGTGAAGGATATGTAGGGACCGTACCCTCCGTATTGATCTGTAACCACGGGGGCGCCGTCGCGCTCCCGTGGTGTTTTGTACCGGCTGTTGGGCCCTCCAACCGCCATGCGGTGCGCTCGGAATCGCTTGTTCGACGCAGGAGGCAGTCATGATCAGCATCACGAACCGTCCGTGGCTCTTCGTTGACGAGGACATCGTCGATCGCCATGCCGGCACGCGGCTTCGGCTCCACGAGCCTCGACGTGAGAATGTCTGCCTGGTGTTCGACAAGCCGTGGGAAGGCCCGGGCAGCAACTACTGCACTGTGCTGGACACCGGCGACATCAGCGACGGCGTTGGGGGCTCGCGGTACCGACTCTACTACCGCGGCGCGCACTATCCGGATTTCGTACACGCGGCTCATCCCGACGTGTGCTGCCTCGCGGAGAGCGACGACGGAATTGTATGGCGACGTCGTCTCATCTGGCGCACCGAATTCGCCGGCAGCCATGCGAACAACATCGTGTGGGATGGATTCGACCTTCCGCGCGACACGGGCCACAACTTCGCGCCGTGTATCGATCTGAATCCGGATGCCGCACCGGACGCGCGTTTCAAGGCGGTAGCCGGGTGCGGGGCGTTGTTCGCGCTCAAATCGCCCGACGGTATCGCGTGGAGTCTGATGAGCCCGGAGCCGGTCATCACGGAGGGCGCGTTCGACAGTCTAAACGTTCCTTTCTGGGACGCTGCTCGCGGCGACTACGCGTGTTACTTCCGGATATTCGTCGACGGCGTACGCCACATTGCGGTGACACGGTCGGACGATTTCGTCACGTGGCGCGAGCCGGAGCCGCTCGATTTCGGAGACGCGCCGCCCGAGCATCTGTACACGAATGCGGTGACACCTTACCCGCGCGATCCCGAGCTTCTCCTCAGCTTCCCGATGCGCCTCATGCCGGATCGTCAACGCCACTTGTGGCACGGGCAGGCCGGCGTCAGCGACGCTCTGTTCGTGGCGAGTCGCGATGGTCGAGCGTTTCATCAATTCCGCGACGGGTTCATTCGGCCCGGGCTCGACGCGCTCAACTGGACCGAGCGGAATTTCATTGTCGCGCCGGGTCTCCTTCGCACGTCGCCGACGGAGTACTCGCTCTACTGGGTGGACCACCTCCGCCACAGCGACACGCGGCTGACGCGAGGCACGGTACGCGTCGATGGATTCGCGAGTCTTCACGCCGATGCCTCCGGCGGAGAGATGACGAGCAAGGCAGTGCGCCTTGAGAGTCCTCGGCTTGCGCTTAACATGAGCACGTCCGCGGCGGGAAGCGTTTCGGTGGCACTGCTTGAGGCTGACGGTAGCGAGATCAGCGGCTTCGGTCACGACGACTGCGACGTACTGTACGGTGACGACCTGGAGCGCGCAGTCACCTGGGGTGGCGGCGACGATCTTGCGCGGTTACGTGGTGGGACCATTCGCCTGTCGCTTCGACTCAATGACGCGGATGTGTACTCGATCATGGCTTGAGCACGCCCTGCGCCGAGGGCGGCTTGCCTGCTACCGCCTCATCAGCGACTCAATCGCCCGCTGGATGGACACGTCCTGAGGCGCGATCTCCTCGGCACGCCGGTACGCGTCGAGCGCCGGCTCGATGTCGCCCTGCCGCGCGAACTCTTCTCCGAGAGCCCTCTGGACGATGAACGACTCGGGATGCTGCTCGGCGAGCGCCGCCAGTCTGCGCAGTGCATCCTGCAACGAGGTACGCGCCGTCATTCGGCCGCTCTGCCCAGCCGCTTGATCGTCCAGCGTTTGGCGCGCGCGGTCGACATCGAGTTCGACGAGTCCCAGCAGTCCCGCCGGTGAGTCGGGATCGCGGTCGAGTTCGCGCTGAAAGTAGTCGATAGCGAGATCCGGACGCCCCGATCGGAGGTATGCCCGGCCGATCCGCGCGTCGAGCGGCGGTTCGTGAGAGCGATCGGGGGCTTGGTACACGTCGTCCGGCGGTGGAAGCGGCGGGACGTCGAACGTGAACTCGTACAGGACCGCGGGTCGTCCGCGCGTGGCTGCGAGCGGGTTCAGGAACGGCGGCGCGTTACGCGGGTCGAGCAGTGGGATGAGGGGGCGTCGCAGGGCTGCTTCGATGCCGCTGACGAACAGGTACTTCGTGTGGAGATTCCGCGCCGCGTCCCTCAGGTCGTCGATGCCGCGGACCATGGGAATGCGCGCCATATCCAGGCCGAGGTACCATGCGATGTGCGGTTTGCGCGCCATTATGCGTTCGCCTTCGGGGATGCGGCTGCCTGCTACGTCGGCGATCATCCGGATCTCGTCGGGCGATGAGGCGAGCAGGCCTCGCACCTGCGCGAGACTGCCATACGAATTCGATATCACGAGGAAGACGAGGACTGCCGACGGCGCGAATCGCACGGCTGTTGGGAGCGAGAGCTTGCTTGCCGCCCACGTGGCGGATACGGCGGCGAGCACGGCGTACCAGGGGAGCATCGGTAGGCTGAAACGCTCGCCATAGAACACCGGCACGAGCACGCCATACGTGAGAAGCCCCAGAAGCACCGGCGGCCATGCGCGGAATCCGTATCGCAGGATCGCCGCGATGAGACCGGTCAGCGCGATTGCACCCCAGAGGACCGCTGCGATGGTGGTCCAGCCGATGTCGTGCGTCGCGAGGACGTGCGTCCAGTCAGCCCACAGGTGGGTGAACCCGTTCCTGGCGAAGACGAACAGCGTGGCGGCGCCGTATCCGGCAAGTACGTCGCCGAAGCCGGTGAACACTCCCCGGAAAAACTCCCAGTACTGGTCCCAGCCGATGAGGCCCTGGCCGTACAGCTCATACGCGATGTTGAGGTAGTTCAGGTTGTACAGGAATCCGCGGCCTTTGGCGTATGTGAAGAGCGACCACGGGAGGATCACTACGACCGCTGCGACGATGAATGCGACCGCTCGCGCGGACCGGGTGCGCCACGGCGTCGGCCGTTCGTCGCTCGTCTCGGAGAATGCCGGTATCTCGCGCCAGTCGGCGAGCAGCAGTATGAGGACGCCGCCCAGGATCAGGAACAGCCCGTTGTAGCGCGTCAAATAGCACATCCCCGCGAGTGCGCCGGCGATGAGTGCCCGGTGGACCTGCTTCGTTCGAGCCTGCCGCGACCGTTCGAGCAGCAGCGTAGCCGTGACCATCGCGAGAGCGAGGAAGTACATGTCCGTGCCGACCTGAATCGCGTAGAGCACAAACTGCGCGTTCGTCGCGACGACGATCCAGGTGATCCACGCTGCTTCGGCTCCAATGTGACGTCGGACGAGCCGGTAGAGCAGTAGGAGTACCGCTCCTGAGCTTGCCAGCGCGAGGATCTTCGCGGCATAGAAGAAGTCCCGAATCACGGCGCCAACCGCGGCGAGCGCGAGGTGGTAACCGGGTCCCTTGAACCCGTCGAGCGTGGTGAAGGCGCCATGCAGAAGGCGTTTCGCGTCGGGCAGATATCCGGCGAACGCGTCGGTCTCAACGCCGTACCCGCCGACTGTCCAGAAGCCGAAGCTCACCACACCGAGGGCGAGTACGTACGCCCCGGTCGCGATCCATTGCCACGGCAGGTCTCGAAGTTGAACCGCCGCCGGTGTCGGGCGATCCCCGCCAGGGGGGCGTGTGCGTCGCGGCATGACGTGGTCGCCTTGTTTCGGGGTTGCTGGAGACGAGAGTTCAAAGATGCATGCGCGGTGCCGATTCGGGCAAGCGACCGGACCGGTCGACGTGCTTTGCCAGGGCGCAGATGGTAAGACTGACCGGTCGGTCGGTGACGTGCGCAGTTTCGGACCGCCCGTTGTTCCATTTGTCAGCAGGCCGTGGACAAAATGTCCAGACCGAACACGCGTGTCATGCATGACCGCAACAGGCACAATCGCGGGCACGTGGGGTCCCGGGCCAGAGAATCGCGTGGGGTGGGATCGTTGGCATTTGGATTGCATAATTGCAGGTCTGTCCTCGTCATGCCGCTTGTGAGGAGCGGCCATCACGCCTGCCGGCACGAATCACCAGAACCAAGGAGGGACATGTATGTCCTATGAGCTTCCCTACAAGAATCCTCGTGGCTTCTGCAACACGCTCATGTCCGCTATTGGCGGAGATGGCGCGAACATGGCCGCGAAACTCCTTTTCAAGATCGCGGTGAGCGAGCTCGACCTCGACGGCGCGTACGACGCGAAGTACGGCAGCGAAAAGAAGGGAACGCCTACGGACGTCTCCCTTCGGCTCTGCGAGACCGGCATTCCCGTCCGCACGTCGGGTCCGACCGCCGTTCCGCATATCCTCGCGATATTCCGGCCCGGCCTCATCAAGGCTCTGCAGCTCAACCGTGGCCTGCAGGACAATGCGACAGTCATCGTCAACACGACGAAGTCGCCGGACGAGATCCGGGACGAGCTGAAGATGCACAACGGCCGGATCATCTGCGTTGACGCCGAGTCCATCGCCGAAGAGACGAAATCGCGTCTGAACATGCCCATGATGGCGCTTGTGGCGCACGTGCTCGGATTCCCGCAGGAAGTGCTGGCCGGTGCAGTCGAGAAGCAGTGGCCGTTCGCGAAGGAAGCGAACCTGGCCGCGTTCAATGCCGCCTACGACAACATCGTGGAGAATTCCTACGAGGCGCGCGACGACTACCCGCTGATGCCGGCCGGATCGGTCGTGCGCGGCCAGATCGGCTACCTGAACATGCTCAACGGAGGCGCAATCGACGCGCTCCACCATTCGACGGTCAATCGCGACAACCAAGTCGCGGGATACGGGTTCGTCCCTGAGTTCAACGAAGAGAGTTGCACCGGATGCGCGATCTGCATGTCGGTCTGTTCGGATCCGGGCGGCCTGATCTGGAAGGACGGCAAGGTCACCGGAATCGACTACGCGTTCTGCAAGGGCTGCATGCGTTGCGTCGAGGTCTGTCCTGACACGAAGCGCGGCAAGGCGCTCGTGCTTCCGGAAGCCGCGGTAGCGTAGCCGGGACGACAGGATACCGTTGAATGGCAATGAGACATCGAACGGCTGACGCAGCCTGACCAGGGAGCTATAGAAGCATGGCAAACCAGAAATCGGTAATCGCAAACGGCAACGAGGCGGTAGCCCGCGCCATAGTCGATATTGGCTACGACGTGGAGGGCTACTATCCGATCACGCCGTCTTCGGATGCGGGCGAAGAAGTTAGCAAGGTCGTCGCCGCCGGTAAGACGGACTTGAGTTTCGTCATCGGCACATCCGAGCTGGCAGTCGCCGGCATCATCACGGGTGTCGCGGCGGCAGGTGGTCGCGTGGTCGACGTGACGTCGGCGAACGGACTGCTCCTGAAGATGGAGGAGTTGCCGGCCATCAGCGGCCTCGGCTTCCCGATGGTGATGAATCTCTCCACACGCGACGTGTCGGCGCCGCTGAACATCAAGAACGGCCATAGCGATCTCGCGGCGGCTCTGGGCGTGGGCTGGCTCATCTTCCTCGCTCCGACGGTGCAGGCGACGTACGACATGAATATCATCGCGCTGCGTGCCGCCGAGGCGGTGCTGCTGCCGGCGTTCGTGGCGTACGACGGCTTCCATACAAGCCACGGCACGCGTCGGATCGATGTCTTCGAGAACCAGGACGACGTTCGTTCGTTCGTCGGACCGAAGCCGGAGTATCCGAACCTTCTCGACGTGAAGAATCCGCACACGCTCGGGCCGTACATGAACGACGACTTGATCAACACGAAGGTTGCGCTCGACGCGAAGATGGCGAAGGCGCACGAGATTCTGCCGTCGATCTTCAAGGAGTTCGGAGACGAGACGGGTCGCTACTATGACTTCTGCCAGGTGCATGGCTCGGACAGCCCCGACGCGACGCTGGTCGTGTTGAACAGCGCCGGCGAAGCGGCGAAGATCGCCGTGGACGACATGACTGCCGACGGCAAGAACGTTCGGCTCGTCGTCCCGATGGTGCTGCGTCCGTATCCGGAAGAGGAGCTTGTGGAAGCGATCGGCGATGCGAAGACCATCGTCGTAGCCGAGCGCGTGTCGCAGTACGGCGCGGGCAACTACCTCGCGAATGAACTTGGCGCTTCGCTCCAGAAGGTGAAGAACACGAGCACCGTCATCAGCCGGGCCTACGGAATCGGCGGCCTGAATTTCGCCCCGGAAGACGGCGTGGCCATGTTCGAGCTCGGCCTGTCGTACCCAGACGTTCCGGACGACGAGAAGACGCTGCGCGGCTATCATGGCGCGTGGGCGGGCGATCCCGAGTATCAGCCGGTGCAGACGATCGATGCGTTGACGACGGAGGAAACGACGCTCAATGCGGGCATGGAGCGCGTGAACCTGAAGACGCTGGCGCAGATGCCGCATCGCATCGAGAAGCACTCGGCGTGCCCCGGCTGTGGGATCTTCACGAACCTGGACCTGTTCCTCCGCGGGATCGACGGACACGTCGTGCTCCTGTTCAACACCGGCTGCGGCATGGTGGTTACGACAGGCTATCCGCTGACGAGCTTCAAGGTTCCGTACTTCCATAACCTGTTCCACAACGCGTCGTCCACGGCGACGGGTGTCGTCGAGATGTACCATCGGCTCCGGGCGAGTGGCGAGATCGAGGAAGAGATTACGTTCATCGCCGTGACCGGAGATGGTGGCGACGACATCGGCATGGATCAGGTCATCGGGGCCGCGCTGCGGAATGACCCGTTCATCATGCTCGAGTACGACAACAAGGGCTACATGAATACGGGTGGACAGCTCTGCTACACGGGCTTCAAGGGTCAGCGCAACTCCAACGCGCACGTCGGCCCGGGTCAACGTGGCAAGAAGACGCACCACAAGGACGTCATCGACATCCTGCGCGGTACGGACTGTTCGTATCTCTTCCAGGCGGCCGAGTCCAACGCTCGCGACATGATCACCAAGGCGCGGAAGGCGCAGGAAACGGTACGCAACGGCGGCTTCGCGTTCGGAAAGGTGTTCAGTGTCTGCCCGCTCAACTGGGGCGCTGAGGAGTCGAAGGGCACCGAGATCATCGAAAAGTCGGTGGATAGTTGCACGCACCCGCTCTACGAGATCGAGGACGGCATCACTACGCTGAACTACGATCCGGAGAAGCGCAACAAGAAGGTCCCGGTGGACGATCTCTTCCGGATAATGGGACGCGCGTTCTCGCACATGGTCAAGCCGGACAACGCGGACATACTCGCGGAAGTCCAGGCCGAGGTGGACGATCGCTGGGCGCGTCTGAAGGCTCGCGCGGAGAACGAGGTTCTCTGATCGGATACATGGCGGAGTGCCAGGGCCCGATACACTGATACCGGGCTTCGGCGCCAGCCGCAGGCGGCAGCGGATGCTGTGACCGCGCCGCCTCACCGACGCATGTCGCCTCGTCCCTCCGCGGCGCGTGGAATCGGTGCTCGCCGGTTTCCTCACAAGCCGGTGCATCATGGCACGAGGTGATCCCTCGGACATTCCCCCGTCGAGATGTCTCCGGCACGCCGGACCGGAGCTCTCGACGGGGGTCTCTCTGTGTACCGGTGCGTGTGGAGCTCACGCAAAGGGCCCTCAACCCGCGAACGCTGACGCGTTCGTTTCCCCTCTCCCGCGAACAGGAGAGGGATTTCCCCGAGGTTGGTACTGCCGGTCATGCCTCCGCAGCGACCACTCTCCCGGCGAACATTCTGTATTCGAGGGGCAAGATGCCCGGCCCGACCGAGGTGAGTGTTTCAGATCGCGCTGTCCGATCGATCTGGAGTACGATGTCCATCCGTGAGAAGGATTTCCGGGCGCACCGCAACCTACTAGTTCCGGTCCTCGCCATTCATCGTTCGGAGTAGGAGTGCAGTGTGCGCGGCAGCGATCACACCGGCGATCAGCGTCTCTTCAATGTCACGGGACTCGGTAAGTGCCTCTTGCCGCGTGAATTTCGCGCGTTCACGGGCGTTGTGGAAGCTCTGGAGGTCCAGGATGCGCGAACATCATTGGGGAAGTTTCGCGGTCGATTGGCGGGAGGTGCAGCGATCTTGCTCGTTGGTCCGTACCCGTACGTTGACGCTGTCTTGCGCTACTGTCAGCGTGAGCAGCGTGAGCTCGTTTCCGACGCCGAGTTCGCCCATCTGGAAGACCGTGGGCAGCGTCGCACGGCGTTCGTGGCGGAACGTCGCCGAAGGCTCCACAGGCTGCTCGTTGCTGCGCGCGGCGATTCGTTGCTGCGAATCGCGGATCCACCGGACACCGTTGGCCTGCAGGAATGGCTGGAGAGATCTACCGGCGAGGCGACGTACCTCATTCCTGTCAGACGACTTCAGCGCATTCTCACCGATATGGTCCGCGCACGGGAAGGGCTTCGTCTGAGCTGTCTGGACGCTTCCATCACGATAGTTCCACACGTGTACGTCCCGGCGGACGAGAGCGTGCCGGCGATGTTCCTGGAGTACCGTCCGCTCGTGTCGGGGAGGCGCATTCTCGACATGGGGACGGGTACGGGGGTGCTCGCGCTTCTGGCAGCACAGCTTGGTGCAAAGTCGGTGGTCGCGACGGACAGCAACAGGAAGGCTGTTGCGAACGCGCATCTGAATGTCGAGCGTTTCGGACTGGGCGACAGGATCGAAGTAAGAGGGCCGGCCGACCTGTTCGATTCGGCACCCGGTGAAGTGTTCGACACGATTCTCTTCAATGCTCCCTGGATATGCGGACAACCCGAGACGTTGTATGATACGGCCCGATTCGATCCGCAATACCGGGTCATCGACGCGTTTATCCGCGCCGCTCGCGATCACCTTGCATCCGGCGGCACGATCTTGCTGCAGTACGCCGATACGTCTCAGCGAACAGGAGAGAGCAGCATCGATCATCTGAACAGCGTCATCGCGCAGGCCGGCCTCCGAGTGGCATCACAGCGGAGTCTCAGACGCATTGGTCGGGTCCACGGAGGCAGAGAACACGTGATCGTATTTGAGATCAACAGGTTGTGAGTTCATGTCTTCAGTCCTGGAGAGAGCAGTGAGTAACCCTTCATACGAAGATGTCATCTCGTTTTACCTGCGGGACGACGTGTCCGACGTGCTTTGGCGGCTGTCTCAGCGGCGCCAACTCCGATTCTTCTACCACGCGAAGGTCGATTTCCGTCAACACGGAGCGAAGGCGCGGTCGATCCGTCTTCACTGCGAGGAGTCGATCGGATCGTTCAGAGACCGAATCAAAGGTGAAGTGCAATCGTGCGGCGAATCGGCGAGCCCGTTCTTCCCGTTTTTCAACATGGGGGTCGCGGCAAATAGTCCCGGTGTGGCGGACCAGCCGACCGGATGGGATATGCGGTTCGAGTTCGATTTCGATCTCGCGGCCTCCTTTCGTGCGCTGATTCCCGTCGTCGGCCTGTTTGAACACTTCGGTGTGCCGTACCTCGCGAAATTCTCCGGGCATCGGAGTCTTCACGTGATCCTGCCGGCAGAGGCCTTCCCCCTGAAGATGCGTGTCGACCCCGTTCAGTCGGATTGGATGCGTTTGTTCGAGCGGCTCGGAAGGCTCCTCGGACATCTCGCGCCGGCGTTGACGCGAACCGGTGCAAGTCACCTGGCGAAGGATTTGGTACTCACGGCTCCGTATTCGTTCCATCGGTACCATGGTCTTGTCAGCTTGCCTGTTACACTCGGGGAGGCGATGGACTTCGACCCGGCCTCGGCTGCGTTCGATAGGCTGGATCGCCTTCATTGGTTCCCGGACTCGTTCGATGAACGGTCCGAGGCGATTCGGCCGCTCCTCGATGAGCTGGAGCGCTTCGAGACCAATCCGGATGCAGCCGTCGAACTGGCGCGGGAGGTATTCTCGGGCGACGCGTGGATACGTTTCGCTGAGCGGTCGACAGCAGCCGAATGTGATGACGACGCGGTGATGAAGGCCCTCATGGACGGCTTGCCCGGAATCGCGCTAGACCCCAGCGGAAATCTTGCGCCAGCTCCTGCGGAACGTCTTGAGAAAGCGGTTCTCGTGTTGGACTCCGCATCGGCGAAGGCGTCAAGATTCAGGCGTCTCATCGCGCACACCGGCTTCGTGACCCCACTTGCGACAGAGCTAATGATTCGCCGCGCCGTTGCCGCAGGCTTGGCTATCTGGGTCGAGGGTGGGCTTCCTCGCGCTCTTGAGTGGCTTCTGGGGCGGTGCGTGGACACGACGTTGGTCGCCCCGATCGCATTCGCCACGAGGTTCGTCTCGCTGCTGCCCGAAGAGCCCGGGACTCTCAATTCCGCACTCCAAAGGGCATGGTGCGACGCGGATAGGCACGCGACGCCGAGGAGTCTGTTCATCCTGCTCGCGCTTGCGGAGCTTGCCTCACGCTATCCCGACGCGATGGAAGCTATCTGCTGGGGATCCAGCATGACAGACGAGTCACGTGAGCTGCGGGACGCCATTCTCGTCGCGGGGCCGTGGAGGACCGAGCAGCACCCTAACATAGCCGTGATGGCGCTTCGACTCGGGTTCGGGTTGGACGCTGTAGATGAATGGCTCAGCGATCCAGAGGGAGCCGGACAGGACGTGGTACGAGGAGTGTTCGGCGGGGACGTGCGGAAGTTCGCATACTCCGCCGGATCGCCGGCGCGAAGCACCGTGGTCCGCTCCGCCCCGCGTTCGTAGCTTCTGACGTCCGTCGGCCACACGACCAACACGCCACACTCGCGGAAGCTACAATGTCCAAACCTCGAATCCTCTGCATGGTCGATCTCGACCCGTATCCCGACGTGCGCGAACTCCTTGAGCAGC
>CAZEAI010000012.1:0-6004 GCA_964510105.1 uncultured bacterium
GGTGAGGCGAAGATCGGTATCATGCCGGGGTTCATCCATTCGCCCGGACGAGTCGGCGTCGTGTCCCGCAGCGGTACGCTGACGTATGAAGCGGTCCATCAGCTCACGCAGCGCGGGCTGGGGCAGTCGACGGCGATCGGCATTGGCGGCGACCCGGTGATCGGGACGACGTTCCTTGACGCGGTCGAGCTCTTCGATAGCGATCCCGACACCGACGCGATACTGCTGATAGGCGAGATCGGTGGAACGGCCGAGGAAGAGGCCGCCGACTGGGTCGCCCGGAATGGCACGAAACCCGTCGCGAGCTTCATCGCCGGGCGAACGGCGCCTCCCGGCAAGCGCATGGGTCACGCCGGGGCGATCATATCCGGTGGACACGGCACCGCCGAAGAGAAAATGGATGCGCTGCAGGCTGCTGGTATCGCTGTCTGTGAGAGTCCGGCCGTGATGGGGGATACCGTGAGGAGCATGCTCGGCTGACGAGTTCGCTCAGGACGTCTATCTGGGGAAGGTTCAACGTGGAACATACGCTCATGATGATCAAGCCCGACGCGATGCGCGCCAACTCCGCCGGGCAGATACTCGCCCGCGTGCAGGAAAACGGGTTCTCCCTGAGTGCGATGCGCATGGTTCGGCTCACACAGAAGCAAGCGCGGCTCTTCTACAGCGAACACGAGGCCATTCTACGACGACCTCGTGTCGTTCATGACCAGCGGGCCGATCGTCGCGCTCCTTCTGAAGCGAGACAACGCGGTCCGTGCGCTGCGGGAGCTGGTGGGTGCGACCGACTCGCGGAAGGCCGATCCCGGAACGATCCGGGCGGATTTCGGTACGGATAACCAGGAGAACGCCGTCCACGCCAGCGACAGCCCCGAGAGTGCTTCTCGGGAGGGTGGATTCTTCTTCAGCGAACTCGATCGTCCCGCGAATCCTCGGGCGTTGCCCTCGGATTCGTGACCCGAACGCAAGGCGTTCGCTGGACGCGAAGCGTGTTCACGTTACGCGACGCGTGCCATTGTTGCTCGTCGCGAGAGAGTGCTCAGCCGGCCACAAGCCGTCGGGCGGTGCGATCCACAAGATTTCATACAGGAGCTTGATCGGTGGCCGGTACACAGACACAGACGGATTCGCTCGAATCGCTCGGACTTCCGCAGCAGACCGACGTGGCGGGAGGGGGGTTCAGCACCGTTGCCGTAGTCGGCGGCGGCACGATGGGGAAAGGGCTGGCGCAATCCATCGCGCAGACGGGCGTCGAGGTTATCCTGTGCGAGCGCAGCGGAGCGCATCTCAAGCGCGCGCTCGACGAATTGGGAGACCAGCTCGATCACGAGATCGACCGCTGGGGCATGACCGAGTCGGAGAAGCGCGCAATACTCGTCCGCGTGGCCGGAACCACTGACGTGCGGGAGGTTGCCGAGGCGAAACTCGTTATCGAGGCGATCGACGAGGATCTCTCCAGCAAGATGACGCTCTTTTCCAAGCTCGACGCCATCTGCCCGGATGACACGATACTAGTCTCGAATACCGGCTCGCTGAGCGTGACGGAGATAGGCTCGGCAACGCTGCGAGGCGATCGCGTCATTGGCATGCACTTCCTGAATCCGGTACCCAAGATTCCGCTTGTCGAGGTTGTGCGCGGGCTGCACACGTCGGACGAGACGTTCGGCAAGGCGCGGGCATTCGCCGAAGCGCAACTCGGGAAGACCGCCGTCGAGGTGTTCGAGTACCCCGGCGGCATCACGACGCGTGTCATCGTCGCGTTGGTGAACGAGGCGATGTACGTGCTCATGGAGGGCGTCGCCACGGCGGAGAGCATCGATGCCGCCGTCAGACTCGGGTACAACTTCCCGGTCGGCCCGCTTGGCCTAGCGGATCAGATCGGCCTCGACGAGATGATCGCCTGGATGGAAGGGCTCTTCCGAGAGCTGGGCGACCAGAAATACCGCCCCTGCCCGCTGCTGCGGAAGCTGGTGCGGGCGGGTCACCTCGGCGTCAAAACCGGCCGGGGCTTCTTTCTGTACGACGAACATGGAAAGCGTCTGCCGGGTACGAACGTTTGAGGGGAATACATGCTCTTGGAAGGCAAGTCGGCGCTCATTGTGGGGCTGGCGAATCAGAACAGCATCGCATGGGGAATCACGCAGGCGCTTCTGCGAGAGGGCGTTGAGAAGATCGCCTTCAGCTACCAGGAACGATTCGAGAAGGGCGTGCGCGACCTTGTCGGGGACATACCGGGCGCGCTTCTCGTCTCAGCGGATATCACGGATGACCGGTCGCTTGACGCCGCCTTCGCCACGCTCGACGCCGAGTGGGGCGGCCTGGACATACTCGTGCATAGTATCGCCGCGGCGAAGCCCGCCGACCTCGGTGCGGGGTTCGCGGATACGTCCCGCAACGGGTTCCTGTTCGCGCACGAGATCAGTGCGTATTCGCTCGTAGAACTGGGTCGGCGCGCGGCGCCGCTGATGGAGAAGCGCGGCGGCGGCAGCATCATCTGTCTCTCATACCTCGGCGGCCAGCGAGTTGTTGAGAACTACAACGTGATGGGCGTCGCGAAGGCCTCGCTGGAGATGAGCGTGCGCTACCTCGCGGCGGATCTGGGTCCGAAGAGCATTCGCGTGAACGCGCTCAGCCCGTCCCCGCTGAATACCCTTTCGGCGCGCGGCGTCGCGGGTCTGCGAGGGATGTTCGAGACGATGGAGGAGCGGTCGCCTCTTCGCCGCAACGTCACGAAGGAGGAGGTCGGTGACACGGCCGCGTTCTTCGCGAGCGATCTTTCACGCGCCGTGACCGGGCAGATACTGTTTGTCGACAACGGCTACAGCATAATCGGGATCTGAGCCGATGCCGCGACCCAAATCCAAAGCCCGCGACGACGCTCCGTCGGTTGCCGATCTGGTCCACTTCGCGCTCGCGGAGGACATCGGAGACGGCGACATCACCGGACAGGCAACCATCGCCGCCGGGCGGAAAGCCGAGGGCAGAGTCGTTGCGAAAGCCCACGGCGTCGTCGCCGGAGTCGGTATCGCCGAGGAAGTGTTTCGTGCGGTAGACCCCGCGACGAAGGTCGGTGACGCGGTGCGCGACGGCGCCACGGTCGCGCCGGGGGATCTCGTGTTTACCGTCTCCGGTTCCGCGCGATCGCTCGTGGCTGCCGAGAGAACGGCTCTGAATTTCCTCCAACGGCTCTCAGGCGTCGCGACTTTGACGTCCCAGTTCGTGGCCCAGGTCGCCGGGACGAAGACTCGCATCATCGACACCCGCAAGACCACGCCCGGCTGGCGCGTTCTGGATAAGCGGGCCGTCGTTGCCGGCGGAGGCCTGAACCACCGGATGGGGCTGTTCGACATGGTGCTCATCAAGGAGAATCATGTCAGAGCTGTGGGCGGCATCGGCAAGGCCGTGCGTGCGTGTCGCCGTTGGATCGACGACAAGGACATGATCGGGGTCGCCGTGGAGGTTGAGACTACGAACCTCGACGAGGTCCGCGAGGCGCTGGAGGCGAAGTGCGATCGGATCATGCTCGACAACATGCCCGTCGATGAGATGCGGAAGGCCGTATCGGTTATTCGCGAGCGCAAGCCGTATCCGGAGATCGAGGCATCGGGAAACGTGACGCTTGAGAACGCCCGTGCCATAGCCGAATCCGGCGTCGACTTCATCTCCGTCGGCGCGATGACGCACAGTGCGCCCGTTCTCGATGTAAGTCTGCTGTTCACGAAGTAGAGATGACGTTCGATGCGATCACGGACGACGCGCTTCAGACGGCACTGACGACCCACTGGCTCGGGCGGCAGTGTTCGTGTTTCGGATCGGTGGCGAGCACGCAGGACGTGGCGCGGAGACTGGCCGAGGCCGGAGCGCCCGACGGCTCCACCGTCGTCGCGGACGAGCAGACCGCCGGGCGCGGCAGGCAGGGCCGCCGTTGGAGTTCTCCGCCGGGTAGCGGCATCGCATGTTCCATAATCCTGCCGCGGTTCGCTGATCCGGGCGTGGCCGCGTTGATCATAGGCGCGGGAGTCGCAGCGGGCCTGAGCGTCGTCGGGGTACCGGGAATTGCGCTGAAATGGCCGAACGATGTTGTGGCCGTCGGTGGGATGGACGGCTCGCCGCGTGACTGGTCGGACGAAACCGCGCGCGAAGCACGGAAGATCGCCGGCGTACTCGTTGATGGGATCGGCGGAACGTCGGGCCGATACGTCGCGGGCATCGGCGTGAACGTGAATCAGACGCCGGACGACTTCCCGGCCGACGTCGCGGCGCTTGCCATCTCGGCGCGGATGCTTCGGGTAGAGCCGGTGGAGCGCCGCGACGTCCTCGCGGCGGTGTTGGCTGAGATCGAGCGGCGAATCGACGCGCTACGTCACGGCTCGCAGGCCGACGCCGAGGCGCTCGTTGAGGAATGGCGGAGCATGTCGGTCCTGGTCGGGCGACGCGTAACAATGGAGGCCGGTGACGGCATGTCGGAAGGACGAGTGGTCGACATACAGCCCGACGGCGCGCTCATCGTCGAACGCATGGGCGATACGACTCCGATCTACACGGGGATGGTGCGGCTGGCTGGTGGCAGCGCATGACGAGATTCCAGATCGGCGTGAGAAACGAGGCGGTGGCGCTGAGGCGGGTTCCCTGGCTTGCCGAACAGGCCGGTGCGATCGGGATTGCGCTGGATGCGATACCCGTTGACGCCACCGACGCCCAGGGAGAGATAGCAGCGCTCCTTAGCGCACGCGGTCTCGACGGATTGTGGCTGGAGGCACGGCATCTGCCGCCGGGTACGGAACCGGATCGGGCGTGCGCGGCATGCGTCGCGCGGATGAATCCTCGGGCGGCGCTTGTGGACCGAGAGTCGTATCGTTTCGACAGGCTTCCGGAGGGCAGGCGCATCGCGGCGTCGGAAGACCTCATCATGCGGCAGGTGCGCGAAACACGTCCGGATATCGAATGGGTCGATCTGGGCGGAGACGTCTCAACGCAGCTTCACAAAGTACATCTGGAGAACGCCGACGGTCTGATAGCGGCGGCGAGCGACCTGCTGACGCTGGGCCTTTCGGAGCGGGCCTTCGACTACATCAGCACGGAGGCGGCGATCCCTCCCGCCGGACAGGGCACATGGGTACTCTGTGCAGCCGAGGGTTCTCCGGCGTGGACCGCGTTCGCGCCGTTGGATGATGCTGAGTCGCGACGGAATCTCGCCGCAGAGCTGGAGTTCGTGACGGCCCTGGGCGCGGACGAGAAGACCTTAGTGGGCGCTCGAGCCCGGGTGCAGCGGGGCAAGCTGCACATCGAAGCGGCGGCCTGCCCCGATGGCGGCGACGTTGTCAGGATGGCGACCGCCGGGTCGCTGGATGGAGTGGGTGCCGTCGTTGGGGAATTGGTAGACGGTTTCCGTGGCCGGTGAATCGGCGCCCGCCGAACCGGCGCAGGATCTGACACATTCACGTGAGGAGGCCGGTGTGCGAATCGTGGTGATCAACGGTCCCAACCTGAACCTGCTCGGAACGCGCGAGCCGGAGCAGTACGGCTCCGTCACGCTCGGCGATATCGAGGAGCGAGTTGAGGCGCTGGCGGGCGAACTCGGCTGCGAGGTCGAGTTCCATCAGAGCAATCACGAGGGCGAGATCGTCGACCTCGTCCAGGGCGCGCGGGGTCGGTGCGACGGTCTTCTGATCAACCCCGGCGCGCTGACGCACTACAGCTACGCGGTGCGCGACGCCGTCGGCGCGGTGAGCGTGCCGACCGTCGAGGTGCATCTCTCGAACATCCACGGTCGTGAGGAATTCCGCCACCGGTCCGTTGTCGCGGCTGTGTGCGTCGGGCAGATTGCCGGGTTCGGCGCGTCTAGCTACGAGCTGGGCCTGCGCGCGCTGGTCGGACATATCGCCGCGTGAATGCTCTGGGCGGATAGCCGCTGCACCGAGAAGTGGGGGGGCGTCGCGGGGCGCCCCCCCCCCCCCGGAGCCCGCCCCGCGGGGGGGCCCCAGCACCCCCCGGGGGGGGAAGC
>CAZEAI010000012.1:6014-68086 GCA_964510105.1 uncultured bacterium
GAGAACGCGACGTGAAGCTGCGCCCATGCGCAGTCGGGATACTCGTTGCTGTCGGCAGCGGTCGGCGCGATCTTCTTGCAGACATCCTCGGTACGTCCCCGAATAGCTCAACCGGATAGAGCAAGTGCCTTCTAAGCACGAGGTTGCAGGTTCGAGTCCTGCTTCGGGGACTTCTTCACATTCTGCCCCTTCTCGTCCACCATGGACGCCGGTCTACCACTCCACTGAACTGGCGATCCGACGTGCTTGCTCCTCAGGCCCTACCGTGCGAGCCGCCTTACCTGACGATTCGATCTGATAGATCACGACGATGCGGTAGTACCAACCTGGGTATTCCGTTATCACCTCCAACCAGAGATTTCCGCCAGTCGTCTCGTAGAACTGGTACCCCACATCACTAGTCCAAGCGATGAGCGTGTAGTAGCCAACGGCGGCGTCCGAAAGGTATGCGACGATGGCTGGTGGGTTGTCAGCTGTACCGGCGGCACTTGGGAGAGCAAACTCAATGTTGCCATCGGATTCGACCTGACCGCTGTACGCCAGCCATCCAAGGGTGCCGTCTGCGGATTCCCCTGCTGGTCCTTGCAGTCCTTGGGCACCCGTTTCGCCCTGTTCGCCCTGCGGTCCTTGAGCACCCGTACCGCCCTGTGGTCCTTGAGCACCTGCTGGGCCGACAGGCCCTTCGCAGCCGAGAGCGAACGTAGCGAGCAGTGCGGCGAGAATCGTAATGCGGTACATGCTGTTCCTCCTTGACAACGTTTGCGGCGGAGACTCGTCTCAAACATTGGGTATAGTCACTTCGGTGGAGGGAACCAACGCCGTCATCGTAGATGAATCCACGTGACCCCTTGCTGAGTCACTGGGTTGGTGCTGCTGTGCCGCGAGTCGTACTCGGGTCTTGTGAGGCACGCTCACAAGTCGCCGAGCACATCGGGCATAACGGGAAGTGAGAGGAGATCGCAGAATCGTACTTGTACTACGGCTGAGATTGCCTGACGCCGTCTAAGCACGAGGTTGCAGGTTCGAGTCCTGCTTCGGGGACCATTTCTACCCGGCGCGCCTGACCCGCTCACGGGTTCGTGCCGAAACTCTCCTCGGTCACTTCGAGTACGTAGCCGGACGGGTCCTTCAGGGCGAAGTAGCGTCGCCCCTTCTTCTGGAACTCGCCATCCAGGATCGTGAATCCCGCAGCTCGTGCGCGCCCGTAGACCTGGTCGAAGTTGTCCACGCTGAACACGAAGAACACTCCCCAGCCGCGTGAGGAAGGCGTCGGCTCCAGGTCGTGCGCTTTGACCAGGGCGCGGTCGGTGCCCCGGATGGCGAGGGTCGTTGCGCCGAACCGGAACTCGGTGTAGCCGTCACCCTCGGTGTTCTGCATGCGCGGCGCGCACCCGAAGAGCCTGCGGTAGAACTCCGTCGACGCCTCGGGATCGTCGCTCAACAGCAGGATGAAATGCAGGCGCATGGATGTCCCCCGACGGTTCTCGTGTCCCAGTCCGAAATGGTACGGCTCGCTACGGCTCGACGACAAGGTTTCGCCGCCGCCGCCGGACTCCCGCATCCGCTGTAAGTTCTTTCCGAGACCGGCATTTCCAAATGTGAAAGAACTTTCATCATTGCTTCAAACGCCATTCATGTTGACGAGGTACCCTAATTTCGGTATCGAGCATGAATCCGAGCGCATAGAGCGTATTCAAGACGGGACGAGCACAATGAGCGCCCTGGCATACGCAGTTGCTCAGCCGATAGACGAGACTCGAGAAGTCGAGGGTACCGGAATGCGGATTCTGCTGGTGGAAGATGACGAGCGCATCGCGCACTTCATCAAGAAGGGCATGGGCGAGGGTGGGTACGTCGTCGACCTTGTCACGAACGGTAGTGAAGCGGTAATCGAGGCGCTGTCCACGGAGTACGATCTCGTCGTGCTGGACGTGATGCTTCCGGGCAAGGACGGGTTCGACGTGCTTTCGGAGATCCGAGGCTCCGGCGCGAGCATGCCCGTCATCATGCTGACGGCGCGCGACACCACGGAAGACAAGATCCGCGGCCTCGACGCCGGGGCGGACGACTACCTCACGAAGCCGTTCACGTTCGCGGAGTTGGAGGCGCGCATCCGTGCGCTGCTGCGTCGTGGCGCCGGCGACGGTGGCTCGCAGTTGCAGCTTGGCGACGTGATGCTTGACCCCGTCGCGCATGTCGTAATGCGCGGTGGCGACAAGATCGAACTCACGCCGAAGGAATACTCCGTCCTTGAGTACTTCATGCGTTCGCCGGGGCGGGTCCTCTCGCGAACGATGGTCATCGAACACGTCTGGCAGTACCAGTTCGACACCGACACGAACCTCGTTGACGTGTATGTGAACCGGCTCCGTCGCAAACTTCGCGACCCCGACGGGAAGCTGATACAGACCGTGCGGGGAGTCGGCTACTCGTTGAGAGCTGGATGATGGGTCGACGCAGCATTCGATTCGAGATGACGTTTTCGTACTCCGTCGCCATGGCGGTGATGCTGATCACCGTTGGCTACGCGGTCGAGCGACTCTCGTACAACCGGATCTCCGCCAGCATCGATCACTCGCTTCGCCAGGGAGCGTACGCGGTGATCAACGAGATGACGGTGTTCGGTGGCGACGTGGGGAATATCCCGTCCGACCGCGCGACGAGGCTCCTGAATCCGCCGCCCTGGCCGCCCTGGTACGTTCAGCTCCTCGACACCGACCTCAACATAGTGCACCGCTCGCGGAGTCTCGGCAATTACACGTTGCCGGTTGATACGGCTATGGTGCGCGGCGTGGCTACCGGCATGACGATCGCGCCGGACCTGAAGCTGCACAACGAAGAGCCGGTGAGGCTCATCGCGTTTCGCCTGCCGCCGATTGACGGGCGGCACACAGGCTGGGGACAGGTCGCGCTCTCCCTTCACGAGCTTGCGCGGGCGCGGCGGAAGAACCGCGGTGCGCTGTTCTTCATCATACCGGGCGGCATCGCGATCTCGACGATACTCGGCGCATGGCTTGCCCGCAGGGCGCTACGGCCTATCGACAGCGTAACAAGCAGCGCGATGAGGATCTCCGCGTCGAACCTGCACGAGCGTATTGAGCCACGAGAGGCGCACGACGAGCTTGGTCGGCTCATCGGTACGCTGAACGAGCTATTCGAGCGGCTCGAATCGAATTTCCAGCAGGTGAACCGATTCAGCGCCGACGTGTCGCACGAGCTTCGCACGCCGCTGACGATCATTCAGGGCGAGGCCGAAGTTGCGCTGAAACAGGCGACGACGGACGAGGACAAGATCCAGGCGCTGGAGGTCATACTCGACGAGGCGCGTCGTATGTCGCAGCTCGTCCGCAATCTCCTCACGCTGGGGCGGCTGGAGACGGGTCAGGCGCGCCCCGAGCTGGCGAGGATCGAACTCAAGCAGGTCGTGGAAGACCTTACCGAGGAAGGCCAGGTGATGGCCGCGCGCAAGGACATCACGCTCGTGATGGGGACGTGCGACGACGTCGACGTCTCCGGCGATGCCGTGCTCCTGCACCAGCTTGGGTACAACCTGATCGACAACGCCGTGAAATACTCACCGCCGGGCGGCAAGATAGAACTGAGCCTCGTTGCCGAGGGCGACGAAGCCCGAATCTCGGTGCGCGACTCGGGCATCGGGATAGAGAGCGGCGAACGGGACAGCATATTCGACCGATTCTACCGGGGTGACAAGGCCCGGAGCCATAGCGACGGGGGTAGCGGCCTTGGGCTCGCCCTCGTGCAACAGATCGCGCAGGCGCACGACGGGTCCGTGCGAGTGGACAGCCGGCCGGGATACGGCAGCGAATTCGTTGTGACACTGCCACGGGCCGGTAGCTCCGCGGATACGATAGCGGTAAGGAACGACACATGATCGATACGGCGGTGATTCTTGCCGCGGGGAATGGTACGCGTCTACGTGATGTCACCGGTGACCTCCCCAAGCCGCTCATGCCGCTGGCCGGAGTGCCGATCCTCGTGCGGGTGATGAAGCTCGCGCAGGAGGCGGGAATTCGGCACTTCGTGATCGTGACCGGCTACCAGGCGGAGAGCATCCGATCGACCGTCGACGGGCATCAGGCCATCACCGCCGATGTCACGTTCCTGCACAACCCGGAATACAAGACGCGCGCCAATGGCGTGTCAGCGCTCTGCGCCAGGCCGGTTGTCGAAGGAGCGTTCGCGCTGCTGATGGCCGACCACATATTCGACGTCGATACGCTGAAGCGGCTCCTTCGCCAGCCCATAGCCGACGATGAATGCGTGCTCGCCGTGGACCGGAAGATCCGGTCGGTGTTCGACCTGGACGATGCGACGAAGGTCGTGGAGCGGGACGGTCATGTCGTTGAGATCGGCAAGCAGCTTGAGAGTTACAACGCGGTGGACACTGGCATGTTCGCGTGCTCCAGAGCGTTGTTCGACGCGCTGGACGAGACTCAGGAGGATGGCGACAGCAGTCTCTCCGCGGCGATTCGGGTTCTCGCCGAGTCGGGGCGGATGCGCACATTCGATATCGGCGATGCGTCGTGGCAGGACGTTGACACTCCGCAGATGCGCCGCGAAGCTGAACGGCGGCTCGGCGAATCGATGCGCAAGCCGTCGGACGGTCCCATTTCACGGATGATAAACCGGCGCATCTCGATTCCGATCAGCCTTGCGCTGACTCGCACGAGCGTGACGCCGAATCAGATATCCTTCTTCAATCTCGTCATAGGCGTCACGGCCGGGCTTCTGTTCGCCAGCACGGACTATGTCCTGCTGATGATAGCGGGGATCGGCGTTCAGCTCGCCTCGATCCTCGATGGCGTCGACGGCGAGGTGGCTCGGCTTGCCCACCGCGGGACGCCGAACGGCCAGTGGATAGACACCGTTACCGACAATATCACGTATCTGGCCCTCTTTGCCGGTCTGATCACCGGCCAGTTCCGTCGCGAGCCGACACTGCTCACGCTCTGGATGGGCGGGGTTGCTTTTGTGGCGATCCTTGCCGGCCTCGTCATCATCTACCAGCGCATCCACAGCATGGGCAAGGGCAGTCTGCTGGACTTCAAGATTCCCTCCGGCGAGCAGGTCGACGCCTCAACCGCTCGTGTCTTCTGGGTATATCGGCAGTTCCTGCCGCTCGTGCGGCGCGACGTGTTCGCCTTCGCCTTCATGCTGCTCGCGCTTGCGAATCTACCCTCGCTCATCTACTCGCTGTGGGTACTGGCATCCGTGGTGTTCTGCACAGCGGTGATACACATCTCCAGTGAGCGCGTGCAGCGGCAGCTTGTGCCCGCGACGGTCCGGGACTAGGGACGCCGCTATCATGAAGACTCGCTCACGCGCGCCCATACCGGCACCCCGCATCGCCGCCGTGGAAAGCGGTTCGGCGGTTGGGAAGGCACGGTGCGCATGACTGCCGCTGAAGCCATACACGCGTCGGACGCGGCAACGCTCGCTCGCGGAGCGGGAGTGAACCTGCTCGGCAATATCGGGCGTCTTTCTCGCGCCCTCGCCATGCTGCTCATCGCCCGTCATTTCGGCGTTGACCTGCTTGGACTCTACGCGATGTCACTCGTGGCCGTCGAGTTCGCCGGTCGCTTCGTCGTGTTCGGGCAGGACCCCGCAGTCGTCTACTTCCTGAGCAGGGCTCGCACGGCCGGCGATGAGGATGCGGCAGCCCGAGTCGTGGGTTCGAGTCTCGTACTCGTGACGGTTGCAGGTCTGATCGCTACTTCGGTTATCTGGTTCGGCGCCGGGTTTGTCGCGGACCATTTTCTGAACGAGCCGGAAACAGTGCTCGCGCTCCGCCCGATGGCGTTCATGCTGATGCCGCTGGGGATACTCTCGGTGCTGCTGGCAGCTACTCGCGCGAACAAAGTGATGAAATACAACGTGCTGGCGCGCTCGTTCGTGGAGCCGTTCGCGCTCCTCGTTGGAGTGGCGGCGGCCGCTTCGTTCGGAGGCGGACTGGCGGAGCTTGCCCTCGCGCCGGCGATCGCCGCCGGGATCACCGCCGTCGTCAGCGTGGTCTTCTACCGAAGGCTGTTCTCCATACGGTCGCTGCTCCCGGCATTCTTCCGTCCGGATTACCTGCGGGATCTCGTCAGGTACGCGGTGCCCACCGCCGGGCGCGACCTGCTGGCGTACGGTGTCGGTCGGGCGGATTTCTTCATGGTCGGCCACTTCCTCGGTATGGCGGCCGCCGGTATCTACAACATGGTCATTGAGGTCGCGTATCTCATCAAGGACGTGCGACAGGCGGTCGAGCCGATCCTCGCGCCGCTGGTCGCCGAGCAGCACTACCTGGCGGATCGCGATCGCCTGAACATGACCTACGGACGGGCGACCCGGTGGGCGCTGCTCATCAACCTGGCCTACTTCGGCGTGGCCGCTCTTGCCGGGAACGCGATCCTCGCCATCTACGGCAACGCGTTCGCAGCCGGTGGTTGGGCGTTGGCGGCGCTCGTGCTCGGACAGGTGATCAGCGGCGCGTTCGGCCTCTCCGAGATGATGCTGATGATGATCGGCCGGCCAGGGCTGATGTTCGGCAACATGGCGATGTTGTTTGCTCTGATCGCCGGCCTCGATTATGTGTTCATACAGCTCTGGGGTCTCACCGGTGCAGCGATCGGCACTGCGACAGCGACTGCTTTCGTGTCGTTCGTGCAGGTCGCTCAGGTGAAGCTCAGCGCCGGCGTCCATCCGTTGCGGGCGTCGCTGCTGAAGCCGGTTGTGGCATGCGGGGCGGCGATCGCGGTAGCGTGGTTCCTCCCGCTGTGGAGCATGCCGTGGATCGTGGACCAGATACTTCGGGCGCTCGTGTTCGCCGCCGGATATTTCGCGCTGCTGAACGTGTTCGGCCTCGAGCCCGAAGAGCAACGAGTCAGCAACTGGGTGTTCCAGCGACTTGGGCTCGTCGCGTTCAGCCGCGCCGTGCGCTGATTCGCGCGCCCATGCGGGTTTGAGGTCTCTCCCTCCGTCGCGTACCTTCTGTAGGTTGCTAACGACCGCCTGGGGGCGCTTCCCGATCTCGCCGCTTGCCCCATCAGGTCGGACTCGGAGGGGATGTGGCATCGCACGATTCCGCACGCAAACGCCTGGCTGAATACGATCTCACCTACACCGTCGCGCCTGACGAGTGGCTCGTCGGGGCGCCGCTCGGGAATGGCCATCTCGGCGTCATGCTCTGGGGAGATGGCGACCCTCTCTGCCTGACTCTCGACCGTGACGATCTCTGGGATGAGCGCGAGTATCCTGTCGACGACCCGGATTATACGTGGGAGACCGTCAGCGAGGCCGCGCGTGCCGGCGATTACGCGCGCGTGAACGAGATCCTCGAGCGCAACCTCACGGCGCGTCCCGACGCGATCGAGCCGGCGAAACTTCCGCTCGGAAGGCTTGAGATCGGTGCGGGTGGAGGGTCGTTCTCCGGCCGCCTGCACCTTGGCGATGCGACGTACCGCGGCAAGATAGGAGATGTCGCAATCGATGCGTGTGTCGCGGCCGAGTCGCCGATCATGGTCGTGCAACTGCGCAACTGCACCTCCGAGCCGGATATCGCGTGGCGCTCTCTTGCCGAACTGAACGCGGAGGCGGCCACGTCGCTCAAGATCCTCGAGCCGGAGCGCCACGCTGGTGACGCCGGGGAGGCGTGGATCGAGCAGGAATTCTCCGATGGTAGCCGCGCCGTCATTGCGTGGCGAACGCTTCGTCGCGGGAGCGCGATCACGCTTCTCGCCACCATCGCCACCACGCGCGACATCCCAGATCCCGCCGCCCTTGCGCGACAGCGCCTCGTCGACGCGATGCATCAGACAACGCGCATTCTCGGAACTCACGTTGACTGGTGGCGGGAGTTCTGGGACCGGTCGCGGATCGACGTGCCGGATCACGGGCTCGCCACGCTCTGGCATTACGGGTTGTACAAACTCGCGTCGAGTTCGCGCTCGGGACACTACCCGGCGAACCTGCAGGGCCTGTGGGTGACCGACGGAGTGATCCCGCCGTGGCGCGGCGAGTACGCGGCGAACATGAACGTCCAGGAGACGTACTGGCCCGTCTACGCAACGAACCACCTCGACCTCGGACTTCCGTTGTACGAGTGGCTGGAGCGCATCACGCCGGTCGTTCGCGAGCGAACGAAGCAGTTCTTCGGCTGGGACGGGCTGCGCATCGAGTCGGCGCTCGTCGGCGACGGGGTCTCGGTGCCCGGCTGGGGCACGGTGCAATTCTGGCCCGGCGTCGCCGCGTGGCTGGCTCACCACATGTGGCAACACTGGCGATACTCCGGCGACGAGGATTTTCTTAGGAATCGGGCGTACCCGTTCCTGAAGCTCTGCGCTTCGTTCTGGGAGGGATACCTCGAACAGGGCGACGACGGACGTCTCCACGTTCCGCTTTCGCACAATCCGGAGTGGCTCGGCAACGATCCCGAGGCATGGGGACGCGATACCACCATCGATCTGGCACTTGTGCGGAGCCTTTTCGCCTGGCTGATAGAGGCGAGCGACCGCCTCGGCGTCGATGCGGACGCCCGGGTGCGCTGGCACGACCTGCGCGAGCACCTGGCACCCTATCCTGCCAACGAGTGGGGCCTGATGCTCATGGAGGGCGTCGGGTACACGTTCAGTCACCGCCATCCGAGCCACCTCATGCCGATCTTCCCGATGCACGACCTGACGATGGAAGGCAGCGACGAGGAGCGGGAGATCGTCGAGCGGTCGATGCACTGCTACGAGTACAACGGCACCGGTGAGTGGACCGGCTGGTCGTTCCCGTACGCGTCGCTCATCGCGAGTCGCGTCGGGCGCGGCGAGATGGCCGGCTACATGCTCAAGCTCTACCTCGAATCGTTCACGATGCCGAACGGAATGCACGTGAATGGCGACTGGCGTGGACACGGCGTGAGCCACTACCACTACCGGCCATTCACCATGGAAGCCGAGTGCGCCGCCACCTCAGCCGTGACGGAGATGCTCCTGCAATCATGGGGCGGACGTATCCGGCTCTTCCCCGCCGTGCCTCCATCATGGCTCGACTGCTCGTTCGACGGGCTGCTGGCCGAGGGCGCCATCACCGTAGGCGCGGAACGTCGAGCGGGGGAAACGGTTCGGGCGTCGCTCTCGTCTCGGGCGGATGCCGGCGTCACCATCGCCGGGCTGTCGCGCGACGTGGACTGGTCCGGCGCGAAGTCGGCCGAATGGGATGACGGGTTGTGGCGCGTCGAGCTGGTTGCACGGCAGGAGGCGCTGGCCACACTTCCGCGAGAGGGCGATCAGTCAGAGGCGCAGCGCAAGTCGAAGAAGGCAAACGTCTTCGGCTTCCACGGTTGGGATGTCGCGTAGAACGCGACCGGAGGCGGTGAGATAGATGGTTCGCGTAGTACTCGACGGTGTGACGAAGACGTTTGGCGACGTGACGGCTGTGGATGCCGTCTCGCTGACGGTGGAGAGCGGGGAGCTGTTCTTTCTGCTCGGGCCCTCGGGGTGCGGCAAGACGACGCTCCTGCGCATGATTGCCGGGTTCTACGACACGGACGGCGGTGCGATCAGGTTCGGCGACCGCGACATGACGCGCGTGCCGCCTCACAAGCGAAACACCGGCATGGTGTTCCAGAATTACGCTCTCTGGCCGCACATGAGCGTGGCGGACAACGTCGCCTACGGGCTTGAAGTGCGCGACGTATCGGCCTCGGATCGCCGCGACCGCGTGGCGAAGGCGCTCGACGCCGTGCGCATGGAGTCGCTCGCCGATCGTCGGCCGAATCAGCTCTCCGGCGGGCAGCAGCAACGAGTGGCGCTGGCGCGCGCGCTGGTGATCGAGCCGGATGCGGTGCTGCTCGACGAGCCGCTCTCGAATCTCGACGCGAAGCTGCGCCTGGAGATGCGCGACGAGATCCGTCGTATCCACGATACTATCGGGGTTACGATGATCTACGTCACCCACGATCAGACAGAGGCGCTCAGCATGGCTGACCGGATCGCGGTGATGCAGGAAGGGCGCGTGCGCCAGGTCGGCCCGCCGCGCGAGGTGTACACGCGCCCCGCGAATCGATTCGTTGCGGGGTTCATCGGTGAGACGAACTTCGTACCCGGCGTCACGGAGATCGACCGTGGTCGAGCCCGCATCGACACCGAGTACGGCGTGCTGAGTGCGGTAATCGAAGGAGCGATGCCGTCTGGCGAGGTCGTTTGTTCCATTCGGCCCGAGGCGTTGACGGTGCAGACCGACGGCGAGCAGCTCTCGGGCGGCGCGATATCCGGTGTTGTCGAGTCCGTCGTGTATCTCGGGGACACGGAGCAGTACCTCGTTCGGCTTCCCGACGACCATCTGCTGCGCTGCGTGGAGTTCAACGTTCTCCGCCCCAAGGCGAGAGCGGGGGATGACGTCACGGTAACCTTCGCGGCGACAGACGTCGTCGTTCTTCCGGACGAATAGCCCGCGACGATGCACGTGCGTCGTCGAGGCGCGACGCGCGGTCACGGCCGCGCCTTCAGGAACTGGAGACGATTATGAATCGAGCACTCGCAACGCTCCTGCCGACGATCTCCGTCGTCGCGATGGCGGTGGTAAACGGCTGCGGTCCCGCGCCGGAAGTGGGCGACCGCCTCGTGATACTTTCCCCCCACTGGGAGGGGATTCAGGACGAATTCGAGCGAGGCTTCGTCGAGTATTGGCGGGCGAAGACCGGGAACGAACTCACCATCGAATGGCTCGATCAGGGCGGGACGTCGCAGATCCTGCGCTATATCCGCTCCGAATTCTCCAACAGCCCCGAGGGCATCGGAGTCGACATCTTCTTTGGCGGAGGGCTCGATCCGTATCTCCGGCTGACCGACGCGGGTATGACGGAAGCGTTCGCGCTGCCCGATTCGATACTCGACCGCATCCCGGGTAAATTCGCGGGCATTCCACTTCACGACCCGTCGGGCAACTGGTACGGCGCGGCGATGTCGGGCTTCGGCATCATATACAACGCCGCCGCCGCGCGGATGCAGTCGGCGGAGCCGCCGCAGACATGGGCCGACATGGCCGATCCGAAGTTTCACGGATGGATCGCGGCGGGCGACCCGCGCACGTCGGGCAGCGTCCACATGGCGTACGAAATCATGCTACAGGCCTACGGATGGCAGCGCGGCTGGGAGGTCATCACCGCGCTTTCCGCCAACTCGCGGTCGTTTGCGCGGAGCGCCGGGGAGATTCCGCTCGCGGTGTCGCGTGGGGATGCCGTTGCCGGAATGTGCATAGATTTCTACGCGTGGTCGGAGATCAACAAGGCCGACGGGCAGGAATTGGGCTACGTCTATCCGGAAAATCGCACCGTGATAAATCCCGATGCCATGGCGATCCTGAAGGGCGCGCCACACGCGGATATCGCGAGAGAATTCGTCGCGTACGTCGTCGGTGAGGCGGGACAGCGCATCTGGTCGTTCAAGGTCGGAACGCCCGGTGGCCCGGTGGAGAATCAGCTCACGCGCTTCTCCATCATGCCTGACCTGTACGACTCGAACGGTGACGACATCGCGGTGAATATCAACCCGTTCACGTGGGATGTAACGTTCCAGTACGACGATTCACGCGGCTCGGCGAGGTATGACCTGCTGAACGATCTCATCGGCTCCATGGTAATCGACTCGCACCGGGAGCTTGCCGCCGCGTGGGAAGCGTTGCGGGAACGGGCCGACGGCGACGGGCTCCCGGCGGACGGGCTCAGCACGCTGGCGTACCCGCCAATGACCGAGGACGAAGCCGCCGCCTTTGCAGGGCGGTGGGGCGACCAGAGCCTGCGCAACCGCCTGATCTCCGAGTGGACGCAGTTCGCGCGGCGTCGCTACACCGCGGTGAAGAACGGCAACTACGGCCCGGTGGATCGTCCGGCGATCCCAGCGGCCGAGTAGCCCGTCGAGTGCGTGAGTTCTAGACCCCTTCGGGAGGGAGAGGCTGTGTTCGGACTCAATCTGGCTGAACTGCTGAGACACTTCGTGGCGGGGATCGTGGCTGTGGCGTTTTGCTGTGTTGTCAGACCTTGTCTTGTGAAGGACGCAGTAGAATTACTGGGACCTGCTGTTTTCGCTCTGGCAACGCTGTCAGCCGGAACCATGATCTACCATGTCTATCGACCGTTCATCCACACTCACGTGGCACTTAGACTGCAAGACCTGACTCGCCCGCAGAACTACAGAAGAAGGCTCAAGGAGAAGTATGTCTTGAGTCTCTTGCAGGCCGACATACTATGGAATGTCCTCAAGCATCGCCGATTCGATAAGCAATTGGAATTCATGAGGCCGATTGCTTCAGGGATCCACATGCTCTACATGACATGTACGCTAGCGGTTGTTTTCGCGGCCTGGGCATTCAGGGAGACCGGAGCGACGGACGGATCTGTGCTGCTGGGTGTGGCTGTCGTAACTGGCTTGGCCGGCTACTTGTCAGACGCCCACATCGAAGACCTGCAGTCGCGCTACCTTCTGAAACTCGATGAGGGCACGCGGGATCAGGTCGCACAAGAACTCGGATTTGAGAAGAGGACGCCGATGGCCGGGGGCGAGTAGCGCTGTGGGCGGACGTAACCTCACATGGGTGTCCGGCATCGCGCTGATCGCGATCATGGCGACGTTCGCCGTCTTCATGGCGTACCCGCTGCTGTACGCGATCAAGGGCGCGTTCGTCGTCAACGGCGAGTTCTCGCTCGAATTCTTCGGGCTCATGTTCACGAACCCGGTGCACCGCGAGGCTATCTGGAACAGCACGCTCCTCGGCGTGACCGTCACCGCCGTTACCACGGTTGTCGCGCTGCCGGTGGCGTACGTGATGGTCCGGCGTGAGTTCCCTGGGCGGGCCCTCTTCAACGGGCTGCTCCTCGTGCCGATGGTGATGCCGCCATTCGTCGGCGCGGTGGGGATGCAGCAGCTCCTGGCGCGGTACGGATCGATCAATCTGCTGCTCATCCGGCTCGGCATCATGCCGGAGGCGAACCCGTTCGACTGGCTCGGGACGGGATTCTGGGCGGTTGTGCTGCTTGAAGTGCTCCACCTCTACCCGATCATGTATCTCAACGTCGCCGCGGCGCTCTCCAACGTCGACCCCTCGCTTGAGGAAGCCGCGCAGAACATGGGCGCGACGGGCTTCCGGCTCTTCCGCACGGTGACGTTCCCGCTCATGATGCCCGGCTACTTCGCCGGAGCGATCATCGTCTTCATCTGGGCGTTTACCGACCTGGGCACGCCGCTGATCTTCAACTACTCGCGCGTCGTGCCGGTGGTGATATTCGACGCGGTGGGCGACATCCATGAGAACCCCATGGGATTCGCCATGGTCGTCCTCGTGCTGGTGATGACGCTGGGCTTCTTCCTGCTGAGCAAACGGGTCCTCGGCCGGCGCAGCCACGAAATGATGGCTCGCGGACACGTCATCGGCAGTCAGAAGCCGGTCGAGTCGCGTTGGGTGCCCGCCGTCTGGCTTGCGCTGATCGCGCTTGTGATGATCGCGCTGTTGCCGCATATCAGCGTGTTCCTGTCGGCGATCGCCGATAGGTGGTTCATGTCCGTGATGCCCACGAGCTACACGCTGCGGTTCTACGAGTCCGTCTTCACCCACGACCTGACCGTGTCGAGCATTCGGAACAGCCTGTTCCTGAGCACGCTAAGCACGTTGCTGGATATCGTGATCGGCGTTGGGATCGCGTATCTCCTCGCGCGTAAGGTGTTTCCCGGCAAGGATATCCTTGATGCGGTGGCGATGCTTCCGCTTGCTCTGCCCGGGCTCGTGCTCGCGTTCGGCTATGTGGGAGCGTTCAGCGGGACGTTCCTCGACGTGAAGAGCAACCCGATGCCGTTGCTCGTTATCGCGTACGCGATCAGGCGGCTGCCCTACATGATTCGCGCGGCCCACGCGGGCTTCCAGCAGACGAGCGTCGCGCTGGAGGAGGCGTCGCTTAACGTGGGCGCCGGACCGGTGCGTACGTTGCGCAAGATCACGTTGCCGCTGGTATTCGCGAACATCGTCGCCGGGAGCGTGCTCGCGTTCGCGTTCGCCATGCTCGAGGTATCCGACAGCCTCATACTCGCCTTCCGCGAGGAGTACTATCCGATCACGAAGGCGATCTACTCGTTCAGCCTGCGCGTCGCCGACGGGCCCTACGTTGCCAGCGCCATGGGCATGCTCGGGATGGTCTTGCTCGCCGCGAGCCTCATCGTCGCGGGCCGGTTCCTCGGCAAGCGCATGGGCGAGCTGTTCCGGGCATGATGCGCGATTCGGTCGTGGTCCTCGATGACGGCAAATCGACCACGGCCGGCGGTGTCTACGTCCTGCGAATTCGCGTCGGCAGACCTGTGGACGTGGTGTTTGGTGGCTTTCACGGTGGCGAGCCAATCCGCGTGGATGTCGGCGAGTATGCCTACACCGGGTCCGCTCGCGCCATGCGTGGACCCAGCTCCCTCTCATCGCGCCTCATCCGACACGCCACTCGTTCCATGGGACCGCCACACGCGATCCGCGACGAGCTTGTTCGCGAGTTCGATCGGCTCGGCACCTGGAACGGTCGTATACCTTCCGGCAAGAAGCTGTTCTGGAACGTCGACCATCTGCTCGAGCGCGATGAGGCACGCCTTGCGGGAGTCGTGGCGCTACGGTCGTCCGACCGCCTGGAGGGATGCGTGGCTCGTTTCGTCGAGGATGAGTCCTGCACGTCGCACGTTGTGAAGGGCCTTGGTGCGAACGACGTGCCGGGCAACACGCACCTGCTGCGCGTCGACGCGGATGAAGCATGGTGGCGTCGGTTGCCCGAGCGACTTCCTGCGGTTGTTGCTACGGCGTCGGAGTGACACCGGCGTCTGGTTTCGCGACGGTGACCGCGTACAGTGTGGCACATGTGAGGTGTACCCGTAGCGCGATGTCCCGGCCGCGCAGCGACTCCAGCGATGGGTCGCCGCTCCACTGCGGTGCCCATGCGGGAGCATCGCCGTGTCTCGGCACTGCGTCGTCGTACGTGAAGCCGGGCAGCGGAAATCCGGTCTCGTCGACGATCTCGACGCGCGCGGAGCCGACGCCGCAGTTCGCGTTCAGGGATACAGCGCCGCCATCGTACCGGAACTCCCGCGTCGTGACGTATCCCTCTGACAGCCCCGCCTGAAGCCCGGCGAACCGATCCCTGCGGAGCATCGCAAGACCGATGGACCCGCGCGGGAGTTCGGTGCGCTCATGGCCGTCGGGACGCCCCTCGTGGTACAGCCACAGCCACTCGTTAGCGCGCTCTACCGGCGGCGAGTGCGCGAGGTTGATCCAGCGGGAATCCCACGCTCCGGTCGGCCCGTTGGGGAGGAATGTCGCGCGGCTACGTGTCCACGAACGTCCGTCGCGGCTCGTGACCAGCTCTCCGTCTATACGATCGGCTCCCGACCAGAGACGTTCGACGCACCCGATCCACATGTCACGATGTCGGAATGCGGGCATGCCGTAGAATTGCACGTCCGCCGGGTCGTCGAGATCCGGGACGAGCACCGGCTCCGGCTGCGACCAGTGGAGAAAGTCGGCGCTCTCCGTGCGGTAGACTATGCGTCGTCGGTAGTCATCGATCATGTTGCGCCAGCGGCTGAAGGCCACGTAGGGCGCCTCGCTATCCGGGTCGTGCGCCAGCGTCGTTCGGTCGCCGATGCCCGAGCCCACGGGGCGCTCCGTTACGCGCCACCTGAGCCCGTCGGGTGAGAACGCGGCGAACAGCCCGAGGCCGTGGTCGTTGGCCGCGCGGAAGAGCATCTTCCAGCGCCGCGCGGGATCGGAATCGCCCGGATCGTGCATGACGTTCTGGCTCGCCAGCGCCCAGACGGGGTCGCGGTCTCCGAGCACGATGTTGTTCGCCCGCGAGCCGCCCCATTCCACGAGCCCAAGTTCCGGCTTCACCCACGAGATACCGTCGTCGCTCTCGGCGTAGCAGAACAGCCGCGAGCCCGGCGTCTTGCGGCGCGTGAACACCTGATACCACATGCGGTAGCCGCAGCCGTCGGGGTTGGGCACGATGTTCGGGCGAACGACGCATGCGCCTTCCCACGGGCGATCCGCGGAGAGCACGGGTCCGAATGGCCGTGGCTGCTCCCAGACGCGTGAGAGCCGCGCCGTGCTCGCGATGTGTTCGTCGTCGAGGAACAGCAGCGTTCGCGAGGACATCACGCCGGCTCGTCGAGCGTCACGGCGTAGAGCGTCGCGTGGGAGAGGTACATGCGCAGTGCGATGTCCCGGCCGCGCAGTGCGTCCAGCGATGGGTCATCGCCCCAGCGCGGCTCCCACGCCGAATCGTCGTCCTGCATGGGGACTGCGTCGTCGTAGGAGAAGCCGGGCATTGGAGTTCCGTCGTCGTCGACGATTTCCACGCGCGCGACGCCTGTCTTCACGAATGCGTCGGTGGGGCCGGCGTCTCCGCGCGCGTCGACGTTGACACGAAGCGCGGTCCCGTCGTAGCGAAACGGCTTCGTCGTGACGATACCCTCCACCGGTCCGGCCTGTAGGCCGGCGAATCGGTCCTTCTTCAGCATCGCGAGACCGACCGCGCCGTGCGGCAGCGGGTGGCTCTTCACGTGCGACGCATCGCGACCCTCGTGGTAGAACCACAGCCATCCGTCCCGCTCAATCGGCGGCGAGGACGCCAGGCCCACCCACGCGCAATCCCACTCTCCCGCGCTACCCACCGGCAGGAACGTATTGCGGCTGCGCGTCCAATTCACCGTATCCCGGCTGACGATGAGTTCCACGTCGAGTGTGTCCGGCGTCGACCAGAGGCGTTGGACACCGGCGAGGTACAGATTCCGATACCGGAACGCGGGCATCGCGTAGAATTGCTGATCCCACGAGTCCTCAAGGTCGGGCGCCAGGCATGGCTCGGGATCGCTCCAGTCGACGAAATCCGCGCTCTCGGAGCGGTAGACGATTCTGCTGCGATGCTCCTGCATCATGCCGTGCCTGCGGCAGTACGCGATCCACGGTGCGTCCCGGCCAGGGGCGTGCAGGAGCGTCGTGCGATCGCTCGCGTTGGCGAGGACGGGTTCGTCGTGTGGCTGCCAGTGCTTCCCGTCGGCGGAGAACATGACGCAGATACCCGGTTCGTCATACGTGTGCATGGAGTGCAGGAGCTTGTACCGGCGCGACTCGTCGGGCTCATCGACGTCGCAGGCCACGGTGAGGGTGCTGAGCCACTTCGTATCCGGGTGGATGAAGAAGATGTTGTTGTCACGCGAGCCCTGCCATTCGTAGTCGCCGATGACGGGCTTCTCCCACGTGACGCCGTCGTCGCTCTCCGCGTAGCAGAATACAGCGCGCTCCGGTCCACGCACGTGAGTTGAGAATGTCTGGTACCACGCCTGGTAGCCGGTTCCCTCCGGGCGGGGCAGGATGCTGCCGTACATGATGACGCAGTGCTTCTCCCACGGCCGGTCGGGAGTCAGCACCGGGCCGAACTTGCGGGGTTGGCGCCAGACGCGCTCGAGCCGAACCGTGTCGGCGATGGCGTGGTCGTCGAGGAATAGCTCCGTGTCGGTGTTCCTGAACATCCTCGTTCCCCCAAAATGAGACGGGAGGCGCCCGCAAGAGCGCCTCCCGTGAAGTCGTTCGCTACAGGTTGGCGCTCAGAATGCCACGGCCGAGATGCTCTTCATGACCAGCGACACCGCGATCGACGTCATGGCGATCAGGCCCATGCCGCAGCCGTACCCGGCGAGGAGCACCGGCACGTAGCGCCGCCAGGTCTGCTCGCCGAAACGATTGAAGAAGTAGTACTTATTCAGCATCGCGCCCGCGAACGGTAGATACGTCCCCATAGGGAATCCGATGAAGCCCTGCATGAGGCCGTAGAACAGCGTCATCGGTCCCTTGAATATCGTGACGAGCGCGTACGACGCGGTGGCGATGCCGGCTCCGGACAGGATCTTGGGTATCGTGATGATTCCCGCCATCAGGTTCGTTCCGCCCGGTAGCGTGCTCGTCGCCCAGATGACCTGCATCGTCGCGGCGAAGGGCCACATCTTCTGCGCGTACGGGTACGCCGATGAGGGGATCGCCGTCATCTTCCAGATGAATGACCAGAAGATGAAGCTGAACAGCAGTACGATGAAGAAGTTCAGCGCGATAAGCTTCACGTAGCTGCCGAACTTCGTGCGCGTGAGCTGGAGGACACGGAACGTGGACGCGTAGCCGCCGTAATCGCCGATCGGCATCGGCGCGAACCAGATGTCCACGCCGCGGTAGCCTGACATGAAGATCGCGCCCTCCCTCACGTACGGGATATTCTGCGCGCCCGCGGTGCCCGCGACGCCGGTAAGCTTTGCGGAGAGGTAGCTCATCATCGGCGTCAGGACGAATGCGAAGAACGCCAGGATCCACCATGGGAATTCCGGTACGAGCCAGTGTATGAACATGACGAGCGCCACACTCGCCGCCGTGAATCCGACGATAGCGAGCCAGATCGGCACGTCGCCTCGCCCACTGCCCGGACCGACTTTCGCCGGGTCTACTTCGCTCACGGACCGCTCGGTGATCTCCGTGCCACCCTTCATCAACGACTTGACGATCGCGAACACGCTCACGGCGAATACGGTCAGCGCGATGCCGATTCTCGCCGACATCCAGAAGTCGAAGTTCACGGCGATCATCGTGGGGATGATGGACATACCCGGTTCCCAACGGTCGAGCAGGCCGTAGCTGTACATCATCGGGTTCATGAAGAAGTTCTTTATCACGCCACCGACGATCGTGCCGATCACAACCCAGAAGGGCAGCACCATGCCTACGATCAGGCCGCTGATTTCGGTGTTTATGGCCAGCACCGATGCGGGCAGCACGGATCTGAGATTCACGGTGAAATCGATGAACGGTATCGGCAGGATCGTCACCGTTTCCGTAAGGAACGTGCTGGATAGCGTCGGTATCACGATGTAGATCGTGCCCCAGATAAGTCCCAGCACCGATCCGATGGAGAACAGGCGCCAGCGCCATGATTCTTCCTTGCTGGAGCTTTCAGCAAGCGCAGTCGCACCTTCTGCCGCTACCGGCGCCATCGGGAAGGGAAGCTGCTCGATATCGCTCGTGATGCGGAATACCACGTAACCGAGCGAGAGCGAGTTGATCTGGAAGAAGAACCACGTTGCGACAGCAACAATGAACGGCTTCAGCCAGAGAATGTGCCAGAACGTTCGTTCGACGAGTGGCTCGCTGCCCACGGGTGGAACGATCCACGTGGGCATGTGTACCGCAATGGCTTCGGCTTGCGGCGATTGCACGAGAAACTGGTACCAGATCATCTGGGCGAACTGGCCGCCGACGATCATCTGTGTGCCTGGCATTACGAGGAATGCGGCGGCCCAGAAGATGATCATGATCTCCTGACGACGGAGCGTGACGAACGACCGTCTCGCGATCTCCAGGAACAGGATGATCGTCACCCATTCCGCCGCGCCGCCCATGCTCTGCCCGGCAACAAGGCCGAGCAGGATCGCGCCCGGCATCATCACGATGCCGATGAAGAGCATCGCCGCGACGGTGTTCCAGGTGAATCCGTCGCGAAACGGCTCGTCGATATCGGCCAACGTCGCGTGCGACGTCTGATCTTCCGGGAGGACTACTTCCTCTTCCCGGGTTTCGGCCTCTGTGCGGTCGCTTGCCACTGGCTGGTCTCCTGAACGAACGATAGAGATCGACGGACGGCGCTACGTTACACCGCCGATCCCTCCGACTCCGTATCCTGGTCGAGAACTTCTTCCCCGGCGAATACACGCCTGCCGCGTGCGCGATACTCGTCCTTCAGGTCCGGCGTAATCGTGCGCCAGACGAGGAAGCGTTTCCGCATGACGTTCATGAATCCGCGGTTGATGCGCTGCCATGAATCCACGTCGCCGCTGAGGCGGTGGATGAGCATGTCGATGCGGTAGATGTGGTATTCGCCTGTTGGCAGCGCGTCCATCTGCACGTCCTGGCTGATGCCGAGGTCGTACGGCGCAAGCCACGTCCGGAACTTGAGGCGGAAGCTCGGATCTTCGTCGTCCGCCGTCTCAAGCTCTTCAAGTTCCACGTTCTGAGCGACGAACTCTCCGGCGGAACCGGCTCCGTACGACTCCAGCACGCGCGCCAGATATGCGTACAGGCCGATGACGTCGCTCTGCCCGACGGTGAACGGGAAGTCGAAGCGCCAGTTGTCTCCGTCCGCCGGCGGGAATGCCCACCGACGTGTGACGTCCGGGACGGCGCTATCTCCCGCGACCTTCGCCGGGTAGAGCGAGGACAGCAGCACCGTCAACATGACGATCGCCGTACTCGATACCGCCGAGAGCGAGGAGTAATTGAGCGAGAGCCCGGTGAGAAAGCCCGTATTCGTCAACGTGATGGCGAGCACCTGGCCGATGAGATAACCCCACACTGCTCCGACCACGGCGAACACGCTTGCTTCCGCGATGAACAATGCGGCGATGTGCGACGGTGTCAGGCCGATGGTGGCGAAAATTGCGATTTCGCGCTTACGGTCGTACACCGCTCCCAGCATCGTGTTGAGCACGATGAGCGCCGCGACGATGATCGGGACGCCGAGGTTGGAGAGACCCTTGAGCGACGTCGAGCCGAGGCTGCTGTAGACGACCACCTCGTCCTCATGCCCCACAAACGCCGTCAGCGCGACGCGGGACATGAACTCCTCTATCTGATCGATCATCAGCTCCGGTTCGCCGAAGTTGCTCACCGCCACCGATCTCAGAGTTCCTCCGAGGAGCATCACGTCCTTGTGCGCAAGGATCATGACGTTCTCGGGAGCGATGTGCGTGAACGTCTGGATGGGGGCCTCGGCGGACCGCGTCGGGTCCTCCGTCGACGCCTCGGTCAGGCGCTGCTGTTCGGCGACGAGGTCGACGGGGGTCAGAATCTCGTCGTCGAGGTCCTTACGGTCGATCATCCTCGTCTCATCGAGCAGCCCGATGACGGTCCATTCGTTTCCGAGCATGTTGATCCGGGCGGCTCCCACGTCGGCGGGCGTGACGCCGATGAGAGACGCCATCCGCTCCGGCAGGATGACCGAGCCGCGCTCGCCCGGCTCGAACCACCGTCCCGCGGTGAGGAGTTGAGGCAGAGTGCTGACTCTCCCCTCCTCGGCGACAACTCCGAGCAGGCCGGAGGCGAAGCTCTGGCTGCCGCTCTCAAGGTTCGTGAAGTCGATGAAGGCCTTATCGGCGCGCACCTGCGCCATGAGCCAGCTCCGAGGAGTTATCAGCGCCTTCCCATCGAACGCGCTCTCCACGTACTCAAGCACGCTGGGTTGCAGGCCCATCCAGTTACGATCACGGATCAGCATACCGTCGTACAGCGGCTCATTGTCGCGGTCGATTTTGTAGAAGCGCAGCTCCGTGATCACGGAGGTGAACGACAGCACCGAAAACGTGAGTATCGCGATGGTCACGGCCGTCAGCCCAGTGCGGAGCGGGCGCTTCCGGAGGTTGTTGATACCGAGCGTGATCGCCGCCGCCGTCGCCTGTATTCGTCCGACGTCCGTTTCGTGCATGCCGCTTTGCGTCATCTTCATTCGCTTGAGTTCGTTGTTGAACTTGCCCACGACCATCACGGTGACGATGGTCCCCAGGGCGAAGATCACGAACCCGAGGAATATGATGTATGGCGACGTACTGAGTTTGAACGCGGGATGCACGAACTGAAGTATGTAGAATATGGCCAGGAAGATCAGCGCGAAGGACAGTATTTGCCTGCGGACGTCCACCGCTCCGATGATCATTCTCTCCATGAAGAATGCGAATGGCAGGAGCAGCGCGAAGTAGAACACGACGCCCTGCACCGTATCAACCGCCGTTCCCTTCACGTCCGGATATGCGCGCGCCTCAAGCCCCCAGGCCTGTCTGCACTCGCTGATCCACGTATCGTACTTCTGATCCGCATACGACTGATCGGCGCTGATCAGCGCGTCGCGTGCGCTGTCGTGCAGGTTCAGCACTCGCTGGTTCACGACGCCGTACCGGGTCAGCGTCTTCATGCGAACATCGTCGATGATCCACATGTCCCGCGCAACGCGCCACGGAGTTCGCGGCAGGTATCCCGCATCGACGAGGTACCCTTTTCCCTCCGCCAGCTCCTGCGCTTCAGGTCCGGCGTCCTGCGGTAGAATTGGATCGGAGAAATACCGGTCGGGCGCGTTTATGAGCAGATATTTGATTCCGAACAAGCTTGTGCTCATCATGATCTTGACGCGGGTACCAGGCTGCGCGAACACCACGCTGGCCTGTTCCACGAAGCCTTCGGCCCGGCTCTGCAATGGCACCACTTCGAGCCCGTATGCGCGAAGCTCGGAGCCGTCCGGGCCGCGGACCGACAGCACGTCGAGCGCGCTCAGGTATCGGCTGTCGATGATTTCGAACAGCGTCAGCGCGCGCGACTCGAACAGCACCTGGAGCGTCTGAACGACGGCGCTCGCCATGCCGACGGTCATGGGATAGGTCATGTGGCCTTCCGTGCCCAGATCCGGCGCCATGATGATGTGCCCGCTGTCGGATATCTTGTACGCCTTCACCGTGACGACTGTGAGATGCGGCGCCATCATGTGGAAGCGGAAACGTCCCGGTTGGCTGGGAGCCTGGTTGATGCCCGTGGTGTCGGTGTACGTGAACCGAATATGCCCACGGCCGTCATCCCCGAAGCCGTTCGTGAGGGTTACGTTGAGACCGCGCACACCGGTGAAGCTCTTCTGCCCGTACTCGACCGTGGCGATCGCTCCGGGAATCGGGGAGTTGGGGATGAAAGACTTTCTCCGATCGAACTGAAGTATTCGCCCGGTAAGCTCCCGCTGCGTGTCCTTCGGCTTGATCTTGGTTTCCTGGAAGAAACCCCTGTCGCGTGACGCTCTATACAGGAGCCCGGCGACCGTCTGAGCCTGGGAGACGACGTTGTCGATGTTCATCGCGCCAAGCGTGTCGGCCGGCGTATCGACTCGGATTCGGGCATCGTTCGTCGTTGCGAACGTGATAGCGCTCAGCCCGACGTAGTTCACCGGTTCGTGGTCCAGTGCGAGCATCGACGGGGTGAACGTGCGCCACGTTCGCTTGGCGGGCGCGATGGCGTCGACGTACTGCGGGAACGCCTCGTTCACTTCCTGGCCCGGGAAGAGTTCGCGCGCGTACCGCATGAATGCTTTGCCGTAGCCGGTGTGCATGTTTGTCCGGCGCGCGTCGGTATTCCAACCCGTGTAGAACGTGCCCTGGGCGAACGTCGCGACCTGGGCGTTCTGGCTGGAAATGTCCAGACCGACGAACAGGCCGAAGCGGATACGATCCTCTTCAGGGATGTGGTCGAGGAACGTTTCCTCTTGGCGGACGTGGCGATAGAGCCACTCATTCACGCCCGATAGGCCCATGTAGTGGCCGGAGGTCGCGAGGAACATGATCGGCACTTCAGGCGGTCTGTCGCGGAACGACTCCGCGACGGCGAGCAGCGTTGCCATGCCGCCGGCGCTCTCCGCGCCGATCGCTCGCGCCGGAACGACCGACATCGCGTCGTAGTACGATTCCAGCACTACGAGTGAGTCGGGGGTGTTCGTGCGGGTGCCCGGGAGTGTGCCCCAGATGTTGTGCGTCGTGACGGCGGTCCATTCCATGCGGCTCTGGAGCGTGACGACGTTGCCCGGCAAGCTGCCGAGCTGCTTCATCCGAACGCCCGTCGAGCCGTCGGCCCAGTACCTCGGGATGTCGGCGGGCACGCGAAGGAATTTGCGTTCAGCTTCGTTCCGAGTGACGCTCCCGTCGTCGACGAAAACGATCGCGCTGGCGCCCAGAATACGGGCGTTCATGTAGTTTGTGCCGCTGCCGAAATCCATCACGACGATGGCGCCGTCGATCTTACGGCCGTTGAATTCGGCGTAGTCGCCCGTGCCGGCGTACACGAGTTCCCCGCTCACGCCCGGAGTGAGTGTTGCGTAGCTATCTCGAGCGGCTCGAACCAGTTCGCTCGTGCGTTCGCTTGCGGAGAGATACAGAATGTCGCTCGGAAGGTTTTCGGGAAGCTCCAGTTCGGGGTCGAGCATCGACTGCTCTTCATACTCCGCGAACAGTACGCCACGCGCACCTGCTTCGCGCGCTCCGAGAGCGTTCCGTACGTCCACTTGGACCGAGTCGTCCGCCTCGTTCAAACCCGGCACGACGCCGATCAGATCGATCAGAACAAGCTTGCCGGCAACGTCGTGTTCGCTGAAATCGATGACGTTCCACGGGCCCGGCTCGCCACGGGATACGCCATATAGTGCCTGATCCATCGGCGACAGGAGAAGATCCCGACGCTCGATGGCGGTGACTTCTACGTCAAGTCCGATTGGTGGAACCTGCCACGTCTCCGGTCGCTCGGGGAAGACCGCGCTGAGAGCGCCCAGGACGCTGTCGTCCATAGCGATGCTCGCACGCGGGAGCGTCGGCGTGCGCACCTGGTTTGGCCAGACAGCGTGGAGCGGCTCATCCGAGCCATCTGCGAAGGAGACGGTTCCGCCCTTGTCAAGCGGCACCACAACCTGAAACGTATCGATGCCGATATCCTGGAGGCCCAGCTCGTCGAACTGCGTCCGGATGTAGTTCCATGCCGTGCGCTCTCCGGGGTATCCGACCGCTCGCGAGTCGTCGGATACGATCCCTCCGAGGTGCCGTTCGACGGCGTCTCGATCCACGGCGTTCATCACCGCCGCGACTTGCTCATCTACGCGGCCACGGTCCACTTCGGCAGGTGGCGGCGGGTTGAGGTCAAGCCCGAAGAACCACACCGAAATCTGCTCCGGATCGAACACCGTGACGGCGAGGAGCTGCGCGATCGCGAATGCGATCAGGAGCCACTTCCCCGCGACGCCAAGTACGCGCCAGAAGCCCGATGAAGTTGGCCCCTCGCTGGTTCCGCTGGTCTCAGGGGGATTCTGTACTGCGTCAGACATTCCAATCTCCGCGTACTGCAACTGGGCCGACGTGATGCCGGACCGGGAGCGCTCTGCACCGGACGAGTCGATTCCCGCGTCGGGGTAACTCGATGGCTCTCGTTTTCGACGGTTCTTTCGGTATCAGGCAGAAGGCGCGCCGGGCGCATCAGCCCGGCTGTGGACCCTCATCGCTCCGTCGCCGGACCGCAACGCGACCGGATATATCTCCCCGGGCATCCTCATACCGACATCGCGGTTACCACGGAACGGTAATGCCGCGACGCCATAATAGTATACGTTCCCGATCATGTCCGACCAAGGCGATTGGAGCCCCATTGCGGGCCTAGTGCACCGCCTGTATTTGTCCGACAAGATCAGGGCCCCACAAGTCCTCGAACCGACGCCACGAGGCGGACGCACGCTGACGAAACACAGCCAGTTCGGGCTCGACGACGGTCATGCCGCCTTCCGCGAACGCCTCGACCAACTCGCGCTCCGCTTCTTCGATGATCAGCCGGTTGTACAAGCCGCCATCGACAAACGCCGACTCGATCATGTCGCGGTCCGCCGGCGAGAGCGCCGTCCAGTAGTCGAGAGAGACGATGGGGGCGATAGTGCCGATCATGTGGTGCGTCAGAATGAGATAGCGACAGAGACGGTCGAACCCCATCGCCTTGATCGTCGGGAGCGGATTCTCCTGCCCGTCGACAAGCCCGGCTCGCAACCCGATAGCGATGCTTTCGAACGGCATGGTCGTTGGCAGTGCGCCGAGAACCCGCGCAGCTTCGACGAACTGGGTCGCCGCCGGCACGCGGAGCGTGATCTCCGCGAACTCCTCCGGCGTGCGAGCGATCTGGTCCCTGAGGGTGACTTCGCGGATGCCCTGGTGCCACACGCGTATGACATGCACGCGCGCTTTGTGTTCGACCGCCGAGAGAAGATCGCGTCCTATCGGGGCGTCGAACGTCATGTAGAAGTGGTCCAGATCGCGGAACATGTAGGGTGCTTCGAACGCTGCCAGAGGAGGGTGGTATCGAGAGAGGCCGCTTGCGGACACCATGGCGATTTCGCCACCGTTCTCTCGCACAAACGGTATCGGTTCGGGCGCGCTGACCGAATGCCGGACACGAAGTTCGATTCGCCCGTCCGAGCGGCGCCGGAGCGCATCCGCGACATGCACGAGCGCTCTGTGCATCGGCTGTTCGGGTGGGGCGTTATGCCGGACCGTGAGGACGACACGCTCATTCCGCTCGCACGATGGCGTGACGATACTCGACGCGGCGACGGCGATCAGTGCGATGCGAAGACACGGGCGTGCCGCGCGGGATCGGGCGCTCGGAGCCGTTCGAGACGTCATCGCGCGTCGGGGCTGGCGGAGCATTTCGGAGGCCGTCACCGGTGTGTCTCAGAATCCTGCCAGGGCGTCGGCTTCGTTGGTGTGTATCCCCACGTACTGCCTCAGTCCGACCATCGTGAAGATCTTCTGGAAGTGCTCCGATGGCTGGACAAGCCGTATGCTCTGCCCCGCCTTCGTTCCGGCGATTGCGATGTTGATGATGATAGCGATGCCGCCACTGTTGATGTACGCGTCGGGCTGGAAGGAGACGACGAGCTTCTGAGCGCCCGAATCGGTCACCTGCCCGTGGGCCTCCTCCACAACTTCGCGCGCCTCCGGTGTCAGGTCGCCGTCGATGTCGATTATCGCGACCTCATCCACGTGGCGGACGGTGGCTTTAGGCTTCGCGTTGTCTGCCATTAGAACCTCTCTGTGCGGCGCAAAGCCGCTACGCAGCCCGCGATGCGGCCTCACCCGACCCGGTCAGGCCTCGTCTTCATCCGACGATTCTAGATAGATCACCATTCGCGTTGCCCGACCGCGTTCGGAACTCACGTTGAATTCGACTTCATCCATGAGCGTGTGGATGAGGAACAGTCCCCATCCGCGCGCCGGCTCGTCGCCGGCGATCTTCCGCCCGATGTCGGGGATGTCGACTACCTCCGGAACGCCCGCGCCCTGATCGGCGACATCGATCTGGAGGGAATCACATCCGATATTCATCGCAACGATCACCTTCAACCTGGCGTTGAACTCATGGGCGTGCTCGATGGCGTTTATACACGCCTCCGCGACGGCAGTCCGCAGGTCGTCCACCCGAGACTTGTGGAAACCCACGAGTCTCGCGGCGGCTCCGGCGGCATCCATCGCGACGCGTTCGTAGCCGACGCGGCTCGGTAGCTGCAGCTCTACTGTCCTCGGTTCCAGACTCATACGGTCCGATCTCACGTCGGGGGGGTCCATTCGGCGACGGCATGCACGGCGATGAGAGTGATGTCGTCGACCGGTTCACGCCCGGACAGATGCTGTCGCACGTTCGAAAGAACGGATTCCCTGACTTCGTCAACGCCACCGGAGACGCCTATCGCGGCATGGACTCGATCGAATCCGAACATCTGCCCCGCGGGGGACATCGCCTCGACGATTCCGTCCGTGAAGAACACAAATACGTCGCCCGGTTCTACGGACAGGCGTCTCTCAACATAGTCAACGCCGGCAGCCATTCCCAACGGCAGCCGGTTGCCGTGGACCCCCACAGCGGCGATCACGCCGCCCGTCCGGTGAATCGGATCGATTCCCCCGGCGTTCGCCAGATACACTGCGCGCTCCTCGAGGTCGAACGCCGCAATCGTACAGCAGATGAACGTGTTCTTTCCGATTCGCGAGAGGAGAGATTCGTTCAGGGTCGTCAGTATCTCTCCCGGCGACGACGTCTGCTGAGCGGCCGTCGCGAGCATGCCGCTCAGCATCACCGCCGGTATCGCGGCTTCCATCGCGTGTCCAGTGACATCGGCAATCGCGATACCGATGCGACGGCCGTCGTCGTCGTGCCACAGGTACGCGAAGTAGTCGCCGCCAACCTGGCTTGCCGGTTGGCAGACCCCGGTAATATCCAGGCCCGCCACAACCGGGTCCGACTGCGGGAGCAGGCCTGCCTGAAGCTCCTGCGCCACGTGAAGCTCGCGCTGAAGTTCGCGCACGAGACGCGCTCGCGCACGTCGGTACTGGCGGTTGCGCCGGTACGCCAGGCTACCGAGCGTCGCCGAAGCGAGTATCGTCGTGGCCGTCGGCACGAGGAACCAGAGCGTCAGCCAGAACGGGGGCGCCACACTCAGAACGGTCCATGCGCCTACGCCGTCCTCGTTGAGTTCCTGATCGATGGCCCGGACCTCGAGTAGGTGCCGCCCGCGCGGCAACTCCTCGAATACAAGCGACGTGATGGAGGCCGGAGCGCTCCACGGCCCTTCGTCGAGCCGCCAACTATACATGAGGTCCGACGGTGGGGTTCGGTCCCATCTGTCGCGGGCCCGCCAGTCTACCTCGATGAATCCGGGGTATGCGATCGTTTCCGGCACCGGCTCCGTGACGACGCGCGGTGGCGCCGTGTCGATGGCATGGTACTTCGTGATGTAGCCATCGAAGTGACCGAACCAGAGGGAGCCATCCCGCGCCGCTGCCGCTGCCCAGACCTCATCTTTGGCGATCCCGCCTCCGGCGCGAACCGTCATCCAGCGTTCGCCGTCGAACCGGCTCACCCCGTGCGCGGTGCCGAACCATACGCTGCCGTCCTCCGCTTCGACGATCGACCAGACATCGCCGCTGGCCAGTCCGTCCGAGTCCGAGAAGTGGCGCCAGACGCCGTCTTTCAGACGGCTCGCGCCTGCCTCGGGGGTCTGTCCGGCCACCCAGATGCTGCCATCGGACGTCGCCAGGATGCTCGACGCGATTTGGGCGCCGGCGTGAGTCCCGACCGGCACCGCGTGCCAGCTGCCGTCCGAGAAGCGCCCGATACCGTCGTCCGTGCCTGCCCAGATCGTACCCTCGGCGTCTTCCGCGATGGAGAGAACGCGCCGGGAGGGTAGGCCGTCCCCATCTGTATATCGCGACCAGCGAGTTCCACTGAGACGCAGCAGGCCCGGTGCGTCATCTGAATTCGGGTCCGTGGCGCCGATCCAGATATCTCCGTTCGACGCCGACATCATGGCCGTGACCGTTGCGTTGTCGGTCAGGCCATGGGGCGTCGAGACGCGTCGCCAGTTACCGTTTCGAAGCTCCCAGATTCCCGGAGATACGTGATCTGAGCGGCTCGCTATCCAGATCCGACCATCCGGAAGTACGAGCAGCGCGTCGATGGCATGGTCGGTCAGACCCGGAAGCCGCGGCGATACCTGCGCGAATTCCGTCCCGTCGTAGAGCAGCAGGCCCCGCGACGTTCCGATCCAGAGACTGTTGTCGCCCACCGGGCCGATCGCGGAGATACTGGCGTCGGGCCGCAGTCCGCTACGTCTGCCGTACACCCACCACGGGCCGCCGCGCCTGTCGAATCGAGCCAGACCTCGACCGGGAATAGCGAGCCAGAACGCGTCGTCGGATGCGTACACCATCTTGCTCACCCGCCGACCGGTGATTCCGGCGTCACCCACGGCGTGGCTCAGCCACCGCCCCCGGGAGTACGACCACATCGTACCGGCAGGGGATCCCGCCGCCCAGAGCGTGCCGTCGGGCATGGGCGACAGCGTCGCCGCGGCGAAACCCGATACCGGCGAGTCGGGGAACGTCTGCCAGACGTCGTCTCGCCACCGCCAGATGCCCCGGTCCGGCGTGCCGAACCAGTACGCGCCGTCGTATGTCTGGGACATGCACGAGATCGGTCCCGTGGGCGGCTTCATCGAGGAGGCCGCGTCGCGCCAGTTTCCACCCAGATAGCGGTACAGCTCCGCGCGGTTGGCGCCCGTTCCGTAGATTGCCCAGACGCTGCCGTCTCTGTCGCCGAACAGCTCACGCGCGGCGACCGAGGGCAGGCCCTCCGACGGGCCGAACGCGGTCCAACTGCCACGGCGGTGACGGTATATCAACGCTCCCGTTTCCGCTTGACCGGAGCCATCTCGTCCTGCCGTGTTGGCGGACGCGGCGACCCAGATCGCGCCGTCGGCTGATTCGGTCAGCGCGCTCACCGGGCCCGTGGCAAGGACGTGCTCCCATTCACGTCCGATATACCGGAGTACGCCGACGCTCGTGCCCACCCAGAGCGTTCCGTCGATGCCGATCAACAGGCGATAGTAGTGCGCATGGCCGTGAATTCCCGCGATCTCCGACTCTCTGAACTCCGTACCGGTATGCATGCCGATCGCGTGATCCGTCGCGATCCACACCTCGTCCTGGATGGTGTACGCGATGTCGTTGATGTAGGCGCTCGGCAGATCGTTGGTATGATCGAACGTTCGCCATCGCGAGGCCTGCAGGAGGGGATCGAGCGCGGTGACGCTGGACGACCATGTGGCGATCGCGGCGCACAGCGTCAGTGCGAAGTACACGTTGCGGTTCATGCTATCGGGCATCCCAGCGCACGCCGTCCGGCAACGGTTCCATGGTTTCGGGGTTGAGAAGTTTCCATACATACGGCCTGTCACTGTTTCCGTCAAGGTGATCGTCGGGCAGGCTGGCGGCGTCGCTTCGGGCGGGTGGTTCCGCCGATTCAGTCGATGCCCATATATTACACTGCCACCCCGGCGGACGGGCCGGGGCGTATCACGTCAGAGGCTGTTACCACCACCGACCGTTCGGGCTGGGTATCACCACCATCGGGAGCGCGACACTCGTCATGCACCTGCCCCCACATCGGCTTCAGGACGAGACAACCAAAGTCCTGCCACGGCGCCGGGACGCGCTTCACAACCCCGCTGTGGCGTGGGGCCTCCTCGACGATCTGCACACGCTGCCCGGCGTGATCGGTACCGCGATCGCCAGCAGGGACGGGCAAATCGTACTGGCGGACGTCTCGGCTGAGGGGAACCGCGGCCGGCTTGAGAGCTTCGCGATCGATATGTCCGCGACGATCCGGGATGTCGTGGCGCGGGTCGGTCTTGGGCCGCTCCGTATGCTGACGGTCCAGGGCTGCGACGGGAATGCGTGCGCCGCGCCGGTTGGGCCGGGGTTGTTCGTGACGATCTCGGAGACGAATGTGCTCGTGGCGCAGTTGAGAGACCGCGTCAGTGCGATTCAGGATGAACTCGGTCGAGTGGAGCTTTCCGCCGTGCTTCCCCTTCGAGGCGAATCGAAGAGGAGCCTCCCGCGCCGCCGCCGCCGCGACCCGTGCATGTGAATCGACTTCCGCCTCCGCCGGCGCCGCGCGCCCCCGCGCATCCCGCATCCGAGGGTGGACGGGCCGGCGAGATCGTCGACGAGCGTGGCGTTGTGATGGTGTTTGTCCCCGGCGGCAGCTTCCAGATGGGCTCTCCGGACAGCCCGGACGAGAGCCCGGTCCACCAGGTGACGGTGTCTCCGTTCCTCATCGACAAGTATCCCGTCACGAACGAGCAGTACGCCGCGTTCGCCGATGCGTCGCCGACCTGGCGTCCGGGTGCCGCAAACATCCTTCTGGACGAGGACTATCTGAGCCATTGGGAGAAAGGAGCCTGCCCGGGTTCGCTCTCCCGACATCCTGTCTCATGGGTTTCGTGGTGGCAGGCCGCCAAGGGCTACTGCGCATGGCGCGACGGGCGGCTGCCGACGGAGGCCGAGTGGGAATTCGCCGGTCGCGGTGCCGACGGGCGCACGTACCCCTGGGGCGACGTCTGGCGAACGCGCCGGTGCAACGCCTACACTCCGGGCACTCAGTGGACGAGCGCGGTGGGTGAGTTCCCCGAGGGGCAGAGTCCTTTCGGTGTGATGGATATGTCCGGCAACGTCTGGGAGTGGTGCGCCGACTGGTACTCCGACACCTACTACGCGGCCAGCGAACGCGAGGATCCCACCGGCCCGCGCTACGGACGTTCGCGCTCCATGCGTGGCGGGTGCATGCTCAATCATGCTGAGTTCGTCACTCTGACGCGGCGCCTCCACTTTCCACCCAACCACTCCGACGCAAGCATCGGATTCCGGTGCGTGAAGCCCTGGCCGCCGAAGTTTCTGGCCTGAGGAGATATTGTGGCCGTAGCCAGGCCCCTCGTCGGCGAGTTCTCCAGCGTGTGAGCACGGCGTATCCGCGAACGGTCTCGGCCGCCGGGCTTGCGCCTCGGAGCGATTGGACCGAACCATTACAGGTGAGCGTCGCGCGCAGTACCATCCGCCCGGGCTCTAACGGAAGACATTCCATGGTTGCCGACATGTCGACAGAACCCAATGGCGATCCCGCATCGACGGTGGCTGTCACGGGTGTCCCCGAGTTGCGAAATCTCCTGGCGGCGGCGATCTCCACGTTCCTCAGCCACTATTTCTCCAGGACATTCCTGAAGCACGGGTGGTTTCTCTCGCCTCCCCGCGGAGACGGCCCCGCGCCGGAGCCACCCCCGCCGGAGCGGAGCATACTCGAGCTGAAGACGCGATTCCTCTATTGCGTCAGGGCGGCGATTGAACGCCTGGATAGTTACGAGGGCGATTTCAGCGCGTCTTCGGCGTACCAGCAGGACAGAATCACCGACGACAACGAAGTCGTGTCGACGCCGGAGCGTCAGTTTGCTGACGCGCTGCTCGTGCGGTGTTCGGAGATCATGGAGGCCGACATCGGAGGGGTCCACCTCGACGACGTGATCTGCGGGCAGTTCCTGCGCTTCGTGCTGCGACTTGTCCGTCAGCGCGTCAGAGACGCTGAGCGGCTGAAATACCTCTACCTGTTCTGCGTGTGGACCATGCCGCAGGTACTCTTCAACCCGACGGTGTGCGAAACGTTGAGGCGCCGCGAAGTTGAGACGATCGCGCGCGAGGGTAGGCTTCCGCCCGATCTCCTCGAGGCGCTTCGCTTCGTTCGAGGCGGAGCGATCTTTCCGAGACGGCCGGCCCCGCCGGAGCCCGTCGACGAGGGATGGGATCTGGAAATGGAATCCCAACCGATCGAGACGCCGAAACGAGGCTTCTGGGCTCGTCTTTTCCGTCGGAAGCCGAAACCGAAGGCGTGGTCGGGCCTGCTCGAAAAGAAGTCGAGCTAGAGCCCCTCGTATCCGCGCTCCTTCAGGTAGCCGGCCCAGTTCGTGCCAGTCACCGCTCGGGGGACCGGCGACATGTCGACCACGAGAAGCTCCTCCGCGTCCGCGCCGTACGATCCCTTCGCAAGGGGCTCCCCGCCCGGTCCGTACGCCATCGAGCAGCCGATGCACCTGTGCCCGTCCCACGGACCGCCGGTGACCGGCCCGACGTTGCTCACCCCGACGATGTACATGTCGTAGTACCGAGCGGTTCTCTGGTACGGACCCTCCCACGTACCACCGTACGGTTGCGTCACGTTGTCGTGATCCGGGGGCACCGCCCATGCCGAGGGCGACAGGATCAACTGCGCTCCCATGCGGGCCATGGCGTGAGCGAACACCAGGGAGTTGCCGAAGTTGTCGGCGCAGATGTCGATGCCGATAGTGCCGAGCGGCGTTTCGACGACGGACAGCCGGTCGCCCGTCGAATACAGGTGCTGCGCGATGTCCAGCACGTTGATCTTACGATGGATCGCGAGCAGTTCGCCGGAGTCGGAGATGAGCGCCGCTGTGTTGTACGTCCGATCGCCGGCGCGCTCCGTAAGCCCTCCGACTACGTAGATGCCGCACTCGCGGGCGGCGTTCGCCAGCACATCGCTGTGAGGACCCGGAATCGGCGCTGCGAGGTCGGGCACTGTCGGGTTCGTCCAGCCAAGGTCGAGGCACTCCGGCAATACCACGATGCTGCATCCGGCGTCGGCGGCCCGGCGGATCATCCGGTCCGCGCGGCTGAGGTTCGCGTCGCGCTGCCCGCCCTCGACGAGAAGTTGTCCCATTCCGAGCTTGTACGTCGCTTTCGATTCCATTCATGGCTCCGTGTGATGTCGTGTGTTCCGTGATGCGTCGGGGCTAATGGTAGGTGAGGTCCGGTCGGTGGTGCAAACGCCGCCGGGCGGACGGCGTGTTCGGGAGGCCGTTGCGACTCGCGGAGAATCTGGCGAGACTCCCGGCGTAGGGCATCAACTTCGGTGGCGCGGGCAATCTTGTCCGCACCGATGCGCTAAAGAGAGGTGGCCATGGGCAAGCAGGTCGTGCTCTACCACAAAGCCCCGCGCGTGGACCTTGATGAGATCCTGCGCGTGGGGCTTCTATCGCGGTCCGGATTCGACGATCTGGACATCGAGATGCGGCGGGGCGTGGTCTTCTGCTGGCACAAGACGGAAGACGACAAGATGTGGGGCAATGACCCCGAACGCGTCTACCTGGAAGTCACCGTGGACAGCGAGCGCTGTCGTGTCGCCGAGATGGATTTGGCCGGAGTGGCGATGATGTACCGGCAGAGCCTGAAACAGCCTCCGAACGCAGCGCAGGCCGCGCGTCTGCTCGCGGAAGTCTACGAGATCACGTCCGTAGCCCTCAGCGAGTACGTTCCCGGGATGTTCTTCTCGCCCGAAGTGCTCGTAGCGGGTGCAATCGAACCGTCGTCGATTCGGGTCGTAGGGTAACGCCCGTTTCCTCTATGGCGTCAGTCTCGCACCAGCGTCGCGGCTGACGGCTTCGCCGCTAGCATGCGCTCCACCGCGACGAGCGCCTGCGTGGCGACGTCTTCCGGCACGGTGATTTCGAAGTCTCGCGTGCGGAGCGAATGCCACAGTTTTTCGGCCGTCGTGCGTTGCATGTGCGGGCACAGGTTGCACGCGCACGACGCTCCCGGCGCGGGGATGTACTCATTGTCCGGTGCCTCCGTCTGGAAGCGGTAGATCATGTTGCCTTCGGTTGCGACGATGTACTTCCGCCCGCGCTCGGCGGTGACGATGCGCAGCATTCCCGCCGTGCCGCGCACGTAGTCGGACGCGTCGCGGATATTCTTCGGGCACTCGGGGTGCGCGAGCGTGATAGCGTCGGGGTGCTCGCGCTTCAGGTCGAGGAGCGTCTCCACGCTGAACAGCTCATGCACGAGGCACGTTGCGTTCCAGAGGTGGATGTTGCGCTCCGGCCGCTGCTCCTGCACCCACCCGCCGAGGTGGACGTCCGGCACGAACAGAATAGGGCTCTCGGGCGGAATCGAGTCGATGACCTCAAGCGAGTTGCCGCTTGTGCAGACGTAGTCGCAGAGCGCTTTCACCGCCGCGGTGGTATTCACATAGCAGACCGTGACGACATCGTCGCGCTCGAGTTTGCGCTTCAGGAACGTCTGGTATCTCGCGAGGTCCTCGGCTCGACACCCTTCGGCGAGCGAGCAACCGGCCTCCGCATCGGGCATGAATACCCGCGCGTCGGGACTCAGAATCTTCGCCGTCTCCGCCATGAAATGGACGCCGCAGAAACAGATGTTGCTCGGGTCCTCGTCGGCGGCCTTGCGCGCCAGTTCGAGGGAATCGCCGACGACGTGCGCGGCGTCCTGTATCTCGCCCTCCTGATAGCTGTGCGCGAGGATGAGGATGTCGTTCTCCGTCGCGTACGCCTTCATCTCGTCCGCGCTGGGCGCAGGCTCGAGGTCGAGCAGGTCGGCCTGCGTTGGTGGGAGGTCGGCAAGTGCTGTCGATTCGGACATTGCGTTTCGTCTCTTCGCGGCGATTGAGCGGGCTGCTTCGTGTGAGGATGACACTATCATAATATACTACAGAGCGGCTTCGTTGCGGGAATACCCGCGAACCTTCGCGACGCTCGAGTTCGTTTCGGAGAATCGCGATGCGCTTCGCGCCTCACCCCGCGCCCATGCGCTGTTGGCAGTGCCGACACACTTGTCGGCGCAGTTGCCCTCACACGTTGAAGTACTTCATCGCCGGGTGGTGCCCGATCAGCGCTGCCGTGCTGGCCTCGGGCACCATCTGGTACGCCTCGGTTTGCGTGACGCCGATGCTTCCCTCCGGATCAAGCAGCGCGAACAACTTCTCCTGCTCGGACATCTCCGGGCACGCGGGGTAGCCGTAGCTGAACCGCAGTCCCCGCTTCGGTGCGATGCCGAGTTCGCGTCGGATGTGTCGATGATGATGCTCCGCGAGCGCCTCCGCCGCTTGAACAGCGACTCCGTGGAGGTACAGCGCGCGCGAGTAGTCGCCACGGGCGTTCATCTCCTCGGTAACGCCGTTCACTTCGTCGCCCACCGTCACCACCTGGAACGCGATCACGTCGAGTTCTCCGGATTCGCCCGAGTCGTCCGACTCGCCGGTCCGCCAGTAGTCCGGCAGCGCAAGACTACCCTTGTCGCGCTGACGCGGAAAGACGAGTTCCTGCAGCACGCTCGACGTGTCCTCGGGATCGAGCACGAAGAGCGATTCCCGATCCGACCGGCACGGGTAGTAGCCGTACACCACTCGCGGATGCAGCCAGTCGTTCGCCTCGATTTCGGCCTTCAGCTCATCGAGGAGCGGCAGGAATGTCTCGCGCACGAGGTCGTCGTAGTCCTGCCCGTCGGACGCGCGCACGCCCCAGTTGAGCTTGAACAGCTCGCGCTGGTCGAGCAGCGGCCACAGCTCCGACACCGGCACGTCCATGACGGTCTTCGCGCCCCAGAACGGCGGTGCGGGAATGTCCGGGGCCGGTTCGATGCTCGCGCGAATCTGCGGCTCCGAGGCGGCGTCGGATCGCTTCTGCTCTGACTGCTCGCGCTCTGCGCGCAGTACGTACTCCTTCGCGTAGTACTCGACGGCGTCGGCGCGTTCCTCGGCGATGGTCTCGTCGTGCGTGTCGCTATCGGCGATGCGGGTCAGCTTCCGCAGTCCCTCGAACGCGTCGTTGGCGTAGAAGACGCCGCCGCGATAGGTCTCGTCCAGCGTCTTCTCGTCCGAACCCATGAAGCTGATTCGACGAGCGAAGTTTCGATTGATGGCGGCTCCGCCGATGATGACCGGAAACTCCAGGCCCTGAGCGTGTAGCTCCTCCACGACATAGCCCATCTGTTTCGACGTGCTCACCAGCAGCGCCGACAGCCCGATGGCCGTGGCGTTCACCTCCAGCGCCTTGTCGATGATAACCTTCACCGGCACCTGCTTGCCGAGATCGTGAACGGTGTACCCATTGTTCGAGAATATCGTGCGCACCAGGTTCTTGCCGATGTCATGCACGTCGCCGTGGACGGTGGCCACGACGACGTCGCCACGCCGCGTGTTGTCGGCCTTGTCCAGGAACTGCTCCGTATGGGCTACGGCCCGCTTCATCACGCCCGCCGATTCCAGCACGAACGGCAGGATCAGCTCTCCCGATCCGAACTTGTCGCCCACCTCCTGCATCGCGGGAAGCAGGACGTTGTTGATGACTTCAACGGCCGCACGTTCCTCCAAGACCGTGTCGATCAGCTCTTCGATGCCCTCCGGGTCACGGTTCACGATGTTGTAGTGGATTATCTCGGCAGGCGCCATCGTGTCGCGCGGATCGTCCTTCTCCTCCTCGGACGCTTCGCGCGATTCGAAGTGCTGGATGAACGCAGCCAGCGCGTCCGCCGAGCGATTGTAGACGAGATCATCGGTGATCGCGCGATCTTCCGGCGGGATGGCCGCATACGGGACGACATGCGCGGGATTAACGATTGCCGCGTCGAGGCCGGCTTCGACGCAGTGGTGCAGGAACACGCTGTTCAGCACTCCGCGCGCGTGGGCCCTCACGCCGAACGACACGTTGCTCACTCCGAGCACCGTGAGCGCATCCGGCAGCTCCTGTTTCACGCGCCGGATGGCGTCCATGGTCTCGACCGCGCTGTTGCGGAGCTCCTCCTGGCCGGTCGTGAGCGGAAACGTCAGGCAGTCGAATAGAAGCCTGTCCGGTTCGATGCCGTATTCGTGCGTAGCGGTGTCGTACATGCGCCGGGCAATGGCGAGTTTCCTATCCGCGGTGTGCGCCATGCCCTCTTCGTCGATGGTAAGCGCGATGACCGCCGCGCCGTGCTTTCTCACGATGGGCAGAACCGTCGGTAGCCGCGAGCCGTCGCCTTCGAGGTTGATCGAGTTCACGATGCCGATGCCCGGCAACCACTTGAGCGCTTCCTCGATGACGTCCGCCTCGGTGCTGTCTATCACGAGCGGCGCCGGGACCGTCTGCGACAGGAGCTTCACCACGTGGCGCATCTGGTCGATCTCGTCCTCGCGCTCGGTCAGCGCCGTGCAGACGTCGAGCACGTGGGCGCCGCCTTCGACCTGTCCGCGCGCGATGGGCACCAGTCCGTCGTACTGGTCGTTCAGCAGAAGCTCTTTCACCTTCCGGCTGCCGACGGTGTTTACCCGCTCGCCGATGAGCAACGGACGCGGCTCCTGCGCCAGCGACGTGCTGGTCATGGAGGATGAGACGTGCGCACCAGATGGGCGGTCGGGGCGGCCGCGCTTCGGGCTGCCGTCCACGGCTTTGCGGAAGGCGCGGATGTGCTCGGGCGTCGTCCCGCAGCATCCGCCGACGACGCTAACGCCGAACTCCCGGACGAACCGGGCCAGAGCCTCGCCCATCTCATCGGGGCCCATGGGGTAGATGGTCTCGCCGTCTTCGTTGATGGGCATCCCGGCGTTCGGAATGATGCTGATCGGCGCGAGTGACATCTCGCCCAGGTGACGTACGGCGTCGGTCATCTCATGCGGTCCGGTGGAGCAGTTCAGGCCGATGAGATCGGTGCCGATGCCTGAGATCGTCGTGAGCGCGCTGCCGATGTCCGTGCCGAGGAGCATGCGCCCACTCGCGTCGATGAGCGTGACCTGGGTCTGGAGCACGATCGGCCTGTTTGCTTCGCGAACTGCCCGGTGTGCACCGAACATCGCCGACTTCAGTTCGAGTATGTCCTGCGCCGTTTCGAGCAGCAGGATGTCGACGCCGCCCGCGATCAGGGCTGCCGCCTGCTCGTAGTAGATAGCTTCGAGTTCGTCGGGGGTGATGGCGCCGAGGTCCGGGTCCGTGCTGGATGGCAGCATCCCGGTCGGACCCATGCTTCCGGCGACGAATCGTGGCCGATCGGCCGTGGAGTAGTCGTCAGCGGCGCGGCGCGCGAGTTCAGCGGCGGCGATGTTCACCTCCCGCACCGCGTCGCCCTTGCCGTATTCGTCGAGCTTCAGCCGCGTGCTGCCGAACGTGTCGGTCTCGACCACATCGGCGCCGGCCTCGAAGTAGCTCCGGTGGATCTCGTCGATCACCGCGGGCTTCGCGATGACGAGCCAGTCGTTGGCTCCCTCAAGCGACTCGCCGCCGAATTCCCGGGCGGAAAGGTTGCGCCGCTGGACTTCCGTACCCATCGCGCCGTCGTACAGCAGGACTCGCTGGTCCAATGCGGAGAGAAACGCCGATCTGGCCATTGTTTGCTTGCTCCGATTCGTAAGTGGTGCTGCTCTCCAGCCGCGCCGATGTGCTTGGCAACGGCGATCTACGTGAGACAACCGGCGCGGCCGCCGATTCCTTCCGGTATGTCCGGCGGGCTCCCTGCGGGGAGCCCGTGGGGAGTTGGTACGCTCCGGTCGCTCCCTATCGTTACACGCGAGAGAGCGTGAAAGACTCCATCTGCGGGGAGGGTCCGGATGAAAATCGTGCTCATCGGCGCGGGCAGCGCCAGCTTCGGTCGCGGGCAGATCGTCGATATCCTGCGCGCGGCGATACCTCCCGATGGCGCACTGCGCGGGGCCGAGTTGGCGCTGGTGGACGAGAACGGTGCTGCGCTGGACGCCATGCACGGACTGGCGACCCGTATCTGCGATCATCTGGGCAGCGAGGCGCGGCTCACGAAAGCCGTCGATCGGTGCGAAGCCCTGCCCGGCGCGGACTACGTCATCATCGCGGTTGAGCGCCGCCGAATGGAGCTGTGGGAGCAGGACTTCCGCATGCCGCTTGCCTACGGATTCCGCCACATCATGGGGGAAAACGGCGGGCCGGGAGCGCTCTTCCACGCGCTTCGCACGATCGATCTCATCGTTCCGATGGCCCGCGACATGGAGCGCCTCTGCCCGAACGCGTGGCTGCTCAACTTCACGAATCCGGAGATGCGCGTTCTGCACGCGGTCAGCCGCCTCACGAGCGTCCGCGCGGCAGGTTTCTGCCACGGCGTCTTCACCGCGCTCGATTCGCTCTCGAAGTACCTCGACATGAGCCGCGACGACCTCCACGTAGTCTCGGCCGGCATCAACCACTTCTACGCCATCCTGAGCGTTCGCGATAAGTCTTCCGACGAGGAGCTGCTGCCGAAGGCTCTCGAACAGGCCCGGCGGGACGAGTCGGCGCCGCCGCTGTTCCGCCTGTTCGCGGAGACGTTCGACGTGTTCACGTTCCCGTCCGAAGACCACATCGGCGAGTACCTTGCCTGGGGTACCGAGTATCACGGGAGCAGGTGGCCGTTCGGACGTGAAGCCGTGCCCGTGCCGCTGCACGACCCGGACCCGCCGCCGTCGATTCAGGATTACGCAGACGGGACGGTTGCGCTCGACGATGACATCCTCACGGGTACCGCCGAACTCACCGTGCCGATCGTATCCACGATTGAGACTGGATCGAGCGGCAGGTTCGATGCCGTGAACGTGCTGAATTCGGATGGCTCCATCGTGAACCTGCCGCGCAGTGCCGCGGTCGAAGTGCCCGCCATCGTAGATTCGGACGGCATCCACCCGGAGCACGTCGGATTGCTGCCCGAGGCGTTCGCAGCGATTCTGCGTACGCAGACGTCGATAGCGGAACTCGTGACGGAGGCATACCGCACCCGGTCCCGCAAGGTGCTCCTTCAGGCGTTGCTCGTCGATCCGGTGGTGGACAGCGTCGCCGCCGCTGAACGGCTTCTGAACGAGATGCTCGTGCTACAGCGCGACTACCTGCCCGAGTTCGACTGAGATGCCGCTCAAGCTTCCGAATCGCCGAACGGCTCGACTGTCTGCTGCCATCGCGGGAGTCGCCGCGTTGGCGATTTCGTGCGCTCGGATGGCCAGCGTACCGGCACCGGTCGCGCCGGCTACGGAGCCATCGTCCGAGCGGCCCGCACCGGTGGCGCCGGTTCCGCGGGCGCCCGCCGGTATAGAACGGGAAGTGTTCCGCGAGGTGAATCTGGCACGGAGTGATCCGGCGAGCTACGCGGGTTTCATCGAAGCGATTGACGACGACGCCCGCGAGGCGATCGACGTTCTGCGTGAGATGGCTCCCGTGCCGGAACTCGTCTGGGAGGACCGCGTCGCGTCCGCCGCGCGTGATCACGTGCTGGACACCGGTGCGTCCAGCGTGCTGTCGCACGAGGGGGCCGACGGGAGCCGGTCCTACGAGCGGGTCACGCGCTACCTCGACCGGAACGACGTGAGCGCGACCGGTGAGAACATCATGTACGGAGCGCGTACTCCGCGCTCGATCGTCGTCGAACTGATCGTCGACAGGGGCGTCCCGGATCGCGGCCATCGGCACAACCTGTTCTCGGATGTTTGGACGCACGTTGGCGTGGCGGTCGGTCCGCACGCTGGATACGAGACGATGTGCGTAATGGATTTCGCGCGGATCGGACCGGCTCCGGTGCCGGTGTTCGATGGCGATCCAGCGGCGGCCACCAGCACGATCATCGCCGAGATCAACTTCGCGCGGGCTCGGCCCCGGGAATACGCGGAGTCGATCCGTGAGATGAACTTCGATCCGGCGGATATGCTTGAGACGATGGACTTCCTGCGTGGTCTCGCTCCGCTGCGGCCGCTGGCGCGGGACGAGGCCCTCGTCTCGCTTGCACGTGACTGCGTGGATGCCGTCGGCGCGACGATGCTTCTGGAGAATGAAGTGATGCTGAGCGTCCGCGTGGAGGACCACCGTGGCGCGCGACAAGTCATCCGGCTGCGCGAGCTTTCGAGCTTCGGCGTCGTGGACGTGCGAGAGTCCGTCGCCGATCTCATCGTGGGTGCGCAGGATCCGGAGAAGGGGCACCGCACATCTATCTTCGACACCTCATTCACGCACGTCGGCGCCGCCTACGGGCCACATGGCCGGTATGGCGTGATGTGTGTCGTCGAACTTGCGCGGCTCTGACATGTGCGCCGAGACGGATATCAGCCCCGAGCAGATGCCCCGAGTCGCCGGTATTCGCGCGATTCTATGCGACCTCGATGGCACGATCTACCTCGGCGAGGATGTGTTCCCGTGGTCGGCCGCGTTCGTGAACGCGGTGCGCAGGTCGGGGCGTCGCATCATCTTCTTCACGAACAACTCTTCGCGCGACGCCGATTACTACGCAGCGAAGCTCTCACGCATGGGCATACCGTGCGACCGCGGGGACGTGCTCACCGCCGGCGACGCGACCGTCGACTACCTGCGCGGGCAGGCGTCGGTGCGGCGGGTCCTCGCACTTGGGACGCGGTCGTTCGAACGCGAACTCGCCGACGCCGGCTTCGAGCTTGTGTCGAATGACCCCGACCTCGTGGTCGTGGCGTTCGACACGGAACTCACGTACGACAAACTCCGCCGCGCGTGTCGCGCCCTGCTGGACGGCGTTCCATACGTCGCGACGCATCCGGACCTTGTCTGCCCGACACCTGACGGGCCTATACCCGACTGCGGGGCGATCTGCGCGCTGATCCGAGCTGCAACCGGACGCGAGCCGGTGGTGATCGGCAAGCCGCATCGCGGCATGGTCGACGCTGCGCTCGCGCGGCTCGACGCATCGCCGGAGTCTACCTGCATCATCGGAGACAGGCTCTACACCGACATCCGCATGGGACGCGATCACGGGCTGACGAGCATGCTTGTGCTGAGTGGCGAGACGACGCCGGAGATGCTGGATGCGTCGGGCGACGCGCCGGATGTTGTATCGCCGGATGTGGGCGCGCTGACGCCGATCTTCACCGATGATCCCGTCTCCGAATCGGGAGGTGAGTCATGAGCGATTGGACAGACTTGGCGCATTTCATGTACGGGCGCGGGTTCTGGTACAGCGATCCGCTGAGCGAGATCCGCAGCCTGAGCGAAGAGCAGCTCCTCTGGGTGCCCAACCCGAACATGCTGCCGATTCTGTGGCAGGTTGGTCACATCGTCACGCGGGAGGCGATGCATGTCGGGAAGTCCATCATGGGCAAGCCACTCGATGACCTGATCCCACCGCAGTACGAGGTGTTCCTCGACTGGGCGTCGGTCGACGAGATTCGTTGCGAAATCGAGAGCATGGCGAGTGTGCTGGAGTGGGTGCAGGATACGCGGGAACAAGTACACGAGTGGATCGACGCAATCGACGATGACGATCTAACTCGCGCCGCGAAGGATGAGACGCCGGACGGCCCGCTGACGGTCGGGCATTGGCTAGCGATCACGACGGTGCACACCGGTGTTCATATCGGACGGATTCAGATGCTTCGCGCGCTTATCGAGGGCACGCGGGACCGCGCGTGCTGATCCGGAGGTAGCCATGCCGATCATACAGGGGCCTAACGTGACGCTCCCCACCGACGAGTTCGCTGCGTGGGGTCTGGCACGGTTCGAGAAGGGCCGCACGAACATCACGCGTCTGCATTTTCACGACTGCGACGAATTCGTCTTCATGATCGAAGGCGCGTGCGTGATGCGCTCTGAAGGCGTGGTGTACACACTCGAACCGGACGACGTGCTCGTGACGCGGATGGGCGATGAGCACGAACTACTCGAGATCATCGACGACACGACGTACTTCTGGGTTGAGGGCGAGCTTCGCGGACGGAAGCGCGAGGGGCACCTCCACCGCGATGACGGCGACTGAGAGGGCGGTACGATGGGCAGTGCATCGGTAACGCAACATGACCTCGGCATTGACGCGGAGATGCCGCGTCCCAAACGCAGCGACTGGCGGATCGGGGTCGTAGGCTTCGGTGGCATCGCGCAGGGAGCGCACGCGCCCGGATATCGCGAAGCGGGATGGACCATCGCCGCTGTTGCCGATCCCGATCCCGTTGCTCAGGCCGCGGCGAAAGAAGCGGGCGTCGAGCGGGTGTACGCCGACCACGCGGAGCTTCTAGCCGACGACTCCATCGACGTCGTCGATCTCATGACGCAGCCGACGGTGCGCGAGGAAGTGGTCGTCGCCGCCGCCGAAGCCGGGAAGCCGCTCATCAGCGAAAAACCGTTCGGCGAGTCGATCCAGGAGTGCGAGCGCATGGTCGGCGCCGCCGAGGGCGGCGGAGTCCCGCTCGCGGTGCATCAGAACTACCGCTGGATGCGCATGAACTTCCTCGCGCACCATATCGTCCGCGCGGGGCTCGTCGGGACGCCGTTCTACGCCGCCATCGAGATCATGGGCGCGCAGGACGAGCAGCTCGCGACGCACCACTTCTACTCCGTCTGCGAGAACTTCCTGACGATCCAGTGGAACAACCATCTCGCCGACCTGCTGCGATACTGGACCGGCGCCGACGCGAGACGTGTGTTCGCCCGCACGGGCAGGATGTCCGGCCAGGCGTTTCGCAGCGAAAATCTGCTGCTCTCCGTCGCGGACTTCGGTGAGGGGCTGACCGGCCACATCGCGCACACGGAGCTTCTGCGGTCGGAGCTGACCGGTGTGCGCTGCCGCGTCGACGGCGACGGCGGGTCGATCGTCTTCGACTTCAACGATGCGATGCGCATCGACTCCCGCTCGCTGGGCGGTGGTCCGCGCGAAGTCGTGGTAGAGGGCGACGCTGACTACCCCACGTCGTTTGCCGGCAGCATGGGCGACTTTCTGTGCGCTGTGGAGTCCGGGAACGAGCCGTCGGTGAGCGGACGGCGCAACCTCGCGACGATCCGTACGATCATGGCCGAGCACGAGAGCGCACTGGCGGGCGGCGCGTGGGTGGAGTGCGATGAGCAGGGGTGAGGGCGCTTGCCCGCTGCCTCCCGCCGCAGTACTCAGTTTGGTTTGCCCCATGCGCGGTTCATAGATTAGATACAAGGTGCGGATGCTCATCCGGAACTGCGACTGCGTTCTTCCAGGAGGACCTTCTATGGCGAAGCCGATTGACAATAGGAAGGACATACTGCTACTGCTGCTCTACTCGCCGGGGCGGTCTGCGAGCTACAATGAGCCAGTGATTGGGAGAACAAGGCTGATCAAGATGCTCTTTCTGTTTGGGAAAGAGTGCATGAAGCATTTCAGGAAGGGTACGAGGATCACAGAGGGGAACTTCTACGAATTCTTCGCTTGGGACTTCGGCCCGTTCTCCAAAGAGGTGTACGATGATCTGATGTTCTTCACTCTGAGGGGTTTCATCACAGCCGAAGAAACGGATGACGAAGTATTGCCAGAAGCTGCGGCAGAGTGGGAAGAGTGGATGCGGATGTCATCCTCGAGTGCCGAGGACGATGGGGTGTTCGAGTACGATGAGCAGACATTCTCGCTGTCAGAGCACGGAGGCAGATTCGCCCAAGAGCTGTACGTTAGCCTAAGCGACAACCAGAGGGAGACCCTGAAGACGTTCAAAGCGCATATCAACAAGACTCCCCTTAGGGCTATTCTGAATTACGTATACGAAACATACCCCGATTTCACCTCGCGGGCCCGTATCCGCGACGATGTACTGGGTTCTCCATGACGATCCCCGATCCCAGCATTCCCACGCTGATTCCGTTCATCTTGGGAATTGTCTCGATGTTCAAGCCGTTCTTCGAAGACCAGAGGGAGTTTCGCAAGAGGTGCGCACGACTTCGCACGGGCAGTGCCGAACGGTTGGCGGGTAAACTCAACGCACTTGTTCAGGAAGCCCTTCGCTCCAGCGGATTCGATAATATGACGAGGGGAGATGGTAGTCGCACGAGCGATCTTGTGGGAGAGGTCGCGGAGGCGTTCACCGCGCACGCCAATCTGACGGTACGATTGTCTGCGCGGCTATCGAAGTACCGGATCTGCTTTGGCATCCTGCCGGCGGCGCTCGTTGCGGCGATGCTTATCGCTGTGGCTTCGTTGACCATGCCAGACTACGGTCTCATCATTACCGGATTCTGTGCAGCCACGATCATGACGCAGATTGCAGCGATCTTCACGCTGATATCCTTGACACGGAAGACTGAGGACGATGAAGACATCCTGTGAATTCTCCAACGCCAAGAAGTTCGAATCGGAGTCCGTCCTAGTCCAGTCGGTCAAGGGCCACCTCAGCGGGGAAGGGTACCGGGTTCGCCTGGAAGTGTCAAACATGGGCCAGAGCATTGACATGGTTGCAACCAGAAGCCGCTGGGTCATGGCGGTTGAGGCAAAACGGAACAACTGGCGTCGCGCTTTGCGGCAGTGCAAAGCGCACGCAGTTGTCGCAGACTACATCACGGTTGCATTAGGATTGCAGAAGGTGCCATTGGAGCTTGCTGCAGTGTTGCAGGAGAACGGTTGGGGACTACTCATGCCCCATGGCTCGTGGGGTCAGTGGATTTGGGCGATCCGGCCCAAGAGAAACCAGCGCGTCTGGAAGCCGCAACGCAGACGCTTCGCTGAACACCTAAGGAGTGTTCGCTATGCCAATTGAGCACTGGATGATGTTCAGTACCTTCGCCGAACAGGACTACTTCACCTACCCACACGCCAACGTGTATTCGGGTGTTGTCGTCAATGCCAATATGGCCGCTCACGCCCCTAGCGGAATGGCGAGTTTCATTGTTGAGAAGCTCCACGCGGAAACGAAGTACGTTGTCGACCCGATAACCCACGCGTTCCAGCACGACACTCGGCACGTCAAGGCGAAAGCGAGCGACCCCGACAGTGATGTCAAATCGTCCATCAGGACGCTTGCTGACGCGTACGGTGCGCCTATCTCGGACCTCGTTGGCAAGCGTCCCGCCATGCCCGAGGATTTCGATGACGCAGCCCTAGAGGCACTCACGTCGCAGGTGTTGGACTTTCAGCGTACGCATCTTCGCGCATACATGGAGCGGTCAGATGCGGCCAAGTATCTGGATGAGTCTGACATAAAGGGGCCTGATGCCCTCATAGCTCCGTACTTCTACATCACAGAAATCGAGGGGGATGACTGGCTTGAGAAGAACGTTGACTGCTTGCGCGCCGCGTCTTCAGCGTTGCGAGACGGTGAGCGGCTCTTCGCTGAAATCGTTGTCGAACAGGGGGTCCTGCTGGACAGCGACAGGATGAGGAGGGTTGTTGCAGGATATGAAGGCGTTCGCGATCTGATATCCGGCTGCTTCGTCTGGGTCGATAGCCTCGACGAAGAAACCGCATCGATACTAGCACTGACTCAAGTACGTGAGTTCTGTGCGGCACTTCGGTCGTTTCTTCCTGAGGTTATCAACTTGCACGGCGGGTATTTCTCGATCCTCATCGGATCTGACCCGGACACGCCGTCTCTCACTGGTGTGACGCACGGTCCAGAATTCGGAGAGTTTCGCTCGGTCGTGCCTGTCGGTGGGGGAATCCCGATCGCGAGATACTATGTGCCGCGCCTGCATTCCCGTGTGAGATATCGCGAGGCTGCGGCGCTTTTCAACGACGCGGGCTGGCTGGATTCCCCCAAGCAGTTCGTGGACAACGTGTGCGACTGCAGAGAGTGCCTGGAGACACTCGGTGACGATCCCGGGAGATTCACCAAGTTCGGGGAGGGGGAGGTGAAGGACGTCAAGCGTCGCCACGGAATGGTGCGGATCGAATACCCCACTTCCGCCACGAAACTGAGGTGCTTGCGACACTACCTCCAGCGGAAGACGCGGGAGTTCGACATGGCGGGTGAGCTAGATATCAAGCAACTCGTGGCGGAAATCGCCGACAGCACATCTAGGCACAGACCGTATCTAGGGACCCATGGTGTGGCACACTTGAGTAGATGGGAAGCGGCGCTTGGAATTCCCTAGTTGCTTGCCTGGCAACTGTCTCATTCTCACTGTTGGCGATGGAGGTGTCAGCTGCTCCAGCGACCCAGTCATCCATACGTGCTTGCTGCCCTCCAGCATTGCCCCCATACTCACCTGACAACACATTTCCACCTCCCATCAGACGACCCCGTCGAGCAGCATTCAGGAGGACACAATATGCCCGTCAAGACGTTGGAAACTCCAGGCAACACCGAGTGGTTCGTACACGACCGCTTCGGACTGTTCATCCACTGGGGCCTGTACGCGCTGCCGGCGCGGCACGAGTGGGTCAAGAACAGAGAGGAAATCTCCGACGAGAAGTACGATGTCTACTTCAAGCACTTCAATCCCGATCTCTACGATCCGACCGTCTGGGCGAAGGCAGCGAAGAACGCCGGGATGAAGTACTTCGTCATCACCTCGAAGCACCACGAGGGCTTCTGCCTGTGGGATAGCGACGTCACGGACTACAAGTCGACGAACACCCCCTGCGGCATCGACCTGCTGGAGCCGATGGTCGAAGCCTTCCGCGCGGAAGGCCTCAAAATAGGGTTCTACCACTCCGTGATCGACTGGCACCACCCCGAGTTCACGATCGACGAGATGCACCCGATGCGGAGCGACAAGGAGTTCCGCGAGCGCGAGAAAGGCCGTGACATAGCCAAGTACCGCGAGTATCTCCATGCGCAGACACGTGAACTGCTCACTCGCTTCGCGCCTGTGGATATCCTGTGGTATGACTTCTCGTATCCGCAGCAGGAGAACGGCAAAGGCCGCGAGGACTGGGGCTCGGAAGAGCTTTACAAGCTCGTGCGCGAGCTTCAGCCGGAGATCGTGCTAAACGACCGCATCGACCTTCCAGAAGGCTGGGACATCAAGACGCCTGAGCAGTGGCAGCCACAGGAATGGTATACCGTCGATGGTCAGCCCGTCGTATGGGAGGCGTGTCAGACGCTGAACGGCAGTTGGGGTTACGACCGCGACAACATGGACTGGAAGTCCGTGAAGATGCTGCTATGGATGCTCGTCGATTCGGTCTCGAAGGGTGGCAACGTCCTGCTGAACGTCGGTCCGAACGGCCGCGGCGAGTTCGATGAGATGGCGCTGGCGACGTTGGAGGGTATCGGCGAGTGGATGCGCCTGCACGACCGTTCGATCTACGGCTGCACCCAGTCGGACTTCGAGGCGCCCGTCGACTGTCGCTACACGCAGAATGGCAACCGGCTCTATCTGCATGTCATGAACTGGCCGATGAAGCACATCGTCCTGAAGGGACTGCGAGGGCAGGTCGAGTACGCGCAGTTGCTGAACGATGCGTCGGAGATCTACATGCATGACGAGGTGCATGGTCAGAGCATGGGCGAGGATGCGTTGGTCCTTCAGATCCCGATACAGCAGCCGGATGTCGAGATTCCGGTCATCGAGCTGTTCCTGAAAGACCGCTAGGCCGCTAGTTCTACGGGCCCGGGGAGGTGCCCGCTCTCCCTGGGCCCGGGAATTCCTACTCGAGTTCCTCCAGCAGGTCCGACATCTCGCTCGCGGCGTGGTCGTTGCCGACTGCCCGCGCGCGTTCGACTCCCGCGTTCAGAATCGCGATGGCGCGATCATCCTGTTGTATGTCCGCCGCCAACTGGCCCGCCATGAGGTATGCCGCGACGTAGTCCGGATCGTGCTCCACGATGGCCTCGAAGGCCGCCAACGCGTCTTCGGGTAGCTCGGCCTTTCGGTATTCCATCGCAAGCGAGTAGCGTGCGAAGGTATTCGTCGGGTCTTTCTCGACGGCTGCCTTGAAGAAGTCCAGGTGCGATTTAGCCATGCTGCTCCATTCCCCCGTATCGTTGCGCCGTGATGTGCGCCGCTATGCTCGCTCGAACGCCTCTCCGTTCCAGACGGGTACCGTCCGCATGGAATCGACGTTGGCGCACCATTCGATGTCGCCGCCGAAGCCGTTCCGCTTAAGGTTGGCTCCGTGGGCGCATGACGTCAGCACGTGTAACGCATTGCCCGCGTTGACGGCGAACCACTGAATCGCCAGGCGGAGTCCGTCGTTCAGTTCCGACACGAACCCCGGTTCAAGCAGCCCGGTTGCGATGAGCCCGCCACAGTGAAGGTCGTCGAGGGACACTCGTCCCTTGGTGCCCGCGCAGACGATGGTGACGTCCTGTCCGCATTCCCGCAGCCAGTCGATGCACGCGCCCGCGTTGACCAGCGCGGCGAAAACGATCGCCTCCGCGCAGGCGGCAGCGGCGATAGCTTGCGTACCGTTGGTCGTTGTCATGACGACCCGCTTCCCAGCGACCACATCCGCCGTGTACTCCAGCGGCGAGTTACCCAGATCGAAACCGGGGAGCCTGACCGACTCACGCTCGCCGCCGAGGAGGGACTCATCCGGCCCGAGACGGTCCGCGAGGGCGCGGGCTTCTTCCACCGTCGCCACCGTGTGGACACTCTTCGCCCCCGCGTCGAGGGCGGCCGTCACCGTGCTGCTCGCGCGCAGAACGTCTATCACGACCGCCGTCCGACCGGACATGTCCGTGTGGCGAGCTTCCTCCCACGTGCAGACGAGGTCGATATGCATTGCCTAGCCTCCGCTCGGGCGACGTGATCCGTCTCGATAGAACGGCAGGCCGACGATTTCGCCTTCAACCGCTCGGCGCCGATTCCCCCGTGCGCCTCCCGTAGTGCGCTGCCCAACGGATACGGGCGTGCCCGTACCAGCGTGCTCCGCGGCGACGAACGCCAGCGCGATACCCGTTCCGAGTGTGGGCGAAAACGTTCCCGACGTCACCCGACCGACCTCTGCGCCGCCGCATGCGACAACCTGATCGGCTCGCGGCACGCCTCGTCCGCTCGTGCGAATGCCGACGAGTCGGCGTGAGACAGGTTCGTCTCGGGCAGCCAGATACGCGTCGCGCCCGGCGAAGACGTCGTTGTGCAGGTCCACCGCCCAGGCCGCACGCGCCTCGGTTGGCCGGATATCGGGGGCTAGCTCGTGCCCGTGGAGCGGGTAGCCGACCTCGAGCCGGAGTGTGTCGCGGGAGCCCAGTCCGGCGGGAGTCGCGCCGCAGTCGATGAGGGCGTCCCAGACTCCACCAATATCGTTCGCTCGCGTGACCACCTCGACGCCGTCCTCGCCGGTGTAGCCCGTGGTTGCCACATCCGCCGGCACGCCGTTCAGCGAGGTCTCGACGACGCGCATCGAGTACTTCTGGATACGGAGCGATGGCGCGGCTTTGAGCAATACGTCGCGCGCCGCTGGGCCCTGAATCGCCAGCATGCCGGTGACTTCGGTCTCGTCGACAAGCGAATCCCGCACCCCGAGGTGCTCCGCGCGCTGCAACACCGCCACGCGGTTCGACGCGTTGACGACGAGCATCCAGTCGTCGTCGGTGAGCCGGTAGGCGATGACGTCGTCGATGACTCCGGCGTCGTCATTCAGGACGAGTCCGTACCGCGCGGTTCCCGTCTCCACGCCATGGAGATGAATGGTCGCAAGTCGCTGGACGGCTCCTACTCCCGCGCTGCCGGTGAACCTGATGCGCCCCATGTGCGAGACGTCGAAGACGCCACATTTCGTGCGAACCGCGGCGTGCTCGGCGGCGATGCCCGCGTACACGATCGGCATGTCGTACCCGGCGAACGGACCCATCTTCGCGCCGAGGGCCGTGTGCCTGCTGTGAAGAGGTGTCGCTACACGTGAGTCGTTCGACAACGCATCGCCTTTCGTTCGTTTCTGTATCGGGAAATGTAGCGGTTTGTGGGTGCGACGGCCATCCACGGCGCTAGAGCGCGGTTACTTCGACCTGCGCCGTTAGCGTCATACTGGTTCCGGCGCCTCGTCGATATACGCCGGCCACTCCAATCGAGAGAGATGATCGATTGAGGTCGCACGCCATTCGTCCGTTCCACGCCACGCCGGTGCCATGCAACGCTCGGACGACGCCGTAGCTCGGAGCGCGGTACTCGTACAGATAGAGCGCGGCGGCGGAGTCCGTGCTGCGGAAACCCGCGACCTCTCCGGCGACGAGCCAGCGGCCAATGTCCATTCGCAGGTACGTTGCCGCCAGCAGTCCCGTGCCGGCAGGCTGAGAGCGGACGACGTCGACACGCGGTCGCAGGAGGACGGACCCAAGCGGAATCCGGGCGACGATGCGCGCCTCCCGGCGAGTTTCATCCTCCGCGCTTCCCAGGCCGGGCCGTCTGACTCGACGCTCGCGCAGACGCGTCTCGAACACGACCCTGCGCCATGCCTTGTACGCGACGTCCAGCTGCTCCCTGGTGCCCTCGCGTGGATACGGGTCGGAACGACTCGCGCGGCCCTGTCGGTAGCCGGCGGCGAACGCTGTGACGTCTATGCGGCCGTAGGCGCATCGAAGCCCGCCGGCGATCGCTCGCTCGTCGGTGGTTTCTCCCCGGAAGGACCAGCTCGACGAGTGCGGGGCGACATAGTCGGCGTCGTATGCCCACCCGGCCATCAGGAGCGTGAATTCGCGCATCCTGAGTCGAGCCGCTCCCGCGCCGGTCGTCCTGCCACCGGAACCACGGACGACTTCTCCCCATACGTCGGCGTGGGGGCTCTTATGTCGGATGTCCCCGCCGACCCAGGTCAGCCGGTCTCTCGCGTTGGAGGCGTCAAGCGCAAGTGACGTTGGGCTGGCGAACGCGCTCGCCGCCGCCGAAAGACCGACCGCGGTGCTCGGTAGTATTTCGAACGCCGTGTGGATGAAGCCAAAGCGCTCGCGCAACCGGTCCTTCGCCGCGCGTTCGCCCGGCGTTACGTGCACGCCGTCCTCACGCAACCGCGTCGCGACGCCGGATGTGTCGAGCGTCGCGTCCCACGTGGGTGCCGCGGCCGCCGCGAGCAGCGAGATACGGCCGAGACGGGCGTACGTTGCCGCGCCGACGAGTTCGCCCGATTCCGCCGTGCTCAGCGTGGCCGTCACACTCGCCGGACGTGGACGGAACGCGCCGAAATCCATCCACGAGGTCGTCGTGCGACTCACGATGAGCCCCGTGCCCGCGTGGACGCGGTACTGCCCGGCCACGGCCTGCACGGCTGTGTGGTCAGGCTGCCACGAGACCGTCCAGCCGAGGTGATCGACGTATCCGGGTTCGCGCGAGTCTCGTTCCAGTATGAAGCCGCCATCCCATGCGCCGCCATCCGTGGCGCGGGCGCGGAGAAGCGTTCCAGTGCGGCGCCAGCGCCACGGCGCATCGGGGTCCGGAAGCATCGATCGAGCACGGACGCTGACCGTGGGTGCTCGCGTGGGCGGGGTGACGTGTGCGGTCGGTGGGGTGCGGGATGAATCAGGCGGCTGGGCGGCGAGGTCCTCCCACGCCGCGTTCCACTCCTCGGCTTGTTCCGGGTCCGGCGTTCCGGCGCCCGGGTCGGCGAGAGCGCATTGGGCGGACATGGTGCAGCAGAGCAGCCATCCGCGTATGACCGTATGGCGCCCGCTGCCCATTCACGAGACTCCGGCGACGGCGGCGTGGCTAGGGGCCGGTCGCCTCCAGGGCGGGTTCGGCGCCAACACCGATAGGCGAGAGATCTACCGCCACGTAGGTGTACCCGATCTCGCGATACGCGTCGACCAGCGACGTGCGGACGTCCTGCGGCCACAGCGAATCGAAGTCGTCGGGCGCGAGCCGAATGCGCAGCATCTTCCCCTCGACGACCAACTGGGCGTCGAGAAGGCCGTGCCTGCGCATGATCGACCGCTCGTCCGTTATCGACAGAAGGTCTTCCGCTGCTTTCTCGTTCTGGCTGCCTGAGCGGAAGCCGGCGAGATCGACTGCTATGCAATCGAAGCCGAGCGGCAGTATGGCGGTCACAAGGCTCTGCGCTATCCGTGGATCGGCTACCTCGGCAAGCTCTGCCGGTCCGAGTTCCAGACGCGCCGTCGTGCCGTGATAGCGCACGCGAAACGTTTCAAACCCGTGTTGGCGCAGCGCCGTCTCCGCGGCTGCAACCTGTTCGAGGCGCTCGGGGGTCACCTCGGTGCCGTAGGGCAACCGGGATGCCAGGCACGCGAACGACTGCTTTTCGGCGGTGGAGAGATCGTACCGACGTGAGAGTTCCCGGATGTCTTCCTTGGAGAGATCGGCTTCCTTCAACGGGCTGCGTACGCCGCGTTCGCGCCCTGCGCGCTCGCCGGGACGCCAGTCGCCAACGTCGTCGGCGTTGAATCCGTCCACCACGACGCTGAATCCGCGTTCGTCCGCCATGCCGCGCAATGTGGTGAACAACTCGCGCTTGCAGTAGTAGCAGCGGTCGGCGTCGTTGCGTTGGTAGTCCGGATCGCTCATCTCGTCGGTTGTGACGGTTGTCCAGTTCGCGCCGATCTGCTCGGCGACGGACTTCGCGTCGTCGTACTCCTCCGGCGCCAGCGACGGAGATATGCCTGTGACGCCGAGGCATCGGTCTCCGAGGACGTCGTGCGCCACCGCCAGCAGGAGCGCGCTGTCCACACCTCCGGAGAACGCGACGACAACCGAACCGAGTTCTTCGAGTATTCGCTTGAGTTCTATGTACTTGCTGTCATTCATGTCGTGTGTATCACCGCCGACGTAGTGTCTGATTTCCCTGCGAAGCCACCGAGCGCGCTTGTCACTCGGCCTGTGACTGATCTTCCGTGGCCTGATCCTCCGCGGTCTCCTCACCGTCGAGAAGCGACTCCTCGTCGAATTCCGGCGTTGGCGCGCTCACACCCCATGTGCTCGGGCTTTCAAGTGTCGACCAGTCGAGGATGCTCGTGACGGCGTCGCCACGTATGAGCTTGACGCTCGCCTCCAGATTCGCTCCGTCGTCGTCCAAGGTGATCTGGCCGCCCGCGCTCGGGCGTCCCTGAACCGCGGCGATACGATCCCGTATCTGCTGCCTCGTTCGGGCGCCGGTAGCCACCGCCTCGATCACCAGGCTTGTCGCGTCGTACGCCAGCGCCACCACGTTCGACGGGTTCTCCCGCCGGCTCAGGCGAAACGCATCGACGAACTGTCGGGCGGATGCCGCAGCCGGGTCAAAGCTTGTGGCGAAGATCACTCCCTCGGCTTCCTCTCCGGCTTCCTGACGAACGGTCTGGTTGCCCCAGACCGATCCTCCGAGCATCCGAGCCCAGATCTTCTGCGTTGGCACCTGCGCGGCGATGTTGATCACGTCGCGTTCGCTGCTCGACGCTATGAGCAGGACGTCTATGGTACGGGCCTCGCGCATGAGGCTCATCGTGTCGAGTTCGGTCTCGATCCTGAGGGAGAGCCTCCGGCGTATGTCCTCGCTGATGGCTGTGTCGCTCATCAAGCTCGCGAGACGTATCTCCGAGAGCTGTGGCCGGAAGTCGGTCGTGTTCGGGAAGAACCATTCCTGGATGAACACCTCGCCACCACGCTTCGCGACCTCTTGGGCGAACGCGTCGGTCATCGCCCGTTCCTGAGGCTCGGCCGAGCTGAGCGTCGCCACGGTCTGCGCTTTCAGGCTGTCGATCGCGATTCGGGCGAGCAGCCGACCCTGAGACTCCGGCGTCGTGTTGATCTGGAATATGTGCGGTCCGATTCCGGCGACGCCCACTCCTGTCGCCGTAGGGGAAACCAGCGGCACCTCGGCGCAGTTCGCCACGGCTCCCGCGGCGATGGTGTTCTCCGTGGTGAGCGGCCCGATTATCGCGCGGATGGTCGGATCGTTCGCGAGCCCCTGTGCCGCTGCGATCACCTCAAGCTGGGTGTCGGCGTCCCGGACGACGGGCCTGCCGATAACGGGGGAACGCTGCTGTTCCAGCGCGAACTGCACACCTTTCAGCAGATCCGCTCCGGCGGACGAGTCGGGTCCGCTGAGCGGCGCGATAACCGCGATACGTAATTCGGAGCGCTCGGCGCGCGATATCTCGGAAAGGAGGGCTGAAAACTCCTGCGAGAATAGCGACGTCGGCGATGAACGACGCAGCGCCTGCACCGTGCCCCGAGCGGCGATCCACTGCCCTGCGTGGAACAGGCCAAGCGCGCGATTGAGCGCGTACGATTCTCTGATGAACGGCTGCACCACGGGGTCCATGCCGCGGAACTCGGCGCTGTCGGCGTGTGCAACCATGCCCTGAGCCAGTATGCGGGCTTGGGCGGCGAGGTCCGGTGGCGAGTGGTCGTCCGACGCCACGAGATAGGCCTGCCATACCGCCTCGCGACGGAAGCTGTTCTGCCAGGCGATCATGGCCAGCACGCTCCGCGCGTACGGGGCGTAGCGGTCTCGCCGCCGCTCGACCCCCGGTGGCAATACTCCCTCTCCGATATCGTCCAAGAGCGGGCGCGCAGCCTCCGATGCGGCTACGAGATCGCCGAGGCGATAGAGCGTTCGAGCGAGCATGAGCTGTGAAGGGGCGTGCCAGTCGGATGTCTGGGGCAGCCGTCGTGCGAGCTGCTCGAATATCCAGCGCGCATCCACCGTACGCCCGTCGTCGTAATATTGCAGCCCGAGCGTGAACAGCGAGTCCGGGCGAGCGACCTCGGCCATGCGCTGCTCGGGGACGACGGCGCCGACGGGCACGGCCAGCCCCGCCAGGAGCGCCCATGCACAAGCTATGTGTAGTCCAGGTCGCTTCAACGCGAGAGTTCTCCAGCGCGCAATGAGTTGTGAGACGTTGCGTCGGGGGTGTGACACATCAACCACCGAGCTTGAAGGAACCGAAATCGCCCGGATCGATCTTGCGCAGCCGAGCGCGGAGGTCTTTCCGCTTCCGCTCCGCCGATTCCTCCTTCGACTCGCCCTCGACGCCGTCCTCCATCTGAGGCGGGACTGGCTGTTCGAAGTCGATCGCGGGGTCGCGGAAGAGCGATTCCTCCACGAGGAGTTCCGCGTCCGCTCGAAGTGATAGCGCAACGGAGTCGCTTGGTCGCGCGTCGACGCGAATCTCCTCGCCTGCCGCGTTCACGAGTATCAGGACGGCGTAGTAAGTACGGTCCTTCAGTTCGGTGATCTCCACGCGGGCCAGGCGCGCGTCCAGGCTCTGGATCATGTTCTGAATGAGGTCGTGAGTGAGGGGGCGTATGTAGTCCTGCCCATCGATCTTCATCTGGATGGCGGCGGCTTCGTTGTGGCCGATCCAGATCGGCAGCATGCGCTCGCCGTCCACCTCTTTAAGGACGACAACCGGGCCGTGGTTGCTGTCCAGGCCGACGCCTTCGACCTTGACTTCAACCATCGCCATCCGCTAGTTCCTCCGTTGCACATTGCGACGCGACCAGTCTCACCTTCGAACGTGCCACGCAATATATGTCCGCGCTGATTTTCAGTCAAGCGAGATCACGCCACCCTAACGCCCTACTGATCGGCCTTGGAGCGGGCCGTGAGATCATGCATCTTGATAGCTTCCGCACCGTGGCCCGGCGTCTCCTCCGGCGCGACTGAAGAAGGAAATCGACGATGATCGAGAACGCATCGAACGTTCTGCGAGCGGCTGCCGTCCAGTTCGCCTCAAGCACGGATATCGACGACAACGTAGAGCGCATGGGCAAGCAACTCGCGACGCTTGCTAGCGGCGGAGTACGGGTCGCCGCGTTCCCTGAGTGCGCCGTGACGAGCTATCGTACCGAGGCGATTCTCGCGGCGACGCAGCGGCAGCTCGAACGCGCTGAGCAAGCTATCGCCGATGCCTGTCGGGAGCACCGGATCGGCGCCGTCGTCGGCCTGCCATACTACGAAGATGGCGATCTCTACAACGGCGCTCTCGCCTGGGATGCCACGGGTCGTCTGATAGCCCGGTACGCGAAGATCCAGCTCGCCGAGGGGTGGCCCGTGCAGGGCAAGCGCTTCGTCCTGTTTCGCATCGACGGCGTGCTCTGCAGCATCATCGTCTGTCACGACGAGCGCTATCCGGAACTCGTCGCGCTGCCGGTGCTTGCTGGCGCGCAGCTCATCTTCTACGTCAGTTCGGAGTCGGACGCGACGTCGGAGTCGAAGGTCGATCCGTACCGTGCGCAAATTCAGGCGCGGGCCGAGGAGAACTCGGTCTTCATCGTTCACTCCAACACGCCGCAGATGATCGACAATCGCGAGAACGGCGACCGCGTGCTCGTGCCGGGTTGTTCGCACGGGCAGAGCCGCATCATCGCTCCGGACGGTAACATCATGGACGAGGCGCCGATCTTCGGCGAGGCAGTCGTCGTGCAGGATCTCGACATGAATCGGGCGACGCGTCACATCGCCGAGCGCAGCCGCCAATCGCCGCTGCTTGCCGCATGGTGGGAGGAAGGGCTGAAGCTTGTTCCGCCGCCCGAGGAGTAGGCCGGGCCGCCCGAGCGGTAGGCCGGCAGGGGTCAAAACGCCGCAGCGGGCTTGACGTACTTAGCTGCGCGTGGTACCATGGAATCACATGCGATGGTAGCTCAGCTGGTAGAGCACGACCTTGCCAAGGTCGGGGTCGCGGGTTCGAATCCCGTCCGTCGCTCCATATTCGGCGGGGCTGTTTCGGCGGCCCCGCCATCTTCTTGTCCCTTGGCGCCATGCACCCGACTGGACGCGATTCCCCACTGTGACTTGTCGGGACCAGCGGCAGTTTGCCTCCGCGTCCGCACTGTCAACACCCCATCTTGCGCCATCGGAACGCGATCAGAAGCGGCCGCCAGTCGGCGTGTTCCACGAGCGGAACGAACTCCAGCGAGTACTCCTCGTCGTGGAATCGTACGCCGAGATGCTCCACCGATTCGTTTTCGCCCTCCCCGCGCAGCGTGATCATCGCTCCGTCGATGGAGTACTGGAATCGGGATGTCGTCAGAGTGCCGACGAAGCCCGCCGTATGGACCCACGTGAGCGTGCCGCCCGAGTCGAAATGCAGATCCTCGTACTGACACACGATCGGCGCCGTCCAGTGGCCGACGAGGGAGTCGACAAGAGCGTCGTTCTCTATCGGCCCCGTGTACGTGAGCGGTTGATCGGAATTCGGGACAGGTGATATGGGTGAGTCGGAACATGCGAGTAACAGGAGCGATGGCATGAGCAGCAGCACGGCCGGCATTCTCAACACTGTATCACCTCCATGTGGCCGCCGTCGAGTCAGGCAGCTTTCTCCAGCTCCTTCCCACGATCGATAGCAGGCGGTCGCAGGAAGGAGACGCGCACTCGAAAAGGCGGATGTATCCCGGCTGCCGATCCGGCTCGAAGCACGCACCGAGCGTGCCTATTCGAACGCCGATCGAATCGTGGATCGTGACGAGCGCGCCATCGACGGCGAATGATCGGGCGGAGCTTGCTGAGCCCAGGTCGGGTATGGGGTAGGAAGGATAATCCGTGTACCTGAATGCGCCATCTCTGGCGAATTCCAGCCACCCTCCGTGGATCGAACCATTCCTCCACATCCCGGCCAGGGAGTCCATGAGATGCGCGTCCATCGGAACATCGGTGCGAGGTTCGTAGTAGAATCCCGCCGGGGCCTGCTTGAGCGGGGAGACGGGATCGCCGCAGTTGCAGAGGAGCGCTGCGAGCAGGACCAGCGGTGGTAACGTCAGGCGTCGCATCTCCGGCCTCCGGCGCGGTTGGAATGCGAAACGATCTGTGTGGCAGAGTACCGAGAAGATAGGCTCGCGGCGCGCATCGTCAATACGGCGATCCGTGCTCGCGCGTGCTTTCGGCTATAGCTCCTTCACGAAGTGGACCTGCCGCGCGACTTCGCGGTAACCCTTCTTCGGGTAGAGGTGGTTGCCGACGGCGTTCTGGTCGAGCGTCTCGATCTTCCCGTGCGTCATGCCCTGCGCGCGCATGTAGTCGTCCGCTGCGTCGATGAGCATTGCGCCGATGCCCCGTCCCCGGCAGCGCTCGTCGACGGCCATGTTCGGGATGCGGCCGAGCTTCGTTGCGCGGTTCAGGACGACGGTGATGTAGCCAACGATCTCGCCGTCGATCTCCGCGACCAGCACCCCCTCGGCGTTCGCGGCGATGTCGTCGTCGATGTGCGCGGCCTTCCGTTCCTTCCAGTCCGTGCCGTTGAGCAGGCCGAAGCGGTCCTCGATGGTCTTGTCGATGGACGCGCCGGCGAACGAGTCCACGGTGAGCTGCTTCAGCCGGGCCCGGTCGGCCTCGCGGTACGTCCTGATCGTCGGCGTGTCAGCCGCCATGTGCGACCCTCCTGATGTCCGGACCGTCTTCGTCGCGTGATACGGTATCCGCCGCTTCGTCCTTCGCTGCCGGCTGCAGTCGGGCGATATGCAGCGCGACGAAATACCCGACAAACGCCCACACGAGTCCGACGATGGTCGTGCCGACTGTCAGCGGGTAGAAATACGTGCGGAACATCGTCCAGAGCGCCGTGCCATTGGTAAGTTCCACCGCCGCGATATCCGGCAGGGCGACACCGGTCACGAGGGTGCCGATGAAGAACGCGAGACCGTAGGTGAACGGGAGAAGCGGCGGGACGTTCATCCACGCGCCGGCGATGCTTGCCGTCATGTTGAGGCGGAATACGAACGCGACCCCCGCGATGGCGAAGGTGTGTCCCGGGAACGGAAGCATCGCACAGAAGTTGCCGACGGCGAACGACAGCGCCAGGCGTTCCGCTGGCTCGTCCTGCCCGAGTGCCTGAAGGATGAGCGCCTTGAAGCGCTTCCATCGCAACAGGTCCCGCAACGAAGGTTTGGGCGGTGGCGGCGCTGCGGTGACGATCTCAATATGCGGTTTGCGGCTTTTCGTGGTCACATGGTCTCCATGGTTGCTGACAGGCGCGCTCCGGTTTCGCGGAGGCGGGATATCGCTTCTTCGCGGGAGCCAGGTCCCGAGGCCTCGAACATGAGCGGTCCGCGGTACGGCGACGTCGCCAACGCGCGGCAGATGCCGTCCCAGTCCGCGGTTCCCTCGCCCGGCACAAGGTGCTGGTCGCCCGCGCCATCGTTGTCGTGCAGATGTGTCGTGATGATCCTGGGAGCAAGCTCCTGCACGATCTCCACGGCCCCACCGACGAGGTGCGCATGCCCCGTGTCGATGCAGACGCCGACCAGCGCGTTCGGGAACGAATCGATGCTCGCGAGGAGATCCTCTGCCGTTGCGCCGATGTATCCAGGTGGCAGGTTCTCCACTGCCACGGTGACGCCGATACGGGCGCATTCCTCGACGACTCGTGCAAGCGATCCCATCGCGGTCCGCATACGCTGTTCGCGATCCGCGTCGGGGGACAGGCTGTCGCTGAGGTGTACGACGATCATGCCTGTTCCGCCCGTCAGCGCCGCGCAGCCATGCGCAGTTCGCAGAATCGCGGCGACGCCACGCTCGCGAATGCCGTCATCCGGCGACGAGATGTCGAGGTCCCGTCCGAAGGGTGTGTGAACGCTCCATACTCGCAGCCCGGCGTCGTCGATATCTCGGCGTATCGACTCGATGACGGCGCCATCGTCGACCTCGCGGGCGTCGGGATCCGAGAAACTCGGTTCGATATACGTGACTCCCGCCGCGGCCACTTCGTGCAGCCGCTCCGCGGCGGGTCCGACCGGTAGCGTGCTGATCGCGGTGCCGATATCTCTTTCCGTCACGTCGACGATCCCCACTCGCGGAGTGCGCACGGGGCGAGATGCGCTTGTGAGCGACGCGAGAGAGTTCCCACCTACAGCGCCTCGATCACGAGGTCGGAAATGTCAACAGACGGATACTCCCGCACCTTGGTGAGAACAGTCTCGGCGATTTCCTGGAGGCGATCCTCGCTTCGGGCTTCAAAGCGCATCACGAGGACGGGCTGCGTGTTCGACGCCCGCACGAGCCCCCATCCGTCGCCGAACAGGACTCGCACGCCGTCCACGTCGATGACCTCGTGATCCGTATCGTTCTTGAAATGGGCCACGAGTTCGTCCACGACGCGGAACTTGTCCTCGTCGCTGGTTTCGACGCGGATCTCAGGTGTGCTCACGTAGCGCGGAACCGTTGCGTCGATCTCCGCCACGGATTCGGTGCCGCCGGCGATGATGTCGACGAACCGCGCGGACGCGTAGATGGCATCGTCGTAGCCGCGGAACCTCTCGGTGAAGAAGATGTGCCCGGACATCTCCCCCGCTGCGGGAGCGCCTGCCTCTTTCATCTTCGTCTTGATGAGCGAGTGTCCCGTCTTCCACATGACGGGCTTCCCGCCATGCGCCTCGATGTCCTCGGCGAGTGCCTGCGAGCACTTCACGTCGAATATGATGCTCGCGCCGGGCTGCCGGGTGAGGATGTCGCGAGAGAACATGGCCAGCAGCCGGTCGCCGGGTACGATGCGGCCCGTGTTGTCGATGACGCCGATGCGGTCCGCGTCGCCGTCGTACCCGATGCCGAGATCGGCGTCGTGCCGTTCGACCGCGTCGACGAGGTCGACGACATACTTCATCACGGTGGGGTCCGGCAGGTGATTCGGAAAGGTGCCGTCGATCTCGCAGTATAGCTCGACGACCTCGCACCCCAGATCGCGGAAGAGCTTCGGCGCGATCTCGCTCGCGCAGCCGTTGCCCGCGTCGATCACGATCTTGAGCGGTCGGGCAATCGATACGCGCCCCTTGATGT